>CAKVNK010000001.1 GCA_934777435.1 uncultured Clostridia bacterium
ATAGTGAATAAGCAAAGGCTGTTTAGCAAGTTAAAAACAAAAAAAGAGCAACAGAAATGTTGTTCTTTTTTTTGTGCTAGGTATTAAAAAGAACAATAAAAAAATAAAATCGATTTTCATTTAAGCTTGGACATAAATTTATGTTTGTCTAAAAATTTGTTTGACAGTTTGACTGATTAAAATGTAAAATTAAGCCTATAAAAGAAATGGAATATTATATACAAAAAAGGGAATTGTTATATGTTGGAATTAGTTAACATTAAAAAACAATATCAGTTGAAAGACCAAGTGGTTAACGCTTTAAAAGGCATCAACCTTTGTTTTCGCCGTAATGAATTTGCTTCAATTTTGGGGCCAAGTGGCTGTGGTAAAACAACATTGCTTAACATTATCGGTGGCTTGGATAGATACTCGGAAGGTGACCTTATTATTGACGGCGTTTCAACCAAACAATTTAAAGATAATGATTGGGATAATTACCGCAATCACCGTGTTGGTTTTGTGTTTCAAAGTTATAACCTTATTCCACATCAAACCGTGCTTGAAAACGTTGAATTGGCGTTAACTCTTAGCGGTATCAAGAAAAAGGAACGCCGTGCACGTGCCATTGCAGTGCTTGAAAAAGTTGGGCTGGGCGATAAACTTAAATCAAGACCAAATCAACTTTCAGGTGGACAAATGCAACGTGTTGCCATTGCTCGTGCTTTGGTTAACGACCCAGAAATTATTTTGGCAGATGAACCAACAGGTGCTTTGGATAGTAAAACCAGCGTGCAAATTATGGAACTTTTAAAGGAAGTTAGCAAGGACCGCTTGGTTATTATGGTAACACATAACCCAGAGTTGGCTGAAAAATATAGCACTCGTATTGTGCGTTTCCTTGATGGCGAATTGGTGGAAGATAGCAACCCATACACTCACACACAGGCAGAAAAAGAAATCAAAAAGCATAAAGAAAAACTTGCAAAACAAACCGAAAACAAAGGATTTGTTAAAACTGAAAAGAAAAAATCAATGTCATTTTTCACCGCTTTGGGGTTAAGTTTTAAAAATATGCTCACCAAAAAGGGCAGAACATTGATGGTGAGTTTTGCTGGCAGTATCGGTATCATTGGAATTGCACTTATTTTGGCTGCAAGTGCTGGTATGATGGGATATATCAACAATATGCAAAGCGACAGTTTAGCAAGTTATCCTATTTCTGTTACTTCGGTGGCGGTTGATTTAAACAGCCTTCAAAATGGCGTAAATGCACGTGGCGATAGGGGCGAACCTGTTGCTGATGACGAACTTTCAATTTACGATATGAAGGAAATGCTTACAAGTTATGGCAGTTACAACTATATCAGCAGTGAATTTGTTGAATATGTTAACAATCATTATGCAGAAAAAAGCAAAAAAGATATGATTAATGAATTGCAAATCAGTTATGCTGGCAGTATGCACCTTGTAACCGATTATAAGTCTGGCGAAAACACAATAATGTATCCTATAAACAATGTGCCAACCACAAGTGTGTTAAATGGCACAACCAGTTCAACTTTCTTTGAAGCCCTGTCAAATGAAGATTATGTGCGTGGGCTTTATGATGTGATAGGCAACTATCCAACCGAATCAAATGAACTTGCTTTGGTGCTTAATTCTCGTTCTGTTGCAAACTATCAGTTGCAGGAATTGGGCATAGAATTGCCAACCGAAGGCAACAAAGTTAAGTTAGATACAATCATTAATCAAAAAACCTATAAGTTGCTTTTAAATGATGCTTATTATAATTTAGACGGCGAACCAGTGCTTAATTTTAACGGACTTACAGATGTTTCAACAATAGTGGCAAATCAATCAACCTTGGCTTCTCTTTATAGCAATTTAAACACAAAAGAACTTAAAATAACAGGTGTGCTTATCTTAAAAGATGATGCGTCTGGCAGTATATTCTCAAATGGTGTTATGTATTCACGTGCCTTGGCGGAAGAATATAGGCAAAATTGCAAGGCTTCACAAGTGGTTGCAAACCTTAAAGCAAATGTGCTTACAGATAAAAATGCAACTCTTAAAGTGCCTTATAAAGTGAATATAAGCGAACTTAGTTATTTCACCGAAAGTGCAATTTATGAATTTAACACCTTGCAAGAAATGGTTAATATGTTAACAAGCGATTCACTTAAAATCAATTTAACAGACGAACAACTTGTTGACTTATACCTTCAAATGTATGGTGCAAGTTACGTGCCAACTGGTATTTACTTCTATTGTAAATCATTTGATGCAAAGGACGATTTAACAACACTTATCAGCAACTGGAACAAATCAAACACTATCAAAATTGTGTTCAATGATAGTTCACAAATGTTAACAAATATGCTTGGTAGCATTGTCAACATTATCAGTTATGTTCTTGTTGCATTTGCTGCAATCTCTTTGGTTGTTTCAAGCATTATGATTTCAATTATCACTTACACGTCAGTTATTGAAAGAACAAAAGAAATCGGCGTGTTGAGAAGCGTTGGTGCTTCAAAACGTGATGTGTCACGTGTGTTTAATGCAGAAACAACAATTATTGGCTTGTTTGCAGGCGTGATTGGTATTGTTGTGTCCTTCTTGCTTTCACTTATTTTAGAGGCAGTTTTAAAATCTCTTACTGGGGTGGCGGGGCTTGTAAGCCTTCAACCTTTGGCAAGTTTGATTCTTATTGCTGTCAGCGTGCTTCTCACTTTCCTTGCAGGATTAATTCCAGCCAAGATTGCGTCAAAGAAAGACCCAGTGCTTGCACTCAGGTCAGAGTAGAGAATTTTAAAAAATTGTTTTATAAAACGCAGTTATTTTACTGCGTTTTTTGTTGTTTATTTTTTTAACGCATTAATTTTTGTTTATTAGTTTTATAAAGGCAGAAATTGTCATTTTTGTAAAATTGCTTGCTTAAAGCAAAATTGTTGCGTAAAATAAATTGTATGAAAAAATATAAAACTTTAGATTTGCCATATGGTGGCAAACTTTATTATGTTAGAAACAAAATAACAAAATCAACCTTGGTTAAATTGCAATTTTTGTGCGGTTCAAGGGAAGATACCATACCGGGTTTGGCTCATTTTACTGAACATATGTTTTTCACTGGCACAAAGGAAAAAGATAAAAAACAAATCAGCAAACAATATTTTGATTTTATCAACACAAATGCTTTTACAAACTCCAAAGAAATATGTTTTGTTGGCAATGTGTTTACAAATGAACTTGGCAGTTATTTAAACACGGTTACAGAGTTAATTACAAAGTCCACTTTCAGTCAAAAAAATGTTGATAGAGAGATACCAGTTGTGCAACAAGAAATTGCCAGCAGTAAAGATAAACACAATCAATTTGCATGGGAAAGCAATAGTTACAATTTGCTTAAACATAAAGCACTTAAAGACCGTGTTTTAGGCAATGAAAAATCAGTTGCAAGCATAAAGAGTAAAGACGTTAAAGAATATGTTAAAAAATACTTTGTAGCAAACAATTTGCATGCTTATGTTACTTCGCCTATGAGTGTTAACAAAGTTAAAAAATTGCTTGCAGGCTTTTCAAACAGTTTACCAAACAAGACAGAATATCAACCGCTTCCAATGGTCTTTCAAGATATTAAAGATGACTCATTTTTCAAAATTGAACATCATGATATTAAAAAAAGTTATTTATATATAAATTTTGTGTTTGACCGCAATTATTTAGAGCGTGATTTTAAAACCAAATTTGGTGTTGTTATGTCTATGATTAACAACTTTACAGACGGCATACAAAAGCAAATGCGTCTTGAAAAGAGTTTGGTTTATGGCTGTTATTTTTCGCAAGCATATTATTTAACAAAATCGGCTGTAACACTTTACACAGAGTGTGAAAAGGGCAATATTAATGCAATTATAAAAACAACAGCAGAATATCTTAAAGCCAAGTTAAAAGACGGCTTTACACAAGCGGAATTAGATAAATATAAACGTGAGTGGAAATACGATGAGGCGGTGAGAGAACCTCGCACAAATAAATATATGGCGGGGTTAGAAAACCTTGCAGTGTATGGCAGTTTGCGTAAGAAAAAGTATATTGATCGCATAATAAAAAATATCACACTGGAAGATTGCAATGCACTTTTCCGTGATGTTTTTGCTTCTCCACGTGTAAGTTTAACAACCTATGGAGACGCAACAGCAAAAGAAATTATGAGCAAAACAGAATTTAAAAAGTTGTTTAAATTTTAATTTTATCATTTATGTTTTTATTGCTTTACTTGTGACGTATTATGTAATTGTTCACAAATTTTGCTTTAAAAACAGATTAAACATTGGGGCTTGTATTTCTACATATCAGATTGTGGGGTTGGTGAGAATAGCGTTAGTTTAAAAAGATTGTCGAAAAGGCAAAACTAAACAATTTTGCTTGACAATCCTTTTTTTTGTGGTATACTACTTTTAAGATTTATATTTTTTGGAACTTAATATGCTTGTAGGGGTACAAACGTATAAATACGCATAAAATTGTGTTTTTTGCTTTTTTGCCGCAAAAATATAATTGTTGCTAAAATATGTTAATTTAAAGCATTTTAAAAATATGATATTTTGTTGTGTACTAAATTGTAACTTTGCTAATTAAAAGTTTATTGTTAATTTTGCAGTTAATGATAGCATTTTATTAATCAATGTTTAACAATGGTAGTTTGCAACACAACTTTTGAATATAAATCAAATAATCAAAAATTTTATGCTGTTTTGATATTATAAAAAGTGAAGATATTTTATTGCTTATTTATTTTCATTGATAAACAAAAACCTAATTGTAACAGCATTAAATAACAGTAGAATTAAAAAATAAAGGAGAATATATGTTAGAAAATTTAATGACAAGTGAGGAGTTTGATAAATCAATCAAAACTGATAAAAACTTTGCACCAAAGCAAAATGTTTTAGATAAAGATAAATCAAACAAACACAAAAATGCAGTTTCAAGTGCAAATAAAACCGCACATACTGAAACAAAAAACAACGCTAAAAAAGGCGAAAAACAAAACACACAAAAGGCAGAAAAGCCAGCACAATCAAAGCAAAAATCAACATCAAAACAACACAGTGGTCAAGTAAGGGCACAAAACAAACAAGCAACACAAAAATTGCTTAAAGAAATGGATAATGCAACTGTTGAAAATGCAGATGTTAATGCTCTTGCAGATGTGCTTAATCTTGCTGAAAATCAAATTGAGTTGCCTGAAAACACCAAAAAATCTGGCAAAAAGGGCAACAACTTAAAAGTTATGTTCTTGGGCGGTATTGGTGAAATCGGTAAGAATATGACTGTGCTTGAATATGGCAAAGATATTATCGTTATTGACTGTGGTGTTATGTTCCCATCAACTGATATGTTAGGTATCGACCTTGTTGTGCCAGATATCACATATTTGGTTGAAAATAAAGATAAAATCCGTGGTTTTGTTATCACCCACGGACACGAAGACCATATCGGTAGTGTGCCATATGTTGTTAACGAAATCAAAGCCCCAATTTATGCAAGTAAAATGACTTGTGGACTTATCAAGAAGAAAATGGACGAGCATAAAAAAGTGGAATACAAAACCATAGCGGTTAAACCAAAACAAAAAATCACACTTGGTTGCTTTGAAATTGAATTTATCCACGTTAACCACGCTATTCCTGGTGCATTTGCATTAGCAATCAAAACCCCAGTTGGTATGGTTGTTCACACTGGTGACTATAAAATTGATTTAACACCAATTTATGATGAACCTTTTGACTTCTATTCATTTGCAGAACTTGGCAAAAAAGGTGTGCTTTTGTATATGAGCGATAGCACAAACGCTGAACGTCCTGGTATGTCACTCAGCGAACGTGTTGTTGGTCAAACTTTGGATAAATTGTTCAATGAAAATAAAGACCGCCGTATTATTGTTGCCGGCTTTGCTTCAAACGTAGACCGTGTGCAAGAAGTTATCCATTTGGCTGAAACACATAACCGTAAAGTTGTGCTTGTTGGCCGTAGTATGGTTAATGTTACAGACGTTGCAACACAAATCGGTGAAATGCAATTAAACCGTCAAAATTTGATTGAAGTTGATAAAATCAAAAACTATAAAGATAGCGAAATTCTTATTCTTTCAACTGGTAGCCAAGGCGAACCAAACAGTGCTTTGCCACGTATGGCTTCTGGCGAATTTAAAGGCATTGAAATTGGTGAAAATGATACTGTCATCTTCTCATCAAGCCCAATCCCTGGTAACGAAAAATCAATTAGTAATGTTATTAACCGCCTTATTATGTTGGGTGCAAAAGTTATTTATAACGAATTGGAACAAGTGCACGCATCTGGTCACGCTTGTAAAGAAGAAATGAAAATAATGTTAAACCTTGTCAAACCAAAATACTTTATTCCTGTGCACGGCGAACAAAAACACTTGCTTGCTCAACGTGAAACAGCATTGTCAGTTGGTATGGATAGGCACAATATTATTCTTCCTATGCTTGGTATGAAAGTGGAAGTTAACAAAAACTTCTTCCAAGCAACCGACACTGTGCCATTTGGTAGCAGATTGATTGACGGTGCTGGTATCGGTGAGTTGGAAAGTAACGTGCTTAAAGAACGTAAACAATTAAGTGAAGATGGTTTGTGTATTGTTATCCTTAACGTTAACGCAAAACAGGGCAGATTGAACAGCAGACCTGAAATTGTATCACGTGGTTTCACATATATGGGTGAGGCACAAACATGGCTTGAAGATGCAAAATCAACTATTGAATCAAGCATTGATGAATCCGCAGTTCGTTCACGTGACTATTTAACAGTTAAACAAAGTTTACGCCGTGCATTAACAAACTATTTAAACAAAAAACTTAAACGTAAACCATTGATTGTTCCAATAATTATTGAAAGCAACGATTAAGTTTACTTAAGTGTGGCTTGAAATAATTTCCAAACAATATGCCTAAATTTATTTTGGCATATATTCCAATAATAATCGAGTCGAACGATTAATTTGTATTTACACAAAATTAAGAGTGAGATGAAGAATATATGCTCAAATCATTTTGAGCATATTATTGAAAGCAACGATTAATATAGAATAATCAAGAATCTTATGCAATTAGATGAAAGTTGAAATCTTTTAGCAAAGATATTCAAGTTTCACATATTGCCATATACCCCAAAAATAAATTTAATAACCTTATGCAATTAGATGAAATTAAAAAATTTGGTAAAGAGAATAATGTGCCTATCAGTTTAGACGACACATTATCCTTTTTGCTTTCAACAATTAATATAAATAATTGCAAACAAATTTTGGAAATTGGCACAGCAATAGGGTATAGTTCCATAGCAATGGCAACAAACGCAAATTGTGAGCATATCGACACGGTTGAAATAGATGCTTCACGTTACAATATTGCCGTTAAAAATATTGCAGAAGCAAACAAACAAGATAAAATCACACCATATTTGATGGACGCAATGGAATATCTTAAAACATGCACAAAAAAATATGATTTAATATATCTTGATGGGGCAAAAAATCAATATGTCCACTATTTGCCATATTTAAAGCAAATTTTAAACCCAGACGGAATAATATTTGCTGACAATCTGTATTTTCATGGTATGGTATTGGGCAAAACCAAAGTGACAACTGGTTGCCGTGCAATGATAAAATCTTTACATCAATACATCGCTGAAATCACAACCGACCCAACACTAGATAGTTTGATTTATGAAATTGGTGATGGCGTTGGCATAACAAAACTTAAAGCCGTAAATCATGGCGAATTTCCAAAGCCTAAAAAATAATTGAAAAATTTTCAACAAAATATTATAATAATTTTAAATTTGCTTGTTATTGATTTAAAGTAAAATTTATATTGAAAATTGCTTTAATCATTAATTTGCAACAGAATAACAATTTGTTAACGAAACAAACAAAAACACAAAAGGGAAATTATATGGAATTGCTTGCACCCGCAGGGGATAAACAAAAATTAATAATGGCAGTTGAATATGGTGCAGATGCCGTTTATTTGGCGTCTACACGCTTTGGTTTGCGTACTTTTGCTGGCAATTTTGATTTAGAAAATCTTAAATGGGCAGTGGACTATGCACACGAACACAAAGTTAAAGTGTATGTAACTGTAAACATTATTCCACATGAAAGTGATTTGGCAGATTTGCCAGATTATATTAAATATTTAGATGAAATAGGTGTTGACGCTGTTATTTGTGCCGATTTAGGTGTTATCAGCATTGTTCGCCGTGTTGCACCAAACCTTGCAGTGCATGTTAGCACACAAGCAAATATAACCAACAGTGAAAGTGCGTTGGTTTATGTTGGGCTTGGGGTAAAACGCCTTATTTTGGCACGTGAAATGAATTTGGAAGAAATTGCAACTTTACGTAGCAAAATTCCAGCAGATATTGAATTGGAAGCATTTTGCCATGGGGCAATGTGCATAAGTTATTCTGGCAGATGTTTGTTAAGCAACTTTTTCACAGGGCGTGATGCAAACCGTGGGGCATGTGTTCAAGCCTGCCGTTGGGGTTATGCAATAAGGGAAGTTAGCAAGCAACAAGAATATCCTATAGAAGAAGACACACATGGCACATATATTTTAAACAGCAAAGATATGTGTATGATTGATCATTTGGATAAATTGCAAAAGGCTGGGGTTGTTTCAATCAAAATTGAAGGCAGGATGAAAACTGAATACTATGTTGCAAATATTGTTAACGCTTATCGTGAAGCACTTGATTATTTAGCAACTCACAAAACTTATAATTTGCCAGATTCTATCCGCAACGAAGTGTTTAAATGCAGTCATCGTGATTATTGTGAAGGTTTTTACTTTAACGCTCCAAAGCAGAATTTGGAAACAAGTTTGCCAGAATCTGATTATGAATTTGTTGCAGTTGTTAAGCAAAATAGCCAAAATGGGCTTGCAAAAGTTGAAATGCGTAACAGATTTAAGGCTGGGGAGCAGTTGGAATTGTTGTCTAAAACAAAAAACAATGCTATAATAAAAATTGAACAGATTTTAGATGATGAGAATAACACCCTTGACGAGTGTAAAATTCCAAAACAAAATGTTTACATAAAAACAGATTTACCATTGTGTGAATATGAAATATTAAGAAGGAAAAAAATTTAGTTGAAAAATTGTTCATCAGTGCTTGTGATATACAATCCAAACGCTATGCGAGGCAAAGTTAATGAATTTTTGCCACATATACGCGAGCGTTTGTTTTTGCGTTATCCAACTGTGGACACCATTTCAGGTGAAAGTTGGCAAGATACTGAAGATTTAGCATGCAAAAATGCTGAAAAATATGACATAATTTTATCACTTGGCGGTGATGGAACTTTACATAATGTGATTAATGGTGTTGCACGTTCAAAACAACATTGTATTGTTGGGGTGTTGCCATTTGGCACATGTAATGATGTTGCACGCACACTTAAAGTTCCACGTGAACTTGAAAAAGCATTAGATGCGGTTTTGCGTTTAAACACAACCAAGTATGATTTGATGTTTGACGGAGAACAATATATCGGATACACTTTGGCGGGCGGTTATTTAACAGGTGTGTCATTTAACACCAACCAAAAGTTCAAACGCAAAATGGGTAGATTTGCTTATATTTGTGCAGGGATAAGGAATTTATTTTCATTTAAAGGTTTGCCTTTCACTTTTAAAGTAGACGGTGAAAGAATACATGGTCAATTTGCTTATGTTATGCTTATGAACGGGCAATCTGCTGGTGGTTTTAACATAAACAAAGGTGAAGATTTGGCAAATGGAAGAATCAAATTTGTTGCTATCCAAAAAGGCAAGGGGCTGGGTGCTTTTAACTGCTTTGTGCGTTTGTTCACACGTGGCGTAAACGCCATACGCAAAAACAAATATGCAATAGTTAGAGATGCTAAATTGGTTGAAATTGAAAACCCTTCAAATGAAGCATTTACCTTGGACGGCGAAAAAGTTAAATTTTTAACAAAGCAAATTCAAGTTACAACTGAAATTGAAATGATAACAGGCTAACCTATATGGTTGGCCTTTTTTGTAAATATCCACCACAAAAGCACATTTTTTTTAAAGATGTTTTTTATTTTATGTTTGCACAATATGATAATTTTAAGTGTGATCTAAATTTTATAAGTTTGTTTTTGATAAAAAAAACAAATATGTTGGCAGAAGCAGAAGCAAAACAAATTTATTATTTTACACTAAAAATGCTTGTTTCAATCATTTTTAACGTTAAAAATTAATAGTATATTTTATGAACTTGTCCCAAGCAAAAATCAACACACCATGTGTGGTTAAATCAGTAGAAGTTAAAGACCAAAGCACCCAAATTCGCCTTATGGAACTAGGGCTGACCGCTGGCACAAAAATAGTTGTAAAACACAAAAGTGTGTTAAAAAAAACCATGCTGATAAGTTTTGCTTGGTCTTGTTTTACAATCAAAGATAACATTGCCAGCCAGGTGGAAGTGGAGTATGTTTAGCAAAAATTCAAACAAAATCGATTTAGAAAATTCAACACAACAGCCAAAAGAAATTTTGCTTATTGGCAACCCTAATGTTGGTAAATCAACATTGTTCAATTCTTTAACACGTGCCCATGAACACACTGGCAATTTTCATGGTGTGACGGTAAGTGAGGCAAAAAAAGTTGTTAAGTTTGAAGGGCAAAATTATTGTTTTTTTGACTTGCCAGGTATGTATTCTTTTGTGCCTTTCAGCCGTGAAGAAGAAGTTAGCAAAAGCATAGTTTTAAGCAAAAATTGCACAAGGCTTTTGATTGCTGATGCAAACAGTTTAAGACGTAATTTATATTTGAGTGTGCAAATGATGGAGATGAATTTGCCACATAAAATATTGATAAATAATTATGATTATTTTGTAAAGCATGGTAACCAAATTGATGTTAAAAATTTAAGCAAAAAATTAAATATTGATATAGAAATAATTAATGCTAAAAAACAAAAATTAACAAAAAATTTAATTAATTATTCAATTAATAATATAAATTCAACAGAAAAATTAAACTATTTAACTTTTTTTATAGAAAAAATAAAAAATAAATATAATTTGGATAAAAAACAAATAATTTTAGCATTAAATGGTGTTTTTGACGGTTTAAAACAGCCCGAAATTGACTATATTAAAGGGTTTTATCCAGAAATAATTAAACAAAGATATATTTTTATTGATGATATTTTAAAAAATACAATAAATGTAAAAGAAAATTATATTTATGGTCAAAATAAATTAGATAAATTGATTTTAAATCCATTTTTTATGGTTATTTCTTTTATTTTTTTATTTTTTCTGTTTTTTTATTTAATATTTTTTCTTATTGGTCCGATATTAACTGATGCGTTTATTTTTATATTTAATTTTTCAATCACAAATCCAGTTATAAATTTGCTGACTAATATAACGGATAATGTTTGGATAATTGAATTTTTTTCGTCTGGGGTGTTTTCGTCCTTTACAACAATTTTAGGATTTTTGCCACAAATTTGTTTGATGTATGTGGTGTTAACAATCTTGGAAGATAGTGGGCTTATTGCGCGCCTTTGTTATGTGTTTGATGATTTTTTCAGTCGCATTGGACTTAACGGAAAAGTGGTGTATATTTTGCTTTGTGGTTTGGGGTGTAACACACTTGCAACTTTAACCACACGCAACATAAAAGGCAAGAATTTAAAAACCAAATCAGCGATAATAAACCCATATATAAGTTGTATGGCAAGGTTGCCAATTTACTCAGTTGTGGCGTCAGCATTTTTTGGTGTTAAATCATTTTGGGTTGTGCTGGGGTTATACTTGTTAGGGCTTATTGTTGCACTTATTATGGCATCAATTTTAAACAAAACCATTTTACCAACAGAACAGGGTGAACTGTTGCTTGAATTCCCACCACTTAAACACATTGACATAAAACATTGTTTGCAAACAGTCTTTACAAGTGCGGTTGATATGTTCCGCCGTTTGTTTTCAGTTGTGCTTTCAGTTGGTGTGATTGTTTGGATTTTAACCCACACTCAATTTTCACTTAAATACACGCAAGACATAACAAACAGCATTGCATACCTTGTGGCTGATAAAGTATCTTTTATCTTTGCACCGATAGGTTTAAATTCAGCAGGCATTGTTTGTGCGTTGTTTGTTGGTATTTTGGCAAAAGAATTGGTTGTTAGCACATTTTCAATTTGCAACAATGTTTTAACACGTTCAGCACTTATCACAAGTTTAGCAACGGCAACAAATGTTATACATTTTTCACCAGCCAGTGCAGTGGCGTTTCTAATCTTTTCATTGTTATATTGCCCATGTGCAAGTAACATTGCAGTTTTAAAAGCGGAAACTGACAAATTCTACACAGTGTTTGCAATTATCAGTCAATTTGCAATCGCTTATGTTTTAGCGTTTGTGGCATATCAGTCAATCAGCCGTGGAGTATGGGTTGGCTTAATATTGATGTTGGTGTTAACAATTATCACCTTTGCAATTTTTAAAACAAAAAAAATCAAACAGGCTGGCTGTTTGACTTGTGATAAATGTGGCTAGTTTAATTTGATGATGATCGGTTGTTCCATGTTGTTTTCGGTTTGACATACATCATTTTACTAACTTTGAGTGCTATTAGATAACGTTTTCAGCACTATCTTCTTTAACGCTAACTTTTGCTAAAAACTTGTTGTTTAGTTTTTCATATTTTTCAATCAACTTGATTAATGATGAATCTTTGTAAGAAACATTTAAAATTGATTGGTAAACTTCAAAAAATCTTTCATAATTCCTTTGCCAACGTGAGATTGGGGTATCAAAACGTTCAAGTTTTTTATATAAATCATGATAATATGATAATTTTGTTTTATACATTTCTGCAAGTTTGGTCATAATAATTCTCCTTTTAATTAAACATGTTTTTCATTATTAGATTTTGCAAGATAATATGGGTCATTAGTGGCTAAAACATTTTTTATGTAGTCATAAGCAAAAGAGTCACGATAATCCAAATTCAAACTGTCGAAGTATTGTTTAATTTCTTCAATCAGTTTATATGCACGGTTAAAATATTCATCATCAGATATTTCCGCATTAAATATCACAATGAATTTTTCAACATAAGCATGTTCTTGTTCCACAACTTCTGGGTGGTTAAATTCATAATCTTTCATGTTAAGCATGCTTATAATATAGCACCAACTGATTATTTTGTCAACACTGGCAATAAAGGCTCATTATTTAGTTTTTTGCTTAAATGATAAAAAGATTAAATAAAACATTGAAAATTAATTTAAAATATGATAAACTAAATCTTATGAAAAAACCACTTGTAGCAATAGTTGGCAAACCAAATGTGGGTAAATCTACATTTTTTAACAAAATTGCCGGCAGTAAAATTAGTATAGTTGAAGATGTCCCAGGCGTTACTAGGGATAGGATTTTTGCCAACGCTGAATGGTGTGGCTATCAATTTCAAGTTGTGGATACTGGTGGTTTGGATTTTAACAAAGAAGATGAAATAAACAAACGCATTATTGAACAAGCAAATTTGGCAATCGATTTGGCAGATGTTATCATTTTGTTTGTGGACGGCAAACAAGGCATAACCCATGACGATATTGAAGTTGCAAATCATTTGCGTAGGGCAAAAGCACCAAAATTGTTGGCTGTTAACAAATTGGATAATAACGAAGTTGAAAAGACTTATGAATTTTATGAACTTGGCCTTGGTGACCCTATCGCAATTTCAGCCGAACAAGGCAAAGGTATTGGCGATTTGTTGGACGAAGTTGTTAAATATTTACGCCGTACTGAAAAAGACGAAGATGAATCAACGGTTAAAATTGCTTTGGTTGGCAAACCAAACGCTGGTAAATCAAGTATAACCAACCGCTTGTTGGGTGAAGATAGGGTGGTTGTTAGTTCGGTTGCAGGCACAACACGTGATGCGATTGATAGTCCTTTTAGATGGAATAACAAAGATTATTGTTTGATTGATACGGCAGGGTTAAGGCGTAAATCTAAAATAGAGCCAGATAGCATTGAAAGGTATAGTGTTATCCGTAGCCTTAATGCTATTGAACGTGCAGATGTTGTGGTTGTTGTGTTAGACGCAAGTGAAGGCATAACAGAACAAGACGTTCGTATTTTGGGCTTGGTTCATGAACAAGGCAAACCAAGTGTGATTGTTGTTAATAAATGGGATTTAATTGAAAACAGTGCAGAGCAACGCAAAGCATTTGAAAAACAATTTGAAACAGATTTGGCATTTATGAAATACTACGTGACACTTTATGTTTCATGTGCAACAGGGCAACGCATTGGTCAAATTATGGAAAAAGTTGACTATGCGCTTTCTAATGCAAGGCGTGAAATTCCTATGGCACTTTTCAACAATGTACTTACAAACGCAATCAGTGCAACCGAACCACCAAGCAAACATGGTAAACGCCTTAAAATTATTTTTGGCAAACAAGTTGCAACCTGTCCGCCAACTTTTGAAATTTATTGCAATAATGCCGATTTGGTTGAAAACGCATACATTAGATATATTGAAAACAACCTTCGCCGTGCATTTGACTTTAATGGCACTCCTATAAAAGTTGTATTTAAAAATAAAAATGATAATTAAAGGCGAATAGTTTAAATCTGGCTACTTAAAACAGTAAAAAATGGGACTTTTAATTTAAAGGCAAAATTTGCTTTTATATGCGTTAGATAATGCAAATTTGTGGCTTTTTAATACTGCTAGTTTTGGCAAAAATATTGGAATAAAAAACTAAAAAAATATTCAATAAGCAAGATGATGAAGAAAATTATTAAATTATTTTTATAAATTTCTATCATTGCTTGCTTATTTTTTTTTAAGATGATAATATACTTCTATGAAGTATCTTTATTTTTCAATTTTGGCAATAGTGTGCTATTTTATTGGCAATATTACATGGGCACGTGTAGTTGCAAAGGCTAAACATGATGATATAACAAAACACGGCAGTGGTAACCCTGGAACACTCAATAGTTGGCGTTTTTATGGCTTTTGGCCAGGGGTAATCACCTTTGTGCTTGATATGCTCAAAGGCTTGGTTTGTGCTTTGGGTGGCTATTGGATATTTAAAT
Source organism: uncultured Clostridia bacterium (assembly GCA_934777435.1). Taxonomy (GTDB): domain Bacteria; phylum Bacillota; class Clostridia; order Christensenellales; family UBA1242; genus Onthoplasma. The sequence continues at coordinate 15,158 of CAKVNK010000001.1, forward strand.
ATTGTGGTTTAAATGCCGAAGTTGCACTATATGTGGGCGGTTTTGCTTGCGTGTTGGGGCATATCTTCCCAGTGTTGTTTAAATTTAAAGGTGGCAAAGGCATTGCAACTTCTATTGGCGTGTTCTTTGTTGCAAACTGGTGGGTAACACTCATTTGCTTTGTGGCTATGATTGTTAGCATGTTGTTTATTAAATACGCTTCAATTTGCACCTTGCTTGAAATAATTGTTCTTTCAGTTGTTGAAATTTGCCTTGTTAACCCAGCAAATTGGGTAAATTATATTTTGATTTGTGGCATTTTGTTCCTTGTTTTGTTGGCTCATCGTGCTAATATCAAGCGTTTATTTACTGGTAAAGAGAACAAAACAGAATTGCTTGCAATGCTTAAAAAAATCGGTAAAAAGAAAACAGAACCAGCAACTGAAGTTCAGTCAAATGGTAAAAATGTTGGTGAACAACAATCCGAGCAAACACAAGATAATGAAAGTAAAGAATCAACTAAATAAGAGTGCTTATGTTGTGCAGTTATGGTGTTGATATGTTATATCTTCCGCTAAATTGAAATTAAGGCTTAAAACACATTGAATAGTTTATACTGATAACAAAAAAAACCGCAGATGGTGCGGTTTTTTGTTAGTTTTTACTTATTGGTGTTGGTTAGTTAATTGTTTTATCTTCTTCGTTTTCGGCAGTGTTAGGAATAAAACCTGTTTTCTTTAAATATTCAATATAACGATAGTCACCTCTCACTGTTGAAGCAGCTTTTTTGTTATGATAATCACAGAATTCATAAAAATATTTTTTGTCATGTTCAAAAATGTATTTTATCCATTCTTTTAAAATACCTTTAACTTCATCACATTTTATGTTGTAGTGTTCAAATTCAATTTTGCAAACATGTCTGCCAGTATTTTTATCCACACAGTTAGCGGTTAAAAAACAATCTGGTTTGCTGTAAACCTCAGCATCTAAATTAAGGCTTTCAATAAAACCAAGCACTGTTATAATTGGTGGGAAAACTTTTTTCTTACTCATAAAAACTCCTTTATTGCACAAACACGTTTTAAATATGTTATTTGTAAAATTTTGTTTTGGATATACTAATTGCAGGTTATGTTTTTGTTTTACAAATAGACCTTATTTTATGATATTTTTGCAATCTAAACGCTATGCACAGTTTAATTATTTTCAATTTACCATATATTTGGGTTTTAGTCAATAGGTAGGGTAAAAATCGTTGTCAAAAAAGAACCAAAATGGTAAAATTTGTTCAGTAAAGGATAAATTATGATAGATATACATTGTCACTTAAATGATGAGCAATATAATGGCGAAGTTGATAAAATCGTCAACAATTTTTTGACCGCTGGTGTAAGTAAAGTTGTTTGTGCTAGCAGTGATTTGCAATCAAGCCAATTAGCAGAACAAATTGCAGATAAATATGATTGCGTGTATTTTGCAGCAGGCGTGCATCCAGACGAAGCAGAAAGTTATGATGAAACTGCTTTGGAACATTTTATTAGGGAAGCGTTGCCAAAACATAAATTGGTAGCGGTTGGCGAAATAGGGCTAGATTATTTTGAACGTGAATTAACAGATTCAAATGGAAAACCTATTCATAAGGATAGAGAAAAACAAAAGCAAGTTTTTGAGGCTCAAATCAGGCTTGCGAATAAATACGGCTTGCCAGTGGTGATTCATTGCCGTGAAGCATATGGTGATACTTTGCAAATTTTAAAACAAACCACACCAAAATTTGGCTTTGAATTTCATTGTTATAGTGGCAGTTTGGAGTATGCACGTGAATTAATTGATCTTGGAGGTAAACTTTCATTTACAGGCAATGTAACATTTGAAAATTCAAAAAATATACAAAATGTGGCTGCAAATTTGCCTATTGAAACAATAATGTTTGAAACTGACAGCCCATATTTAACTCCGGTCCCAAATCGTGGCAAACGCAACGAGCCGATGTACGTAAAAGATGTGCTTAACTTTGTGGCAGATTTACGTGGCATATCTGCCAAAGAACTTGAATTTATTTCAGATGTCAACGCCCAAAACTTCTTTAAATTTGAAATGTAAGATATAAAATAAACACAGCACATAGCCTTTTATAGTGGTTTGCTGTGTTTTTTAGTTCGCCAATACCAAAAAATTTACATAAAAAACGTAATAATTTTAAAATTTGGTTTTGACAGCGTCACAAACTGCATTTTTGTTAAATTGTGCGTTTTACTTACAATTTTAACTTAAATTTGTTTGTTCCTTAACCCTTCTGCAAACAAGTTGCGGTGGGTACCCAACGCCAGTTTGTCAATTAAATTTCACAAAATAATGCAAGAAAGTTAATATTTTTTTAAAATTTGGTATTGACAAACTGGTAAAATGCGGTATAATGTTGTCGTCAGCTTGGTCAGATGGTCGCAAGTTGGAACTCCAATTTGAGGAAAGTCCGAGCTTCATAGAGCAGGGTGCTTGCTAACGGCAAGTCAAGGCAACTTGAAGGAAAGTGCAACAGAAAATTACCGCTGTACCCCTAAACGGTAAAGTAAGGATGAAAAGGCGAGGCAAGAGCTCACCGCAGGTTTGGCGACAAACTTGGTCCATGCAAACCCCACCCGAAGCAAGGTAGAATATCCGCTACGGTTGCTCGCCAGGATAAATACACCGCTTGATGTGATAAGCAATTTTCACACTAGATAGATGACCGTCTAACACAGAACTCGGCTTATAGACCAAACTGCCACCTAAATGCTTTCATCCTTTTGGATGGTGGAGAGTGTACGTAACTCTCCATTTTTTTTTGTTTTTTTTTGCTTTTAGATTGAAAGAATTTAAAAATTGATGAGATAATAAACATTGCAGCAAGTTTAACTCTTGCTTGCTTTACAATTCTATTACAATTTATCTGACAGAAAATTTTGTTTTATTATTCCCAACGCCTTGGTTTCAATGCGAGAGATATAACTACGGCTGATTCCCATAATATCTGCCACTTCTTGCTGGCTACGTTCAACACCGTCTTTCAAACCGTAACGCAACATAAATATTTTAAAATCACGTTCACTTAAACTCTGTTTAAGGTTTTTTGTAACTTCTTCAACAAACACCCGCTTTTCAACAATTTTATCTGTGTCTTGTTCTTCATTTTGTGGTATAATGTCACGCAATGTTAGGCTACTTCCGTCTTTACCTTCGGCAACAACTTCGTCCACGCTGATGCAGGCTTTGTGCTTTTTATTTGCACGCAAAAGCATCAAAATTTCGTTTTCAATGCACCTGCTGGCGTAAGTTGAAATGGTTGACCCTTTATTTGGTTTATAACTATCAATCGCTTTAATTAGCCCAATAGACCCCACAGAAAGCAATTCTTCACTTTCCGCTGCCTGCATATATTTTTTTGCAATATGTACAATAAGGCGTAAATTATGCTGAATAAGTTTTTCTCGTGCAGATTTATCACCAGCAAGCATAAGTTCAATATATTTTTTTTCTTCTTCATGTGTGAGTGGGTGGGGGAAGTTGTTTTCATTTGCACTGTTAACAAAGCCATGGAAGAACATAAGTTTAGATAAAAACTGGCCGATTGTTTCAAAAACCATAAACACTCCTAAGCAAATATATGTCGAAGGTTGTCAAAATTTGACAATTTGTGCGATTTGAAATTTATTAAAAGTGAGAATATGGCTTTGAAATTTTTTAAAAACAACTAAAAACAGATTGCCTGGTGAGAACAAAAGATTTTTTGTTTTGTTAAACAAACGTCACACTTGTTTGACAAATTTGTATTAGTTTGTTAGATTAATTTGTATGGATAGGATGGCTAAAATACGCAACTTTTGCATTGTGGCACACATAGACCACGGCAAAAGCACACTTGCAGATAGATTAATGGAAAAAACTGGCACAGTTGCCAAACGTGATATGGAAGACCAACTTTTGGATAGTATGGACATTGAACGTGAACGTGGCATTACAATTAAACTTACGCCAGCAACAATGAAATACAATTTTAATGGTGAGGAATATACACTCAATTTGATTGACACCCCTGGTCATGTGGATTTTTCATACGAAGTTAGCCGTTCACTGGCAGCCTGCGAAGGGGCATTGTTGGTTGTTGACGCAAGCCAAGGCGTGCAAGCACAAACCCTTGCAAATGTGTATTTAGCACTTGACGCAAACCTTGAAATAATCCCAGTTATAAACAAAGTAGACTTGCCAAGTGCGGATATTGAAGGCACAAAAAAGGAAATTGAAGATATTATTGGCATACCATGTGATGACGCTTGTGAAATCAGTGCAAAAACTGGGCTTAATATTGAAAGTGTACTTAAATCGGTTGTGTTGCATATGCCTTCACCTGTTGGTGATGTTAATAAACAACTTAAAGCCTTGGTGTTTGATAGTTATTATGATAGTTACAAAGGTGCGGTAAGTATGGTTCGCATTTTTGACGGCAGTGTTAAAGTTGGCGATGAAATATTGTTTATGCAAACTGGTAAATCATTTGTGGTTACCGAAGTGGGCATATTTAAACCACAATCAGTTGCGTGCGATTTGTTGCAAGCAGGTGACGTTGGCTATATTGCAGCCAGCATAAAAAATGTGTGCGACACAAAAGTTGGTGACACAATCACACTTAAAAACAATCCACTTGAAAAACCTTTGGAAGGGTATAAGCAAGCCACAAGTGTTGTGTTTTGTGGCATATTCCCACTTGATGGCGATAAATACCAAGAACTTACAGATGCTCTTGAAAAATTGCAACTTAATGACGCCAGCCTGCATTTTACAAAAGAAACTTCTTTGGCACTTGGCCATGGCTATCGTTGTGGCTTTTTGGGTTTGTTGCATATGGAAATTATCACCGAACGTTTGGAACGTGAATTTGGGCTTGATATTATCACCACAGCACCAAGCGTTGAGTATAAGGTTTACGATAACAAAGGCAAGGAATATGATGTGACAAATCCTAGTGAAATGCCACCAATGCAAACCATAACAAAAATGGAAGAGCCTATTGTTAAAATGGAAATTATCACACCAAAAGACTATTTGGGCGGAATTATGGATTTATGTTCAGATAGACGTGGCGTTTTCCACGATATGCAATATATCGATGCCAACCGCACAAAACTTATATACACAATGCCACTTAATGAGATTGTTTATGACTTTTTTGATAAAATCAAATCAATCAGCAAGGGTTACGCAAGTATGGACTATGAACTTGCAGGCTATCAACCGGGCGAGTTAGTCAAACTTGATATTCTGCTTAATGGTGACGTGTGTGACGCACTTTCAATTATTGTGCACCGTGATAAAGCATATCAACGTGGCCGTGCATTATGTGAACGTTTAAAAACAGTTATTCCACGCCATTTGTTTGAAATACCAATTCAAGCGGTTATAGGCGGTAAAGTTATTGCACGTGAAACCATATCGGCAATGCGTAAAGACGTGCTTGCAAAATGCTACGGTGGTGACGTAACACGTAAACGTAAATTGCTTGAAAAACAAAAGGAAGGTAAAAAACGTATGCGCCGTTTGGGTAGTGTTGAACTTCCAAGTGAAGCATTTGTTACAATTTTAAAACTTGATGATTAGCTTATTAATCAAAAATGTCAATCAGCACAAAAATTGATTTATTTGTTGAAAATTGTGTAATATATTATGAAAAATTGATTGATTAGGTTATAATTAAACTAGAAAACAATAATATAACAGCCAAAAGGCAAATTTAGGGGTGTTTATGGCAGAAGAAAAACCATTAGGTATGTATATTCACATACCATTTTGTTCAAAAAAGTGTGATTATTGCGACTTTGTTTCTTTTTCAATGGATAAGCAAGCACAACAAATGTATTTAGAAGGTTTGTTCACTGAAATTGACCAACTTAAAGTTAATTTTTATGGTCGTACATTTGACACAATTTATATAGGTGGCGGTACACCAAGCATTGTTTATGAAGGCTTTTATTCAGCATTAAGCCGTAAACTCTTTTCAAGTTTCCACTTTGCTGAAAACACTGAATTTACAATCGAAGTTAACCCAGCAAGTTTCACAAAAGAAAAGTTTATGGAATATGTGCAAGCAGGCGTAAATCGTATTAGCGTTGGCGTGCAATGTGTTGATAAACGTGTCTTGGCAAATCATGGCAGATTGCAAACTGTTGAAAATGTTAAGGAAACATTTAAAATGCTTAAAGATAGCCAATTTGCAAATGTAAGCGGTGATGTTATGCTCGGCTTACCAGGGCAAACCGCAAATATGGTGCTTAAAACAGTTAAATTTTTAATTAAAAATCGTTGCAAACATATTTCAACTTACGCTTTGCAAGTGGAAAAGAATACATTGCTTTATGATAAAATGGCACGTGGCAAACTTCGCCCAGTTAATGACGTAAAGCAAGTTGCCATTTACAATAAGGTTGTTAAATTGCTTGCTAAAAATGGCTTTAAACGTTATGAAGTAAGCAATTTTGCACGCCCAGGGTTTGAATCTCGCCACAATAAAAAGTATTGGGACGAAACCAACTATGTGGGGCTTGGCGTTTCAGCACACAGCTTCATTGACGGTTACCGCTATTATAACACCAAACGTTTAGACACCTATTTGGACGCAATGGCAGACGGCAAGTCAGCCGTATATAAACGTGAATTTATTGGTGATGCAGAACGTAGGGAAGAACGCATTATGCTTTCTCTCCGCACAGCACAAGGGCTTAACCTTGAACAATTTAACCAAGATTTTCACGAAGATTTAATGCATTCACATGGTGCACAAATTAAACAAATGATGGATAATGGTATGCTGGAAGTTGTTGACGGTTACTTGCGTGTAACAGATAAATACTTTTATGTTTCTAACGCCATTATTTTAGAGTTGGTTTAAACAAATTTATAAACAGATAAGAATTTATATATTAATTAATCAACATTAAATGAATTTATAATTATGATTAATTAAAAGAGAAGAAGGTAATTCAAAATGCGAAGTGCCTTCTTTTTTACAATTAAAGTGGCTGGAAATTGTTTCTACAAAAAAAGTTAAAAATTTTTTTATTTTTTTGACAAAATCAGTTGACATTTGTTAGCAGTGTGCATAAAATAGAGTTAGCAATCAAATAATAAGAGTGCTAAAAAATAAAAAGAAGGTGAAACGTGAACGCAGACGAAAAAAACAAGCGTAAGCACCAAATCATATTGGTTGCGGTGGACAGTTTTATCAAAACTAACCAACCAATCACAAGTGGTGGGCTTAATCAACATTTTAAAGACATAAGTTCAGCCACCTTGCGTAACGAACTCAATGCACTTGAAAGCATGGGCTACTTTAAACAACTTCACACATCGGGTGGGCGTGTGCCAACTCCTTTGGCTTACAAAGAGTATGTTGAAAGTATGTTAAACAGCAACAAGTTAGATTACGATTCAATCAAAGCCGTTCAATCTAATTACGAAAATAGGTCATTAAGTTTGATAAGCACTTTGTCAACTTTGGCAAAAAGGCTCAGCAAGGCAACCAATTATCCAGCAGTGTTAGTTCAACATGGTTTAAGCAATTTGGTTATTGAAAACATACAAATCATACCGCTTATCCAAAAGGACGCATTGTTGTTGGTTGAAACAAACGCTGGCATTATTGATGATAGCATGGCACTTGACAACAATATTGACCGCACCGCTTGTAATGAAGCAGGCGACTATCTCACAAAGCATTTTAATGGTAAAACAATCGGTTATATGATTGAAAATATAAACACAGTTTGTTTATCAGCAGGTAGCCAAATTTTAAGTTTTAAAGAACTTATTGATGGCGTTGCAAATGCACTTATTCAAGTTATACAAACCAAGTGTGATGTGCAAAACGAAAACCCAACAAAGATGCTTGCTGGGGCAACAAAATCAGAGTTGGACGAAGCAAAAGATGTGTTTGAGTTCTTGCAAAATGCGGATAATATAATAGATGTTGTTAAATCAGACACCAACGACCTTAACTTTACAATAGGTGAAGATACAACCGCAAGCAAACTTAAAGGTGGCATGATGATGAGTGCGCCAATCGTAATTGACGGTGTGCCAATCGCAAGCCTTGCATTGGTTGGGCCAAAACGTGTGGACTATGCCAACGTTGCGGCAGCACTTAAATTTATTGTAAATCAAATAGATAATTTAAAAGGAGGCAATAGTGGCTAAACATAAACACGAACAAGTATGTGATTGCGAAAACAAAGACAACGATTGCACTTGCCAAAACACCTGCGATTGTAAACAAAATTGCGAGTGTGGTGAAAATTGCACTTGTGACAAACAAACCAATAGTTGTGAAGGGTGCAGTGACAACACTGAAACCGAGTGTCAAACTGAAAATTGCACATGTTGTGAAGATAAGGTAGATTATTTATCTCAACTGCAACGTGTTCAAGCAGAGTTTGATAACTACCGCAAACGTATGGTAACCGCATTAGGTGACGCAAGGCAAGATGGTTTTATGGACGCTATCACACAGTTCTTGCCAGCACTTGACAGTTTTAAAATGGCGACTGCAATGATAACTGACAAAAACACACTGATAGGTATACAATTCATTGAAAAAGGCATTTTGGATACTCTTAGGAAAATGGGTGTTGAAACCATTGAAGCAACTGGCAAGTTTAACCCAGAATTGCACCAAGCAATCGACACCGAAGATGCACCAAACTTTGAGTCTGGCGACATTGTAAAAGAGTGTTACAAAGGCTTTACCTATAAGGGCAAAGTGATAAGATATTCACAAGTTATTGTTAAAAAATAATTTGTTAAATAAAATGTAAAATTTGTATATTTCTCGTGGACTTTGAAACATACAATTATAAATAATTAAACACAAAACATATATAATCAGTTTAATGTAGTTCACAAATAAATTTTTAAGGAGATTAAGATTATGTCAAAAATTATCGGTATTGACTTAGGTACAACAAATAGTTGTGTCGCAGTTATGGAAGGCGGTCAACCAACCGTTATTCCAAATAGTGAAGGTAGCAGAACCACTCCTTCTGTTGTTGCTTTCAAAGGCAATGAAAGATTAGTTGGTCAAGTGGCAAAACGTCAAATGGTTGCCAACCCAGAACACACAATTTACTCAATCAAACGTGAAATGGGCACAGACTACAAAGTAAACATTGACGGTAAACAATATAGCCCAGAAGAAATCAGTGCAATGATTTTAAGCAAACTTAAACAAGACGCTGAAGCATATTTGGGTCAACCAGTAACTCAAGCAGTTATCACAGTGCCTGCATACTTTAACGACAGCCAACGTCAAGCAACTAAAAATGCTGGTAAAATTGCTGGTTTGGAAGTTTTGCGTATTATCAACGAACCTACCGCAGCAGCATTGGCATATGGTCTTGACAAACAAGATAGAAAGAACCAAAAAATCTTGGTATACGACCTTGGTGGCGGTACATTTGATGTTTCTATTTTGGAAATTGGTGATGGCGTGTTTGAAGTGCTTTCAACAAATGGTAACACTCGTTTAGGCGGTGATGACTTTGATAATCGTATTATGGACCTTTTGGTTGAAGAATTTAAAAAGGAAAATAACATTGATTTAAGCACAGATAAACTTGCTATGCAACGTTTGAAAGAAGCAGCAGAAAAGGCAAAAATTGAACTTTCAACATTAAGTTCAACCACAATCAGTTTGCCATTTATCACAGCAGACGCAACAGGCCCTAAACACTTGGAATACACACTTTCACGTGCTAAATTTGAAAGCATGATTGCAGACCTTGTTGAAAAAACTTTGGTATGCACACGTAATGCGCTTAAAGACGCTGGTTTAAGCAAAACCGATATTGCAAACGTTGTTTTGGTTGGTGGTTCAACACGTGTTCCTTGTGTTGTTGAAGCATTAAGCAAAGAAATTCCAGTAACACCATTTAAAGGCATTAACCCAGATGAGTGTGTTGCAATCGGTGCATCTATTCAAGCAGGTGTGCTTGGTGGTGAAGTTAAAGACGTATTGTTGCTTGATGTAACACCATTGTCACTTGGTATTGAAACATTAGGTGGTGTATGCACACGTTTGATTGAACGTAACACCACAATTCCTACAAAGAAAAGCCAAATCTTTAGTACCGCACAAGATAACCAACCTGGCGTAGAAATCAACGTGCTTCAAGGTGAACGTGAATTTGCCGCACAAAATAAATCTCTTGGCAGATTCCAACTTACTGGTATTCCACCAGCACCACGTGGCATTCCACAAATCGAAGTTACATTTGATATTGACGCAAACGGTATCGTAAATGTTAGTGCAAAAGACCTTGGCACTCAAAAAGAACAAAAAATCACAATCACTGCTTCAACAAACCTTAGTGAAGACGAAATCAACAAAGCAGTTAAAGAAGCAGAGCAATTTGCTGAAGAAGATAAAAAGAAACGTGAAGTTATTGACACACGTAACAGCCTTGACGCAAGCATTTTAAACATTGAAAAAACTGTTAAAGATAACGCTGATAAACTTAGCGAAGAAGATAAAAAACAATTAACAGACGCTTGTGAAGAAGCAAAGAAACATCTTCAAGCAGAAAGCATTGACGAATTGAAAAAGGCTAGTGAAGACCTTATGAACGTTGCAAACACAGTGTTCAGCAAGATGTATCAACAAGCCCAAGCACAAGCTCAACAAGCAGGGCAAGCGGGTGCAAACACTAATAACGACAAAAAAGATGATGGTGACCCTAACGTAGTTGTTGAATAATAACTTGTGGCATCAAATAGTTACAAAAAATTATTGATTGCAATTTTCTTCAAATCCTTTAAATGCTTTTAATATGATTAAATTGTTTTGGATAAATAATAATTGTAACCACATATAATACAAGAGTTTAAACAAAGGAAGAAGGCTTAAGAACCTTCTTCTCTTTGCGATAATTTTAAAAGGAATTTAAATGGCAAACAAAGACTATTATGCAACCCTTGGTGTTGATAAATCTGCCAGTGATGACGAAATCAAGTCGGCTTACCGTCAACTTGCAAAAAAGTATCATCCAGATTTAAACAAAGCACCAGAAGCGGCTGAAAAATTTAAAGAAATAAACGAAGCCTACTCAGTTTTGGGCGATAAGCAAAAACGTGCCAACTATGACCAATTTGGTTCAGCAGATGGTGCACAAGGCTTTGGAGGTAGTGGTTTTTCAGGCTTTGGCGGTGGTGACGGCTCTGGTTTCGGCGGGTTTGAAGATATATTCAATATATTCTCAAATTTTGGTGGCCGTGGCGGTGCTACTCAAATGCGTGAGGAAGGCGAAGATATTGAAACAAACCTTACCTTAACTTTTGCAGAAGCGGCTTTTGGCTGTGAAAAAGAAATCATAGTAAATCGTAAAGAACGTTGTGTTGATTGCAACGGCACTGGTGCAAAATCTGCAAGCGATTATGTAACTTGTCCAGAGTGTAACGGGGCTGGCCGTGTAACATACACACAACAAACCTTGTTTGGTATGACACGTACAACTGGCGTTTGTCGTACTTGTGGTGGCAAAGGTAAAATTGTTAAAGATAAATGCACAACATGTAAGGGCAGTGGCTTAAAATCTGTTCAAACAAAAATCAAAGTTAAAGTGCCAGCAGGCATTGATGATGGGCAAGTTATCCGCTTAAATGGCGAAGGTAACCAAACCGCATCAAACCAAGGTGTTCCAGGTGATTTGCGTATTGCAATCAAGGTTTTGGCACACCCATTGCTTGTGCGTAAAGGATTTGATTTGTATGTTGATGTTTATGCACCAATCACAACCTTGCTTTTAGGCGGTAAGGTTGAAGTTCCAACAACAAAAGGCACAACAACCATTGATATAGCACCACTCACACAATCCAACACTAAATATACCCTTAAAGGTAAAGGTATTAAATATCTTAAAGGCGTTGGTAGTGGTGATATTATAGTAACCCTTAAAGGTGAAATGCCAAAAGACCTTGACCGTAGTCAAACCAAAGCACTTAAAGATTTGGCAGAAAGCATCGGTGAAAAGGCTTATCCAAAAACAAACAATTATAAGAAGAAACTAGGAAACTAGTTTCTTTTTTATATATCAAACACCAGCATATATTGAAATATGCTGTCAACTAACAATTAACGTTTATTTTATGTAAAAGATATTCTTTTTAAAGAACAATTTAAACAAAGGGCGTAAAAATTTTGGGGCTTTCCAACAATATATTTTCATATTAATATTTTATTAAAAACTAAAAAAAATTGTTAATTTGAAGAACAAAATTTGCAAGATGGGTTTAAATTTTTTGTTTATCGTAATAAAAAAAAGAGCAAATGCTCTTTTTTATCTGATTATTTTGGATTTAAAGCTTTGGATGTTTGCAACCTAAAGGTCTATCCATAATGACTTTTACAAGTTTGTTTAAATAATTTTCGTTCATATAACACCACATATCTATTGTGTTAAACTGTTAATATTTTGTCAGGTGGAGCATAAAAAACAAAAAAAGAAAGTTTATTTACTTTCTTTTTTCATTGTTTTTAAACAACTAGCGCAGATGTTCTTTTTGCCTTTTTTACCGTCTAATTCTACATCAACTTTTTGAATATTAGCGTCAAAAGTTCTTTTTGTGTGACGCATACTGTGGCTAACGTTATTGCCAGAAGTGCGACCTTTACCACATACTTCGCAAACTTTCATTTGTTACCTCCATAAATTTCTTCAATTACCTGCCTATATTACCACATAAAAAGCCAAAATGCAAGTGTTTTTTTAAATTTATAAGAATTTGTTTATTGTTGCTTTAAAATACCACATATTAACATAAAATAGGGTAAGGGCTGTTTTAATGAGAATGCTTTTGATTAGTGCTTTTATGTTATGCAATGCTTTAAAATGCCTTTTAAAAAACGTAAATGTAGCCTAAAACCAAATTGACCGCCTAATCAGTGATAAACCGCATATAAATAAGCGTATGACAGCAATTTAACGCTTAACTGCCACATAAAAGCCAAAATTTGGTAATTTTTGAAGCGTAAAAACAATCTAACAGGCAAAAGTCAAACAACTTTGGCAAACTTGTTTAAATTTGTTTGCAAAATATTAGATAATATTATATACTTAACTACGGAGAGTGTAATGAAACTTACTACGTTTAACACGTTTGGCAAAATCAGTATCAGCAAACTCGCAATCAGCAAGGTTGCCGCTGTTTCGGTCTTAGAGTGTGTTGGCGTTGTTGGTTTGGTTTCTCAACGTAGTTTTTTTAAGGGAAATACTTTTTCAACAGCCCACAAGGGTGTTGTTGTAACCAATATACAAAATGATAGTATGAAGATTGACGTCTACGTAATTATGAAGCACTGCGGTGTGTCTGCAAGTGCTGTGGCTGCATCAATCAAACAAAGCGTGAAGTATTCAGTGGAGAGATTTGCTGGTATGATCGTTAAAAGTGTGATTGTGCATATCGTTGACGTCCGTGTATAGGAGTAAATTTTAAATGAATAAAACAATAAACGGTTCCGATTTAAGGAAAATGTTTGCAACGGCATTTTCTTTAGTGGAAGAAAATAGGCAATCTATTGACGCTTTAAACGTCTTTCCAGTTCCAGATGGCGACACTGGCACAAATATGAGTTTAACACTGAAAAGTGCAGCAACAGAGATGAATAATTGCGAAAGCAATACAATCGAAGCAATTTGCGTTGCTTTCAACCGTGGTGCACTTAAAGGTGCTAGGGGCAATAGTGGTGTTATCACATCTCAAATCATAAAGGGTATGTGTTCTGCATTGATGTCTTGTGAAAATGAAATTGACATCAAGGCTTTTGCTCGTGCTATCCAAAACGGTGCGGATATGGCTTACAAAGCTGTAACTGTGCCAAAAGAAGGAACAATTTTAACCGTTATCAAAGCAATGGCTGATAAATCAAAGCAAGCAGTTAAGTCAAGCAAATCGTTTGAGGAGTTTTTAAACGAAGTTATTGCATATGGCGAAGCAACCTTGCAAATGACCCCGGACCTTTTGCCTGTGCTTAAAAAAGCTGGCGTGGTTGATGCTGGTGGCCGTGGTTTGATGTTTATTTTCAGTGGCTTCTATAAGGCATTGACAGGTGAGTGTGCGGAAGTTGAATTTGTTGATAATGTTGAAAAAGACATTACCAGCGAGGATATGCACGTAAACTACAAATCATTGGCTGATATAAAGTATGCTTATTGCACAGAGTTTTTTATTGTTAACATTTTTGAAAAAACAACAGACGCTGATATCAACACTTTGCGTTCACGTTTGCTTGAAATTGGTGACAGCGTGCTTTGTATTGGTGACTTGCAACTTATCAAAGTTCATGTTCACACAAATGAACCAAATAGGGCATTAGGTTATGCACTTCAACTTGGCGAACTTAATGGCGTTAAGATTGAAAATATGTTGGAGCAAAACCGTCAACTTCGCAAGCAAGCAGAAAAAGCACCATTAAAAGAATATGGTATGATTGCTGTTGCAGCGGGCGATGGTTTAAGTGCTGTGTTCAAAGATATTGATGTTGACTATATCATCAGCGGTGGTCAAACAATGAACCCAAGTGCAAACGACATTGCAACTGCGGCTGATAGCGTAAATGCCAAAAATATCTTTGTGTTCCCAAATAACAAAAACATCATTATGTCTGCTAACCAAGCAAACGACATCACAGATAAAAATTTGATTGTTATTCCAACACGCAGTATCCCAGAAGGAGTGAGTGCGGTTGTGTCATTTGACTCTCAAGCAAGCATTGATGAAAATATTATGAATATGAAGGCGGCTATCCAATCAGTGTCATCTGCATGCGTAACATATGCTGTTCGTACAACAAATGTTGATGGTCTTGATGTTACTGTTGGTGATATTATGGGGTTGGACAATCACACAGTTCTTACCATCGGTAAAAATGTTGAAGATACAACTGTTGATTTGATTAGCAAAATTGTAACTCCAAATTCAAGCAATATCACACTTTTCTATGGTGATGGTGTAACAGAAGAAGACGCTGCAAATCTCCAAGCAAGGTTGGAAGAAACTTTCCCAGACCAAGATGTTTCAATTATTTTTGGTGGTCAACCAGTTTATTATTACATTATTTCAGTTGAATAAATATTGTGTATTAGAAATATAAAGCACCCAATATGTGGTGCTTTTTTTCATTATGGCTTAACCAAAAATATTTTTTGATTATTATCAATTTTAGAACTGTGTTTTTGTATTATGTGATTAGGGTTGACTACATAGAACCAAATTTTTGACGTAATACTGGCAATAAAAATTGTATAAACAGTTCGGTGTTTATGCTGTACGCGTGTATTATTGTGAACCTGTATTTTTAATTTTAAATTTTTAATTATTTACGCATTGAATTTTCCTTTTTCGAACATACTAAAAGTGTAGGGTAACTCTTACGTAAAAGGAGAATATATGTTCGGTAAAAAGAAAAAAGAAAAGAACACTTGTCCAAAATGTGAAAAAGATTGTTCTAATTGTTCAAATGAAAAAAGTGCAAATTCTCAAAGCACCAAAAGTTATTCAAATCGCACAACTGGTGAAAAGTCATCTGGATCACATCCAACTAAATCTTGCGGTGGCAAAATAACCAAAAGTTATTCAAATTGTGGCAGTAAGACCACAAAGAATAGTAAATAGTTTGTTTGCTTTTGCAAAATAAAAAAAACAACTTACCGTTAGATAATGTAAAAGAAGCATTGTTATGCTTCTTTTTTACAAGCCTATTATATTGACAGATTTTTCTTTTGTGATATAATCTCATTAAAGGGTAAATTATGGAAAAAATATTTTGTGGCAGACGTATAAGAGAAGCAGAAAATCACTGGCAAGAAGTTGATATTGATAGTTATAAAATAACAAAACCAACATTTTTGCTTTTTGGTGGCAATCTTACAACTCACCCAGAACAAGCAAATTCTTATGCAAAAACCATTTATAAATTGTTGGATAAATACAATCTAGATGCTAACGGAATCCATATTTTTGAAGATTTTGATTGTTTGTCTTTTTATTATAAACAAAACTTGCTTATGTGTACATACAATAGGCTTTCAGGGCAAATGTTAAACGATAACATTATCAATGAAGTGGAAGAACTTTATAATAAGTTGGGTAGCCCATTAGTTGAAGAAGAAATTACACTTGCAAAATCAGGGCAAACACAAGGTTTTCATCCATTGTCAAACCTTATATTGTTTGCACACAGTGCTGGTGCACAAGTTGCTTTGCGTTTGCAAGAAATTATGTATGAAAGGCTGACACAAGAATTAGATGAACAAACAACCTTAAAAATACTTAAAAATGTTAAATATTATGGTTTCGCGTCATATGTTAAAGTTGGCGATTTTGATCAAACTTACATAGTTGGCACAAAGGATTTTACAATGATGGAATATTATCCAGCCATCTCCTTTAGTGTTGAAACAATGGGGGATAAAGAGGCTTTCAATTATTATAGTTGCACATCTCCTTTGTTTGAAAGAGAAAAACACCAAGTGATAGTTTCTGCTGATGATATAGTCGATTTAGATAAAATTGATGCACAGTTGTTGTATGATAAATTTGAAAATTTGGTCACAAAACTTAAAGGTAAAATAGTTTTAGAACCACGTGAAAAATGGGCTGAAACAATTATTGATGAAACGACCTATGAAATTAGAAGTGTTAAATATGCAAGCCTTGATAATGATGGCGAAAAAGTAATTTTGGCAAATATGGGGCATAGCTTGGTTAGCATAGTAGGTGACACAACAGAAACGCGTGAAAGCAACACAGATAATAGCATAGAAGATATGTTTGTTCATAACAAATTAAAACACGCCTTTGTTAGGGAAAGGTTGGATATGCAAAATTTAAGGAATTTGGCATATATCACTTTGTCTGATGATATGACTGAAACATTAAAGCATAAATGCGAGTTAAATAAAGCAACCACCGCAACAGTTGTTGCAGAAGATAGTAAAACTAAAACAATTTAATATTGTTAATAAATAACAAAAACTTGATTACAAATAATAACCAAAGTAGTCAAGTTTTTTAATAACAATATTGTTCACTAGTATAGAATTATGGAAGCGGTTAATTTGCAATATATTCAATAACGGACAATAAAAAAATTCGGCTTAAACCGAATTCAAGTGGAGCGGAAGACGAGATTCGAACTCGCGACATTTGCCTTGGCAAGGCAACGCTCTACCACTGAGCCACTCCCGCATAATAAATATTTTATGTTAAGTTTTAAAATCGTACTGTGATTGTTAACTTCGCGTTGCCTAGGCAACACTCTTCCATCGCTTCGCTCACTCGTTGCTAAAGCACCGCTACAATATGCTAATTGTAGCATATTGTGACGCTACTCGCCACTGAGCCACTCCCGCACGTGGGCATTAAGCCCTACCAAACACATAATTGTGTGGTGGGAGATACAGGACTCGAACCTGTGACCCTCTGCTTGTAAGGCAGGTACTCTACCAACTGCGCTAATCTCCCATATTTTATTGTAAGATAAATTGACTTTGCTTACGCAAGAGCATTAAGCAACATTGCGATGCAACGCTATTAATATAACATACCCAAAATTTTATGTCAACATTTTTTTATAATTTTTTTAAATTTTTTTGTTTTTGTTAAATATTTATATATACGCTATATATTTGACTTTAAAACGCCTTTTGTTTTATAATATAGCATACATAAAAATATGATTGTTTGTGGCTTATTTGCAACTAAAATAAGGCAAAATATAAAGAGTGAAATATGCTAGAAAATAAAGCAAAATTAAACATTTTAACTAACGCAAGCAAACAAACTAAATTATAAACATATAAACATTTAAGGAGAATTATGAAATTATACAATTCAACCAGCAGACAAATTGAAGAATTTGTGCCATACAATAAAGATAGGGTAACAATGTATACTTGCGGTCCAACCGTTTACCACTTTGCACATATTGGCAATTTGCGCTCTTATATTATGGAAGATGTGCTTGAAAAGGCATTGGATTATGTTGGTTATAATGTTGTGCGTGCCATGAATATTACAGATGTAGGTCACTTGTCAGGCGACAGCGATGACGGTGAAGACAAAATGCTTATTGGTGCTGAACGTGAACATAAATCGGTTATGGATATTGCAAAAGAATATACTGATGCCTTCAAAGCAGATTTGCTTAGCCTTAATTTGCAATGGCCGAAATTGGTTGCACCTGCAACTTCATGTATTGATGAATATATCCAAATTATCACTGCATTGCTTGATAAAGGTTATGCGTATATCAGCAATGGTAATGTGTATTTTGACACTTCTAAACTTAAAGAATATTACCGCTTTGGCAACCAAAATCAAGATGAAATGGTTGTTGGTGCACGTGATAGTGTAACAGAAGATGAAGGCAAACGCAATCAAAATGACTTTGTGCTTTGGTTCACAAAATCTAAATTTGAAAACCATGCTTTAAAATGGGATAGTCCTTGGGGTGTCGGTTATCCGGGTTGGCATATTGAGTGTTCTGGTATATCATACAAATTTTTGGGCGAACATTTGGATATTCACTGCGGTGGCGTAGATAATAAATTCCCACACCACACCAACGAAATCGCACAAACTGAAAGTTATTTAGGCCACCCATGGTGTAAATATTGGTTTCACGTTGAACACTTGAACACAAAAACTGGCAAAATGAGCAAATCATCTGGTGACTTTTTAACATTAACACGCTTAAATGAACTTGGTTTTAGCCCTATGGTTTATAAACTTTTCTGCTTGCAATCACATTACCGCAAACAGTTGGTTTATTCAACTGAAGCATTGGAAGGTGCCAAATCAGCCTATGCAAAACTTATTAAACGTATTGCAACACTTGATAGAGCCGATAAAAACATTGATAAAGCAGTTTATGAAAAGTTGGATAATCAATTTAAACAAGCCTTGGAAAATGACCTTAACACTTCATACGCATTAACAACTTTGTATGACGCACTTAAAGCCGATACAAATGACGGCACAAAACTTGCACTTGTTTTAAGTTTTGATAAAGTTTTAGGTTTAAAATTATCAACAGCATTTGAGGCACCTAAATCAGCAGAACCTGAAGTTGACGCTGATTTAAAACAAAAAATTGAAACCATGATTGAACAACGCCGTCAAGCAAAAGCGAATAAAGATTATGCACTGGCAGATTCAATCCGTAATCAACTTGCAGAAATGGGTGTTGAATTGATTGACACCAAAGAAGGCACAACTTTTAAAATAAAAGGTTAGTGTGTTTTGGGTGTATAGACCTAATCAAATTGGCTAATAATTGATTAAAAAAAACAAAAAAACAAAACAGAAAATTTTGCAGTGATATAAAGAGTGTTTATATCATTGTTTAAATTTGATTTATCATTTTAATAATTTTTAAAGGAGCAAAATATGAAAGATAGCAGAAAAACTTTGATGATTTCAGGTATCATTTGTTTAGTTTCAAGTATGCTTTCAGTTATGACCTTATGGTTTGACTTGTTAGCAAAAGAATTGGTTGCTTACTCAATCGTGTTAGATGTTTTGGCTATTGTGCTTTCAATAACCACTGGTGTGATTTATTTGTGTGTTATGAACAAAAGCAACGATTGGTTGGTTGACCACAGAATGCTTTTTGTTGTGTTGATGTTTTTAAACATTGTTAATGGCTTGATTGTTTGGCTAGTTTCATTTTGGGTGGAAATTGTTATCACCGAACAATACCGCATCAAATTGTTCAATCAAAGCAGTAAACCAGGGCAGGAAGGTGATATCACTTTGCATGATAATGATTATGAAATCACCAGCAAAGTGGACTATATTAAAAGCGAGATTGAAAAATTGGACGAACTTAAACGCAAACATATGATAACAGAAGAAGAATATAACCGCTTGCGCGAAGATATTATTAACAAGAACTTATAATATACTATAAAGACTACATTATCTTATAAACCTTATTATAAATAATGCGTTTTATTAAACAGTTCAATAGGCACTCAAAAAAAATTAAGATTTTTTTAAAATATTCTAGGAAAACTTAAAACCACGTGGTATTAAGTTATAAAGAGAGATGTTTTGATTTAAAATCTTATTTTTTTTTATTATGAATAATAACAGACTATATTTACTAGCCGAAGTGTAGTAATTTAGTTTATCTTTAAGCGGTTAATAGCACAAATTTAGCCTAGTTTAAAGAAATTGAACATTTTTTAAGGAAAAATTTTTTTTACGGCGTATTTTGTAACTTGTAGGGAGAACTGATGATAAAAGGTGGGTTGCCAAGCGAATTCATTGACGAAGTTCGTGCTAAAAACGATATCGTTGATGTTGCATCTAAATATTTAACACTTAATAGGCGTGGCGGGAACTATTGGGCTTGTTGTCCGTTCCATAATGAAAAAACGCCTTCTTTTTCTATTAAACAAGATGCACAATTTTATAAATGCTTTGGCTGTGGTGAAAGCGGAAACGTCATAACATTGGTTATGAAAATGGAAAATGTGGACTTTTTAACCGCGGTGGAAATGCTTGCTAAATCTGCAGGGCTTGAAATGCCAACAGATATTGATAATGCAGAAATGCAAAAGCGTAAGCGTGAACGTGACGTTGTGTATCACATTTTGCGTGCGACAACTGATTTTTACCACAAAAACTTGCTTGAAAATCACAACACAGAACAATATAAATACTTGCGTACACGTGGCATTAATGACGAAATGATTGCAAAATTCCAAATTGGTGCTTCGTTGGACTATGATAGTTTGCCAAGGCATTTAAAACAACTAGGTTTCTCGGTTGAAGATATGATAAAGGCAGGCGTGGTTGGCAAAAGTGACAATGGTCGTGTTTACGACTTTTACGGCAAACGTTTGATGTTTCCAATCTTTAACGGATTTGGTGATGTTGTGGCGTATTCTGGACGTTCAGTTGAACAAACAGTTGAACACACAAAATACAAAAACACACCGCAAACAATAGTTTTTAACAAAAGTGAAATCTTGTTTGGTTTTAACTTTGTGCGTGACCTAAAAAAACAAAATAATATGTTGGACACAATCGTGATTGTGGAAGGGCATATTGACGTTATTGCTTGTCACCAGGCGGGCATAACCAACACCATAGGTTGTATGGGAACCGCACTCACAAGCCAACATGTGCGAAAAATCAAACAACTTGTGGAAAACGTTATTTTGTGTCTTGACGGCGACAGTGCGGGTGCAAATGCCACATATAAAGCCATTGACGTTTTAAAAGAAGGTGGCTTAAATGTTAAAGTTGTGCGTTTAGCAGGTGCAAAAGACCCTGATGAATTTATCAAAAAATATGGTAAAGATAAATTTGTTGACCAACTTGCAGCAGCAATAGATTGTGTGGACTTTGTGCTTAATGACAGTGCAAAGAAATATGATTTAAATTCCAACGCTGACCGCACAAAATACATACAAGAAAGTTTAAATTACATATCAAAATTTTCAACGCCAGCCGAGCAAGAAGTATACCTTGGCGTGGTTCAAAAACTTGTACGTGTACCGATAGATGCTTTGCGTAAAAGTTTAAACAACGTGCAAGAAAAACAAGTGTCAATCGAGCAACAGCAAACAGCACCAGAGCAAATAACCGATAACTATTTACTGGAAAGCAAAATTATGTTGTTGGCTTCAATCCTCTATAAAAAGATTGATAATTTGCATGATGTTGAAATAATTTTCAATGCTGATGACGAATTAAAACCATTATATGAGTATCTTAAAGAAAAATTGGCTGAAAATAAAAATATATCAATTTCAAGTTTGTTTGACGAGTTTCAAATCAGCAATAATTCGCTTATTGATCGTGTTATTAATTATACCTTTCCAGACGAAAAGGTGTTTAGCACTTATTTAAGTGATACTATCAAACGTGTAAAGCACTATGCCTTAGAGCAAGAGCGTGAAAAAATCAAGCAAAAAATGCTTGGTGCAACCACGGAAGATGAACAACTTGAATTCTTAACCAAACTGCAAGATATAACCAAAAAATTAAAGGAGTAACCGTGATAAATATAGATAAAACCGATGAATTATACCGCTATTTAACAGGGCTTGATGCACCTGATAAGGACAAGTTATATGTTGAACTAGCAAACCTTGGCAGATATAAAAGGAAAGATGTAAGCCGTTATTTCCGTTCCACATTTGATTGCAGTGTTACTGAAGATTTAAGTGAACAAGATTTGGAATTGGTGATTGATTATTTTGCCGATTTAAAGAAAATGAAAAAACTTAAAAAAGCTGAACTTAATGCAAAATTAAAAAACTATGCAACAACAAAAAACAAGCAGGACAAGCAGGATATAATTTCAAGCAAACTTCTTGACGTGCTTTATATGTGTATAGACTATAAAACCCTTAATAAAAACGAAGATTTGCAAGATTTAGTGCAAAACGCTAACCTTGGGTTAATGGAAGCCGTTGAGCATTATAATCCAAAGGCACACATTGATTTTGATGATTATGTTGTGTTCTGGGTTAGGGTAAACATTTTAAAGGATAAGGAGAAAAATAATGATTAATATAGAAGAAATTGAACAAAAGTTGCTTCAACAATTTAAAGATAATCACCAACGTAGCATTTCTGAAGATAATTTTGTAAGCAAACTTATCAACAAATATGACGAAATTGATGCTGAACAAGTTGAACAAATCAAACAATTTATGGTTGCTCACGGTATAACAATCACTGATTCGGTAAGCGATATTCCAGTTGATGATAAAGAATTTCAAAACATAATCAGCCAAATCAATGTTAACGACCCAATTAAAATGTACCTTAAAGAAATTGGTAATATTCCACTTTTAACAGCAGAAGAAGAACGTGAACTTAGCCGTCAAATCATTGAAGAACACAGTAAAGAAGCACGTAATAAATTGTGTGAAAGCAACTTGCGTTTGGTCGTAAGCATTGCAAAACGTTATCAAAATAAACACAATATGCCTTTGTTGGACTTGATACAAGAAGGCAACCTTGGTTTGTATAAAGCCGTTGATAAATTTGACTATACAAAAGGTTATAAATTTTCAACATACGGCACATGGTGGATCAGACAAAGCATCACACGTGCCATTTCAGACCAAGCTAGATTGATGCGTGTGCCAGTGCATATGGTTGAAACAATCTTAAAACACAACAAAGCGGTGCGTGAATTGTTACAAGAGTTGGGGCGTGACCCAACTTTGGAAGAAATTGCAGCCCGTCTTGGCACAACAGTTGAAAAGGTTGTTGAAGTGCAACGTATTTCACAAGACCCAATATCACTTGAAAGCAAAATGGGGCATGAAGAAGATAGCAAAATTGGTGATATTATACCTGATGATAGTGCACTTTCTCCACAGGAAATTGCCCAACAAAATATGCTTAAAGAACAACTTATGAGTGTCCTTGAAACATTAACCCCAAGGGAACAAAAAGTTATCCGTTTGCGTTATGGCTTGGACGATGCTCACCCAAGAACTTTGGAAGAAGTTGGCCGTGAATTCTCTGTAACACGTGAACGTATCCGTCAAATTGAAGCCAAAGCATTAAGAAAATTACGTCATCCATCAAAATTGAAAAAACTTAAAGACGATTTAATGGACGAAGATGAAGAAAGAGATAAAGGGAGAAAATAAGATAGATGGAAACAACTGTAGATAAGCAAATTTTGGAAATTCAAAAACTTGATAGACAAATCAAAATGTTGGAACGTGAAGTTGCAAAATGCCCAGCAAGTGTAGACTTTCAAAACTATAAAAAGTTTATGTCAGAAGGTCGCACAAGGCTTGAACAACTTGAAAAACAAGCCAACGATATTATAAAAAACTATAATGTTGCTGCTTCAAAATTCACACGTTTGCAAGGAGATAGTGCTATTGTTCGTAAACAAAACACCGATACAATCAGTTTAGAAAATGTTTCAAATTTAATTGGTGAAGCAAACAGTTTGGTTGGCGAACTCAGCGAAGAAAGCCGTCAAATGGAAGAACTTGTACGTAAAGCAGAAGAAGTTGTGCGTAAATCACAAGAACTTTCACAAAAACTTACAGAGGCAAAAATGCGTTCAGTTTCAATTAAAGCCAGGATTGATGCTAAACAAAAAGAAGTTGAACCAAAAATTGCAGACATTCGCAAAAAAATTGCAGAACTTGAAGCCGGTGTGAAAGATAAAGAAAAGTATGAAAAATATAAAACAATGAAAGCAAATGGCATTTTCCCAGTGTTTGTTCCACTTGAAAATGAATTTTGCGGTGGTTGTAAGGTTGAATTAAGTTTGAATTTTATTGAAAAACTTAAAAATCAAAAACTTCTCACTTGTGAACATTGTGGCAGAATTATTATGCTTGATAAATAGATTATTCAACTGACATAATGTGTTGTTAAAGGTTTGGAATATAACAACATTATTTCCACAATTAACAAGTTGGTGCTAATAGTCAACTGACAATAATGAAAGATTAAAAGGACTTACATAACACAAGTCCTTTTTTTATTTATGTGTAACCACTGTAAAAGGGATTTGAATTTTTTGAATACACACAGTTGGTAAATGTTTTTGCTGATTTTAAGTTGTTTGTTTAAGTTAAATTTGGTTTAACAAATTCTAAATAGACTTAAAGTTATTTATTTTAACCGTTTAACATATATTTTAGTATGAAGGGTGGAAGGGCGTGGTCCACTGTTGTGGACTATTTTTTAATATTAAGTGCAGTAATAGGCGTTGGCTTTGCATCTGGTAAAGAAATTGGAGTGTTCTTTTTTGATTTTGGCAAAGCATCATTATTCAGTTTGGTTTGTTTTGGCTTGCTTTATATTTACCTTTTTTATGTTGTAAGTTATGTTAAAAAGAAACTTGAATTGCATACTTATAATCAATTTAATGCCAAAATATTTGGTGGGTTAAGTAAACTCAGCACTGTCGTTATGCTTGTTAATTTTGCAATAACGTGCGCAGGTATGCTTGCTGGGGCTGACTATTTATTCGAAACATTTTTTGGTATAGGATATAAAATTCCATCTTTGATTCTTAGCGTGTTGGTTCTGTTCTTACTTCGTGGTGGGGTGCAAAAAATACGCACAGTGGCAAACTTTATTATTCCAGTTATGATTGCATCTATTGTTATTAACTCAATAGGCAATATAAATCCAACTAATGTACATTTTGAAGTTTGCAATCAAAGTGGGGCAGTTGCAGTGTTTTATGGATTGTTGTTTGGTGTAAACAATTTTGTTGCAGCACTGCCGGTTTTGTTTGATGTTAAGATTAAAGCAAAAGGCAAACTGATGGCAATATTAACTATCTGTTTGGTGGTGCTTTTAAATATATTGGTTTTGGCAAGCAATAACTTTTCAACAGATATGCCAATGTTTGAATTGAGTGCGAATATAAGCCCTGCGTTTTACTATATTTATTTTGCAACTTTGGTTATGGCGTTGTTCTCAACTTTGATGATTTGCAGTTATAATATGCAGACCATTTTATGCAAACAAAAAACATGGTTTGGGTCTAGTGCTATTGTGCTTTTCAATTTGATTTTGTCACAAGTTGGCTATGGTTTTATTGTTCGATATTTGTATGTTGCATCTGGAATTATAAGTGCAGTTTTTGTACTTGCTTTGGTCGTTATGATTGTTGTAAATTTGCTAAAATTCAAGGTTGAAAATTCACCACAAATTCACTCACCAGATTTAGGTTTTTGGCAACTGATTTTTGATAAAAATTTAACGGTTGGCAGATTGGTAAAAACTGACTTGAAAAATTTTGTTTGTGTTAAAATTTTTTTGAATTTCTCTTTTAAAAATCGTAATAAATATATAAAGATTTATCCAAAGAAAAATATATAAATTTGATTTGATGAATTTAACTAAAATAAATAATAAAAGATTTTATTTAAAAAATAAATTAATATTAGTAAAAAATAAATAAAATTATTAATTTATGTTTTAAAAATTAAATTTTTAATATTTTTTATAAAAATAAAATTAAATTTTAATTTACACGTTAGTTGATTGTGCATATAAGTTGAAAAATTATTGATTTTTTTAAAAAAAATATGCAAATTTAACTATTTTTAATGCTTTTTGGTTAAATTGTGGCGTTTTTTAATAAAATTTTATGTTTTTTCACATTTATTTAGTGTTGTTAAATAAAAATCACAAATGTGGTGTTTGCCAAAATTTTATTAAATTTTAAATAAAAATAATTAAAAGTGTGGGGTAAATTGTCGAACGTATTTTAATTTACAAATTTTTTTAGTGATTTAAATAAAAAGAATTTTTTATCGCATTTTTTACATTTTTATTCCTTATCAATTTTTTTTATTGATATAAAATTTAGTTTTTAATATTTAAAATTAAAAAATATAGTTGAATTTTTTGCTGTAAAATTTCAAGTTTTTGTTAACCTTTTTAATATAATTTTCAGTTTCTTGATAGGGGACAAAATCAAGGGTTTTGCCATTGCTGGAATAGGCTTGATTTTTAAGCCAAGAACGCACAACAGTTTCACCTGCATTGTAACTTGCAATGGCGGTGTTTATGTTGTTAAATTTGTTGATTAAATACTTTAAATATAAACAGCCAAATTTTAAATTTGTTGCAACTTCAAACAAGTTTTCTTCTGTTAAATTTTCATCTAACTTATAATAGTCACACATATAATTTGCGGTTGAAAGTTTTATCTGCATCAAGCCTATTGCACCTTTGTTTGATTTGGCATTTTTGTTAAAAGAACTTTCAGTGTTTATCATGCTTGCAACCAAAGCTGGTGACAAATTGTTTTGCTCTGCATAAAAGCAAATTTCGTTTTTATATTTTAGTGGATACCTTTTGGCACGTACAACAAAAAAACCTGTCAAACATAAGCAGGCAATCACAACAGTGGCAAGGATAATTGCTGTTGATTTTTTCATACTCATATGTTATGCAAAAACAGCACTTTGTAATCATAAATCTATGAGTGTTGAATTGTGTACTATTTTGGTGTTTGAATTGAAAGCGATTTTATACGAATTTAGATTTTAACCAAAGTTGTAAAAATTTGATTAAAACTTAATGACAATAGATAGTTAAGAAATAAAAATGTAAAAATTTTAAACAATAAAAAAGGGTAGACCTAATGCCACCCAAGAGAGATAAAAATTAAAACTCTTTAAAATCTTTTGCAAATGAAATAACATTTTCACCAAACTTGTCTTTCAACTTATCAATGGTGGAACATAGGTTTTCATTTTTTTGATTTGTAAACAGATTCACTTGTTGCTCATCGCTTGCAGAAATCAAATTGCTAAGAGAGATACGCAAGGCTCGCACTGGGGCAAATTTTGTGCCAGCAAGACCAATAAACATTTCGTAAGCAAAATTGTAAATATCTTGTTCGTTGCTAAAATACACACTTTTTTTATGTTGAGCACCGTTCCAACTGAAATCTGCATATTTGATGCCAAGGTGAATTGTGTTGGCTTTAAAATTGTGGGCACGCATCCTGCCAGAAACTTTGCTTGCCAAATCGTGCAGAAAGTTTTTGATTTCGTCTAACGTTGTCATATCGTGAACGGCTGTTGCACCGTTGCCAACACTTTTTGTGTCTTCGTCCTTTGGTGTTATCAATTTATCGTCATCAATGCCATTGACTGAATTGTATAGATAAACACCAACCACACCAAAGTGGGCTTGTAAAAAGGTTGGGGTAAGGCAATGCAAGTCGTAAAGAGTGTTGATATTCATTTTATGCAATTTTTCGGCAGTGTGACGTCCAATCATTATCATATCGTCAATTTTTGTGCGTTTTAGAATTTTAATGTGATTTTGGCGGTTGATTTCAGTAAGCCCCATAGGTTTTTTCATATCACTGCCCAGTTTTGCCAAACTTTTGCCCCAAGATATACCAATAGAAACTGAAAGCCCCAACTCTTGCTTGATTTGGTTTTGAATTTTTGTTGCCAACTGAATAGGTGTGCAATTAAACAACTTTAAACTGCCAGTTACGTCAAGCCAGCACTCATCAATGCCAAAAGGTTCAATTAAATCGGTGTATTGATAAAAAATTTTATGGCATTTATCACTATATTCTTGGTATTTATCATGCTTCGGTGCAACACAAATCAGGCTAGGGCATTTTTGCTTGGCTTCCCAGATTGCTTCGCCAGTTTTAACACCAAATGCTTTTGCTAAATAGTTTTTTGCCAGAATGATGCCAGTGCGTTTTTTGGGGTCGCCAGCCACGGCAACCGCATAGTTTTTTAGCGATGGGTTAAGCAAACACTCAACCGAGGCATAAAAATTGTTGCAGTCAATGTGAAAGATAACCCTATCCATATTTGCTCCTTTTAATGTGTTTTGTTTTAAATTTTTGCAACAAATTTGCGTAGTTTAAAGGCTTTTGGGCTAAATTTGCATGGCAAATGCCTGTTTATAAACTAAACCATCAATTTATATTTTAATATATTATAGAACATATGTTCGATATTGTCAACAATATTATGAAATTTATTGCGTAAATTAAACACGATTTTAAATTGACTTTGGTTGGCACATTTTGATATACTAAAATTAATATGGAAAATGTTAGATTTATCAATGTTAAATTTATAAAAAGTGCAAGCAAAAAAGCCGAATTTGTGGCAGATGAATTACCACAAATTGCCATTGTTGGTCGCAGTAATGTGGGTAAGAGTAGCCTTATAAATATGCTTACAGACAACAGCAAAATGGCAAAAACCAGTTCAACACCTGGACGCACTAGGCTTGTGAATTATTTTAATGTAAACAATCAATTTTATTTGGTTGATTTACCAGGATACGGCTTCCACAAGGCAAGTAAAAATTTGGCGTCTGCTTGGGATAGTGTTATGAATGACTATTTTATAGACAATCAAAACCTTAAATTGGTGCTTGTTTTGCTTGATTGCCGTCATGCACCAACCGATTTAGATAAACAAATGTTAGACTATCTTGCAACAAATGAATTACCAGCAGTTTTGATTTTAACAAAAACTGATAAAATTTCACGCAGTGAACTTAACAATCAAATTGCATTAATCGCAAAAGAATTGCGTTTTAATAAAGCAGTTATTGTTCCAACAAGTGCTGAAAAAAAGCAAGGTAAAGAACGTGTTGCTGAAATTTTAAAAGATTATGTTTAAATTTAACTGATACTTACACTTTAACCTTGATTTCTTATTAAAAGACAATGTGGTGTGGATACTTAAAGAACAATTATAGTAAGTGAGGAATTGAATATAAGAATAGATATATAAAAAAAAACCCCAGTTGAGGGGCTTTTTTGTTTTGTTATTTCGCTTTCTGCGATTGCGGACTAACCGCTGTTGGGTACGTACGCAAAGTATGTTTCGTTAAAACTCAACATATTTGGCTGACTTTATCTCCGTCAGTTACTTCGCATTTTGTGACTGCGGACTAACTGCCGTAGGATAAAGTGGCAAATCGAACACTCCTGGGCAGACATCGCCACCAGTGTATGGTGTGCATGGTGGGATAGGGCAATAGCCGTAACTTGGCACAAGAACATCAACATCTGCAACGATTTTTAAAATTGTTGTTACGCATGCGTTGATTGTGAATCCGCCAGTTGTGGCATTGTAAGTGCCGGCTGAAATAACTGTTGTGCCAAATGCAACAACGTCAATAGGTGTGAGAGATGGTTGTGGCACATACAAAACAACATCTTGTGGCAAACTGATAGTGCCAGTTGCCGTGCCTGGAACATTATTTGCATCTGTGTATGTAACTGTTACTGGGATATTGATTGTTGCTTGCACACGGGCAAAGTTTGGTCTGTCGTCAAAACGTGTGATGTTTACGCCTGATACAGTTGCTTTTGAACCAACAACCGAATTGCCACTAACAAAAGTTAATGGAGTGGTTGGATTTGCTGGGTTGAAGCCAGTGAGTGTTAAAGCATAATCTTCAAGTTGGCTTTGGTTCATACATGCATCGAAAACTTTGGTTGCTTGTATGCAAATTCTTTCGCACAGCCCATTTGTAACATTATTCGTTTGCCCTGGGAAAATGCCAGGACGCGAATCAGTATAAAATGACATTTTAACCTCCTAAAATACTATTATATTTTATTCATCAAACGCAAATTATGTTAAAATTTGACCAAATTTAACTGCCAGCCAACTTTTGTTTGACAAGATTTGCTTAAATTTGCTAATCTGTTAATACAGAGTATTAAACTTTGTCATTTTTTGCCTTAATTTATGAACTTGTATCGGCAAAAGGTGGCTTTATATAAATTTGTTTAAAAGGATTGGTATGATTTTTGCTATTGTTGCCCTTATTGGCACAATAATCTCAATAATTTTGGGTATGTCAGTTGGCGTTAATGTTTTGGGCTTCACTGACGGTTATATCATAAGGTCAGTTGCCAACACTTTGCTTATTTTGCTTGGCATAAACGTTGTTTGTGCTATTGTTTGTCAATTTTTTGAAAAGAAAATTAACCCTTTTAGCAAATTGCATCAAGTTGGCAAATGGGAAGAAAAGGTGCTTAAAGCCTTTAATGTGCGTGCATGGAAGGATAAAATACCAGAACTTGGCAAAACATTTAATGGGTTTGATAAATCACAAGTTGGGGATATGAAAGATAATCAACACGTAAGGCGTTTTATCACTCAAACCATTGTGGCAGAGTATGTGCATATTTCCAGTACAATTTTGGGTTGCTTTGCTATTTTTGCTTGTTTACCAACTTGGCATATTGTTGGTTTGCCTTTGCTTTTGGCAAATATAATAATCAATATTATGCCTGTTATGGTGCAAAGATACAACCGTCCAAAACTTATGGCTTTGTATAAAAGAAATGAACGTAGAGAGCAACTTGCAAAAACAACAGAGAGCAATGAAACTACAAGCATGGGAATAAGCAACACAACAGAAGGGGTGGAATAATGAAAGTATTTTCAATAAGCGACCTTCATCTAGACATTAACAACACAAAGCCTATGAACGTGTTTGGACATGTTTGGGACAATTATATTGAAAAAATTGTGGCAGATTGGAACGAAAAAGTTGCCGATGATGATATTGTTATTTTGGCGGGGGACTTTTCTTGGGCAATGAAACTTGAAGATGTTGTGCCAGATTTTAAATGGTTAAGCACGCTTAAAGGCACAAAAATAATCATTCGTGGTAATCATGATTATTGGTGGCATAGTGTAAGCAAAGTGCGTTCAGTGTTGCCTGAAAATTGCTATGCACTGCAAAATGACGCTATCAAAATTGGTGATTATATCTTTTGTGGCAATCGTGGTTGGTTGATACCAGAAGGCAAAAATTACACAGTCGAAAACAATAAAATTTATGCACGTGAATTAATCCGCTTGGACTTATCTTTAAAGAGTGCACAAGCAATCAAAACTGGGGACGAAAAGATAGTATATATCACACATTATCCACCTTTTAATAACAAGGTTGATCCAAATGAGTTTACGAGAATGATTGAAGATGCTGGGGCAGATTGTTGTATATTTGCACACTTGCATGGTTATATCAATCCAAAGATGATGTATAACGAAATCAATGGTGTTAAATACTACCTTACCAGTTGCGATGCACTTAACAATAAACTTATTCAGATATATTAAAAACTGGCATATTAAAGGCAAACTTAAAAGCAAACCTTTTAGTAGCCATTAGAGAAAAATAAAAAGGAAATTATGGAATTTAAACACATATCAGTTTTAAAGCAAGAGAGTATAGATGGGCTTAATATTAAACCTGATGGTATTTATGTGGACTGCACAACTGGTGGTGGCGGTCACTCTTTAGAGATTGCAAAAAAACTTACCACTGGCAGATTGATTTGCATTGATAAAGATACTGACGCATTATCAGCCGCACATGAACGCTTGGCAAAATATTTAGGTAAAATCACTTTTGTTAATGATAATTTTGCCAATATTGACCAAATTTTGGCTGATTTAAACATTTCAGGTGTGGACGGTATTTTGGCTGACCTTGGCGTTAGCAGTTATCAAATTGACACAGCCACGCGTGGGTTCAGTTTTATGAAAGATGGACGCCTTGATATGCGTATGAATAAAAGCCAAACGCTTGACGCTGAATATGTTGTAAATCATTATAGCGAAGCAGAGTTGGCACGTATTATGTTTGACTATGGTGAAGAACGCAACGCAAGGCAAATTGCACGCAAAATTGTTAAACAACGTGAAACAAAGCCAATCACCACAACTTTTGAGTTGCGTGATATTGTTGTTTCAAGTTATCCACCAAAGTTTCAAGGTAAACCAAGTTTGCCAAACAAGGTGTTTCAAGCAATCCGTATAGAAGTTAACAATGAATTAAACGATTTGCCAACAGCAGTTGAAAAAATGTTGCAAGTTTTAAACAATAATGGTAGACTTTGCATAATAACTTTTCACCCATTGGAAGATAGAATAATAAAAAACACTTTTAAACTGCATGCAACTGATTGTATATGTCCACCAAGGTTGCCAAAATGTGTGTGCGGGCATAAAGCAGATATAAACCTTATCACCAAACACCCAATAGTGCCAACTGATAATGAATTGCTTGCAAACACTCGTTCAGGCAGTGGTAAATTGCGTATTGCAGAAAAGAAATAGAAAAAGTATTTAAGGCAACTAAAACACTTTTAAAATAAACAAAAACAGCCTTAAAACAAATTAAAAATAAACTAAAAAAAGCAAAAATAACTCACACTAATACAAAAGAAACACAAAAGGAGGTATGCAATGGAAGAATTGGAAAAACAGACCCAAACTGAAACCACCACAGCAGTGGAGCAGAAAACAGACACAAAAATCAATTTGGACGATTTAACTAATTTTCAAGACTTTGTTAAAAGCGAACAAGAGATAAAAAGCGAACGTAAATTGCAGGGTTTAACCACCGCAGAGCCAGCACAAGCCGTTGAAGATAGACCATTTGCACGCAAAGAAGACGAGCATAAAAAGTTTGTTAAAAAACGTGTTAAGTTGGTTACAGGCGTTTATATTGCCATTGCAACCCTGTTGTTATCTTTTGTTGGTGTTAACATTGGCACACTTATTGCTTTAAATAAAAAGATTGATAACAATGTTAAAACAATACAAAGTGAGCAAGAAAAAATTGAACTTGTAAAACGCAGTGATGTGCCAGACTCTGAGATAACAGGTGAGGGTATATCTATAATCCTTAACCAACCACGTGATTATAATGACGATAATCACTCACTTAACTTGCTTGATAAACTTACAATTTTATTTAGAAGTTTGTTTAGTTAAATCTAACAAAATAACACATCAGATAAAAACCGAAGATTAAAATAAAACCTTAAACTTTTTAGCAAGCATAAACAATCATAGAGCAAACAAAAGCACGCAACAAATAAACAAAAATAATCAGTAACCACTGAAAAACAAAAGGAAAAATGAAATGGAAAAATTTGCAATCTCAACCGATAGTAACTCAGATTTTTATAAGGACGAAGTTGAAAAATACGGTTTGTATATTGGTAGGTTAAAATACACAATCACTGATAAATCGGGCAACATTAATGAATATGTTGACGATTTTCAAACATATCAAGATTATGTTGATTTTTACAACACATTGCGTGCTGGTGCTTTGGCAAAAACAAGCATATTAAACTTGCAAGCACACATTGATTTATTCACAAAAATGGCAGAAGACGGCGTCGTTAATGCTTTACATATTGCACAATCGGCAGGTTTAAGCCCAACTATTGACAATGCAAACAAAGCCATTGAAAGTGTTAAAGAAAAATACCCAAATATCAACTATATTGCTATTGAATCAAGCACCACCACAGTTGGTGAACAAATGTTGGTTGAAATAGCAATGAAATTGCGTGACCAAGGCAAAACAAACAAAGAAACCGCAGACTACTTAAATTCAATCAAAAACAATATTCAGCATTTCATTATCGCTGACGATTTAAAATATCTTTGCCGTGGAGGTAGAGTTAGTGCGGCAAGTGCTATGTTTGGCAGTTTGTTGCAAATCAAACCTATTATTGAATTCACACGTTCAGGCAAACTTGAAGTAACACGCAAAATAAGTGGTTCAAACAAGGCGATTAGAAGCGTTGTTGACGGCTTTGCAAATTTCACTTTGAATAAAGAATTTCCACTTGCTAAAATTGTGCACACCGATAATTTGCCAGCGGCAGAAAAAATCCAACAAATGGTGTTTGAAAAATATGGTTTTAAGCCAGAAATTCGCATAATGGGTCCTGTTATTGGGGCTCATGTGGGGCCAAATTCAGTGGCTTTTGCTTTTGTTAGTGAACAACCACGCAGTGCTGAATAGACTTATATTTATAGGCCTAATTTAGATTGTAAATAATTACCTTAAAATATCAAATAATAAAAAATAAAAGATATATTATAATATGTTAATGTTAGGTTTAAACACTTAAATCACCACATCTGTGGTGGTTTTTTTGTATTTTGTTGTTTTAAAGTTAGCAAAACAAATTGATTTATTATACTGCTTGTGCGTTTGTGCCGATAATAAATTCTAAAACAAATACTAAATAAATATATTTTAATATGAAAAAGTTTAAAACCTTTTATAACTTGTCCAACCTTCAAAAACGGTTTGTT
This sequence comes from uncultured Clostridia bacterium, assembly GCA_934777435.1. Taxonomy (GTDB): domain Bacteria; phylum Bacillota; class Clostridia; order Christensenellales; family UBA1242; genus Onthoplasma. The sequence goes on from CAKVNK010000001.1 coordinate 49,825, forward strand.
GCCATTGTGTTGATTGTAAACACATTGTTTGTGGCGTTGTTGGGGCGGTTGTTTTATTTACAAGTTATCAACAATAAACATCTTCAACTTTTGGCTGCTGAACAATGGCTTAGAGATTTGCCTTTAAGCAGTAAGCGTGGTGAAATTTATGACGCAAACGGTGTAAGTTTAGCAACCACTATTACAACCTATGATATATACGTGCGTGCGCGTAATGTAAAACAGCCTGATTTATTGGCAAGAGAATTAAGCATGTATTTAGGCACAGATTATGAAGCAATGCACAAAAAAGTTACAAACACAAAGCAAAGTGAAGTGCTGATAAAAATGCAAGTGGAAGAAAGTGTGGCCTTAAAACTGGCTGAAATTGATGGTGTATATTTGGCACAAAATGTGGCACGAATGTATCCATACAATAGCCTTGGCACACAGATTTTGGGCTATTGTACAATAGATAATATGGGGCAAGCAGGGCTTGAAAGTTATTATGATAAATATATGCGTGGCGTTCCAGGTAAGGCTTTAACACAAACCAATGCTCAGGGCAAAGAAATTCATAATTCTTTAACCTATTATATACCAAGCGTGCCAGGGGCAAACTTGCATACCACAGTTGATGTGCAAATGCAATCAATTTTAGAACAAGAAATGCAATCGGCATTGACAAATCATAACGCAAAAGGTGTTTCAGGTATAATTTTAGACGCACAAACTGGTGGCATTAAAGCAATGAGTTGCTTGCCAAGTTTTGATTTAAATTCTCCACCAAGAAATGATTTAAGCACACTTCAAGCCTTAACCAAAAACAGCACAGTTGTTGATGTGTATGAACCAGGCAGCACGTTTAAACTTATCACTTTGGCGGCAGCGTTAAATGAGGGGCTGACAAACATAAACGAACGCTTTTATTGTGGTGGTAGGTGTAGTGTAGACGGCGAAATAATCAAATGTTGGCGAAGCATAGGTCACGGCAGTTTAACCTTGCTTGAAGGCTTTAAAAACAGTTGTAACTGTGTGTTTGTAAATTTGGCTTTACGTGTTGGGCTTGAAAAGTATTATCAATATTTGAATTATTTTGGCATAGGCACAAAAACTGGCGTTGATATTGCCAGTGAATCAAGTGGCATTGTTATGGCAAAAGAAACTGTACGCACTGTTGATTTAGCACGTATAGGCTTTGGACATGCGGTGGCGGTAACCCAACTTCAAATGGCAAATGTGTATGCAAAAATAACCACTGGCAATGATGTAACACCACATTTTTTAACCAGCATTTCAACCGAAGACGGCAAAACATTGTATAAGCATAATATAAGTAAGTCTAAAATCAAATTGAAAGATGACACAATAAAAACAATCAATATGATGCTTTCAAACAATATCAACACAGAAGGGCAGTTAACTTTTGTGCCAGGCTATAATGTTGGTGGCAAAACAGGAACAGCACAAAAATATGACGAAAACGGCAAAATAGCATCCGGCAAATATATTTCAAGTTTTATTGGCACATATCCAGCAGATAACCCAGAATATGTGTTTATTGTCTGCGTAAACGAGCCAAGTGCAGGGGCATATTATGGTGGCGTTGTTGCTAAACCTATAGGTGAAAAGGTTTTTAAACGCATTTTTGAAACAAAAGCGATTCAACCAACAGATAAATCACAACTGGAAAATCAACCAACCATAGCAATGCCAGATGTTACAGGGCTTACGGTGGCGGACGCTTGTGCAAAACTTAAACAAATTGGTCTTAACAGTTTTGTTGAAGGTGAAGGTCAAATTATCATAACTCAACTGCCAAAGCCAAACACAATGCTTTACTTAGGCGAGATTGTATATCTCATTTCTGGCTAGGCAAAACTTGTCAAAAAACAGAGCAAAAAATGTTATTTTGCCTTATTTTGCAAGTTGAGTTAAAACCAAAATTTGTTGTGATAAATTTAAAACAAGGGGGAAGATATGAAATTTTATAACATCATATCAAATCTTAAATTTATTGGCATAAAAAACTATCAAGATTTAGAAATAGATAGCCTTTCTTGCCGTTATCAAGAAAAGTGCACAAACAGCATTTTCTTTTGTATTAAAGGGCATACACAAGACGGCCATAATTTTGCCACCAAAGCCATAGAAAATGGTGCGGTATGTTTGGTTGTTGAAAAGTTTTTAGATCTACCAATAACACAAATTTTGGTTGAAAACACACGCAAAGCAATGTCGTATATCAGTGCGGTTTTCTTTCAAACATATGCCACAAAAATGAAGTTTATTGGAATTACTGGTACAAATGGCAAAACCACAACCACATTTTTATTGCGTGAAATTTTGTCTGCGATGGGGCATAATGTGGGGCTTATAGGTACAGAAGGCACATATATTAACAACCTTATGTTGCCACCAGCGTTGACCACCCCAGACCCGATTGACTTGCACAAACTTATCAGCGATATGAACAACAATGGCTGTGAATATTGCGTTATGGAAGTTAGTGCACACTCTATTGCATTGAATAAAATTGATAATATTATTTTTGATGTGGTTGGCTTAACAAATATCACGAAAGACCATTTAGATTTTTTTATTAATATGGAAAACTACCGCAAATGTAAATATAGTCTTTTCAATTTAAGCCATGCAAAATGCGGTATTGTTAACGTGAATTATCAAATAAAAAATGTTCAACAAAACTTTGAATTGCTAACTTTTGGCGAAGCGGGCGATTTTAATTTGTTAAGCACAATGATGGACTTTGATGGAACAAATTTCAAGTTCCAGTTTGGCGATAAAATTTACGATTGTCATACAAATTTGGTGGGGCAGTATAACGTGCTAAACCTGTTGCTTGCAATATCTGTGCTTAAAAAGTTAGGCTTTGAAATTGAAGACGTGCTTAAACTGGTGCAAAAAGCAACCTTTAATGTGCCAGGCAGATTTAATTTGCTTAAAACAACTGCTAATTTTAATGTGGTTGTAGACTATGCCCACACACCAGACGGCATAAAAAACATATTGCAAGCAATCAATGAATTGCCTGTTAAACGCATTATAACTGTGTTTGGTTGTGGTGGCGATAGAGATAAAACCAAACGCCCAGAAATGGGCAGGGTTGCTTGTCAGTTAAGTCAAATTGCAGTGGTTACAACTGATAATCCAAGAACAGAAAACCCAAGCCTTATAATAGACCAAATTGTTGAAGGTTTGCCAAAAGAAAAGTTTGTTCGCATTGAAGATAGAAAAACTGCCATTGAATACGCTCTCACCATTGCAGAAAAAGATGATGTTGTGGTTATTTTGGGCAAAGGGGCAGAGAACTACCAAGATGTTAACGGCGTTAAAATGTTTTTTAGCGACTATCAAGTTGTGGACGAATTTTTTGCAAACCAAAACAAAGGTACACAATCAACACATCATAAAAAAATAGGCTAAAAATAAATGTGGAAAATTAAATATCCGCATTAAATGAAATTTAACGATTATTCACAATAAGTTTTAGCAAAACAAAACAGCATATTCAAAGCAAAATATTAAAGGAAATTATGATAAAAATTATATTAATTTTTCTATCCAGTTTTGCTTTTTCAGTTTGTTTGATGCCACTAATAATCAAACTGTTTAAGAAAAAGCAAGCCAGTCAAACAATTTTAGGTTATGTGGAAGAACATAAAAGTAAAAACGGCACATTAACAATGGGTGGTGTGGTTTTTATGACAACCACACTAATTATGTGTCTATTGTTTATTGAATTTGATTTGGATTGGTTTATCTGTTTGTTGGTTGCGTTATTTTTTGGCGTGCTTGGTTTTATGGACGACCACTTAAAAATCAAATATAAACAAAACCTAGGTTTGCGTGCATATCAAAAGGTTATAGGACAAGTTGGTATAGCCTTAATTTTTGCATTTTTCATTTATTTTGGCACACAAAATGGCAAAATTTTTTTGCTGTTTGGTGAAAAAACTTTTGATTTAAAATGGCTTATAATTCCTTTTGTTGTGCTGGTTTTGGTTGCCACAACAAACAGCGTTAATTTAACTGACGGATTGGACGGGCTTGCTGGTAGCACAACTTTTGTTTATCTGCTTATGTTTATTGCTATAACAACCATTATGGGCAATCACCTTTATTTAAACGGTGAAACTGGCAAAATTTTAACAAATATTCAAAATGTAAATATGATGTCTGCCTCATTTATGGGTGCAATATTGGGCTTTTTGCTGTTTAACAGTTTTAAAGCAACCATATTTATGGGTGATGTAGGCTCTCTTTGTTTGGGCGGATATATCGGTGCATCGGCCTGCCTATTAGGGCTTGAACTTTTGGTGCTGATATTGGGTATTTGCTTTGTGTTTTCAGCCTTTTCAGTTATTTTGCAAGTGTTGGTGTTTAAAATCAGCAAAAAGCGTGTGTTTAAAATGGCACCATTTCATCATCATTTGCAAATGTCTGGCTTAACAGAGCCTAAAATTGTGGTGTTGTATTCAGCAATCACATTTTGCGTTGGCTTAATTTGTATTATTTTTTACCTTTTGTGATATTTGTTTAAACTTAAAAATACATTAATTTGTAAACAAACTAATTATATAGTTAGCATTAAAAGGTGAAATATGAATTTAAAAAACAAGGCAGATTTAAAACAGACTTTTGCACTTAAAGGCAAAAAAGTTTTGGTTTATGGTTTAAGTATATCTGGCGAGTGGGCAAGCAAACTTTTGTTAAAACATAAAGCAAACATCTTTTTGTTTGATGATGATTTATCACGCTTAACTTCACGCCGTCTTAAAAATTGTTTTGTTGTGCAAGCCATCAATGAACATTTTATTGAAAATATTGATTTGATTATCGTTTCACCAGCAGTGGAAAAGGACAACCCTAATTTGCTTTTAGCAAACAAACACAATGTTCCAGTGATGAGTGAAATGGAATTTGCTGCTCATTTTGCTAAAAAGTTGGTTGCGGTAACAGGCACAAATGGTAAAACAACCACAGTGGAACTTATTGCTTCAATTTTAAATCAAAAGCATAGGGCAGTGGCTTGCGGTAATAACGGTTATCCAATGTCACGTGCTGTGCTGGAAGGTAAAAACCGCATAATGGTTGCAGAAGTCAGCAGTTTTATGTTGGAACATATGTCGAGTTTTGAACCACATATTGCCACAATTTTAAATATTCAACCAGATCATCTTATCCGCCACAAAACAATGGCAGAATATAGCAAATTGAAATATAACATCTTTGCAAATTTAAAGCCAAACGATTATGCAGTTGTTAATTTAGACGATAAAATACACCCAACCACACCTTGCAATATTGTTACATATTCTTACCGCCATTTAGCAGATGTTTATTATCGTAATGGGGCAATTTATCTTCATAGGCAAAAAGTGGTGGACGTAAACAAACTTAAACTAAAAGGCAAACACAACATTTTAAACGCAATGTGCGCAGTGTGTTATGCCAGCATATACAAACTGCCAGTGCAAAAAATTAATCAGGCACTTATCAATTTTCAGCCGGCAGCGTTTAGAAACACAGTTGTAGCCAGCAAAAATCAAATCAATTTTATAAACGATAGCAAATCAACCAATATTGCATCAACCATAGCAAGCATCGAAGCAGTTGATACACCAATTATCCTTATTTTAGGTGGTTCAAATAAAGGGCTTAATTATAGCCAATTTTTTGCAAGGCTTAATAAAAAAGTTAAGCAAGTTGTGGCATTTGGTGAGATTGCACCAGTTTTGGAACAGACAAATAAAACACATAAATTTGCAAAATTTAAAAATTTAGCCACAGCCTTTGAATTTGCTTGCACACAGGCAAAAGCAGGAGATACGGTTTTATTTTCGCCTTCAAGTGCCAGTTACGATCAATATGAAAACTATATTGAACGTGGCAACGATTTTAACAATTTGGTAACAGCCTATGTTGAAGCAAAAACGAAATAGCATCATCATTTTGGCTTGCACTTTGGCACTTGCAATTTTTGGTTGTGTTATGGTTTTTAGTGCCAGCAAATATTCTGCAACAGTGCAATATAACAACCCATATTTTTACCTTAAAAAGCAAATAATCGGCGTTGTGATAGGCTTTGTGGGGTTGGTGGTATGTTCGTTTATCAATCACAAGGTCTATAAAAAACTATATTGGCTGTTTTATATTGTTGGTTTGGTTTTCCTTTGCCTTGTTTTTGTGCCCGGGCTTAAACGCACAAGTTATGGGGCAACACGTTGGATAGGCATAGGCTCACTTACAATGCAACCAAGTGAAATTGCGAAATTTTGTTTGGTTTTCTTTTTGGCAGGTTTTTTAAGCGATGGTGACAAACTATCTAAACTAAAAAACATTATCGTAACTTTGGCGTGCGGTGGACTATATTGTTTGCTGATTATGTTAGAACCAAATATGTCAATCACAATGTGTGTGGCATTCACACTTATATTTATGATGTTTGTTGGCGGATTAAGGCTTAAAGTTTTTGGTTTGCTTACAATTCCAGCCGTTGCATTGGTAGTGCTGTTGATAGTTGCTGAACCTTACCGCTTAAATCGAATAGTAGCATTTATCAACCCATGGCAAAACCCACTTGATGAAGGTTACCAACTTATTCAGTCGCTGTATGCAATAGGCAGTGGTGGAGTGTGGGGCGTTGGGCTTTTTAACAGCCGTCAAGCAGAACTGTTTTTGCCGTTTAGTGAAAGCGACTTTATTTTTTCAATTATTGCAGAAGAATTAGGCTTTATTGGTTGCCTTTGTTTGGTTGCCGTGTTTGCAGTGTTGATTATCACAATATTTAAGGTTGGTTTGTCAGCCGATAACAAATTTTCTGCCTTCCTGTGTTTTGGCATTGGTGCAATCATTAGCATACAAGTTATCTTAAACATAGCCGTTGTTTCTGGCAGTATTCCACCAACAGGATTGCCATTACCGTTTATCAGTGCAGGCTCAACTTCACTTTTAGTTTTTATGTCCGCATTAGGTGTTGTTCTTAATGTTGATAGGCAAACGCAAAAAAGTTTAGGCATACCACAAAACAAAACTTTTAAAGAAATCAGTAAAAGCAGAGCGTAAACTCTGTTTTTTATTGCCCATGTATATTGTTTGTGGTAAGACTTTTATAAAACTAAAAAACGTATAAATGTTTTATTTGACAAATGTTTGCGGTAAATTATATATTTATTTTAACATAATGCTAGATAAATATTTAATTTAATAAGGAGAATATATGAAGAAAAAGTTTTTAGTTCCTGTTATTGTAACAAAAGAAGATTTCCCAGACATAACATACGTGGCAGAAGGTGTCGCTGATTACTGGGAGATTCACTCTGAAGAATATGATAATTTAGAAGATGCTTTAAAAGATATTAAAAGGCAACTTCAAAAGAATTTTCAACATGATGCGGACACTTGGGGTGAAGTGGAAATTGAAAAAGATGATGATATAGAGTTAGACGATAACCAAAAACTTTTTACAGTTGAAATTGAAATCAATATGCCAGACGATGAAGATGACGATTTTTAAATAGGATATAGGAACATATTAATATTTATAAAAGCAACGTTTTAGGCGTTGTTTTATTGTTTTAACAATATTGACAGAACATGCTAAAAATGGTATCATAAACATATATTCAAGTGCGTTTAAGGAGGTATAAAGTGAAAGAAGTAACTATAACAGAACAAATTGCTTATTTAGACTTAACCCCTGAACAAATCACCCAATTAAGGAAAAAAATTGAAGCATTGCATGATGAAGATATAATGAGTGAAGACAATTTTTCACAAACATTGTTAGATTTATTCAATAAAATTAAAAAGCACACATCGCCTAAACAAATCACCAAACAAGTAATGAAGGAAGAAACGGTTGCAGAAATTCGCCAGAATTATGACTCTAAATTTATTGCAGATATTTTAAATTTGCTGGCGGAACACAATTATCGTTTTCATGCAACAACTATTGATTCTGCCATATCTATTATGCAAACAGGCTTAAAATTTACTGATGTTGGTATTACAGGTGATTTAAACAATACGTCCGTAATGTTATCAAATCTTACTGATGATGAAATTTTATTTGGTTTGTTTAATAAAATGCACAAATATCAAAAGCAAATTATTGTGCTTAAACCAAACGCAAATGCCACACATTTGGAAGGTAAACACTATATTGTAAGCCCAGACCAAATAAAAGGTTATATTGATATCGAAAACCAAAAGGTTGTAATAAATCCAAAATTTGAATTAACACCCAAAGAACAGCAATCAGATTTACGCCAAATAAACAATTCAAATAGTAGGGCAGAAATGCCAACTGCACCGACAATAAACCAAATGTTGGATAGCACCATTGATTATTTAAGCAACAGTATAAAAATAGATGGTTATAAAGATATAGATAATTACAATACTGAAATGTATGAAAATATTGTTTGGTTATTTGATGTTATTTCAACTGGCCGTTTGGTTTACGACTCAATGTTGTTAAAAAAATATCAATCACTTATGCAAAAATACAACACACTTGTGCAAGATAAACTTGCAGAAATACACCAAGCAACAGTTTAATAAAAATAAAAAGCCAACATATCAGTTGGTTTTTTTGTTTGAATTTTTAACTTTTATGCGTATATAAAACTTAAAACTATAAAATTATTATTTATTTTTATTAAATTTAAACAATGTTATTATATATTATTTATTGATAGGTAAATTATGTATAACTAATATCTTAATATATCATAGTGGTTAATAATACTTAATAATAAATTAATGAGTATAATACTAAATGTATTTAATATAGTGTATCAATTAAAAATAATTAGCAAAAGCAAAATAGACTTTTAAAACATATAAACATATATGAAAACAAAAAAGCAAAATCAAACGATTTCAAACACTGCACAAAAAGGTGATACATATATTATTCGTGGCGGAAATCGCCTAAATGGTAGGGTAAAGGTGCAGACCAGCAAAAATGCAACTTTGCCTATTTTGGCAGCAAGTTTGCTTTCAAGTGGTAAGGTTAAAATTTATGATTATCCGCACATAACCGATTTAGATAATATGCTAAACATTTTGCGTGGCATTGGCGTGGACATAGAGAAAACCGAAAAAGATTTGATTATAGACAGTCAAAATGCCAACAATTTGCACTTGAATTTTGAATTGATGAAAACTATGCGTTCATCAATCTTTTTGCTGGGCAGTTTGCTTGCAAGATTTAAAACTGCCACAATCACACAACCAGGTGGTTGTAAAATAGGGGCAAGACCAATAGATATTCACCTTAAAGGTTTAAGACAAATGGGCGTAAAAATTTGTGAAGTGGGAGAGTTGATTTTCTTTGACGCTAGCCAGGCACACAATGCAAAAATCAAATTGAGTTTTCCTAGCGTGGGGGCTACTGAAAACCTTGTGCAATTTGCTTGTTTAACAAAAGGCAAGACAATTATATCAAATGCTGCACGTGAACCAGAGATTGTTGATCTTTGTTGTTTCTTGAACAAAATGGGTGCGTGTATATCCGGTGCTGGTACTGCCACAATAACAATACAAGGGGTAGATTGTTTAAAACCTACACAATATACACCGATAGGTGACCGTATCGTGGCTGGTACATATATGGTTGCAACGGCTATTTGTGGCGGAAAAGTGACATTAACCAACGCTGTGCCAAGCCAAAACACAAAATTAATTGAAAAATTAAAACAAATTGGTTGTCAAATTACAACTGAAAATGATATAATAACTATATCTAGTGAAGGGGTGCAAACTCCGTTTGAGACACTTTCAACAGGCACATATCCAGATTTTGCCACTGATTTGCAATCTCAAATGCTGGTTTTAAGTTGTTTTGCTTGTGGTTCAACACAAATCTATGAAACCGTGTTTGAAAACCGTTTTTTGATTGTTCCAGAACTGCAAAAAATGGGTGCAACAATTAACCTTATCAACAACAAGCATGTTTCAATTTATGGTAAAGGTGAATTGAAAGGGGCAAAAGTGCAGGCACAAGACTTGCGTGGTGGTGCGTCACTTGTGTTGGCATCATTGGGGGCAAAAGGTGTCAGTGTTGTAACAAATATCCACTTTATTTTGCGAGGATATGAAAACTTTGAACAAACCTTAACTTCACTTGGGGCAGACATTAAGCGAAAATAACTATGCTTGATTATCTCTGTGCTGTTTTGCAATAGGCTGTAATGTAACGCTAAAACTTTGTTGAATTTACATTTGCAAATTTTATTGCAAGCGTAGTAAAAACTTTACCTAAATTTAGCAAAACAAAATAAAAATTTTGAATTTAATAAAAATAAATTGCATATGACAAAAAAATCTATAATCACAACCTCAATTTTGCTTTCGATTTTAGCACTGATACTTGTATTATTCGGTGCTGTTTTTCGTCTGCGTCAAATTGATGTTGAAATTTCATTGCAAGAAGGTTCAGCCGTTGCAGTTACAAAAGAAGATATTTTAACTGCTTCTAAACTTAAACGTGGGGGCAGTATATTTATGGTGGACAAGCAAACCGCCATTGATAATATTGAACAAACATATTCCGAAATTAAAGTTGTGCAGATTGAAACTGTTAACGTTGTTAAAGTTAAAATTGTTGTGCGTGAACGTGTTGAAATGTTTTATGCTGAATATCAAAACACCTATTACTGCATGGACGAAGACTTAAAAGTTATGCGTGTATTTGCAAAAACCAGTGAAAGTGAACCAACAAATTTGATTAAAATTGAAACCGATATTAGCATTACAAGCAACACAAAAACTTGTGATTTTATGAACAAAACCTATGCGTCAATCAGTTACGATTGGTTTGTTGCAATGTACACAAATGTTATGGTGTCAAATAGATATGTTGAAAGGGCGGATATATGCTCACTTGTTGCGTCAATCAGTTTTGAAAAGGCGTATGCTTTAACAGATGAAGGCGAAAATGCGGTTCAATATACAAAGTTGGTTTTAAAAACACGCAGTTTAAATGAAGGGGCAACAGGCGGAATTGTTATTGAAATAGCAAACCCAGAAAAAGGGCTTGGCAAAAAAGTTAATATGTGTTTTGTTGCGTATAACAGCGAAAGTGTTGATAACACCCATGGCAAATTGGTCATAAAATATGATGATAGTTTTGTTTATCTTCCTAACGATTAATTTTAGACATTTGCAAACTTACTTGTGTATTTAGTTTTTAAACCATACCACATATTGTGGTGTGGTGTTTTTTATTTAAAAATTAAGCAAAATATAATTAACAAGTAATGCAAAATGTTTGACTGCTTTTTTTGTTTTTTATATAATTATATAAAATTAATCGGGGGCAAAGTGCATAAAAAATTGAACTTCTTGTTAGAAGTTGGTTCATCTAAATTAGTTTTAGTGGCAACCGTCAAGGGTAAACATGCAAGTAAAATTGTTGACCAAGCAACAGTTTTGTATGATGGTTTTATGGACGGCGAATTTTTGTCGCCTGATGATTTGGAATTGAATTTAAGTGAACTTATTGCAACAATGTCAAGCAAGTTGCGTGCAAATATCCACTCGATTTCAGTTGGTGTGCCAAGCGAATTTTGTATGTGTGTGTGCAAACGTATTTCTCGCAAATTTGTTGAACCACACAAAATCACTAATCATGATATTGCAAATTTGTTTGAAGCAAATGCAAGCTTTGGTGATAGTAATGAATATAGCGTTATAAATTTTAGCCCTATGCAGTATATGTTGGACGATAGTGCAGTTACAATGCAACCAGTTGGCAAAAGGACTTCAAGCCTTGTAGTTGATGCAAGTTTTGTTTTGGCAAAAAATTCTTTTATCAAGTTCTTGACCGCCAAATTGAATAAACTTGGCGTTAACAATGTTGATTTTATTTGCCAAGCCTTAGGACAAGCAATCAAGTGTGCACAAGATATGGAAGCAAAGCAACCAATCGCAGTGGTAGATGTAGGACATATCACAACCAGTGTTGCAGTGCTTAAAGGTGAAGGGCTTGCATTGCTCAGTTCATTTTCAATGGGCGGTGGTCACATTTCAAGTGATATAATGCAACTTTTGGGTATGAACTTCAAAGATGCGGAATTGATTAAACGTAAAATTATTTTAACTATTGAGTCTGAACGTAACGAGTATTACGAAGTAAAGTTGCACGATAGTTGTATTAAAGCACCAATCAGTATGACAAATCAAATTGTAAAAAGCCGTATAGAAACGCTTGCAAAAGTGATAGGCGAAATTTTGGGTATTGACCCAGTTTTCAAAAACTATGATTTGTATTTAACTGGTGATGGCATTGCAAACTTTAAAGGCGTTAAAACCATTTTAAAGCAACAAACTGGTATGGACGTACATATTTATCAAAATCAATTTGACACTTCAAAAAATAAATTGCAAACTTCAATTCAGGGCATGATAACCTTGAACGATATGTTGGTTTAAATTAAAAGGTGGGGTTTATGGATTTATCAAACAACATTTGTAAAATTAAAGTAGTTGGCGTTGGCGGTGGTGGTAACAACGCAGTTAATCGTATGGTTAATGCTGGCATCACTGGTGCATATTTTGTTGCAGTTAACACTGACCAACAAGATTTGAATATGTCCCGTGCGGACGAAACAATCCAAATTGGCAAAACATTAACAAAGGGGCTTGGTGCAGGTGCAAACCCAGACCGTGGCCGTGAAGCAGCAGAAGAAAGTGTTGAAGACCTTAAACGTATGCTTCAAGGCACAGACCTTTTGTTTATCACAGCAGGTCTTGGTGGTGGCACTGGCAGTGGTGCAGCACCGGTTATTGCACGTTTGGCAAAAGAAATGGGAATTTTAACCATTGGTGTTATCACAAAACCATTTAAGTTTGAAGCACCAACAAGGGCAAGAAACGCAGATAATGCGATTGATGAATTGCGTAAATATGTTGATAGTTTGGTTGTTATCCCTAACGAAAAACTTTACACAATTCTTAAAAAAGACGTGTCCTTCCTTGATTCCTTCCGCTATGCAGATGATGTGTTGCGTCAAGCAATTCAAGGTGTTAGTGAATTGATTTCTGTGCCAGGTTTGATTAACTTGGACTTTGCCGATGTTTCAACCATTATGCGTGATAAAGGTATTGCACACATGGGCATTGGTAAGGGCAGAGGTGCAAACAAGACAATCGAGGCAGTGCGTCAAGCAGTTACCAGCCAACTTTTGGAAACAAGCATTGAAGGTGCAACAGGCATTTTAATTAATATCACTGGTGGCCGTGATTTAACTTTAAGCGAAGTTTATGAAGCAGTTGACCTTGTGCGTGATGTTGCAGATAAAGACTGCAATATCATCTTTGGTGCACGTATTAATAATGACACAACAGGCGAAACAGAAATCACAGTTATCGCCACAGGCTTTGCTGACGATAAATTAAAAAAACCAGAAGCAGTGCCACAATTTAAGGATAACAGTGCAAATGTTCGTCCATTTACTGAATCGGTAAAACCACAAGATCAAGAAGAAGTAAAAGAAGAACAACATGAAGAACCTGTTAAACCTGCTGAACCAGAAGATGAAGTGCAAGATATTTCAATCAAAGCAAAAAAACCATTTTTAAGTGATGATGATTTGCCACCTTTCCTTCGCAAACTCAAAAGATAGAAAGTAAAGATAGAAAGTTGTGCTATTGGGTTGCTTAAACTAGTTTATATTGCATTAAAAACTTACAAAAAGCAGGCTGATATTTACTGAACAAACATAAATTTGATTTAATTATTTGCAAGTATATTTTGAAAATCAGCAATAGAAAAAGAGAAGCGAAAACTTCTCTTTTTATTTTTTATTAATAAATCAATTAATTTTGTTTGCGGTCAATTAAAGATTTTAACGACAGTTGATTTATTGTGTTACAATAAACTATATTTACAAGCAAAATGAAAGTAAATCAGTTTATTGATATAATTTTTTAATAAATTTTTCAAACAATGCAACTGCAAAGTACATAATCGAAGCAAGCACGCAAAGTATTACAGTTGAAGTCATAACAAGGTTTAAGTTAAACACTTGCCCACCATAGATTAACAGATAGCCAAGCCCTGCCTTGCTGACCAGATATTCGCCCATAATTGCACCAATCCAACTTAAACCAACATTGATTTTAAGTGTAGAAACAATATCTTTAATTGATGATGGCAACACAAGTTTAACAAAGATTTGCATTTTGTTAGCCCCCAGCGAACGTGTTAGGGCAATCAACTGTTTATCACAACTTGTAAATGCGTTTAAGATATTCATAATTGTTACAATCACAACAATCAAAATACACATAAACACAATAGCCTTACTGCCAGCACCAAACCAAATGATAATGATAGGTCCAAGTGCAATTTTTGGCAAACTGTTAAGCACAACTAAATAAGGTTCAAGCACACGGCGTAAAAAGTCGCTATACCACAGCAAGAAAGCCACAACAAAGCCTACACTGGTGGCAATGGCAAAGCCAATAAGCGTTTCTTTAAGCGTGATTGAAGCGTGATACCACAACTCGCCAGAACGGTGCAATTCGCCAATAGTTTTGGCAATTTTGCTTGGGCTTGAAAAGAAAAACGGACTAATAATTTCATATTTTGTAAGCAACTCCCAAGCCAAAAGCAAGCTGATAAGCAACAGAACTTGTGTGGCAACAATTATTGCTTTTGTTAAGTTGTGTTTGGCAATATATTTTTTATGTGCCACACTAAAAATAGGTTTTTGTTTGCTTAAAATGTTGTATTGCTTTGGTGGGGTAAAAATATTAATTTTTTTGTTTTTCATCTTGAATTTCCTGCCAAATTAAGTCAAACATTCGTTTTGCTTGTGCTGTTTTACGCCTTTCAAATGGGGTGATGCCTGCGTCAAAATTTAAATTATGCACAGCTTTGACCTTGCCAGGGCGGGCGGACAGCACTATTATTTTATCACTCATACTTATTGCTTCCTGAATATCGTGGGTAACAAGTATGGCGGTTTTCTTTTCTTTTTTTATTATTTCAAAAATATGGTCGCATAACTCTAAACGTGTTTGATAGTCTAACGCACTGAAAGGTTCATCTAGCAACAACAATGCTGGTTTAAGGGCAAGTGTGCGTATCAATGCAACACGCTGACGCATACCACCGCTAAGTTCGTGTGGGTGTTTTTTTAAAAATTCTGCAATACCATATTTTTTAGCAAGTTCAACGGCATATGCCTTGCGTTCGGCGGTGTTTTTGTGCTTTATTTCAAGGCCAAAATATATGTTTTTTTCAATGGTTCGCCAAGGCAACAGATTGTCACGTTGGAACATATATCCGCACAAATCTTCTTTAACATTTGGCGTTTTTCCGTCAACTATAATTTCACCACTTGTTGGCTTAATAAGCCCAGCCACAAGTGATAATATTGTGGTTTTTCCGCAACCAGAAGGTCCAACAATCGCCACAAATTCGTGATTTTTTATGTTAAAACTAACATCTTTTAACGCATAAGTTTCACTGTTTAAACTTTGGTAAATCAAATTTAAATCTTTAACTTCAACAAGATTGTTTTTATTCATTTGATTGTTGTTGGCAGAAAGTTTGCTGTTTTCCGCCACCAAATTTAATTTGTTTGAGTTCTGTTTAGTTGAATTTACCACTATTTTTCAACTTCGCTTGCATAACTGGTGTTAACCGCAGTTGACCATCCAACACGGCCGTTAAGTTCACCAGCACCATCAATGATATCCAACATCAAGTTCCAAGAAGATTCTTTAAGCACAAAACTGCTTGCATATGCACCGATGCGGATATAGTTTTTAACTGACGCCAAAATCAAAGCATCACTGGTTGTTGTAAATGATGGTTTAAGGGCAGAAAGAATATTTGCATCGTTTTGTAAATTGTTTGCACCAATCAAATAGTTATAACCTTTTTTAAGTGCACGCATAAATTTTGCAATCTTTGTTCCGTTTTTGTTTAGATAATCATTCGTTGCAACAAAGCAAGTGTAAGGCACATCTTTTACTTCATCTCCAAGGGCAGACACAATGTTGCCAGTGCCATCAAATTCGCATTGACTTGCAATAGGGTCAAACATAGTGCAATAATCGCCAGTGCCAGCAATAAATGATGAACTGGTCAAATTGAACGCAATGGTTGTATCTAAAATTGTGTCCACATTTTCGCCAAGTTCAGCACCAGGTTTTAAGTTATGTTGCTTTAAAATGTACTCAAGTGTCATGGCTGGCATACCGCCTTTACGCCCAGCAATAATGCGTTTACCTTTAAGGTTTTGCCAATCAAAGTTAGGCTCTGCATTTCTGCCAACAAGGAAAGAGCCATCACAAGCGGTCAACTGTGCAAAAATAACAGGTGCATTTTGCATACCATTGTTACGCACATAAACCGCACTTTCAGGACCCATAAGCCCAATATCTGCATTATTAGAGATAAGGCTGGTCATAACAGTGTCGCTTCCGCCAGCGTTAGTAAGCTCAATTTTAAGCCCTTCATCTTCAAAATAGCCATTATTCATGGCAGCGTAAAGTGGGGCATAAAAAATTGAGTGTGTAACTTCACTGATACGCAAAACATTGTCATCCTTCTTTTTGCAGCCAACGCCAGTTAACATAACGGCAAAAACTGACATTATGGCAACAAGCAAAATAGAAATTTTTTTCATCAATTCTCCTTTTTGGAAGGTTTATAGTGGTTTAATGCTTCCATATCTCATTGTATGTGCTGGGGCGGTTTTTGTTAAAATTTCAGTTAAATAACGTAATCTGCCAGTTAATTATTTGCTAGAATTTTGCTTTTGTGCTACAATGCGGATAATCTAGAAATAAAATTAAAATAAATTTTCATTTAGAGGTTAGCATGAAAAAAGATACATATTTTAAACTTATATTTGCCATAGAAATGGCTTTGTTGCCACTTGCTATATTTGCAAAAATGTTTTTGCCAGTGTGGTCAGTTGGCTTGTTTGTAGCAGGTATTTTACTTTGTAAAATTTGGCGTGAAATCTTTCGTAATAGATTAAGCAAATTGCAAACAATAGTTAGCATTATCGCAAACATTGCAACCAGCACAATTTTGTTTGCTTTATTTATGAATATGGGCATTTTAAACATTGCTATCGGCGTTATTGCAATCATTGCCATTGCAACAAAATCAATATTTGAATACATTATGTTTAATTCAGAGTTGCCAGAATTTATTGACGCTGTTGCATATTGTAGCATTTTGTTTGAGTGCTTAACATTATTTTCAATGACATTTGCTTACGCTAACGGCACATTGCTTTCAATTTGCTCAATCGCATGCATTTTGACCGCTGTTGTGTATGTGGGGTATGTAATTTATTGGCTTATAAAAAATATGCCTAAAAAATCACGTTAAACTTAAAATCTATATTGACAACAAAAAAACATTGTGCTATCATAAAGGCAGATAAAACAGGCAACAACCAACATTAAAAGTGTTTAATCATAGTTGTTACCAGAAAGTAGGAGAGATTATGTCAACATTATTATCATTTGTTAGTGTTTGGGAATTTTTGTTAAGATACACCGTTATTTCAGGTATGGTGGTTGCAGCAATCGGTGTTGCAATTTGTATGCTTGCAAAACGTATTACTGTGGCAAAACGTCACACAGATGACTTGCCTAAAAACGATAAACTTTATCAAGGTCTTATGCTCACAGGTGTATGCCTTATCTTGTTAGGTTTAATTTTAATTGCTTTGCCTATTGAAACAACTTTCTATAAAGGTTAATATGCAACATTATTTTATTGATAAACAACACGTTGAATCAGATTTCTTTGATTTTAACGACCAAGTTTTAGGATTGAATTTATGCTTTCGCAGTTGCGACAGCATTTTTTCTAAAAACAGAATAGACGATGGTAGCCGAACATTGCTTGAAACCATTGCAAAAAAATGTACACTTTCTGGCAACTGCCTTGACCTTGGTTGTGGGCTAGGTGTGATTGGTATTTCACTTGCAAAAAAATTCAACTTGAATTTTGATATGGTTGATATTAACGGCACAGCAGTCAAATTAAGCCGTCAAAACACAATTATAAACAATGTTCAACGCCAAACCAAGGTGTTTGAAAGTGATGGCTTTTCTAACGTTAGTGCGATGTATGATAATATTATCACAAATCCACCAATAAAAACTGGCAAAACATTGTTGTTTAACCTTATGGACGGAGCATATCATCATTTGAATACAAATGGTCAACTAATATTAGTTATACGCAAAGACCATGGTATGGAAAGCCTTAAAAAGCATTTGATTGAACTTTTTGGTAATTGTGAAATTATTGAACGCAACAAAGGTTATTATATTTTAAAGTCAATTAAAAATAATTAATATAAAATAGGTTAGAACTTACAAATCAAAAACAAAAAATAAAAGCCTTACAAAATTGCAATGCCTTAAATATGGTAGGCAAATTTATGTAGGGTGTTTTTTATTGCAAAAAATAACAAATTTTGCCATTTTTAGCATATTCTTTTGACAAGTAAACATAAATTTATTATGATATTTCTATCATAAAAGGAGGGAATTATGAAAAAATGGTTAGGGATGGTAAGTTCAGCAGTAATGGGCGTGCTTGCATTTGTGTTCTTAGCAATCGGAAACTTCTTCACTAAAATAACTATGGGTGGAACATCTGAAAGCGAAACAATTTCGGGCTATAAACTTATCAAAGAAACAACTGAAAATGCACCAAAAGGTTTTGGACTTTACAAAGCGTTCACAATTATTATGATTATTGTGGCAGTTTTGTTGCTTGTATGGGCAGTTGTTATGTTGCTTAACAATTTAAATGTGCTTAAACTTAAGTTTAATTTAAATCTTGTTAACACAATCCTTCTTGTTGTTTTTGCAGTAGTAGTGCTTGTTGCGTTCATTGCTTTGATTGTTATGGGCGTTGATACATCAACAAGTGCAATGGGTATGAAACTTTCTGCTGGTCCAGCAGTCGGCGCATACCTTAACCTTGTGCTTGCTCTTGCAGCATGTGCAGGCGGTGTTGTTGCTTTAGTTAAGAAAAAAGCATAAAACAGTTTAAAATTGTTAAAAAACACAAACAACAAACAAATTAACACCACATTTTTGTGGTGTTTTTTGTGTTTATTTTTTAACGTAAATTAATGTTTTGAATTAATACTTTTCGTAAAAAATATGGTTTAGAACAAAACAAATTGTTGAATTAATTTGTTAGCAAAAGTGTTTGCTGTGTCTGTTGCAAACGATTGTTGATTGCTGTGCCAATTTGACAACGATAATTTACACTCCAATCAAAACAGTTGCAGTTGCAAGGGTTGTAACTGCCATAAATTGTGCTGGAAAGCGGCAAACTTAAATTGCTGGCGTTTACAAAATCATAACAACCAGACCTAAAATAAAAATAATACATAATTCACCTTAATTCAGTTTATGCAGTGCAACATAGATTGTTAAAATTGCATAAACGTAAGGCAACAAATGTTCATAATTGAACTTGTAATTTCACTAAAAAATAACAAAATAAACCTATATTTTTGATAATTTAATTGTTTTAAAAAGTCATCACAAATATTTACATTTTTTTTAAAACATAAACTTAAAATTAATGAGTAAATTTAAAGTTTGTGCATATGATAGGTTAGAGGTAAATATGCGAGAGATAGCCTTGGCTGCTCAACTTAAAAATAAATCAATCATTGAATATTTGTATGCAAATGTTAAATCTAAAATTGATTTTTGCAAAACCATTTTAACTTGTTATAATGACAGCAATTTTGCATACCTTCTTTTTGCGTGTGACGAAGCATTTATCGCCCCTTGTGAGCAAATTTTAAGCGATATTATCATTGAATATATTGAATCGGTTTATAAGGTTAATTATCTAACAGAAAAAATCAAAAATCCGCTTTGTGATAGCCTTACTTTCACTGCCTATATTAAGGTTCTGGCGTTGTTTGATAAATCTACTGACGAATCGGCATTAAAAAACATTATGTGTTTTAATCAATCTTTTGCCGAGGCAGGGCAAACAATTTCAGCCAACGAAACATTACACCTAGATTCTTTTTTTGAATTTAGGTTAAATCCACTTAAAAAGCACTGGGACAATCTTGCCGAACTCAGCAGTGATAATATCATGTTGTTTAACTCTGGCACTTTTGTGGACGTTATCCGCTTTTTGATTAACACCATGGATAATTTGGTATATAAAATCAAAGTAGTGATAAATGGTGACCATTATTGCATTTACAATATGAAAAACAAAAATGCAAGGGTAAAAAAGATTGCAGAGTGCAACAATTCAGTGGACTTTATCACAAATGTGCTTAATAGTTGCCCTAATTATATTGACGTCTATTTAAACACAGGGGCAGAGTGCGAAGCGGTCAGTTTTTTAAGCAACATATTTTCAAACCGCCTTAAAGTTTACACAAAATGTTAAAAAAAATTGCAAAAATTGTTGACTTAATGATGTTTCCGTTTTAAAATATAATTAACTCAATAGGTTATTGTTTGGACAAGTAAGTTAAAAGTCCCTGTTACGAGAGAGTGCATGCCGGCTGAAATTTGCACATCACACTTTTAAAAGAAACCACCAATCAGACCAACGCAAGTAAACTTGCATAATAAAGTGAACACACCAAAGTTGATTGAACTTTTAGGTTGTTAAATAGGGTGGAACCGCGGTAAATAATCGTCCCTAGCATAAACAAAATGCTAGGGTTTTTTGTTTTTTAAAATTTAAAACAAACATTGGGTAAACATCTAGCAAACGAGAAATTATATCTAGAAATGATATAAAATTCTCATTATTAAAAGGAGCATATCATGGAAAAAGAAGAACTTGAAAAACAAGAAGAATTCAACAAAAAGCAAGAAATGTACCGTCATAGTATGGCTCATGTGCTTGCAAAAGCAATTAAAGAATTATACCCAGAAGTAAAACTTGCCATTGGTCCAGCCATTGACAATGGTTTTTACTATGATTTTGACAATTTAACAATTAATCAAGACGACTTTGCCAAAATTGAAGACAAAATGAAGGAAGTTATCGCACGTAATGAAGATTTTGTGCGTAGCGAAGTAACACATAAACAAGCCCTTGAAATGTTTAAAGATGAACCATATAAAACTGAACTCATCAACGATTTGTCAGAAGATAGCATTATATCAGTTTATCACACAGGCAACGATTTCTATGATTTGTGCCGTGGTCCACACGTTGAAAACACAAAATTTTTGCGTGGTTTTAGTTTTAAAATAAGCAGAGCAAGTGGTGCTTACTGGCGTGGCAGTGAAAAGAATAAAATGCTTACACGTGTTTATGTTTATGGCTTTTTAAATAAGGACGATTTAAAAGAGTGCTTACGTTTGGAACAAGAAGCACGTGAACGTGACCACCGTAAAATAGGCAAAGAAATGGGCATATTTATGTTTAACGAGTTAGTTGGCCGTGGCTTGCCAATTTGGTTGCCAAAGGGCTTTACTTTACGCCGTCAATTAAGCGATTACATTATGAACAAAGAAATTGCTTTGGGTTATCAACATGTTATGACACCATCTCTTGGCAATGTTAACCTTTATAAAACTTCCGGTCATTGGGACCACTACCAAGATTCAATGTTTCCAGCAATGAAAGTGGAAGAAGAAGCATATGTTCTTCGTCCTATGAACTGCCCACATCATATGGTTATTTATAAACAATTCCAACACTCATACCGTGATTTGCCTTTGCGTATTGCTGAAATTGCAAACGATTTTAGGTACGAAGCAAGTGGCACTTTGGTTGGTTTGGAACGTGTGCGTGCACTCACTCAAAATGACTGCCACATATTCTGCCGTCCTGACCAAATCAAAAGCGAAATCCAAGGTGTTATTGAACTTATTTTGGACGTTTATAAAGATTTTGGCTTTAAAGATTATCAATTCCGTTTATCTTTGCGTGATCCTAAAAACACTGAAAAATACTTTGGTAATGACGAACTTTGGAAAAAGAGTGAATCAGCCTTGCGTGAAATTTTAAAATCAAGCGGTGCATATTATTATGAAGCAGAAGGCGAAGCCGCTTTCTATGGCCCTAAAATTGACGTTCAAGTTAAAAGTGCAATCGGTCATGAAATCACACTTTCAACTGTTCAACTTGACTATCAACTGCCTGAAAGATTTGAACTTGAATATGTGGACGAAAACAACCAAAAAGTTCGCCCAGTTGTTATTCACCGTGCTATCCTTGGCTCACTTGATAGATTTACTGCATTTGTTTTGGAAGAAACAAAAGGTATTTTGCCAACATGGTTAAGCCCGGTTCAAACAAAAATCATCACAGTAAGCGAAAACAACGCTGAATATGCACAAAACATCACACGCAAACTTCGTGTTGCAAGTGTAAGGGCAGAAGCCGACATTGAAAATGAATCTGTTGGTAAAAAAATTCGTAACGCAGTGCTTGAAAAAGTGCCTTATATTTTGGTACTTGGTGATAAAGAAATGACAGACGGCACAGTGGCAGTTCGCCGCCGTGGCAGTAAGGATACTGAAACAATGAACTATGCTGACTTTGAAGCAATGATTTTAAATGAAATTAAAACTCATGGCAATCAACAATAAACACTAAAAACTGCTATCAATAATTGTTAAAAATTTAATTTTGGTTTAATTTAGAATTAAATTCAAATTTATTAATACAATTTTTAAAAGCGATTCAATTTAGTTATATTTTAAAACACAAAATCCACTGTAAATTGCGGTGGTTTTTTGTTTGCTTTTTGGGTGAGAAAATATGTTTTGTTTGTAATTCGTAAATTTAATTGACATTAATTGGTAATAATTTTAAAATAAAATTAAAGTGAGGTTTATATGAACTTCTTTAAAGCATTATGGTGCAGAACATATCAAGCAACATTTAGAATGTTATTGCCAGTTTTGCCTTATCGTGAACCACAAATTTTAAAAGATTATAACGAGTTGGTTTTTGAGTTTAAACGCATAGGCGTTGAACGCTGTTTGCTTGTTACAGATGCAGGGCTTAAAAAACTTGGGCTTACCAACGATTTAGAATACACTTTAAAACAACACGGCATACAAGTGTTTGTTTATGACGGCACAGTGCCAAATCCAACAACCAAAAATGTGGCTGATGGTTTGGTTATGTATTTAATGAACAACTGCCAAGCATTAATCGGTTTTGGCGGTGGCTCACCTATGGATTGTGCAAAAGCAATCGGGGCAAGGGTTGCAAACCCAAACAAATCACTTGCTAAAATGAAAGGTGTGCTTAAAGTTGGTAAAAAATTGCCACCGCTTGTTGCAATTCCAACCACAGCAGGCACAGGCAGTGAAACAACATTGGCAGCAGTTATCACGGACGAAGAAACACGCCATAAATATGCAATAAATGATTTTCCACTTATTCCCAAATATGCAATTTTAGATGCAAATTTAACAGTTGCTTTGCCAGGTAAAGTTACAAGCACAACAGGTATGGACGCTTTAACTCATGCAGTGGAAGCATATATTGGCAGAAGCACAACTCGCCGTACAAGGGAGTGTAGCAAACAAGCGGTTAAATTGATTTTTGAAAATCTTGAAACAGCATATAAAGATGGTTGCGATTTAGAAGCACGCCAAAACATGTTGCATGCAGCATATCTTGCTGGATTGGCTTTCACCAAATCATATGTTGGTTATGTTCATGCTATTGCACACTCATTAGGTGGTAAATACAACACACCACATGGGCTTGCGAATGCTGTGATTTTGCCTTATATGTTAAAATGTTATGGCAAAACAATCTATAAGAAGTTATATCAACTTGGTGTGTATGCAGGCTTGTTTGATAACAATATATCGTATCAGGAAGGTGCGGAATTGTTCATTAAAAAGATTGAAGAATTGAACAAAAATATGGATATTCCAACACATTTAAAGATTGAAGAAGCCGATATAGATGAACTTGCAACGACAGCGGAAAAAGAGGGCAACCCACTTTATCCAGTGCCAAAACTTTTAACGAAAGACCAACTTAAAGAGATTTATTTGCAAATTAAAGAATAAATCTAACTAATCAGAAATTGCAAAGTAATTTTTAATAGATTAATGCAAAATCAATTAATCAGACACTTATTAAAATGTTAAATTTAAACCTAAAAATATAAAAATAGAGTGAAACATTTTAAAATGTGAATTTTAAATTTGAAAAAGATAAACAAAAACAAATGCCGTTTGGCAGAAATTTGGGGGAGATATGTCAAAATCAATCACACTTTCAAACATAATTATGTTTATGCTTATTGCTGTTGGTGATGCTGTTTACATTTTAACAGACGCATTGCTTGCAAAGGCTGTAACAAGTGCTTTGTTTGTTATTTTAGGGCTTATAAATGCAATATATTCTTACAGTGAAATACGTACAAACCGTAAGTTTATGTATCTGCTTTTAGCAGGTCTGTTCAGTGCCTTTTTAGGTGATGTTTTGCTTGAAATTCAATTTGTTGTAGGTGCTGGATTGTTTGCTGTAGGGCATGTTTTCTTCTTCATTTCATACCTTACACTTGAAAAATTTAACTGGAAAGATTTAATACCAGGTGCTATTGTTTTTGTGCCAGTTTTATGTCTTATTGTTTTTGCCCCTATTTTCAATTTTGGTGGGGCATTGATGGAGATTGTGGCTGTTGTTTATGCCTTGATTATCTCATTAATGGTTGGCAAAGCAATTTCAAATTTAATCCGCAAAAAATCAGGGCTTAACATTATGCTTGTTGTTGGTAGTGCTTTATTCTTCTTTTCAGATTTTATGTTGTTATTCAATGTGTTTGCCCATGTTCCAGTTACTAGCATTTTGTGTTTGGTAACATATTATCCAGCAGAAATTTTGCTTGCTTGCTCAATTCTGTTTGCAAGGGATAAACAAGAGAAAAATGAAAAACTCAACCAAATTTTGAACAATTTGAAAGAAGAAAACCAGTCTAAATCTAACAAAAACGCAAAATAATTATTAATAGATTAATATTGACAATCTTGCTTGATGGCGTTATCATAGAAATATGAAAAACACAAAAAATACCGAGCAAGATTTTTGTTTGTGGGTGGATAAATATCGCAACAAATATTTAGATTTAATTTTAAAAACAAATGGCGAAGCAACTGAACACGAAATTGACGAGTTGCTTAAAAATTTCAAACGCAAAAATATAAATGATTATAATTATTTGAAGCATTTGGATATTAATAATTTAATGTTTGCTGCCTGTTTTAATAAATATTTGCTTGGCAACGCTGAAATTGAAGAACTTGTATGCGTTGAAATTTTAAGGCAAGAATACGTTGAAAATTTACATTTGTTAACTGTATTTTTAGGGCAAAGTGAAACAATCGACCATATGGAATATAACTGCGTTAACGAGTTGATTAAACACTTGTGTAATAGGGTAATGCAAGAAGTAGGTTATTGCTTTGAATTATCATATTTAAAGGTTATTCAAAAAAAGTATGACGCTTTTGTTGAGGAGTGCTTTGCATTAGTGAGAGAGTATGGCTTTGTTGAAGAATACGTCGAAGCAAAACAAGTGCAAAAAATGCTTAAATTAGCAATAAGCAATTCAACTTTAAAGAAGGCTGATTATCTTGGATGGAAAATTGTTAAGTAAATTTAACACAAGTTGCATATGCATATAATATATTTTCAAAAACTGAATAACTCATTTTAGTGCAAAGGATAAAACATAATTTAAAAAATATTAACAAAAACTGTTGACAATCAGTGTTAAGTTTGATATTATAATTCACGTAAAAGTAGGAGTTACCACTTCTCACCTTGAAGCAAAAGCGACAATGGTTTTAAAATTTAACAAAAACAATCTGATAATTTTTAAACAGATTGGCGTTAATTTTGAGTTGTTTGTTTCGGGTGCTTTTACATAAAGTTACCCATTTTTTTTGGGCAGGAGGAAATTTGAAAGAATCACTTAAAAATGAACAAATTGTTTTGGCAGAAGTTCGTTTAATTGGTCCAAACAGCGAACAACTTGGCATTATGTCAAGCGAGAAAGCAAATGAAGTTGCTTCAAATTATGACCTTGACCTTGTTCTTATCGCACCAGACGCAAAACCACCAGTGTGCAAGATTATGGACTATGGCAAGTTCCGTTTTGATGAACTTAAAAAGTTAAAAGACCAAAAAAAGGCACAAAAAACCGCTCAACTTAAAGAAATGTCTTTGAGTATGACGATTGATGACCATGACCTTGAAATTAAAGCAAAACAAGTTTGCAAATTTTTGGCAGATGGAAGCAAAGTTAAGGTCAATATCCGTATGTTTGGTAGGCTTCAAGCCCGCCCACAAGTTGGTGTTGAAATTATGCAAAAATTTGCTGAAATGTGTGCTAGTGTAGGTCAAATTGACAAACAACCTGAAGTTAATGGACGTAATATCTTTATGTTCCTTGCACCTATTTCAAAAAAATAACAACAATTCAGAAAAGTTAGATAACTGCATTTTACAAAATTTTATTTAAGGAGAAATTTTATGCCAAAAATGAAAACAAGAAAAACTGTTGCTAAACGTTTCAAACTCACTGGCACAGGCAAACTCAAAATGATGCATGATGGTAAAGGTCACATTTTGACAAAAAAATCACGTAAAAGAAAAAGAAATTTAAGAAAAACCGGTTATGTTTCAAAACAATATGAAAGAAACATTAAGGAAATGATTTAGGAGGCCAAAGATGAGAATTAAACGTGGTGTTAACGCAACAAAAAAGCGTCGTGCTATTTTAAAAGACGCAAAAGGTTATCGTGGTGCTAAATCTAAATTGTACCGCGTTGCTCGCGAAGCAGTTATGAAATCTGGCCAATATGCTTACACTGGCCGTAAGTTGAAAAAACGTGATATGCGTTCATTGTGGATTACACGTATCAACGCTGCTTGCCGTGAAAATGCAATTTCATACAGCAAATTTATTGCTGGCTTGAAAAAGGCAAATATTGACCTTAACCGCAAGGTTTTGGCTGATATGGCTGTTTGCGATAAGGAAGCATTTGCAAAGTTAGTAGAAACAGCAAAGAAAGCATAGTAAAAGTAAAGTTGGTGTAGAAGCCAACTTTTTTGCTACCTTTCCTACGAACGAAGAGAAGTAGTTAAGAAGCATTTGCAAAGTTAGCAGAAACAGCTAAGAAAGCATAGTAAAAGTAAAGTTGGTGTAGAAGCCAACTTTTTTGCTTCCTTTTCTACGAATGAAGAGAAGTAGTTAAGTAAGCATTTGCTAAGTTAGTAGAAACAGCAAAAAAAGCATAGTAAAATTAAAGTTGGTGTAGAAGCCAACTTTTTTGCTTCCTTTTCTACGAATGAAGAGAAGTAGTTAAGTAAGCATTTGCAAAGTTAGTAGAAACAGCAAAGAAAGCATAATAACAGCAAAAAAAGATTGGTTTGGTAAACCCATTTTTTTATATTCCCCCTTGACAACTGATAAAAATGTATTATAATTAACCCGTATTTTATATAAATATAAGGGAGTAATTATGAATTTTATTCAAAAATTAGTTAGCAAAATATTTAAAAAGGGTAAAAAAGTAGACGAAGCCGCTGTTGCATATATCGATATTACAGACCCAACAGAACAAGACATTGCATTTATTGAACAAAATAATGAAAGTACTACAGAAACAACAGAACAAACAGAACAATTAGAAGTTAAAACTCCAACTGTTGTAACTGAACCAGTTGAAGGTGTTGTTGAAGATAGTATCACCACAAAAAGGGCAAAAACACAAGCATCTTTCAACAAAATTGTTCGTGCAAAATATAAAGGCAAACAAAACAGACTTGCTAAACGCAGTGAACAACTTGCAACACAAAAAATAGAAGCCGAAGAAGCCATTGAAAAATATGATGGTGACGCATATGTGTCAAGATTGATTACAGCAGACCAAAAAAGTATTAATGTGGAACTTGCCAGAATCGGAACAATGCAAACAGTAAGTGAAGAAGAATTTAACCATTATATGCAACTTAAAAGTGAAAGACACGCATATGGCGAACTTATCAAAATGTTGATTGCACGCAAAAAAGCCCTTGGCGAACAAATGGCTGCATGCTCATCATCTGTTAAAGAATTTGCAAAAGGTGTTAGCCCAGTGCTTCCATCAGATTTGGCTGAAACTGCAAAATCCATTGAAGAAAAAGTTTCAGTTGAGATAAACGATGATGACGAACATATAATAGATTAATAAAATTAAATAAGCGAATAAATATAAGCCACCTATTAAATGGTGGTTTTTTATTGCTGTTTTGGTTGGTTTAAAATTGTATTTAATTTAAAAGTTAAATTAAAAACTTTAAATTAAAATTAAATATGTCGTAATTTCAATCATTGGTAGATGAAAAACATTTTTAATCATTTGACAATTACTGTAACATATTTTATAATATTACAAACATAAGTAAGTATAGTTACACAAACACTTATGTTTGAGGGAGAAATATGAAAAAATTAAAAAATTGGCTTGTATGTTTATTGCTTGCAGTTTGTTGCGTTAGTTTTGTTGCCTGTGGGGTCGATAAAAATAATGTTAATTTAAACGAAAAACCAAATGTTGCAATCGAAGGCGACTTCCAACAAACAGAAGTAGCACAACTTAACACTACTTTTGGCACAAAAGAAGCAGTTGCTGTTGAAAATTTTGCTCGTTATCAAGTTTATATTTCGTTGACAATGAAAGATTATTCACAAACAACAAATATGGCTTTTGAATTGGACGAAGAAGGCAAATTGCAAGGTATGGCAATGAAAATGTCTTTACCAGTGGAAGAACTTTCTGGTACTGACGCAACATGTTATTACAAAGA
Organism: uncultured Clostridia bacterium; assembly: GCA_934777435.1. Classification (GTDB taxonomy): domain Bacteria; phylum Bacillota; class Clostridia; order Christensenellales; family UBA1242; genus Onthoplasma. Next base: position 78,662 of record CAKVNK010000001.1, read on the forward strand.
TGGTATGTTCTATGTTAGTATGTCAATGGGTAAAAACAGTTATAATTACAAATTTGACCCTACAAAAATTATGGTAGGTGAAGATGAAGATATTAACATGTCACAATATACTGATGCTCTTGACCAAATGAACATCGCTGCAATGCTTGATCGTTTCTATTCAGCAATGGAAAACAATAAATATTTTGAATTTTCTAAAACAGAAGATAACACAAAATTCAAAGTTGAAACAAAAGCAGATGCAACACTTCCAGCAGAATTAGAGTGCACAAGTTTAACAATAGAAATTGAATTGTCAGAAGGCAAATTATCTCAAATGAGATGTGTTGTTACTGGTGACAATAATATTGAAATTTTGTTAACAAAAACTGATAAGAAAATTAAATACCCAAATTTTGATGATTTCATGGATATCACAGACATGATGGGGGCAAATTAATTTTCTTAAGTTAAACAAGAATAAAAATGAAGCCTAAATATTGGCTTCTTTTTGTTTGCTTATTGTATCAATTTTAAAGGTAAAAAATGTTTAAAGTGGACAATATTTTACAAAACAAACAGCGGTAAAAGATAAATTGATTTAAGCCTACAAAATATGTTAAATAGCATAATTGACGCTGAAATGGTTGAAGTTGACGTGTGCATAACAAAGTCAAAATGGCTTGGTGTAACCTATAAAGAAGATAAACAAAGCGTTGAAATTGGCATTAAAGCCTTGGTTGACGCTGGAGAATATCCTGCTTATTTGTGGGGAGAATTTACAGTAAATATTTAACAACCGAATAAAATAATTTGGTTTTGACATTAATTAAAGAATTTAATTAAAATTGCAAAAAATCTTGTGCCTTTTGCCTGTATTGTAGGTTAAGCCAAGGTTTTTTGTTTGACTAAATTTAACTGCTTTGATATAATCAAAGGGTATGAATTTAACAAATGTCGATATTAAAAATTTAAAAGATAAAAAATTCAGGGCGGAACACTCATTGTTTTTGGTTGAAGGGGATAAATTTTGCCGTGACCTTCTTTCAAATGGTTTTGAAATTATCCATACAATCACAACTGATAATAGTCTAACGGGCTTTCCAAATATCAGCGTGGTTTCAAGCCATATGTTTGATAGTTTGGCTTCAACAAAAACACCACAAACAATCATTTGTGTTTGTAAGGTTAAAGAATGTGGGGTTAAATCAACTGGCAATTCTTTGATTCTTGATAACGTGCAAGACCCTGGCAATGTTGGAACATTAATCCGCAGTGCAGTTGCTTTTGGATTTTATGATATTTATTTTGTTAATGGTGCTGACCCCTACAGTGAAAAAGTTGTGCGTAGCAGTGCTGGCACAATTTTAAAGGCACATGTTCATCGTGTTGATTATGGGGGATTAAGTGTAAATAAAAACCTTGTGGCTGAAAACTTTTTGGTGGCAGATATGCAAGGTGAAAACCTAAATAGCTTTCGTTTGCCAAAGGGTAGGTTTTCTGTTATAATTGGCAATGAAGGCAATGGAGTGAGTGATGAGATGTTGGCACTTGCAACAACAAAAATTTCAATACCTATGATGCCTGGTGTGGAAAGTTTAAACGCAGGTGTTGCAGGTAGCATAATAATGCAAAAATTGGCAAGTTTTGGTTAACAAATTTAAGCAAAACACCGATTGAGTTTTAGGTAAACATATCAAAAAAGCATTAGATAAATACAAACATTAATAATTTTAAATTTTAGAATTACAAATAGATAGGAGAAAATTTTATGTCAGGACATAGTAAATGGAATAATATTAAAGGTAGAAAAGAAAAATCAGACGCAGAACGCAGTAAAGTGTTCACAAAAATTGGCCGTGAAATTATGGTTGCAGTTAAAGAAGGTGGCCCAAACATTGATAGCAACTCAAAACTTAAAATGGCAATTGCAAAAGCACGTCAATACAATATGCCAAATGACCGTATCAACGGTATCATTAAAAAGAACAGTGAAGTTGACAACAGCAACTTTGTTGAACAAACATATGAGGGTTATGGCGTAGGCGGTGTTGCAGTGGTTGTTAAATGCTATACAGATAACAAAAACCGCACAAGCAGTGACGTTCGTTATGCTTTTGATAAATTTGGTGGTAGCCTTGGTTCAACTGGTTGCGTAAGTTACTTGTTTGATAACCGTGGTGTTGTTGTGGTTGAAAAAGGTGCAAACTTTGACGGTGACTCAGCAATGGAACTTGCAATCAATATGAACGCTATTGATTGTGAAGATGAAGAAGTGTTTACAGTTTACACAGAACCAAGTGCAAATGCTGTTAATGATTTGGTTAAAGCGTTTGAAGATGCTGGTTACACAATTTTAAGTTCAGGTGTTGAAATGATACCACAAAACTATATTGCACTTGACGAACATAAACGTGAAACATTTGACAAAATGATTGATAAACTCAACGAAAGTGATGACGTTATTGACGTTGTGTCAAACATAGAGGAAGAATAAAATGGAAACAAACGATAAATTGCTTGAAATTATAAAACAATTAAACGATAATCGCAACAAATTATCAGCCTTGTTTTCACTTTATAACAGTTCTCTTTTAATCGCGGAAGATAACAGGGCTAATTTAACAAATTATTTTGAGCAACTTATCGACCATAAAAACGATTTAAGTACAATCACAAGGGATATATCATCAGCAAGCAAAGCAGAACGTGCAGGTGTTTACACAAAGAATAAATCAAAAATCAACCGCTTAAATACCGAAGTTCAACAAGTCAATGTTGACTTTGCAAACAGTTGCAAAAAATACCGTGTTGCATTGCAAGATTGCGGTAGCCTTAAAACTGAATATAAACACGAAGTTAGCCAACTTTGTAAAGACTTTAAAGCAAATGTTGATGAAGAAACACCAGCCATTGTTATAAAAGGCTATAAGCAACAAATCAAAATTATCAAAGCAATTTTGGATAAAATTGAAATGCTTGTAAGCGATTACAATGTTAAGAAAAACAAATTAGAAGAAGATAACGTGCGTTTTAATGAATTATATACAAGTGTAAACACACTTATCAATCAACTTAAACAGACAGCGTAAGGGAGAAAATGAGAATTTTGGGCATAGACCCAGGCTACAATATTGTTGGCTATGGGGTTATTGAAACAAATGGTTGCAAAGTTGTGGACTTTGGCGTTATAACCACGCCCAAATCAATGAGTATCAGTAGTCGTTTAAACACAATTTACCAAGCAACATGTGAATTGATGGAAACATTTAAGCCAGACCAAGTTGCGTATGAAGAATTGTTCTTTAATACTAACAATACAACTGCCATTCCGGTGGCGGAAGCACGTGGTGTGTTGATAGTTGCTGCTAAACAATACACCGATAAGTTGTTTGAATACACGCCATTGCAAATCAAACAGGCATTAACTGGTAATGGTAGGGCAGAAAAAAAGCAAGTGCAGTTTATGGTTAAAAATATATTAGGTTTAAGCCAAACACCAAAACCGGACGATGCGGCAGACGCCCTAGCAGTGGCACTTACACACATGCAAACTAATTCAATTATGAGTGATAATTCTATTTAAACCTTAATCGATATTTAATTTAGTCCACATTAAATGCTAAATAAAACAAAATTTACTTTTGATTAGAATTGTTTGATATAAGGAGAAATTTATTTATGATTTTATTTTGGATGAAGGCTTTTAAAAAACCAACCGAAGAACAAAATCGCGAGTTGCTTGACATGTATTTGTTACTTAATGAAGAAAACCAAAAAAAGGTTAATCGAAAAAACAAATTAACTATTGGTGGTTATTTCTCATTGGCAATATTTTGCTTATTGGCAAGCACAGTCATTTTGGGTTTGGAACTTTTTACTGGCATTTATTCTCCATATGGTTTGGTGTTGGATCTTGTTTTCTTTGGTTTGTCTATATATGCTACATACACATCTTCAACATGGTTGGGTGCAAAACCTTATCAAAGATTGCTGCTTTGCCTTGACCTTGTTGTTAGATTTATTGACCAACAAAGAGTTGTTGAAGTTGACACTGCACAATCAATTATAGACCATATGGATGATAACGATGCTGATAAAAATTCTGAAAATAAGCCATCAGCAAAGAATACATCAACAAAAACTGAAACAGAGCAACCAGCAGAAGAAAAATCAGGCACAACCCCAGCAGACGATAAAAAAGAATAAATCTGCATAAATAATGTGGGCAAAATTAAAAAACATAAAAGCAAAGTGATATATTACGCACTTTGTTTTTGTAAAAATACAGTGTTTTAAAGGGAATTTATGATAAATTTTATTAAAGGCATTTTAAGAGAAAAAGATTATGAAAGCATAACCGTTGAGTGTAATGGTGTTGGCTTTCAAATTTATGTTACAAAAAGTTGTATGTTTGCTTTACCAGCCTTGGACGAAGAAGTTAAAATCTACACATATATGCATGTAAGGGAAGACGAACTCAGCCTTTATGGTTTTGTCAGCCCAGAAGAAAAGCGTTTGTTTATGCAACTTATTTCTGTGTCAGGTGTGGGTAGCAAAACTGCCATTGCAATCTTGTCAGCAGAAAAAATGAATAAGATTGTAAACAGCATTGTAACACAAGATGTTTCAGTAATCGGTTCTTGCAAAGGTATTGGTAAAAAGACAGCAGAACGCATTATTGTTGAACTTAAAGATAAAATCAAACCATTTGATTTCTTGTTGCCAGATGTTAACCCATTCGAAGCAGATACACAAAATCAATATTTGGAAGATGCTATCATTGTGCTTACCAGCCTTGGTTTAAGCAAAGCAGATGCCACAAAAAGGGCAAAAGCGGTCGCAACTGAATCTGATACAGGCGAAAGCATAGTGGCAAAAGTTTTACACTCTTTAGGTGAATAAAAATTTTAGAGGAATTTATGGAAGAAAGAGATAGATTTATCAGCAGTACAAAAAATATGAGTGATGTTGAAGTTGAAAATAAACTTCGACCTATGTCTTTTGACGAATATACAGGGCAAGAAAAAATTAAGGCTAATTTGAAAGTGTATATTGCTGCAGCAAAAAAGCGTAAAGAAGCATTAGACCATGTTTTGCTTTATGGCCCTCCAGGGCTTGGTAAAACAACTTTAAGCCATATCATTGCAAACGAAATAGGCAGCCAAATTAAAATAACAAGTGGTCCAAGCATTGAAAATGCAGCTGACCTTGCTGCCATTTTAACAAATCTTAACACTAATGATGTGCTTTTTATTGACGAAATTCACCGCATAAGCAAGTCTGTTGAAGAAATTTTGTATCCAGCCATGGAAGACTATGCACTTGACTTTATTGTTGGTAAAGGCCCTAGTGCACGCAGTATGCGTCTTAAAATTCAACCTTTCACATTGATTGGTGCAACCACAAAAGCCGGCAATTTATCAAGCCCTTTGCGTGATAGGTTTGGCATTTCTTGCCGTTTGGAACTTTACACAGTGGACGAGATTGCACAGATTATTTCACGTTCTGCAAGCATTTTAAATGTAAGCATAGATAAAGACGCAACATATGAAATTGCACGCCGTAGCCGTGGCACACCACGTATTGCAAACCGCCTTTTAAAACGTGTGCGTGACTATGTGCAAGTTGAAGATAAAGATAACATTTCAATTGAAGATGCTAAAAAAGCGTTAACACTTATGGATATTGACGAACTTGGGCTTGACTATGTTGATAAACGTGTGCTTTTGGCAATGATTGAAAAGTTTGGCGGTGGCCCTGTTGGGCTTGAAACTTTGTCAGCCACAACAAATGAAGAAATTTCAACAATCGAAGATATTGTTGAACCATATTTAATGCAACTTGGTTTTGTGTTGCGTACAAATAGGGGTAGGATGGTAACACGTTTAGCGTATGAGCATTTTGGTTTACCAGTGCCAAAATCTTTGCAAGTTGAAGTTTCAGAAGGTGATAAAGATGAAAACAACTAAATATGAATCTTTAACAAACAAAAAACAACCTGCAAAAAAAGTTGCTAATACTGATAAAGTAGACTATCAAAAACTTTCAACTTATGACTATTATTTGCCGGAAGAATTGATTGCTCAAACTCCGCTTGAAAAACGTGATGAAAGCCGTCTTATGGTGTTTAATCGCCAAACAAAAGAAGTGCAACATAAACACTTTAAAGACATAACCGAATTTTTACGTAAAGGTGATGTTTTGGTTGTTAATAACACCCGTGTTTTGCCAGCAAGATTATATGGCAAAAAGGCAACAGGGGCTAACATTGAAGTCTTGCTTTTAAAACGCATTAATTTAGACGAGTGGGAAGTGCTTATTAAACCAGCAAAACGTGTTCCAGTTGGTACAGTTGTTACTTTTAATGAAGAACTCAGTTGCGTTATCATGGCGGTTAAAGAAGACGGCAACCGTATTGTCCGCTTTATTTACACTGGCGTTTTTGAAGATATTTTATCACATGTTGGGCAAATGCCATTGCCACATTATATTCATGAAAAATTGAAAGATAAAGAACGTTACCAAACAGTATACAATAAAGTTGAAGGCAGTGCAGCCGCACCAACTGCCGGTTTGCATTTCACAAAAGAACTTTTGCAACGTATCCAAGATATGGGGGTGGAGATTGTGGAACTTACCCTTGATGTTGGGTTAGGTACTTTCCGTCCATGCAAAGAGGACGATATAACAAAGCACACAATGCACACTGAACATTACCACCTTAGTGAACACGCTTCCGAAAGAATAAATTTGGCAAAAAAAGAAAATCGCCGTGTGATTGCCGTAGGTACAACCAGCGTGCGTACACTTGAAAGTGTGGCTCTAAAAGGCGTGCCACTCACAGCAGATGACGATAACACAAGCATATTTATCTATCCACCTTATAAATTTAAAGTGGTAGATGCACTCATTACAAATTTTCACTTGCCAAAGTCAACTTTGATTATGCTTATCAGTGCTTTTGCAGGGTATGATAACACAATGAATTTGTATAAAACAGCAGTGGAAAATAAATACCGCTTTTTCAGTTTTGGCGATAGTATGTTTATTGAATAAAACAAAGCAAATTTTTAAAACTTATTTGCTAAATTTTATCAACCACTGCTAAAACAAAAGCACAAAAAATTAAAAGGATTTTAATGGAAAAATTTAGTTACGAAATTTTACACGTAGACCCAAACAGTGGGGCAAGAACTGGGGTATTACATACACCGCATGGTGATATTTACACACCTATTTTTATGCCAGTTGGCACACTTGCAACAGTTAAATCTTTAACAAGTGATGACTTGTATGATATAGGTGCTCAAATAATTTTAGCAAACACATATCATTTGCATATTCGCCCAGGTGACGACCTTATAAAAAAGGCTGGTGGTGTGCATAAATTTATGAATTTTAACCGTCCAATGCTTACTGATAGTGGTGGCTTTCAAGTTTTCTCTTTGGCAGATTTAAGGAAGATAACTGACCAAGGCGTTGAATTTAAAAATCACTTGTCAGGTGCAAAATTGTTTTTCACGCCTGAAAAGGTTATGGAAATTGAAAACAACATAGGTGCTGATATTATTATGGCGTTTGATGTCTGCACAGAACCAGGTGTAACACACGCAGAAGCCGAAAAAGCAATGAATCGTACACTGGACTGGCTTGATAGATGCGTTAAATCACACAAAAATGAAAATCAAATGCTTTTCCCCATCGTGCAAGGCAACTTTTACCCAGATTTGCGTTTAAAAAGTTTGGAAGAAACCAAAAAATACTGCAAATGTGGCATTGCAATAGGTGGGCTTTCAGTTGGCGAACCAAAACAAACCATGATTGAAATGCTTGATGTTATGAAACCACATTATCCTGACAATATGCCAAGGTATATGATGGGCGTTGGCACACCAGACTATATTTTTGAAGGGGTGGAACGTGGTATTGATATGTTTGACTGCGTTTTACAAACACGTGTTGCCCGCAATGGTTTAGCAATGACAAGCCATGGCAAAATTGTGCTTAAAAATGCAAAATATAAAGAAGACTTTTCACGTTTGGACGATAATTGTGATTGTTATTGTTGCAAAAATCACACAAAAGCGTATTTACATCACCTTGTAATGTGCAACGAAATTTTAGGTGCAAGATTATTGAGTTTGCACAATTTACGCTTTACACTTAAAATGATGGAAAATATGCGTGAAGCAATAAATAATGATAGATTTTTAGAATTTAAAAAAGAATTTTATGAAAACTATGGCATAACAGACTAATTTTTGCAAAATTCAGCAATTTAAAACAATATATTATGTTTTATTTGTCAGCAAAAACAAATAACATGCCTGAAAAGGTTTGACACAGCAATTCAAATTTTGTTAAAATCTTTAAAGTTTAAAAGGGGAACATTAAATTATGATGGAAATTATTATTTTGGTAGTTTTGTTGGTGCTTGTTGTTGCATTGTTCTTGCTTTCTTATTTCAAGAAAAAGAAATTCAATACAGAACTTGGCTCAATGCGTCAAGACCTTAAGCCAGGCGACAAGGTTATGACAGATACTGGTGTTGTTGGTGAAGTGGTTGAAGGCTACACAGAAGACGAATACAAATATTTCGTGCTTAAAACTGGCCGTGGTGAACACACAGGCTATTTCACAGTTCATGCAAATGCAATTTATTATGTGTTTGATAAAGACCAAAAACCAGAAGAAAAGAAAGTTGTTGTTGTAAAACCACAACAAAAAGCAGAAGTTAAGGCTGAACCAGCAAAAGAAGAAAAGGCTGAAGAAGTTAAAACAGAAGCAAAAGTTGAAACAAAAGCACAACCTAAAAAATCAACAAAAAAAGCAGAAAAATAATAAAGTAATTTAAAAAAATTGCGGTTGTTAACACCGCTTTTTTTGTACCTTTTTTGATTTAAAAAACCACTTAAAAATTAATAAAAAATTAAAAAGAAAAACCTAACTTTTAATTGTTAAAATAAACATTAATAAAACTTCACTAAAACCTTAAAAAACGCCTATTTTACGTCATTTTAAGCCAAAAATCTTCAAATTATGTTGCGTTAAAATTGTTCTTTATTTTTAACTTGAAAATAAGTTAAAGTAGGAGGACAATTTATGGAAGAAAAATCTAAAAAAGGTGGCACAATTTTAGCCATAATTAAAAGTTGTTTATTCGGTTTGGTTGTAACATTAATCGGCACTGTTATTTTGGCTGTTATTTTAAAATTTGCAGATATTCCAAACAAACTTGTTTCTTATTTAAACGATATTATCAAAGCAATCTCATTGTTTGTTGTGGTGCTGTTCTTAAAAAAATCTTCAAGCGAAAAATTGCTTTTGCGTGCAGTGATTGCAGGCGTGGTGTACTGGGTGCTTTCATTTATCATATTCTCAATTTTAAATGGCGGTTTCGGTTTCGATTTAAGCATTTTGTTTGATTTGCTTTTTGCTGTTATTGTGGCGGTTGTTGCAACTATCATTTTCAAACTCACAAGCAAAAAGACTGCATAAGATAAAAAGCATTTTCTTTTTTGAACAAAAATCAGCATTAATTTATCTCAATTAACCTATAAATTTAAACTTTTTGGGCTATTATTTAGTTATTATATAAATTAAAATAAGTTAGTTTATTAATTTGCACTTGTTTCGTTTGACAACAAAGCAAAATTTGTTTATAATCTAACTGATTTAGGAGAATTAGATGACTAAAAGACGCTCAAAAAGTTTATTTGTTATTTTCGCAATAATTTTAGTTGTTTGCTTGCTTGCATGCTTTGTTAATTTTACCTATCCATTGTCAATCAATGGCAAGTATTTTTCTTATTCCAATTTTGTTTCTAATTTAAAATTGGGCGAAGATATTGGGTCAACATACCGCATTGTTTATCGTGCAGAATTGCTTGATGGCGAAGTTGATTCAAGTTATGACAAATTAACAAATTCAGCAATGTCAAAATTGTTGCAAATTATTGAAAGCGAAGGCTTTAAAGACGCAACTATCGGCAGATATGGGGAAGACCAAGTGGTTCTTCAAGTTGCAGTTAATGGTGAAGATGATATATCAAATTTAACAAGTTTGGTTGGTGAACCAGCCAGAATTAGTTTTTCAGCAAGTGAAGATGCTAGTTCAGCCTTTGTTGATGCTTCAAACATTAAATCTGTTTCCGCTTATGATTATTATAACAGCGAAAACGGTAAAATGGTTTACTACGTGCGTATTGACTTTAATGATGATGTTAAAGAAAAAATCGCCACAGCAACAAAAGACGGTGGCAAAATCTACATTTATTTTGGTGAAGAACTTTTCACACAAATGGATTTAGGCGGTAATGCAATCGAAGATGGTATGATTTTAATTCAAAGTGAAGCCTTCACAAGCCACCTTATTGCTAACACATATGCAAACAAAATCCGTTCTGGTATGCTTGATGTAAATTTAACAAAATTAGACGCTGGCAAAATGAGTGCAACATATGGCATGGGTGCAAACATTTATGTTTACGCAATTTTTGCAGTGTTTGCTGTTGCAGTGCTTGTGCTTATGGTTGTTAAATACCGTGATATGGGGTGGTTAAGTGCATTTGCAATGATGTTCTTTGCTGTTATCGGCTTGTTCTTGTTGCAATCAATTCCAGCAGTTCATATCAATTTTGCTGGTGTTATAGGTATGATGCTTGGCTATATGTTAATGGCTGATAGTTTAATTTCAATCTTGGAAAGTGCAAAACGTCATTATCAAGCAGATACAAAGTTATATATTGCATTTAAACTTGCATTTAAAGAAAGTTTAGTTCGCATTTTCGTTAACAATTCATTGTTTGCATTGCTTGGCTTTGTTTGTATGTTTATGCCAAGTTTGGCAATCCAATCATTTGGTTGGGTATCATTTGTTTTGCCATTTGTAAGCGTGTTTGTAAGTTTGGCTTTGATGCGTTTGTTTGTTGCAATGTATCTTGCGCTTAACAATGAAGACGGCAAAAAATGTAACTTCCACAAAGGAGGTAAAAATGCTTAATAGAGATTTTACAAAATCAAACAAAGATTATTTCAATAAAAACAAAATTGCATTGATTATCATTTCAGCATTTTTGTTAATCGGCATTATCATTGCAAGCGTGTTTGGTTTGCATGGCAATTTTGAAATGGTAGGGTATAACGAATTTTCTGTTAAAATTGGCAGTGAAGTTAATATAACAGAAACCAGCAAAAAGATAGAACAAGTTGTTAAAACTTATGATGCTGGGTTTGACACAATTTCAGTTTGTGGTGAAGGTGACGAAACAAAACTTGTTATCCGCTACACTAAAAATATCACAACAGAAGAACAAACAGAAATAGCCGATAAAATTGCTGATAAATTGAGTATCAGCGTTGCAAATATCAGCAGTCCAGTTAAAGTTGCACCAGTTGTGCGTAAAACTGATTATATTTACGCATTTGTTGCAATCTTGCTTTTGGTTGCATTATCAAGTTTGTTTGCATTTATCCGTTACAATGGGGCAAGTGCAATAGCAATCATTATCAGTTCAATCATTGGCAGTGTTGGGTTTATTTCAATCTGTGCAATGCTCAGATTGACAGTTGGTTTAAGCATTTTTGCTATTATGGTTGTGCTTAACTTGCTTATTGTTTATGGTTGCCTTAATGTGTTTGAATCTATGCGAAAAGATACATGGTTAAACAGCGGTGATTTTGGCAAAGCAATCAAAACAGCAATGGTTCAATCAAGGTTTAGGATGAACGCATTAGCAATCAGCGTATTTGCGTTTGGCTTGTTGTTTGTGATTATTGCACCAAGTGCGCTTAAATATATTGCACTTAACCTTATGTTTGTTGCCGTGGTTGAACTTGCAGTTTGCTTGTATGTTTTGCCTTTTGTTTGGAGTGCTTGCATAACACATTGCAAAAAACGTGTACGCAAGGTTAAACCAGCCAAGGCCGAAACAGCAGAAGAAAAATAGATTAAGGCCTTTCTTATGAAAGGCTTTTTCTTTTTAAATAAGGTCAATTAACTAATAATCAAACTAAATAGATTTTTAATTAATCAAATCTAATATATATTAAACAATTTTTACACTATGGAAGATTTATGAAGTACGTTTGCAATATTGATGAAAATGTTAATAATGAATTTGTGTGCGAGATGAGCAAGATTTTTAATCTTGATAAACACCTTGTTGCTCTTTTATATTCACGTGGCATAGATACACAAGCAAAACTTAATCAATATTTATCACCAAGCATACGTGATTTATATGACCCATTTTTGTTTGAAGATATGTCAGCAGTGGTTGAAAAAATTGAAAAACACATTGCAAAGGGTAGCAAAATTTTAATATTTGGCGATTATGATGTTGATGGCATCACTGCCAGTGCAATCTTGATTAAATATTTTCAATCAGTTGGAGCAGAAGTTAGCAATTATATGCCAAATAGATATGAAGACGGTTATGGACTTTCAGTGCCAACTCTTGAGAAAATTTTTGCAAAAAATAAACCAAATTTGGTTATAACAGTAGACTGCGGTATCACCGCTGTTGAAGAAGTTGAATACCTTAAAAATAACAATGTTGACGTGATTGTAACCGACCACCACGAACCGGGTGAAACCTTACCAGATTGCCTTATAATCAACCCAAAAGTTAGCAAAACATATCCTTTCCATTGTCTTTGTGGGGCAGGTGTTGCAATTAAACTTGTTCAAGCGTTGGCCGGTATCACAACTGCTACAAAGTATTTGCCTATTTGTGCCATTGCAACCATTGCCGATATTGTTGAATTGTTGGACGAAAACCGTGCAATCGTAAGCCTTGGCTTGAAAGATATAGACAAATTGCCAGTGGGTATTTTACGCCTTATCCAAGAGTGTGGCGTTAATAAAAACAGTTGCAAAGCAAGTGATATAGCCTTTAAAATTGCTCCAAAAATCAATGCAAGCGGGCGTATGGGCAGTGCTGAAACCAGCCTAGAACTTTATATGGAAGAAAACCCAAACAAAGTTAAGCCAATCATAAACAAGATTTTAGAATTTAACACTCGCCGTCAACAGTTGTGTGATAGAGTTTACACTGATGTTAAAGCAGATTTACAAGGCAAAGATATATTTAAAATTAGTGCCATTGTGATGTCGTCTGCAGAGTGGGATAGCGGTATTTTAGGTATTGTTTCTGCACGTATTGCGGAAGAATACCACCGTCCAACTTTCTTGTTCAGCCAAGTGGGGGACGAATTGACCGGTTCTTGTCGCAGTGTCAATGGCGTTAATGTTCACACATTGTTAAGCAGTATGAGCAGTATTTTAACAAAATTTGGCGGTCACCCAATGGCAGCAGGTTTAACACTTAAAGTTGACAATTTTGATGAATTTACCCGCCTTACAAACCAATATGTTGAACAAAATTTGAACAAGGCAGACTTTTTACCCACAAAGGCATATGATTTTGCACTTGAACCAAGCGAAGTTAACTTAAAATTAGTTGAGGATATTGATAGATTAGAGCCATGCGGACATATGAACGCACGTCCAATTTTTGCTTTCCGCCTTAAAAATGCAACAATCAGCAGTTTGCCAAAACACCCACAACATTTGGTGCTTAATTATCCAAACTTTAATTTGCTTGCATTTAACGCTAGCAATAACTATTTTGTGCTTTCTGGTAACACAGAGTGTAGCATTTTGGCAGATTTAAGCCTAGACACATTTAGAAACAGCAAAACCATATCAGGCATAGTAAAATCTATTGACTATGAAGGGGTATACCGCCCACAAGATAACGATATTATGCTTGCTGAATATGTTAAGCAAATTTTGTACCCAGTGCAAGATGGCTACAAATTCAACAATTATAATCGTGATCAACTTATCCGTTTGCTTTTGGATATGGATAAAAATGTTTACGGCACATTGATTGTTGCCAACGATTACAACACATATATTAACTTTAAATCAGTGTATGATAGCAACAATATTTTCCGCAATCGTGTGTTTGAAATAGGCGATGCAACTGGGCTTAACACAATATTGTTAGCACCAACAAATTTTGAATATTTTAACACTTTCAGCCGTATAATTTTCCTTGACCCATTGCTAAATATGGGGTATTTGGCTGAATTACAACACAATACAAAGTCAACTGTCTACCTTCCACATATTTTGGATAACACTGCAAACATATTAAAAAATATCAGTTTGCAAAGAGAAGTTTTTGGCAAATATTTCCGTTTGTTGCAATATGCTTGTGATAACAAAATAATAGGATATTATTGTCACAATATGTTCAAAAATATAATGGCAAAAACCAAGCAAAAAGATGATTATAATTATTTGCAATTTTATGTTTGTTTGGAAGTGTTTAAGGAACTTGGCATAGTTGTGACTAACGAAACTAACACTCAAATTGAAGCAATAACAAACAAGAAAAATCCGCTTAATGCAAGCAGTTTTTATAACCGTTTGGTAAGTATGAAAACCGCCAGATAATTTATATAAACATTAAAAAACAAATCTAATTTAAAATATTAAACCTTTAAGTTTTAAACTGGGATATTTAGATTTGCACAACAGCAAAAACGCAAAAGGTCAACAATGCTAATTTCACTTTTATTTAGTAACATCGAACCATTAGACGCTTTAATACAATTTTTAATGATTGTGTTTGTTTTTGCATTTTCACTTTCATTGCGTGAGTTTGCACGTGCTTTGTCCGCCTATAAAATGGGTGATGATACTGCAAAATTGATGGGCAGATTAACACTTAATCCAATCAAACACATTGACCCAGCAGGTTTTATTTTCTTTATGCTGATAGGTGTGGGTTGGTCTAAACCTGTGCCAATCAATCCAACCAAATTTAAAAATTATCGCAAGGGTATAAGGTGGGTTTCATGCTCTGGAGTGTTGGCTAACTTTTTGTTTGGCTTGTTTGCTTCACTTTTATATCTCACTTTAAACCGCACTGTTGGTTGCCCAACAACTGCCATGCAATATTTGTATCTGTTTTTGATGATTACCATGCAAATTAATAGTTTTTTGGTGCTTTTCAATATTTTGCCAATATATCCACTTGCGGGTTTTGATTTTATAACCACATTTATGAAATCTAACAATAAATTTATATATTTCAACCTTAAAAATGGCGTAAAATTGCTTTACACTATTTTGATTGTTAGCCTTATAATTGATTTATTGTTTGGCGTTGATTTGTTTGCGTTCTACCTGAATTTATTGTATAATTATATATATTTACCACTGGCGTTAATATAGTTAAAACAAATTGTTTACTTAACGTTTTAATTAAAAAAATTATTTTGCTTTAAACCTTTTGTAATAAATTTTAACTAATTAAGATTGTTGGCAGATTTATTCAGTTTAACAATCTGTTAATCAATCTACGCTGGTTTCTTTTTGGGGTGTTATGGAAGATATTGAAGAACTGACCGAAGATGAATTAGGCAGTCACTTAACGTTTAAATTAGAAGGCTTTGAAGGGCCTTTGGATCTTTTGTTGCACCTTATCAAAGAAAACAATATGTCCATTGACACAATCCGTATCAGTGAAATCACCGATCAATACTTAAAATATATGGAAGATGTTAAAAATTTGGATATGGACGAAGCCGTATCTTTCTTGGATATGACAAGCCGTCTTTTGGAACTTAAATCAAAAGCATTGTTGCCAGTTGAAAAGATTGAAGAAGATAACGATGAAGAAGATAGCCTGTTAAAACTTCAAATGGACTTGAAAGAGTATGAATTGTTTAAAGAAGCAGGGCAAAACTTGCAACAATATGAAAATGTAGACAGATTTTATAAACAACCAGACAAAATGGCTGGTGATACACGTATTGTATTTAACGATTTTAATTTGGATAAATTGCTTGATGCTTTTGCTTTCATTTTGATGAAAACCAAAGATAGAGAAAACCCAGAAGAAAAGAAAATTAAGCGTGATCGTTGGACAGTTGCTGATAAAATAGCATTTTTAACTGGCGTGCTTAAAGAAAATAAAGAGATTAACTTTTTCAGCCTTTTTGACGATACTTACACAAAAAGTGAAATCATTAACACATTTTTGGCAATTTTGGAAATGCTTAAATTCCAAAAAATTGTAGTTGTTCAGGCTGATAAATACCAAGATATATTGATTAAAGCAAGGGAAGGTGAATAATGAAATATGAAGATATTGCCCGCGTGATTGAAGGTGTGTTGTTTGTGGCTGGCGATGGCGTTGAAATTGACGAATTTAAGCGTAAATTTGATATCAATGATAAAGAATTTAACAAATGCTTAGATTTGCTTAAAACAAAGTATAACGAACAAAGTGGCATAAATATCATTACATATAAAACCAAAGTTCAATTATGTTCAAACCCACAAATTGTTGAAGATATTAGTGAAATTTTAAATCCGATTAGGGAACGCACTTTAACAAAAGCAGCCCTTGAAACTGTTGCCATCATTGCTTATAAGCAACCAATCACAAGGTTGGAAATTGAAAACATACGTAATGTTAAAAACGCTGATTATGCCATTGATTTGCTTATTTCAAACAACCTTATTGAAGTGGTTGGACGTAAAGATGCGGTTGGTAAACCATTGCTTTATGGCACAACTGACCAATTCTTGAAACGTTTTGGTTTAACTAGTATTGAAAACTTGCCAAATTATAATGAATTGCTTGATAGAATACGTGTTATTCACAGTGATGGTGATTCACTTTACCGTGAATTTTCTATCCCTGATGAAGAAGCGGAAGAAAGCAAAACAACAGCAGAAACTTCTGTTAACACTGCAAACGTGTCAAACACTGACAATGTTAACACAAGTGCAGAACAAAACCAAGATCAACCAGCATAATGCCAATTTAAGCATAAATTTAAGTTTAAGTAAGATACTACCATATGTGGTATCTTATTTTTTTGTTTGTTATATTGATTTTGCTGATGTCAATAGTGTATCCGTTTTTAATCAATGTTGAAGTTAAATTCAATTTGTTGAAGTTAAAAGGCGTGTTTACACTTGTTTTGTTAAGTAAAATTAAATTGCAGTATAAACTTCGTGTTAAAAATGGCTATGTTTATATCTATCACAACAGAAAAGAAAAACGCTTTAAATTAACTGACCAATCGTTCAATGTGATTTTCTTTTTAAACCTTATAAAGCAAATATATTTTAGGCATCAACTTTTGCTTTTTGATATATTTTCAACCTTTGGATATGCCAATGATGCGTGTGTAACGGCGGTTGGAGCAGGGTATTTTGATGTTGTTGGTAAATCGGTTTTTTGCAAAGTTCAAAACAACAAAAAAAGTGCACATATTTTTGTTAATGTTGAGCCAAAATATAATCAAGATATTTGTTCAATAAGGGCAAAAAGTTCGATAAGGGTGTCAATTTGGGATATGTTATATTCGTTGGCATACACATTAATTTATTCATGGAGAAGTTATGAAAAAAATAGAAAAAATAAACTTAAACAAAGATAACAAAATTGAGTCACTCATTGATGTTTCACTTGATAAAGTGCGTTCGCTTATTGATGTAAACTGTGTGGTTGGTAATGCAATCACCATGCCAGATAATTCAGTGATTATTCCAATATCAAAGGTCAGCGTGGGCTTTGTTACAGGTGGTGGCGAATATAACGACTTAAACGCAAAACGCAACTCGGCAGACTTTCCAATGGCTGGTGGTACTGGCGGTGGCTTTACTGTTACTCCTATTGGCTTTTTTGTAGTTAATAATAACAAATTTAAAATTATCCATGCCGATAAATCAACTGCTTATCTTGGGCTTATCAAAAATGCAACCGAAGTACTTAAAAAATTTGTGGGGAATATAAAATGAAAACCAAAAATTCAATCAAACCGATTGTTTGTGTGTGTTTGGCTGTTGCGTCAGTTTTTTTGTCTATATCATTGCTTTGGCAGGTTTCACCCACATATGCGTCAGCAGTCGGCAGTTCAGCAAAATCAATGTGTGTGCTAGATAAAGATAGTCACCGCATTTTGTACAGCAAAAACGCCAACGAGCAACTACCTATGGCTTCAACCACAAAAGTTGTTACAGCAATAACAGCCATTGAAAATTGCAAAAATTTAGATGAAGTGATAACAATTAATAATAATGCTGTTGGAGTGGAAGGCACATCAATTTATTTAAGAAAAGGTGAACATATTTCAGTTAGAGATTTGTTGTATGGACTTATGCTTCGCAGTGGCAATGATAGTGCAACCGCACTTGCTTATCATATAGCAGGTGGTGTAAGTCAATTTGCCGATTTGATGAACGCTCTTGCAAAAAAGGTTGGGGCAAATAATTCACATTTTGCGAATCCACACGGACTTGACAATCCAAACCATTACACAACGGCTTATGATTTGGCACTTATCAGTTGTTATGCTTTAAATAATCCGATTTTTAAAGAAATTGTTTCAACAAAATCGCATGTTATTCCAGCAACAAATATGTCTGACAAACGTTATTTAGCAAACAAAAACCGCTTGCTTTCAAGTTTAGAAGGTTGCTGTGGTGTTAAAACTGGTTTTACATCAAAGGCAGGGCGTTGTTTGGTTAGTGCTTGTGAAAGAGAACAACAAACCACAGTGTGCGTTGTTTTAAACTGTGGCCCAATGTTTGAAGAAAGTGCAGATTTGCTTGATGCAAGTTTTGTTGATTATGAGTATACAAAATTGATAGATAAAAACAAGCAAATATATAATGAATATGTTACCGATTCAGCAAACGGAAGACTTTATTTATATGCAGAAGACGATTTTTATTATCCACTTTTGCCAGGCGAAAAAGATAGAGTTAAGTTAAATTATAATGTCAAATTAGACGATGCAAAACAAGGCAGTGTTGTATGGAAAATTGATATTTTGCTAGATAATCAGTTGCTTAATTCAGTAAAATTATATACAATTAATAAGATTGATAAGTTTTTGGATAACCAAACACTTCAAATCAAAGAAATACTATGGGAAGAAAAGATAAATGAGAATTAATAAATATATTGCACAATCAGGCATAACAAGCCGTCGTAAAGCAGAAGAATTGATAACTGCTGGTAAGGTTAAAGTTAATGGTAAAGTTGTAACCGCACTTGCAACAGATATTAAACCAACTGACCAAGTTACAGTTGATGGCAAATATATTCACACTGCTGAAAATTTTGTTTACTACAAATTGCACAAACCAAAAGGTTATGTTTGCACAGTTGAAGATGATAAGGGTAGAAAGACGGTTATGGAACTTATGCGTGGAGTACATGCACGTGTATTTCCAGTTGGTCGTTTAGACTATGATACAGAAGGTTTGTTGCTTTTAACAAATGATGGCGATTTATCAAACATTTTAACACGTCCAAGCAGTGAAGTTGAAAAGGTTTATTATGCAACCATTGAGGGCAATATAACAAAAGACGAAATAAAAACCCTTTCATCAGGCGTAGAAATTGACGGTTATAAAACAAAACCTTGCAGTGTTGTTTTGCTTGAACAAAATGCAACACAAACTAAACTTGCAATCACAATCACAGAAGGCAAAAACCGCCAAATCAGAAAAATGCTTGAAACAGTTGGTAAAAATGTTAAATTTTTGAAGCGTGTGCAAATCGGTGATATTCGTTTAGGTGGTTTGTCACGTGGTGAATATACACCATTAAACGCCAAAGAAATGAAATATTTAATGAGTTTAAAGAAATAATATTAAAGGCAAATAAAAACTAATAGACACTTAATATTATTAGTTGATTTTGCTGATAAATAATTAAAAAATTGTTTAGTTGATTAAAAAATAAAATAAATTATAATCAAAATCATATTTTAAAACTATATAACTTACAAAAAGTGGCTGTGCTGGCTACTTTTTTCTTTGCCAAAAGTTGTAATATGTGCTAGAATAACGCCAGTGGAAACAAATTTTGACGTTGTTATTATAGGTGGTGGGGCATCTGGTATGATGTCCGCAATTTTTGCTTCACAAAACGGCAACAAAACATTGATTTTAGACCATAATGAAAAGTTGGGTAAAAAACTTTATATCACAGGTAAGGGCAAGTGTAATTTAACAAACAATAGTAGTGTTGAAACACATTTAGAGAACATTATGCACAACAGCAAATTTATGTTTTCTGCTTTAAACGCTTTTACACCACAACAAACCATGGCATTTTTTGAGTCTAAAGGTTTGCCACTTCGCACAGAGCGTGGCAAAAGGGTGTTCCCAGCAAGTGATAAATCTAGCGATGTTATCAAAACACTTGAAAAATGTTTGCACGATTCAGGTGTTAAAATCTCACTTAACAATGAAATCAAATCGGTTAAAAAAGAGAATGACACTTTCTATATTTTGTGTGACAACTGTGTTGAATACACCGCACATAGTTTAATTTTGGCAACTGGTGGGCTTTCATATGTCGGTACTGGTGCGTCAAGTTTTGGGCAAAAAATTGCCAAACAATTTGGTCACAAGATTGTTGCAAACAAAAGTGCGTTATGCCCAATAGTTGTTAAAGACGATGTTAGTGAACTCAATGGTTTAAGCCTTAAAAATGTTACACTTGAAACCACACTTTCAGGCAAAACATATAAAGAATTTGGTGAAATGATGTTCACTTTTAATTCAATCACTGGGCCAATAGGATTAACACTTTCAAGCAAAATCAATGAGTGTGATTTAACAGATGCAAAGTTGTTGCTTGACTTAAAACCTGCATTATCTGTTGCTTTGTTGGATGCAAAATTGCAACGTGAAATTGTTGAATATGCCAAAACTGACCTTAAAAATTACCTTTACACGCTTTTACCAAGGTCCTTTGTTGAGTATTTTATGGCTCATTTGGGCTTAAATAACAAAAAAATGGCAGATTTAAACAAAACTGACCGCAACACCATTGTTAATGGACTTAAAAAATTTGACTTTTCTATTAAATCGTTAGATAATATAAACGTTAGTATTGTAACCGCTGGTGGGGTTGATGTTAAACAAGTCAATTCCAAAACATGTGAGAGCAAACTTGTGCCAAACTTATATATAGTTGGAGAGTTGCTTGATGTTGACGCATTAACTGGTGGCTTTAACTTGCAAATTGCTTGGTCAACTGGATATGTTGCCGGCAATGCAATTAAAAAACAAAGTGAATAGTTAAAAGTTTTTGTTGATGTAAAGCATATTTTGTGCTTAAATTTCATTTGAAAACATTAAAATTGACAAATTAAAAGGATAATTATGTTTTTTTGGATAATGTTTATCATTGCTTTTTTGCCTTTGGTGATTTTGTTTCCAATCAAAAAAGTTGGCAAGAAAAATTTAAAACAACTTAAAGGTAAAAACTACATAATTGCGTGCAATCATATGTCTAATAATGATGCGCCTATGTTGGATATTAGGTTTGGCAAAAAGATTTATTATTTGGCTAAAAAAGAGTTGTTTAAGGGCAAATTTAAGTCCGCTTTTATGAACTATGTTGGGGCAGTTAAAGTTGATAGAGAAAAGGTTGAACCAAGTTCAATTAAGCAAGTGTTGAGATTAATAAACAAAGGTAAGCGTGTTTGCATTTTCCCACAAGGCACTCGTGCAAAAACACCTTATGTTGAAGACGGCTCTGCAAAAGAAGGCGTTGCAATGTTTGCAATCCGCACAAACACACCAGTTGTGCCAATGATGTACAACAAAAAGCTTAAACCTTTTAGGTTTACAAAACTTTATATCGGTGAACCTATCTACCCAGACCCAGAAAGAAAAAACGATAAAACATATTTGGCAGAGTTTTCTGACCTTGTTGTTAGCAAAATGAACGCCTTGCTTGAAGGAGAAAAGAAATAATGAAAATGAAAGATTTTAATATTAATATGACACAATACAACCGTGGCGACATTATCACAGGCACAATCGTTATGCTTGGTGCAAAAGAAGTGGTTGTAGCGTTGGGTGGTCTTAAAGAAGGCGTTTTCCCACGTGAAGAACTTGAACCTAACTTTAAAATGGGTGATGCTGTTTTGGTTATGGTTACAGGTAAAATTGATGATAAAGGATGTTTGGTTGTGAACCATGCAGGCGTAAATAAAGCAATAGAAGAAAAAGAAAAAATTAAATCACTTAAAGTTGGCAGTGAACTTAATTTTGTGGCATCTTCAATTAACACAGCGGGTCTTTTAGGTGAATTTATGGGTTATAGAGTGTTCTTACCATTTAGCCAATGTGCTCCACAAGATTATGTTAATAAAGATAGTTTGGTTAGCCGCAACATAACAGCAATCGTTATTGAACTTAATAATATTAAAAAATCCATAGTTTGTAGCACAAAACTTTTAATGAACACTGAATTCCAGCCAGTTGAAATCGGTCAAGTTATCTCTGGCACCGTGATTAAATTAGAAGATAAATATGCACTTGTATTACTTGAAAATGGCACAAAAGCAAAACTTTCAATTTCTGACGCAAGTTACACACATATTGACAGTTTAAAATCAGTTGTGAACGAAAATGAAAAATATGACTTTAAAGTGCTTGATACAAACACAGATTATTCACGTGTTAGCGTTGGTTTAAAACAACTTCAAACCGACCCACGTGACGCCGCATTTAACCAACTCAATATCGGCGATGAAGTAGAAGGTGAAGTTGTTAAAATTTTGCCGGTTGGCGCTGTTATAAAGCTTGATAATGGCTTTTCAGCAATGGCAATCACAAAGGATAACAGTGATAGAGCAAATGTTGCAACACACCACCTTTATAAATTAAATTCTCGTGTTAAAGGCTACATTTCATATTTAAACAGTGAAAGGCACAAAATCAACATTATAACAAATCGTAAAAAGGAAAGTGAAGAATAAGTCTTCATTTTTTTATTCATTATAATACAACTATAAACTGTATTGATTTGGGCTTAAATTAACGCAAATTCAACAATAAATACGAAAAAATTAACTATTTGCCTTAAATTTCGACATTTTGATTGCTTTTATTTTCAATCAGACGTAAAATTACCCGTATGAGGATGAAAAGGATTTTATATCCGTTGATTTGCATTGCAGTCGTTTTTGCGATTGCAACTTTTTTAATTGTTAAAAACAAATTCAACTATAATTCAACCTCTCAATCTGAAACTTCTGTTAAAACTGGCGATTCAGATTCTAAAAGGAATAATAACAACACTAACAATGAAGATGACGGCATACAAACTCTGCTTGAAGACCAAGAAAATAACCCAATAGGTGATAGCACACAAGGACAATCAGAAACAGGCAACAAAACGCCTTATGCTGATGACGAAGATGATAAATCTTACGAAGAAGATAACACAACTGGCGGTGGCACAAGCGAAACACCAACCAATCCTACTGATAACGAGCCAACCGATGACAATAGAACTATTGAACCAGACAATTCAATTTCACCAGTTGATGATAGGCTTAAAATTGTTTTAACTGATTGCAGTTCAGATACAATTATTGTAAACACCGATATTCTTTGTTTGAATTATGAAATTGTTGACGGAAACAAGCAATACATAAATCAAGATGTTAATATAATAATTGACAACGAAAATATTTGTGATATTATGTTGCAAGGTGCACCGTTAATCTACTTGCAAAAGCAGGGCAAAGGCAAAACAACAATCAAAATTGTTTCAGTAACAAACCCACAAGTTTTTAAAACAATCACAGTAATATTTAATTAGCACTATTAAATTTTTTTTAGTTAACTAAAAAATAAAAAAGCACCTATGTTTAGGTGTTTTTTGTATGCTTATTATTTTAAGCATTTTTTGTAAAATGATATTCAGCCATAGCAACGCTTATTGCAAGGTTAAATGAATCAATTTCACTTGATTGTCTAATCTTTATCTTTGTGCCTTTGTTTGCGACTTCTTGTGGTAGACCGGTGGCTTCATTGCCAAACACAAGTGAGAAAGATTGTTTATTATCAACTTCGGTTTGTTGTAAGTATTGTGCACCGTCTAAACAGAAAGTATAGATTTTGTTATTTTTAAATTTGCTAATATATTCTTCAAAACTATCAAACAATTCAATATTAAGCCTGAATATAGCACCCATTGATGCACGCACAACTTTTGGGCTAAAAGGGTCAGCACAAGGGCGAATTAGAGCAATATTTTTTAAATTTAAGCCAAGTGAAGTTCTTAATATTGTGCCTAAATTACCCATATCACTAGGGTTAACAAGGCATAAGTGGTTGCCGGCGGTTAATTTGTTTTCAAACTTTTTAAACTCACCAACAATATGCACATTTTCTTTACCAGATAAACTTTCAACGAATTTTGTGCGTTCAATCAAAGAAATGTTATTTTTACGGCAGAAATCAAAAAGGGTATTGACATCATCTGTCAACTTAATATTTTTTGTGTAATAAACGCCAACCACTTGTTCAGGTTTGTTTTTAACTAACTCGTATGTGGCAAACATTCCTATTGCAAAACTATTTTCATCTAATTTTTTATATTTCATATTTTTATTTTACACCAAAACATTAATTTTTCCAACTTATATTTAAAAATTAATTGAAAAATACTGATAATGACAAAAATTGAAAAGCGAAAAAAGCAGCAAAACTTGCCATAAAACAAGAAGAACAAGCAGAAGAAATCACAAAAGAACAATCTGCTGAAAATGCCTAATGTAGTAGTAACATCGTTTGCGAAAAGTATTATCATTTTTTGCGAAAGGTAAATTTAACCATATTGCTCAATAATAGAGTAGAACTTAATAAAAAGGACGACTTATAAAGCCGTCTTTTTTTGTGGAGCTACTGGGCGGGATTGAACCGCCGACCTGCTGATTACGAATCAGCTGCTCTACCAACTGAGCCACAGTAGCATAAGATAAGTTTTTTTTAAAGTGCAGATTGCCGACCTGCTGTAAACGATTTGAGTGTGAACTGATAAGTATTAATCAGTTAACACGAAAAGAAGTTTCCTTAATCACTTGTGATTAAGATTACGAATCAGCTGCTCTACCAACTGAGCCACAGTAGCATAAGATAAGTTTTTTTTAAAGTGCAGATTGCCGACCTGCTGTAAACGATTTCTCTATGGTGCTTCTGATAAGTAGATGAACAATAACAAGAAAATAAAAATCTTAATCTACTGAAAACAATAATATCAAATTGGCAATAATTTTACAATAATTTGGCAAAAGTTTTGCAAAAATAATTTAACAAAAATGTTTTTGTTTGTGTTTTAGTTGCGATAATTTTGCTGATTTGATAAAATTATTCTATGTTACTAAAAATTGTATTATTTATCCTTTGGCTTTTTGTTTTAATTGCAATGTCAAGTGTAATGATAATTTTTGAACGCGATAAACCACGTACAATTATAATGTGGCTTGCTTTATTTTTATGTACTTCACTCATTGGTGGGGTAATTTATTTATCATCAAAAGTTGTGTATTACAAAAAACGCAATTCTTTAAAAGTTAAAGTTAAGGAAGATGAAATTTACCAAAACCTTATAAGCAAATATTTGATTAAAGAAAATAACACCAGTTATGATGAATATTTTACCTTTAATCAACTGGGGTATAACGCAAATGTTTTTGAAAATAATAGTTGCGAATTTTTCCATACCCATGGCAAATTTCAAAACAATCTTTTGCGTGAAATCTCATCTGCAAAGTCATACATCATTTTTGAAGTTACACAACTTAAAGCCCAAGATTTAGAGTGGCTTAAACAACCTTTAATTGATAAATTATCTGCTGGAGTGGTTGTTAAAATTATTTATGATAAATCAATCAACCGCAAATTTAAACGTGAACTTGTTACTGCTGGGGCAAAAGTTTATAAGTTTAGCAAATTGCGTACACTTGACCATAAATTTATAAACAGACGAAACCGTGTTGTAATAGACGGCAATATTGCTTATCTTGGTAAGATTGATTTAAAACCATGCCAAGCAAAAGAAAAATGTATTGTATCTAATATGATTGTAAAATTCAAGGGTGAAGTGGTGCAGGATATTGACCTTTCAGCCCACAAAGATGTTATTTTTGCAAGCGGAAAATATATGGACTATACAACACCTAAATTCGATGCCAAAACTCAAGTTAAAATGCAATACTTGTCTAACTCTATTGAGCAAGGGCTTGATTTGGCGTTGATTAAGGCAATTTGTATGGCTAAAAAGTCAATTCAAATTCAGGTGGAAGAATTTATACCAACTGAAAGCATTATGTCGCTTTTAAAATTTGCACTTAATTCTAATATTGAAGTTAGATTAATGATACCTATGAAATCGGAAGCACAAGGTAGATATTATGCTTCACGTGCCTACGCAAAAGAGTTGGCTTTATACGGTGCAAGTTGCTATCTTTATGACGGCTATATTAGGTTTAATTCTATTGTTATAGACTCTCAATATGGGCTTTATGGTTCTTTCACACTCAATCAAGGCTTGATTAACGAAAGTTTGCAAGATGTTATGATTATTGATGATGAAAAAGCCGTTACTCACCTTAACAAAACCTTTGATGTTGGTGTAGATAATAGTTACCGCATCAATGACGCAAAATATTTGTTGTTAAAAGAAAAATTCTTTAAAAACTTTGTGTAAAGTTTAACTTAAAAGGGGTATTATGGAAAAAAATCCACCTATTTTTGGTGTTGCAGGCACACCAACTAATTATAAAGGCAAGTTTATTGGCTTGTTTGATTGGTTGCGTGAAATGGGCTTAAATGCATATGAAATTCAATGTGTTTATGGCTTTAAAATTAGTGACGTCAACAAAGAAATTTATTTAAAAGAACGCCAAAATGGTATATATTTTTCTATTCACGCACCATATTATGTAAATTTAGGCAGTAAAAATGCACCAAGCGTTGAAAAAAGCAAAGAATATATGCGTCAAGGCATTGAACTTGCTAAATCTGTTGGTGTTAATCGCATAATTTTTCACCCAGGTGGTGGTCATGAAAATACACCTGAAGGCAGACGTGTTGCAATCAAACAACTTATTGAGGCAATAAATGAAATCACTTCATCAACAGATATGGGTGATGTGCGTTTCTATCCAGAAATCGGCGGTAAAACTGCTAATCTTGGTTCGCTTGACGAAATTATAGAAATCTGCAAACAATGTGAATATTGCTATCCTTGTATTGATATTGCACATTTGCATGCACGTGAAGTTGGCAGTTTAACAGATAAACAAGCAATCAGAACAAGGCTTGAAAAAATCCAGGCAGAAATTCCTGAAAAATTTGAAAAAATACATTTTCACGCCTATACAATTCAATATAACGACAAGGGTGAAATGCACCATTTAGTGCATGGTCAAAATATGGCTGACGGCAGTGTTGGCAAGCCAGATTTAAAAGACTTTGTTGAAGTATTGCATGAAATGAATATCAACCCTTGGGTTATCAGTGAAGCAAGCGAAAGCCAAGAAATAGGTGCAAAATATATGCATGATTTATATTTTGCAGATAATAAATAAAATTAATTATAATAGTGCTGAAATTTATTGCGTTGATAATTATTAACAATAGTTTTATTAATAATTAAAATTGCAACTAAATAAACTGGCAAGTAAAAACAAATAAACCACAATGCAAAAGATTGAATTTGAAGTTAAAACAGATAAAAAATTGGTTAAGGCAATTATTGATGAATTGCCTTTTCTTTCACGTTTTGACGTTGCAAAAATCTTGGCAAATAAAGATGTTAAAGTTAACAATGCACGTGTAAAAGAAGATGTTGAGTTGCATATTGGTGATAAATTGGTTGTGTTTTACACAGAAAAAGAGCAAAAAGAGTGGTACACTTTGGTGTATGCTGATGAAAATATCATCATTGTTAACAAGCGTGCTGGCATTGAAGTGGTAAGTGAAACGGAACGTGACCTTGTGGCAGTTTTAAAACAAAATTATGACACGGTTTTGCCAGTTCATCGCATAGACCGCAACACAGAAGGGCTTGTGGTTTTTGCAAGAACAAAACAAGCAGAACGTACACTTTTGTCAGCCTTTAAAACACGTAAAGGCATTGTTAAAAAGTATGCTTTGTTGGTTCATGGTAGGGTAGATATAACAAAAATCAAACGCACAGTTTACCTTAAAAAAGTTGACGCATTAAGCAAGGTTTGGATAAGTGAAATTAAAACAACAGGGTATGAACCGATTGTAACAGAGTTTGATATAGTTGAATACCGTTGCGAAAACACACTTATGACTGCAAACCTTATAACAGGCAAAACACATCAAATTCGCGCCCATATTGCATATTATGGATATCCAATAGTAGGCGATAAAAAATATGGTAATGATAGCGAAAAACAACTGCATTTAACCGCAAATTATATGGCTTTTAAATTTGATAAAGGTTCTCCACTTGCTTATTTAAACAGCAAAACTTTTGAAATTATACCTTCATGGCTGTAAAATAAACGATTGATAAAACAAAGCAACAAACAGTTAGCCCACATAAATTTGTGATTTTGATATTGACTAAATATGCTATTAAGCATATAATCCTTAAACATTATAAAAAAATGATGGTGAATAATTATGATTATAACAAGAAAACATTATGACTATTTATTCAAACTTGCGTTTCATGATATTGCAACAGGATTTTATAACAGAAACTGGTTTGAAACAAACATAATAGAATCAAAACAAGATTATAATATCAGTTTGGCTATTGTTGACATAAACAATTTAAAATTAGTTAATGACAAAAACGGACATACCGCCGGTGACATTTTAATCAAAACAATAGGCGATAAACTTGCTAAATATTCAACAGTGGTTCGCTGGGGTGGCGACGAGTTTTTTTGCATAATCAAACCAGGTGAAGAAGCATTGTTTGAAGAAGTGTGCAAGAATCAAAAAGATTTTGCATATGCAATAGGATACAATTTTAGCGTTAAACAAACTAAGGATATGATTGACAAACTTGATAGAGAAATGTACGATTGTAAGTATGTTCAAAAAAATATAGATTAAAATTAAAAAAAATGTGAAAAACTTTAATAAAATTATTGACTTTAATTTTATAATATTGTATTATGAATAAGTAAACGTCGGGGTGTAGCGCAGTTGGTAGCGCACGTGATTTGGGATCATGGGGCCGGGGGTTCGAGTCCCTTCACCCCGACCATTAATCTGCATTGTGACGGGTGCAGGTTTCAAGTGGGGCATACGCTTCACAACTTAAACCTTAAAAGTTGCAAAACTTTTATAAGGGCCTTTAGCTCAGTTGGTTAGAGCAACCGGCTCATAACCGGTCGGTCCGCGGTTCAAGTCCGTGAAGGCCCACCAGCCTAACGGCATTATCTTAATTTTAATTTGGCCCGGTAGCTCAGCTGGTTAGAGCGCCAGCCTGTCACGCTGGAGGTCGAGGGTTCGAGCCCCTTCCGGGTCGCCAAATTAAGGCTCGATAGCTCAGTCGGTAGAGCAAAGGACTGAAAATCCTTGTGTCACTGGTTCGATTCCGGTTCGAGCCACCACACTTGTTAACCCAAGTGCGATTTGGAAGGGTTGCAGAGCGGCCAAATGCAACGGACTGTAAATCCGTCGACTTCGTCTTCGATGGTTCGAATCCATCCCCTTCCACCACTCCAAGTGGAAAATAAGCAAAAAATGGTTGTTATTGTTTGACAGAGCAACAAAAAATCAATTAATATTTAAATATGCTGGTGTGGCTCAATGGCAGAGCAGCTGACTTGTAATCAGCAGGTTGATGGTTCGACTCCATTCACCAGCTCCACAATACTCCTAGAAATAGGAGTTTTTTGTTGCTCATTTTATGTTCAAAAAGGCAAGCGTTTGTTTTCTATTGTAAGGTATTTCATATATGTTACAACAAAATTAGAATTGATTGTTAAATAATATTGAAAATGTTATCATGATAATGGAGAAAAATAATGGCAAGAAATACTAAAATTAATTGCAAAGAAAAACTTATTTTGATAAAATTAAAGTATGAGTAAATGTGACAAATGTGGTGGGGTTTTAATTTTTGACCCACAAAAAAAAGGTAATGTATGTGAAAGTTGTGGTGGTGTTAATCCTGTGCAATTTAACTATGCATTTAACAAGAAAAGTTTTGAAGAAATGCAACAACTTGATGTTGACCCACTTGCAAAAGAAACACGTGCGGTTAAATGTAAATCATGTGGTGCAAATTTTATTATTGATAAATTACATCTTACAGGTGCTTGTCCATATTGTGGCAGTGAAACATTATCAACTTCAAGCAAAAAATCATTGATGTATATTGATTCTGTTGTGCCTTTTACTTTTGGCAAAGCAGACGCAATTAACAAATTTAAAAAGGCAGTTGCAACACGTTTTTATGCCAATAAAAAGATATTTAAAGGCATTGAAGAAAGCAATGTTACAGGTTTATATGTAAACACTTTTGTGTTTGATTTTGTAACATCTTCTGTGTATGATGGTGTGCTTAGTTATCAAAAAACGGTTAAAGATAGTGACGGCAACACTCACACTGAAACAGTCACAAAAAATGTGGTTGGAGTGTTAGAAAAAACCTTTAAAAATTTAACCATTGAAGCCAATTCAAATTTAACTCAATCAGAACTTTTGCAAATTATGCCGTTTGAATATACTTCTGCGGTTGACTTCCAACAAGATTTTGTTAATGGTTATGCAATCGAATATCAAGATAAATTGTTTGCTGATTGCGTTGCCAGTGCGGAGCGTGTTGTTAAACGTGAACTTGAAAGGGAAATCTTGTGTAAATATGGTTGCGACAGTGTTATAACATTAAATATTCACACCGATTATAAAGACCGCAAATATAATTATTGTTTGTTGCCTGTTTATATGTTTAACAGCGAATATAAAGGCAAAAGATATAAAGCATTAATGAACGGTCAATCAGGCAAAGTTGGAAATTTGCCAAAAGATAAATTGCGTGTGTTCTTAACCGTGTTATTTTCAAGTTTATTCATTGTAGGGCTTTGTTTACTTATATATTTTTGCGTAAGATAAAGACATAAACAAACCAAAAACTATCTTAATAAAAATTGTTTTCAGCACAAAACAACAAGAAATGGTGGCATTGTAACAAATGTTACCATTTTTTTTATTCTGCATTTTGTTAGTATGTTTGCAGGAGGAAAGCAATGCAGATTAAGTCGAGAGTAATGAACAAAACATTGTATATTTTACTTTCAGGGGAACTAGATGAATACACTGCCAAAACAGTACGTAAAGATTTAGATACACTTCTAGACACAGAAAAGGGCTTCGTGCAAATTGTGCTAGATTTAAGCGAATTAACCTTTATGGACAGCACAGGCATAGGTGTTTTGATTGGAAGATACAAAAAGATGAGAGATTATAACAAACCGATATTTATTTCAAACCCAAGCAGAAATGCGGAAAGGATATTTAAAATGTCAGGTCTTTACGACATTATGCCAAAGATAGTTTAGGGAGGAATTATGAAAAACGTTATGGAATTAAAGTTTAAAGCCTTGCCAGAAAATGAATCCTTTGCACGCTCAGTTGCAGCAGGCTTTTTGTTGCAAATGAACCCAACGCTTGCTGAAATTGAAGACGTAAAAACAGCGGTTAGTGAGGCGGTTACCAACTCAATAGTCCACGCATACCCAGATAAACCGGGTTGGGTTACTATGAAAATGGGAATAAAAGAAAATGTTGTTCACATTTCGGTGATTGATAACGGCATTGGCATTGTGGATATTAAAAAGGCACTCAGCCCATTTTATACGTCAAAACCAGAGCAAGAACGCAGCGGTATGGGCTTTACAGTTATTGAAGCATTTATGGATAATTTGGAAGTGAAAAACAGCAAAGAAGGCCTTATTGTTAATATGAGCAAAAAAATTGTTAATCAAGAGGCGTGCTAGATGCTATCAAGCAATCAAACAGCAGAGTTGCTCACACTGGCAAAACAGGGTGATGATTCTGCCAAAGAAAAACTGATAACCTTTAATGCACCACTTATTAAAAGCGTGATAAAACGCTATATCAATAAAGGCATTGATTATGACGATCTTTTTCAACTTGGCTCTATGGGCTTTGTTAAAGCGATAAATAACTATAATCCAAGTTTTAACGTCAAATTCACAACATATGCAGTGCCTATGATTGCAGGCGAAATAAAACGCTTTATGCGTGATGATGGTAGCGTTAAAGTTTCACGCAGTATTAAACGCAATGCGGTGCTTATCAAAAATTATATTGCAGATTATCAAAAGCAGTTTGGCGAAAGCCCAACAATAGACCAGTTGGCAAAACAATTCAATATGGATAAAACTGATATTGTTTTTACAATGGAAGCAAACACAAATCCGCTATCACTCAACGAGAAGTTTGACGATGGGGAGGACGGCACAACCTTGTTTGATAGGGTGGCGGATAGTTTTACGGTTGAGAACTATATTGATAAACTTGCCTTGCGTGATATGATTGAAAAACTTGATTCACGTGAAAAACAGGTGATAATTATGCGGTATTATTTAGATAAAACACAAAGCGAAATAGCCACAGAATTAGGCGTTAGCCAAGTGCAAGTCAGTCGCATAGAGAACAAGGTTTTAGCCTATATGCGTGAAAACATCGGCTCAGATTAAACATTGTTACTTTCTTTTAGGTTTTTTGTATGCTTTATTTTTTATTAAATTATCTAATTTCAATAATTATATTTACCATTTTGTAACAGCAAATAAGTTAATTGATTTACAAAAAAACACCATTTTTAAAAGGTGTTTTTTTATTAATGCGATTATTTAAGATTCATTTGTTGTGGTTTCTTCGCCAGGTTCAAGGCGATAGACTGGGTTTTTGATGTCGTCCTTATTTGGCTTTTTGAATTTTGAAAAGAAACTATTTACAGAACTTTTTATTTTTGCAAATCTTTGCTTTGGTGTTGGTGTGTTGGCATCTCTATATGTGTCTATATTTTTGGTGAATTTGAATTTCGGCTTAATAACTTTGTTTTGTGCGGTTTGATTATCTTGTGTGTTTAATTGATTTTGCACACTATCGGTTGTGTTTGTTAAAACATTGTCAGGTGCAGCATAATAATCATTTTTGTTTAAGTTGTTATATGCCATATATGGATTGTAAGCATTGCCAAAGCCATTGCCGGCGTAAAGGCCATTTGCATTTTGCATGGGGTTACCAAATCCATTTAATCCGCCAAAAGCACCACCGTAGCCGCCATATCCACCATAACCATATCCGTTGTTAAAACCGTTCATACCATAGCGATTTAAAAGGGCAGTGTTAAAAAATGTATCTATGTTTGATTTATAGTTTCCGTATGTGTCAATGTTAGGTGTAAGCCTGGGGCGTTTTGTTGAATTGTTTGATTTAGTTTCGTCATTATCTTTAATTATGTCTTTGGTTATATGCTCATCATTTTGATTTTTGCCTGATTGTTCACTTGTTTGGTTATTGTTGATAGTTGTGTTTGAATTTGTGTCAGCATTATTTGTTTGGTTTTGTGTTAAATTTCCATCTTTATCAATCAAATAATCGTAAATAACTGGGGCATTGTTATTTTGCCTAAAACCATATAAAATGCGGCCTATATTGTTACCAGGGACAGGTGCGGACATATTCATAAGTTGATTTATCATATTGAGTTGATAAATACCATTTTCAAGCATATCATTGCCATTATAAAGGTTATCAAGTACAAGTAAATATTTCATAGCAAGTTGGTCATAACTGCCACCAGTGTTTATTATTTTGCCAAGGTCACTGACTGAAAAACTAAGTTCAGTTGTGGCTGTGGTAAGCCTTTTACCAAGTGCTTTAAGTTGTGAAGATTGTTCGGTTAAAAACATACGCTGTTCATTTGTTAATTCAATCTCATTATTATTCACTTTATCAATCAGATTTTGAGTTTCAATAATAGCATTATTAAGTTGTTTTTTTAGTTCACAAAATTGGTTACATTGTTCGTCAACATCGGCGGTGAGTGAATAAAGGGTTGAAATATTTGTGTTTGTTGTTTTGTTTGTATTGGTTATCGTACCGCTAGAACCATTGTCAGTAGTAGTTTCGGTTTTATCAGCGTTTTTATCAGTGTCTGTTGTGCTATTGTTGGTTGAATTGCTGTCTGTGGTGTTATTATTGTTAATGTTATCTTGATTTGTTGTATCATTTAAAGCGTCTACATTAACATTGTTTGTGTCCACAAGAATTTTTGCAGGTTGAACTGTTGGTGAGTCAACAATAGGTCTATCCTGGCTGTTATCTGGCAATGTGGTTGGCTGTTGTTCGTCCAAGGCTGGTGTTTCAGTGTTCGCTTCGCTTGTGTTTGTTTGATTAGCAGTGTTTGGCACAATTTTGGTTTGATTATCCTTATTGTTGTTTGATTGCTCTATGGTTTGTTTTGTGTCAGTTTTTGGTTGCTCATTTGCCAAACCATTGACTAATTTTGCATCTTCTGGCAGGGTTAAATTTAAACGATACTTATTAAGCACTAATTTATTTAATTGGCTATCACTTGCAGTAGAATATTCTTTAAAATAGTTCTGAAAATTGGCAATATTATGTTGGTATGCATCAAAAGATGTGTTTGCTTTTTCATGGTCGTCATTGCAGGCACAAAGTACAACTGGAAGGCTGAGTATTGTTAAAATTGGTAAAATCTTTTTCATAAATTTCTCCTTATCGCTAGTATGTCTTAAAAATTAAATATTATTTATTAAAACGTGATTTGTTGGTGATTTATCAATATTTTTTAATTTGTAAAAATTTCATAAATCGTTTAATTAATTCAATTAGTTAAATATTAAACGTCTAGTTGCATAGGTTTACATTATTTTTTGTTTGTTTAATTGTTTAAATTTTATTGTGCTGGCAATAATCAACTTGAATAAAATTGGAGATATTATGGACAAAAACAAAAGGAATACAAACTATAATCTTTATGTTGATTCAAAAGTGCCAAAAACAAAGGCTTGGCCGTCACTGCTTAAAGCATTTTTTTTAGGTGGACTGATTTGTGCAATAGGTCAAGGGCTGTTTGATTTTTACAGCCACTTTTTCCCAAACCTTGCGGAAAGTGAAGTTAGCACATGTATGCTTATGACAATCATTTTTATAACATGCTTTTTAACTGGTATAGGTGTTTATGATGTTATTGGTGCGTGGGGCGGTGCTGGTTCGGTTATTCCTATCACGGGGTTCAGTAACTCAATTTCAAGCCCAGCAATCGAATTTAAAAAGGAAGGCATTATATACGGCATCTGTGTTAAAATGTTCACCATTGCTGGCCCAGTGATTGTATGTGGCGTGGTTGGCTCTATTATCTGTGGCTTTGTTGGGCTGTTTATATAATTTAGGTGGTGAAAATGCAAACAATAATATTGAAAAACGGAGCATATCTTTACAGCGGTTATAGTATGGTTGGACCAATGGAAGCAAAAGGTCCATTAAGAAGTTATTTTGATTTCTGCTTTAAAGACGACACATTAAAAGAAAAAACCTTTGAAAAAGCAGAGCGTAAATTGCTAAAAAACATTATCAAAGGAGCAATTCAAAAGGCTGGCACTAACATAGGTGAAATAGACTTTCTATTTGGTGGTGATTTGCTTAACCAGATTGTAAGTTCTTCTTTTGCTGCACGTGACCTAAATTTGCCTTTTATAGGGCTTTATTCAGCGTGTGCTACAATGGCAGAAAGTCTTGCTTTGTCTGCCATATTTATTGATAATGGGCTTGCACGTAACGCAATAGCTGCAACGTGCACACATTTCAGCAGTGCAGAAAGGCAGTATCGTTTTCCGCTTGAACTTGGCAATCAACGTCCACCAACTGCACAATGGACAATCACAGGTGGCGGTGCGAGTGTTATTTCAAGTTTACCAAGCAATATTAAAATAAGTGCGGTAACATTTGGCAAAGTTGTTGATTATGGTATTGCTGATGTAAATAATATGGGTGCAGCAATGGCACCAGCGGCAGCAGATACGATTGAAGAACACCTTTTAAATCGCAACAAAAAAGCCAGTGATTATGATTTTATTGCCACTGGTGATTTAGGCAAACTCGGCAGTGAAATTTTGATTGATATTATGGAACGAAAAGGCATAATTTTGGGAAGAAATTATGCAGATTGTGGCTGTATGATGTATGATAAAACTGAACGTGTTTTTATGGGCGGCAGTGGTGCTGGTTGTAGTGCGAGTATTTTAAACTCATATATTATCACAAAACTTAAAAATGGTGATTACAAACGTGTTTTGTTGGTGTCTACTGGTGCATTAATGAGCACAACAACATCACAACAAGGCGATACAATACCAGGCATTGCACATGCGGTTGAATTTGAATATTGCCCACAAGGTGAAAGCAAAAACAAAAGCGCATCTAAAACAAAGGCACAAAATGGCAAACAAGCGCACAAGCGACAAAGCCATCTAAATGTAACAAACAGAAAAGCAAGCAGAGGCAAAACTCAGGTATTAAATAATCAATCAAAAGCAACTAAACGTACAAAAGGAGGCAAAAATGATTAATGTGTGGGACTATGTTATATCTTATCTTGTTGGTGGGTTTATTTGCTTTTTAGGGCAAATATTAGTTATCCGCACAAAGATAACCACTGCTCGCATTTTAGTGCTGTTTTTAGTGATAGGTATGGTGCTTGAAGTTTTTAATATTTATGCACCATTTAAAGAGTTTGCAAAGGCTGGGGCAAGTGTGCCGATTATAGGCTTTGGGGCAAGCCTAGCACGTGGAGCAATCACAGCAACAAAAGAGTTTGGAGTGCTGGGTATTTTTACCGGTGGTTTAACGGCAGCAGCAGGCGGTATATCTATGGCAATATTTGCTTCATTTATCTTTGCTTTAATATTCAGTAGCAAAAGTAAACGTGGTGGGCATTGACGGTGGCGGTAAAAATAAACTAACTTTAACTCTCGCATTTTTGCATATGATTTATATATAAATACAGCAAACGTTTTTGCAGTTGGTGTTGTTTCACGTGACAATATTTGGCGTAATTTAGCGTTTATTAATAAATCACACAAATAAATAATAATTTAATATATGAAAAAGGACAGACGTAAAAATAAAACAAGAATTTTTGTAACTGTCTTTTTTGTTTTAATATTGTTCTTTTCCTATTATTTTTTTGTTGCAAGCCCAGTTATTAAAACATACTGTAAGGCAGAAACACGAGCATTGACTGAAAAGGCAATAAATTTGGCGGTTAGCAATGTTATAAACCGAACATTGAGTTATGATGCCTTAATTGACATTAACTATGGCACAAATGGTGAAATAATATCCTTTTCAGCAAATCAATATGAAATAAACAGCATAAGCCGTGAAATAGTAAAAGAAGCACAGACACAAATTGCCAGTTTGGGTAAAGATGGTTTAAACCTTAAACTGGGCACATTAACTGGCATACCGATATTTATTGGGCGTGGCTTTAATATAAACTTTAAACTTGTGCCAGTAGGGGCTGTAAGCAGTAATTTTGACAGCGAATTTGATTCAGTTGGTATAAATATGACAAAGCACACATTATTCTTATACGTAAACACACATATAAGCATTGTTATGCCAGTTAAAACTTATGACTTTTATTCAACTAACCAAGTGATGCTTGCAGAAAGCATAATAGTAGGTAAAGTGCCGGAAGTATATTTAAATGGTGGCAGTTTAGGAAAATCTTTAAATCTTGTGCCATAGCATTTGTGTTGAATTTTAAGTTGTGGTATAATAAGGCGTATGGTATATTTTGACAACGCGGCCACAACAAAAATAAGTTCTGCTTCACTTGACGCTTATGTAAAAACAAGTGAACAGTTTTTTAATCCTAGTGCTTTATATGCACAAGCAGGTAAATCAAAACAAGTGTTAGAACAAACACGTGAATACTTTATAAAACACTTTAATGCACCTAGCAAATCAACATTTATATTTACTGGTTCAGCAACGGAAGCGAATAATAGTGTTATAAATGCTAATTTAACAAGGACAGATAAGAAATATATATTCAGTGCAGGCGAACATAGTTCTATATATGAAACAGCCAAAGCATATAAAGAAAAGGGTTATAATGTGGTGTTTGTGCCACTGAAGAATAATGGAACAGTTAACACAAGCAAATTGTATGCAGAAATAGATAATAAAACAGCATTTGTATCAATTATTCATGTGAGCAATGAAACAGGGGCTGTTAATGATATACAAACCATCACAAAACACATTAAGGCAATCAATCCAAGCATAATGGTGCATAGTGATGGGGTGCAAGCACTAGGTAAACTAAATATCAATTTATCAGCATTGGGCGTTGATTATTATACAATGAGTGCTCATAAGATAAATGGTCCAAAAGGCGTTGCATGTTTGTATATTGCAAAACCTAATCGTTTTAAGCCATTAATCATGGGTGGCGGACAAGAAATGAATTTGCGTTCTGGCACTGAAAATCTGCCCGGAATTGTGGCATTTAAGGTGGCGGTTGAACAATTAACTGAACATGACTATACAATGCATAAGCAGGCAATTTTAAGCCAAATAACACAAGACCATATTTTGGTTTCAAACAGCAACTGTGTTGATAACATTATCTCAATTTGTTTTAAAGGGGTGCGTGGTGAAACCATTTTGCATATGCTTGAAGAACAAGGCTTTTTGATTGGCACTGGTTCAGCATGCAACAGTAAGGCAGGTTTTAACCGAGTGTTACAACCGATTGTAGATAAGGCGTACATTGAAGGTGCAGTGCGTATTTCGTTTGGCGATGATGTCAGTGTTGACGATTGCACACGTTTAGGCAAAGCGTTAGATAATGCTGTAAAAGATTACATTTCAAGGATAAAAAGATAATATGAACAATATAATTTTAATTAGATTTAATGAAATTCACTTAAAAGGTGGCAATAAAAAATATTTTACACACCTTCTTTTTGAAAATATAAAAACCGCTCTTAAAGGTTATGAGTGTAAAATTGAAAATATACAAAACCGCTTGTTGGTTCGAAATTATAAGGACGAAGACGCAATAATCAATGAATTAAAATGTGTTTTTGGTGTGCACTCAATATCAAAAGCGGTAGAATTAGACACTTCTGTTGACGCAATCAAAAACTTTGTTGCAACAATCAAAATTGATGGTAGTTTTAAATGCGAAGTTAATAGGGCAGAAAAGTCTTTTCCAATAAAATCAAACGATTTTTGTGCTGATTTGGGTGAGATTGTGCTCAATAATAACCCAGATGCTTGGGTTGATATTCATAAGCCAGAATCAATCATATATGTTGATATACGTGAAAATGGTAAAACATATGTATTTAACCATATTATTTACGCATATTCAGGTTTGCCATTGGGTGAATATCGTGACGGCTTGCTTATGTTAAGCGGTGGTATTGATAGCCCAGTTGCTGGTTTTTGTATGGCAAAACGTGGTTTAAGGCAAGATATTTTGCATTTTGACAGTTTCCCATACACAAGCCCACAAGCAAAGCAAAAAGTAATTGATATTGCCAAACGTGTTAAAAAATATATTGGTGCAAAATATATGTATATTTGCAGTATGACAAAATTGCAAGAAGAATTTCATATTCAATGCAAAACAGAGTTTGCAATCAATTTGTTACGCCGTGCCATGATTAGGGTAGCAAACGCAGTATGTGCAAAATATAACTATAAAACAATCATCACTGGTGAAAGTTTAGGTCAAGTTGCAAGCCAAACAATAGAAAGTTTAACAAGCACTAATTCAGTGGCTGAATATCCAGTTTTGCGTCCATTAATCAGTTTTAATAAGCAAGAAATCATTGAAATTGCCCAACAAATTGACACATATGATTTATCAATTCTTCCATATGAAGATTGTTGCACAGTGTTCTTACCACGTAACCCAGTTATAAAACCAAAAATTGCTGATAGCTTAAAAGAAGAAGCCAAAATCATAGACTATCAGCAAATGATTAACTATGTGCTTGAAAATATGGAAGTCATAGATTTAGATAAACAATAATCTGGTTAACAATATATAGTGTTACCAATGTATTAAATACACAATTCAAAGTCAAGTCAGACAAAAAAATGCAATATAATTTTTGCAAATATTTTGATATACTTGACTTGTTTTTTGTTTTTATATATAATCAATATATCGTTGAATACGATAATATTTATTGAATTAACTAGTCGCCAAGCGTGTTGATATATTGATTTAAGTGGTATTTACTACCTATTGCACCTGGCAATTAGATTTTATTTTGGCAATATTAAATATTAATAACTGATTTTTCCATGGTGGAAATTGGCTTAATTTATGCCAAACATTATATTTTATATTAAATATTTTTGTGTTACGATTTAAAGGATGGGATTATGGAATTAACAAATATGTTACTTTCTGTTAGCCCGGCACTTGCAACTATTTTATGTATTGTTATGCTTTTTGTTGGCGGTGGTGCAGGTTTTGGCATTACAGCATTTGTAATCAACAAAAAAACCAAGTCCGCACGTGCAAATGCAGATAAAATTTTGGAAGATGCCCGTTTGCAAGCAGAAAAAATAAAGAAAGATCAAGTAGAACAAACAAACAAAGAAATTGACATGCTTAAATCAACCTTTGAACGTGAAAATCATGAAAGAAGGGAAGAAGCAAAACGCAGTGAAGAACGCCTTTATGCTCGTGAAGAATTACTTTCTAAACGTGAAACAGCGTTGGACAAAAAAGTTGATGAACTTGAAGCCAGCAAAGAGCGTATCCACAATCAAATTGAAGCGTTAAACAGCAAAGAATCAGCATTAGATGATTTGCAAGAAAGTATTGTTAAAGAACTTGAAAAAGTTAGTGGTATGACAAAAGACCAAGCAAAACAAGTTATTATTGACCGTTATACTGACGAAGCAAAAATTGATGCAGTTAAAATTGCAAAAGAAATTGAAGACAAAGCAAAAGAAGAAGCCGACAAAAAGGCAAGAAATATCATCACATTGGCAATTCAAAAATGTGCTGTTGATAATACAAGTGAAGTTACCACAAGTGTTGTAACTTTGCCTAGTGAAGAAATGAAAGGCCGTATTATTGGTCGTGAAGGTCGTAATATTCGTGCGTTAGAAGCCGCAACAGGTATAGACTTTATTGTGGACGATACACCAGAAGCAATCACACTTTCAGGCTTTGACCCAGTTCGCCGTGAAGTTGCACGTATTGCACTTGAAAAATTGATTTTAGATGGTCGTATTCACCCAGCACGTATTGAAGAATTAGTACAAAAAGTTCAACGTGATGTTGAAGAAACCATCAAAGAAGCAGGCGAAAACGCTTGTTTCGATGCAGATATTCATAATATTCACCCAGAAATTGTTAAGGTTTTGGGTAGATTAAAGTATCGTACAAGTTATGGTCAAAATGTTCTTAACCACTCTTTGGAAGTATCATACATTGCTGGTATGTTAGCAGCCGAAGTTGGTGCAAATGAAAAAGTTGCTCGCCGTGCAGGTTTATTGCATGACTTGGGTAAAGCCGTAGACCATGAAGTTGAAGGCACACACGTAACAATCGGTGTAGAATTGGCACGCAAATACAAAGAAAGTGAAGCAGTTATTCACTGCATTGAAGCACACCATAATGACGTAGAACCACGCACACTTGAAGCAGTTATTGTTCAGGCGGCAGATGCAATTTCAAGTTCTCGCCCAGGTGCAAGGCGTGAAAGTTTGGAAAACTATATCAAACGTTTGCAAGAGTTGGAAGCAATCGCGAATAAACACGCTGGCGTTGAAAAGACCTATGCAATTCAAGCAGGCCGTGAAATCCGTGTTATGGTTAAACCTGAACAAATCAGTGATGATGAAGCACAAGTTTTGGCTCACGATATTGCAAAAGAAATTGAAGCACAACTTGAATATCCTGGTCACATTAAAGTTAACGTTATTAGGGAATCAAGGTTTACAGACACAGCAAAATAAACCATTGTGCGTAAAAAATAGTATTGCAACAATAAACGACAGAAAAGGGCATAAAGAAACGCCCTTTTTTGCTGTTTAAATGACTTTATTTTAAAAGTAAAAGTCTTGCACGATAAAAGTTATCATTTAATCAACAATAATTAAATTTAATGCTTTTAGATGCGTGATGTGAGATTTAATATCTACACCATATAACTTCAATTAATCGCAACAAACATAGCAATTAAAAGTACAAAGTATGATTATGTGTGCTAACAAACCTATTTTAAATTGTTGACAATAAATTTAGGTTATGTTAGAATAAAAACACTTAGGGGAGTGGCTCAACGGTAGAGTAGTGGTCTCCAAAACCATTGGTTGCGTGTTCGAATCGCGTCTCCCCTGCCAAAATATACATTTTGCTTATTGCTCAACTTATGTGTTGGTGATGATAAGCATTTTTTATTTAAAAGCAGTAGCATTATAAGTAAATTTACAAAAATTAATTTGCACAATACAAACATAAATCAAATATAAATGTGTTAAATACAATCGGTTATTTCTTGTCAATTCTATGGTTATTTGTTATAATAAAACTATGAAGTATTATAGTGTAGTTGTCCATATGGGGCATTTGGGGGCAGGTAACTCATTGCCAATTAAAATTTATATAAAAGCCAACAACATTATTAATGCAACAAAAAAGGCACAAAAGTTTTCTGGTGTTAAGCATGATAAATTCCCTGTTTCAGCACAAGAGATATGTAAAGAAGAATATGAACTTGGTTTGCAAAGCAGTGAATATACCGCTTTTATGCAGGCTAGATTTGGTGCAACCAATTTGGAGTTATAGATGAAGCAAGTAACAATATATACTGATGGTGCATGCAGTTGTAATCCAGGGCCAGGTGGCTGGGGTGCAGTGTTGTTTTATAAAGACAAAATGAAAGAAATAAGTGGTTATAATGCAAACACAACCAATAATCAAATGGAATTAACAGCGGCAATTAAAGCACTTGAACTTTTAAAAGAACCTTGTAATGTTGATTTATATAGTGACAGTGCATATTTGGTTAACGCATTTGCACAAGATTGGATAACAAAATGGCAAATGAATGGTTTTAGAAACGCCAAGAAAAAGCCTGTTGAAAATCCGGAACTGTGGCAACAAATAATTGAATTTAACAATAAGCATAAAATTAACTGGATAAAAGTTAAAGGTCATGCGGACAACAAATACAACAATCGTTGTGATGAACTTGCAACAGGTGAAATAGCAAAAAATGCAAATAAAAATTAGCATAGTGATATGCTAATTTTTTTATTGTAATTAATCATTGAAAATACATTTTTGAATTATTTAATTATGCTTTAATTTGTATTTAAATTGATTCTAACTATATTTCTTTACGTTTAAACACATATGTCGCAATAATGTTGCAAAGTGAAATAATAAGGGCAATGGCAACTATTGTGATAAACAAGCCGGTTGTAGAGTAAACCTTGGCACCCATAAGCAGATAGAACGCATTTGATGGGTCTGCGACCAAAGCACTGCCAAACAATGAATATAATGAGATATGGCTGAAAGGATAATAAGCAAGCCAACTGATTGCAGAAGTGGTGAATATTGGTAACAAAACATTTACCAAATAAATAACCATCATAATTGTTACTGCTAAAATATCTGACTTAAACAAAGTTGAAAGCATAAGCGAAATTGACAAGTAAACAAGCAATTCTAATGTTAAACTTAAAAGGTAAATTGCAA
Organism: uncultured Clostridia bacterium; assembly: GCA_934777435.1. Lineage (GTDB taxonomy): Bacteria > Bacillota > Clostridia > Christensenellales > UBA1242 > Onthoplasma. The sequence continues at coordinate 122,308 of CAKVNK010000001.1, forward strand.
TCATACCAATAGGGTGAAGGGTTATTGCATATTTACCAGCAAACACTGTTAAAATTGTTGCTGAGTTAAAGCCATAGATACAACCGCCAACAATCACTGAAATTGTGCCACTAAACAAGATAAGGATAACAGACATAATAGAAATAGCGAAGAACTTGCCAAACAAAATTGATGTACGTTTAACAGGGCGAATAGCAAGGTAACGCATTGTGCCTTCTTTAATTTCACCAGCGATAGTGTGAGCACCAGCCATAATTGCATATGCAATAATCACAAAAGAGAATAACCTTAATGTGAAATAAGCATAATCATAACCATTTGTTACACCATTTGAAGCAATGCCAATGGTTAAAGGATTTGCAAATTCGGCCATTGTTTTGTTGTTTTTGAATAAATATTCATATTTAATCAATAAAGAGTTAGCATCAATTTCGGTAACACTTTGCATATATAACAAGTTGCCTTTATCAGTTGTTTTAACTTTTTCAAGAGCACCAGATAATAAGTCATACTTAATTAAATTTGCATAAGTAATGGAGTAGGCTTCATACTTATTAATCAAAGCCTTAATTTCAGCAATTTTATCTTCGTTTACATTGACATCTGTTGCAGATTGAGCCTGATTTTTAAGGTCAACAATTTGTGTTAACACTTCATTTCTGTTGACTTCAAATTTGGCTAAATAACTGCCTTCATAATTTGTGGTATAATTATTAACCTTTTGTTCGCTAACTGTTGGATAATATAATTTGCTAATGCAGTTGTTGATTTTATCTTGGTAAGAGTCTACAAACTCTGCACAGACATCTGAAATTTTTGTTGTTTTTGGTTCAAGCAGCTTAAGTGCTTCCATATATAAATCATAATATTCATCAAAATTTGCCTTTGTTGTTAAAATAGGGTAGGAATTTTGATTGCATAAGTCTAAACCTTTATTGAGTGTTGTGTAAATGGCTTTGAAATTGGTAAGCATATCTGCTTTTTTTGTTGTGATATAACTTTCTGTTACACTTGGGTTAACACCACACTCACGATATTCTTTAAAACTTTTTTCAAACTTTTTTTGCAAATTGGCAATTTTTTCTGAATAAGTCACTCCGTCAATAGTGTAATTTAAAAGGGTTGATTTGGCATCTTCCACTTTTTTATCAGAAGCCGATTTGATACCAGCGTTTTCACCATTATCAAAATCATTTTGGTAAATTTGCAATATAGTTGTGCCAGAAAATTCAGTAAGTTCGCTTTTGCTTGCAGTTGGTTTATATATAAATAGACCAAGCACCATAATTGTGGCAAGCAAAATTGCCAGGATATAAATGCCTGGCTTTGAAACTGTTTTTTTAAGTTCTGCATGAATAACTTTGTTCATAATTATCACCTAAAATATACTTGTTGATGGACGATTTGATTGTAAAATTTCAAAATATAATTGTTCAAGAGATTTATGTATCTTTTTAACACCATAAATCTTAACACGTTTGCTTGTTAAATATGATATAACAACCGCAATGTTAGATTCTTTAACCGGCAAGATAAGAGAATTGCCAAGCACTTGACCCGTGATTTTATATTTCTGCTTAACAACAAGTGCAGCATAGTTAGGGTAGTTACACAACAGTTGAAGTTGTTGTTTATTTGCAACCATTTCGTTAATATCATGCATGGTTTTTTGTTCTAACATAACGCCATTATTGATAATGCCAATAACGTCACAAAGTTGCTCCAATTCTGCCAAGTTATGGCTTGAAATCAAAATTGCAATTTTTTCCTTTTCTGCCAAGATACGCAAAATGTTACGCATTTCAACAATACCGTTTGGGTCTAAACCATTGGTTGGTTCGTCCAAAATAAGTAAATTAGGGTGATTAAGCAGGGCTTGTGCAATACCCAAGCGTTGTTTCATACCAAGAGAATAGGTTGAAACCTTATCTTTAATGCGGTTTTCCATACCAACAAGTTTAACAATTTGTGGTATACGAGTCATTGCCTTTTTATCATAGAATTTGGCAAAAAGTTGCAAGTTTTTAAGCCCAGAAAGGTAAGGATAAAGTTGAGGTGTTTCAATAACTGCGCCGATTAAAGAAAGGGCATGATTATGCGACTTTTCGATGCTGTATCCAGAGATTTTGATATTGCCTTCATTTGGTTGAATAAGGCCAGTTATCATACGGATAGTTGTTGATTTACCTGCGCCATTTGGGCCAACAAAGCCGTAAATTTGCCCAGGGTAAATAGAAAATGAAACATTATTGACAACTTTTTTGTTGCCATATATTTTTGTTACATTTGAAACTTGTAATGCTGGTATCATTTTTTCTCCTAAACAATACTACGTGTTTTATTAATTTTTGTTTGCTTCACCTTTATTTGCAACTTTTGCCACAACATAAATTAAAAGTGTGTCAACCCAGATAATGCTGCAAAGCAAAATAGGTGCATATATGTTAGCAAAATTAATTCCGCCAAACATACTAGATATTGTGTTGTTACCTATTAACACACTAGATATAATGGACAATATAATAACAACAAGGGTAACAACACCGTTGAGAATTAAACGGAATTTAAAGTTTGGCTTATATTCTGTTTTTTGCATTTTTAGCCTTAAACTTTCATTTGTTTTAATGCCAACTGCCAAATAACAAAGGGTAAATATGATTGAAGCAATAAAGAAGCAATAGTAGAAGCCACTTGCATGGCCTTTAATTGCAACGCCACAAATTATCATCATAATAAGGGCATAGATAGAAACAGCAAATGTTCTTAAAAGTGAAAGGTTAGCCACTTTTTTTGCATATATGTATTCTTTTTTAGTTTTAAAGTTTACATAATCAACATATTTAATGTTATCATAAGCGTAATCAGCATTTGTTTGTTTAGGCTCTAATTTAATAGGTTCAGTTTCAAGAGATTTAACATCATCTTGAACTGCTGGTTTAGGTGCAGGCACCTTATCAACAAATTTACTGATTTGTTTGTTTTCAGCAAATTGTTCTGCTTGTTGTGTTTCTTGATTTTTTAGTAGGGCAGAATTGCTTTTGTTAACTTCTAATTCAGTTTTGTGGTCAATACTGTCACTTTCAAATATTTCACTTGAATTAATAACAGTGTGTTTTGTTTCTGCTTGTTCTTGTTCAGCATTGTCAGCAATTAAGTCCATAATAGAAATGAATTTATCTTCATTTTTCTTTGGCTCTTGTTGTTGAGTGCTATTATTCACCTGTTGTGATTGTTCAACTTTTTGTTGTTCTGGTAAAGTGTCAGTAACAACTTGTTGTTCAAGTTCTTCACTCAAATTAGGTTCTGCATTATCTTCATTATTATTGAAAGAAGCGTTAAAGCGTTCTAAATTTGATTGAAAGTGTTGTTCAACAGGTTTCTCTGGTTCAGCAATATTATTTGTGTTTGATTCGCTAATTGGGGCAGAAGGTGTTTCAACTGATTCATTTTCTTGTTGTTCTTCTAACAAAATATTTTGTATGCACTGTTCAAAAGATGGCAAAGTTGCAATTTGTGCTTTGCCGTTTTGAGTTATTTTATAATAATGGCGTTTACCACCAATTTCACTATCTTCCCAGTATGAAGAAATAAACTTAGATTTTTCCAACTTCTTTAACACTGTGTAAAGTGTTGGTTGTTTGATTTGAATTTGTTGGTTTGATTTGTCTTCAATGGCTTTTGTAAGTTCAAAACCGTATTTGTCACCGCCAGCCAATTCAATCAAAATCAAAGGTATTAAATCAGCAGTCTTCATAAAACCCCTTTAAGCGTTTAGATTTTTAAGTGCATTATAAGTTGTGTGAGTATAATTTATAGTACGCAACAAAAAGTATTAAAAATCATAAACATAGTAATACATATTAATTATATAATAATTAAAGAAAGATAGTCAAACAAAATATATTGATTTTAGTTTTTTGTTATAGCCTTAAAATCAGTCTATTAAATTTAATTTTTGCTGATTAAAACATTAAAAAGGTCAATAAAAAAGCCCAAAAGTAGGGCGAATTTTATTAAAATTTATTTCTTATCAAACCAACAACTTTGCCTAAAATTTGCAAATGGTCAGTGATAATAGGACGCATAAATGAATTTTCAGGTTGCAATCTAAAATATCCGTTTTCTTTATAATAACGTTTAACTGTGGCTTCATTATCAATTAAACATGCTACAATTTCACCATTATTAGCAACTGATTGTTGTGAAATAACAACCATATCACCATTATAAATACCAACATTAACCATGCTGTCACCTTTAACTTTAAGCACAAATAGGTTGTTGCCAATAAACAAGTTTTCAGAAATCAAAATTTTGTCACTTAAATTTTCTTCCGCTAAAATAGGTTGACCAGCAGCGATAGTGCCAAGCAAGGGTAGAGTAACACTTGCGATAGTAGGTTCGTTTAATTCAATGGCACGATTTTTGTTTTCGTTACGTGAAATTTTGCCCATCTTTTCAAGTTTTTTAAGGTGGTAAACTGCAGTTGATGTGGAGTCAAACTTCAATTCTGCACAAATTTCTCTGATTGTTGGTGGGTATTTGTTCTTTTCAATATAACTGCTGATAAAATCATAGGTTTTTTCGGTCATATTCATAATAAAATTCTCCCAATCTAAATATAATCTTCGAGTTTTAGTTATAATATCAAAAAAAACCGCGTTTGTCAAACATTTGTTCGATAAATTTGGTTTTATTTTAAAATTTATTTATTGTAATCAGATTAAATATTCTAATCTAGTTTTTTACACTTCATCTAAAATGCTTTTATCAAGATAATAATAGATGAAACAATTTGCTTACTCAATATCCTTATAAAGTTTAATACCAGTCTAACATTAATCTTCATTATGTAATTTAACCTTGCCGGCAACTGATTTACGTATGTCATCACTGATTGCTGCGTAGTGTTTTTTAGTTGTGTTAACGTCTTTATGACCTAAAACTTCAGCAACAATATAAATATCTTTTGTTTCTTTGTATAAATTTGTGCCATAGGTAGAACGCAATTTGTGTGGAGTGATATTTTTAAGTGGGGTGGCAACCTTGGCATATTTTTTAACCAAATATTCCATACTGCGAACCATCATACGTTTGCCTTGGCTGGAAATAAATAAAGCACGTTCTTCTTTTGGAATTTGCAAAGTGTCACGATATTGTAAATAGTCTTTAAGTGCTTGGGCGGTATCTTCACCAAAATATAAAATAACTTGGCTTCCGCCTTTACGTGTAACTCTGAAAGAATTAAGGTTAAAGTTTATATCGTCCACGTTAAGACCAACACACTCGCTTACACGTATGCCTGTTGTTAAAAATAGAGATAAGATAGCATTGTCACGCACTTTAAATTTTTCATTATACTTGCGTTGATGTTCGCTAAAACCAGCCAAACTATCGCAAGAATACATTAATTCTTCAGTTTCTTGTTGCTCTAAACGGATAATAGGTTTATCGTGAAGTTTTGGTGATTTTACTTTGCTTGCCACATTTGCTCTTAACATATCTTTGTTAAAAAAGTATTTAAAAAATGCACGCAGGGTAGAGAGTTTACGCAATTTGCCACGCTCACTGTTTGTTAAAATTTCACCATTTTCTTTATCATAATATGAAAGGTATGCCATATATCTTTCAATTAATTGTGCGTCAATTTCATCAATATCACTTAAAGTTATGCTGGTGATAGGGCGATTGAAAAAGTGGGTTTCATAATTTACTAAATAATTAAAAAACGTTTTTAAATCAACTGCATAGTTTAAACGTGTTAATGGTGTGGTTGTATCTTGAATACCGATAAAAAATATGCTACAAAAACTTGGCAAATCTGCCAACATTTCATTTAATTTACGCATATTGTTACGGTTTCTATCTAAATAATAGTTGTTTGACATAGTTTTGTCCTTTTAGGTTTAACCATTTCAAAATTATAGATTCATTAATAATAATTATAATATCTTTGCGTAAAAAACACAAACAAATTTCACTAATAAATCAAACAATTCCACATATTTTTATTGGCTTAAATTGCTTTTTAAAACATTAAATAGAAAAATAGACAAAGTTGTAGATTAGAGTTGAAATTAACAACCTAAAAATAGTAGAAAATGGTTCTAATCTGATTTAATCAATCATTATAATGTGGGATAAGCAATTCTCTAGGCAAAATGACATATAAATTGTTAGTATTCAATCATCAAATAAAAAGGGGTGATTGCAAAGAATTTGTTTCTATTTTGTTATGTGAACAAAATTTAATTTTACACAATATATATAAATGGTTACAGTATATTTTGTGTTGTATGGTTGGCATATTCGTTGCAATTTATATGCCAACAAGAATGTGTGCAAGGTTGCTATAAAAGCAACTTTGTACATATTTTAATTGTTTAAATTTAAAAGAGAGGTTATTTATGAAATATATTATGGATAATAAAGATTTAATAAAAATGAAAGTGACTTATATGCCTACATATGAAAATGGGCATAGGACAAAACGTACACAATATTGCGACCAGCTTTCCATTTTGCATTTTGATGAAAATGATAGGCAAATCCGTGAAAGCATCTTATTAAGGAATTGTGAATTGTCCACGGCACAACGCTTTACAGTTGAAGAATTTGGCATTTATGTTTCAGTTCCACAATTTGATGATGAAATGTCTGTCATTGTGGTTTGCAATAGCTGCGGACAATGTAAATATACCTTGTTAGATAAAGAAGATGAATTAATCTCCACAAATCAAACCTATGATGATATTAAAGTTCTTATAAAGCGTTATTCAAGCGAAAAATTTGAAGAAGACGATTTTACCGTTTAGCAAAAATAATAATATTGCCTAAATGAAAGAAAGATAATATATATATAATCAAAATTGTAAATCAGCCCACCATTTTGCAAATTGTTAAACTATGGCGTGTGATAAAGATTGAGATTTTTGAATAAATGTAACATAATTTATTTGACAATCAGTTTTACATTGCGATATACTTATACTAGTTTAATATGTCGTTTGAAAGGGACTAATGTTTGTTGGAAGTGGGAGAGAGTTTCGCGGTTGGTGAGAGCGAATCATGAAAGATAAACACGTCTACCCCTTGAGACACCTGGTAATGCGGGGCCTTGTGCAAGGCACAATATGCATAAATGAGTGGGGCTTTTTGCCCAAATAGAGTGGCACAGTGGTTAAATATCACCTCTAAATTTTAGTGGTGATATTTTTTATATCCAACACAATACACAGTGTGGGTTTAAACATATTTACCATAAATATAGATTAAGGAGAAATTATGATTGATATTAATATTATCAGAAACACACCAGATTTAGTTAGAGAAAACATTAAAAAGAAGTTCCAAGACCAAAAATTGCATTTGGTTGATGAGGTTTTAGAATGGGATAAGGATGTACGCCTTTTAAAACAAGAAGGCGATGATTTGCGTGCAAAACGTAACAGTTTGTCACAACAAATTGGTCTTTTGATGCGTGAAAAACGTGTTAATGAAGCAAATGAAATTAAAGCTATAGTTGTAAAAAATAATGAACGTATTGCTGAAATTGAACAAAAAGTTAATGAATATAACGATAAAATCAAGCAGAATATGATGTCAATTCCTAACATTGTCGATGCGTCAGTTCCAGTTGGTAAAGATGACAGTGAAAATGTTGAAGTGGCACGTTTTGGCGAACCTAAAGTTCCAAATTATGAAATTCCATATAATGCCGATATTTTTGAACGTGTTGGCGGTTTAGACAAGGAAAGTGCAGGCAGAACATCTGGCAACGGCTTCTATTATTTGCTTGGTGATATTGCACGTTTGCATGAAGCAATGATTGCATACGGCCGTGATTATATGATTGAAAAGGGCTTTACTTATGCAATTCCACCTTTCATGATTAGAAGTGATGTTGTTAACGGCGTTATGAGTTTTGCTGAAATGGATGCTATGATGTATAAAATCGAAAACGAAGATTTATACCTTATTGGCACAAGTGAACATAGTATGATTGGTCGTTTTAAAGACCAAATAGTTAAAGAACAAGATTTGCCTATAACAATGACATCTTATAGCCCTTGTTTCCGTAAAGAAATCGGTGCTCATGGCCTTGAAGAACGTGGGGTATATAGAGTTCACCAATTTGAAAAACAAGAAATGATTGTGCTATGCAAACCAGAAGATAGTATGGATTGGTACAACAAAATGTGGCGTTATTCAGTTGAAATTTTCAACAATATGAACGTTCCAGTGCGTCAACTTGATTGTTGTACAGGTGATTTGGCAGATTTAAAGGTTAAATCTTGCGATATTGAGGCATGGAGCCCACGTCAACAAAAATACTTTGAAGTATGCTCATGTTCAACATTGGGTGATGCCCAAGCAAGAAGGCTTAATATCCGCACAAAAGGCGAGAAGGGCACATATTTAGTTCACACACTTAACAATACAGTTGTTGCAAGCCCTCGTGGTTTAATTGCTTTGGTTGAAAATAACTATAATGAAGATGGCTCAATTACAATTCCAAAATGCTTGCAAATGTATATGGGCGGAAAAACTGTTATTTTGCCAAAAAAATAAGATAATCGGATAGGTAATTTAGCAACTGTAAATATGTTAAAAAGTAGTTTAAGATAGCAGAAATATATAAATATAACAAACAAATTTTATATTAAAAATTTTTTAAACAAAAACTGAGTTGAGCAATCAATTCAGTTTTTTTACGCAAAGATATAGTAGTGTTATAATTCAACTCAATAATTAATAAAACCATAGATGTATTATAATGTTACAACACAATTATTTATTCAATACTTTTGATAACAATTCGTTAAATGTTAAAATACAGTTTTAACAATCTTTAACAAAAATCGTTTTAGTTAAACAAATAAATGTAACTGATAAGTCTATATTAATATTTTGTATTAGACAAATGGATTAACCAAACCAATTTAACAAATTTTAATAAATAACCAATATGGAACTCAAAATTTGATGATAGATGGCTTTGATGTAAAATCGGTAAAAAGGGCAATTCCGCTAAAATGCTCTGAGAGCGATTCTGACACAAAAAGTTAACCAATTACTCATCTAACTTTACAAAACAAATTTGGCAATTTTATAAAATTTTGCCAAATTGCAATTTATCATAAATTTTGTTTCAACTTTGGATAAAGTTTTAACTGACCATTAACAACAAAACTTTTAAGATAACAAGATAAACATAAACACAAATGATAAAATTGAATAGATAGATTTTAAATTTGAATTATAAGATGAACACTAATTTAATTTAAAAAGTTACAAATTTTATAAATCAAAGTTTAATAAATTTTATAAAAAACAACCAAAATTTAGTCCACACAAAAGTTTGACGAAATATTGTATATATTAAAGTTTATTTATCAAAATGTGGACAAAATTGCGGTTATCCACGCAAAAATGACCATATTTGGTATTATCTTTGCGTAAAAGAAGGCTTTTACGCAAAGATATATATTTAATTTTGCACACCACCCCATGGATATCCACATATACCTTTTTACCTTTACTGTTAAGTTTTACTACTGTTTTGATAACATTTTGTCACAAAACTTCACCTTTCTACCCTAGCCATATTGATATGCAGATAACAAAAAAGCCACCATAGTTTTATGATGACTTTTTTATTTTGTACTAAACAAAATTTTTAAGTGATAACCACTTCCGTGTTATGAGATGCGTTTTTGAAAATTTTAATATTATATTAAATTCTTGAAATGTGTTTTCTTTTTAATTTTTATTGAAGCAAAGTTTGAACTGCATTTATCAAACCAATTTTACCTTGAGTGTAATTTATGCAACCTTGCAAATAGCCGGCAAATGGTGGACGGATAGGACCATCACAACTGAATTCGATTGTACTACCTTGATTGAAACTGCCACTTGCCATAATAATTTTATCAGCATAACCTTCCATTTCACATGGCTCTGGCACTGAATTGCTATCCACTGCACTACCCTGCTGTATCGCTTTAACAAAGTTGATTAATTTGTTAGGTTCATTAAATTTGATGCAACAAACAATATCACTGATTGGTTGTTCAAGTGTTGGAATAGTTGTAAGCCCCAAATCAGAGATAGCCATACTAGCCAAACGAACTAACTTAACACTTTGTGCAACAACGTGTGGTGCACTGAAGATACCTTGGAAAAATGCTTTATAACCTAATTCGTAACCACCAGCATCAAAACCAACAGCAGGGCTTGTCATTTGATATGAAATCAATTCAAGCAAATCTTTTTTACCTGCAACATAGCCACCGCAAGGTGCAATGCCTGCCCCAAGGTTTTTAATCAAGCTACCAGCAACAACGTCAGCACCAACATCAGTTGGTTCAAGTGTTTCAGTAAATTCACCATAGCAGTTATCAACCATAATGGTTGCATTTGTATGCTTTTTAACTTCTTTAATTGCACGTTCAATTTGTGCTATTGTTAATGCATTACGCAAAGCATAGCCACGAGAACGTTGAATATAAATCAAATTAGGGTTATATTTTTTGATTGCTTCTGCAATGGCTGGCAAATCAAAATCATTATCAACTAATTCAACTTGATGATATGCAATGTTATAGTCTTTTAAAGAACCTACGTTCTGCCCTTCTACACCCCAAATAACATCATGTAATGTGTCATATGGTGTGCCTGATAAGCAAAGCATATTTTGCCCTGGACGCAACAAACCAAACAAGCATTTTGAAAGTGCTTCAGTGCCACATGTTACTAATGGGCTAACCAAAGCATCTTCTGTGTGAAAGCAACTTGCAAAAACTTGGCACAATTTTTGACGGCCTAAATCGTTATGACCATACCCATTGCTACCTGCAAAATGGTAGGCTTGCACATTATTTTCGCTGAAAGCATTAAGCACTTTCAGTTGGTTTTCAAATTCAATTCTTTCAATTTCAGCAAAAAGTGGTTTACACTTTTCTTCTGCTTTATTAACAATATCTATTGCTTTTTTATCTAATTTAATCATTTAAAAATCCTCTTATTTCCTTTTCGGCATCTTGTTTGTTTAACAATTTAATGCCATCTATTGTTTTTAAAAATGTAAGTTGACGCTTACAATAATTGCGATTGTGTTGTTTTATAAGTTCAATGGTCTTTTCTTTTGTTTGTTTGCCAGCAAAATAATCAAACCACTCTCTATAATCAATCGAATTAAACGCTTGCATATCAGCAGTTGCACCAAGTTTAATCAAATTTCTAACTTCTTGCTCTAACCCTGCGTCAAGCATAATATCAACACGTTTATTAAGTTTGGCATATATTTCTTGCCTATCTGCCACAAGCCCAACACAGCAAACTTCAAAATCTTTTAGTGGACTTTCACTTTTTTCAACTTCAACATTGTTTGTTGCAAGTTCTAAATATCTAATAACACGTTTAATGTTGTTTGGATGCACTGCCTTTGCTTTGTTTGGTGCAATAGTGTTAAGCAAGTTCCAAACATATTGACTACCCTTTTCTTCTGCTAATTGTGTGTATTTTTGCCTAAAATCTTGGTCAGCGGAAGAACCCAAAGTGTACCCTTCAAGCAACGCTTTGATATATAACCCTGTGCCACCACAAATAATTGGCAATTTTTTACGTGCCACAATATCGTTAACACAGTTCATACAATCTTGCACAAATTCTCCAACATTGTAACTGTCTGTAAAATCTTTTATATCAATCAAATGATGCGGAATACCTTGTTTTTCTTCTTCAGTAACTTTGGCACTGCCTATGTTTAATTGACGATAAATTTGCACACTGTCGGCAGAGATAACTTCTCCGTTATACTCTTTGGCAATTTTAACAGCCAAATCAGTTTTACCAGTGCCTGTAAAACCAGTGATGATAACTATTTTTTTCATTATTAATCCTATTAAGTGGTAAATTTATAAACATATTGTTTTAAATAATATTGATTAAACTGCCTTATCACTTTTGCATTAAACAATACGTTTAAACCATTTTTCAATTTCTGTGCGATTAACCACAGTAAGCACTGGACGTCCGTGCGGACAAAGTAAAACTGGGTTTTTCTCGTCTAAATCTTTTAACAATGCGTTAATTTCCATTTCATTAAGTATCATGCCAGATTTTACACTGCTTTTGCATGCTTTTTGCATTAAATAGTGCCTAATTTCATTGTTAAGAGTTGGACGTAAATTATTCATATCATGCAAACAATCAGCCACAAATTCTTTTAAATTAATGTCTTTAAGTTGCATTGGTATTGTATCAATTTCAATTTCAGTGTCACTGATTTTGTTAAGAATAAAGCCAAGTTCAGCCAATTTAGGTTGTAAGGTGCAAATATATTCAACTTCTTGTGCTGTTAAGGTTTGAGTGTAAGGCACCAGCAATTTTTGTTCAACGACTGCCCTATTTTCTACCATACGGGTAAATTTGTCATAATTCAATCTTTCGTGCCCAGCGTGGAAGTCTAACAAAATCATTTTATCGCCACGTTCAATAACCAAAAATTCGTTAAACAACTGCCCCAGAACTTTAAAATCAACAACGTCTTCAATATTCTTATATTGATTGTTTTGTTCTGGTTTAAATTCAAACTTGCTTTGCTCTGTTGCTGGTGTCAAGTTGGTTGGTTGATTTAAAATATCATTTTTGGCACTTTCAACACTATTCTTGCTTGGTTTTGGAGGGGCTGTTGCTGTGTAAGAATAATTGTGATTTACCCCTTGTTTAGGCAAGTCAAATAAACTGAAAGGTGTAAAATTAGATTGTTTTAAATTTGAACTTCCAGTTAACACAGGGTTTTGTGTTGGCTCAATTTCAATTTCCTTTAAACTGTTAATATCAACTTTAATTAATGGTTCTTCAACTGGTTGACTCACTGCTTGTTCAATATGATTTGTGTTTAATGAATCATATATTGCCCCACGTATTGCCGTGTAAACTAAATCATAAATTTGGCTTGGATTTGCAAATTTGATATTAATTTTGCTTGGGTGAACATTAACATCAACATCCATAGCAGGCATGGTTAAATTTAAAATATAAACTGGGAATTGACGTGTCATTAAATATTCTTCAAAAGCCATATAACTGGCTTTTGAAACAATTTCATCAACAACATAACGTTTATTAACAATAAGGGTTTGATAAGTTGTGTTTGGCTTGCTATAACCAACTTTTGACACATAGCCAGTCAATTTAAGGTTGCCAATTTCTTTGTTTACTGGAATAATATTTTGTGTAAGTTCATCACCATACACACAATATATGGCGTCAAGTAATGTTTTACCAGTTGTTTTATAAATTGTTTTGCCGTCTGCAATATAGGTAAAATCAATATCTGGGTGTGCCAAAATATATCTGGCAATGATATTTGTTATTTTGCTTTCTTCTTGCTTTGGTTTACGTAAGAATTTACGCCTTGCAGGAGTGTTAAAGAATAAATTATTAACTTGAATTTTAGTGCCCACTGCACTTTCTGTTGGCACGATTTCACCAAAATCACCACCATTAACTTCCATTTGATAAGCAATATCTTGATTTGGTGTTTTTGTTACAATTTTTGTTTGTGTTACGTTGGATATACTTGCCAACGCTTCACCCCTAAAACCTAAGGTTGAAATAGCGTTTAAATCGTCTAATTTTGAAATCTTACTGGTTGCGTGTGGTAAAAATGCTTTTACAATGTCGTCGTATTCAATACCTTTACCATTATCTTTGATAACGATGGAATCAATGCCACCATTTTTGATTTCAACCAACAACTTATCTGCCCCAGCGTCAAGCGAGTTATCAATAAGTTCTTTAACAATCGAAAAAGGGCTTTCAACAACTTCACCTGCTGAAATTCGGTTAATAATCATACTATCCAAGATATTGATTGCCATAGCTTCTCCTTTATGTTTTAGGTTATAATTTTTGTTTATTAGTCTTTTAATTAGTATTTAAATAATAATCGAAAACACATTTAATACAGATTAAAATTAATTTTTCATTGATTAATTATGTTTATTTTGCAAGTTCAATTAATCTTATTAAAGTGTCAAATGCTGTTAAAGGTGTTAATGTATTAGGATCTATTGAACGCAAATTATCAAGCACTTCACTTTCTTTTTGAACGTCATTATTAACTTTTTGAGTTTCAAATTCTTTTATTAACTCTTTTGCACGAGCGATAATTTCCTTTGGAAGCCCGGCTAAACTTGCAACTTCAATACCATAACTTCTGGTTGCACTGCCACGCATAATTTTACGCATAAACACAAGTTGCCCGCCAATTTCCTTAATAGAAATACAGAAGTTTTTAACACCGTCATATAACCCTTCAAGTTGCATAAGTTCATGATAGTGTGTTGCAAACAAAGTTTTTGCGTTTAAGTGTTTTGAAAGGTATTCAACCACTGCCCATGCAATAGACAAACCATCAAATGTTGATGTGCCTCGGCCAACTTCGTCCAAAATAATCAAACTATTGTTGGTTGCATAGTGTAAAATGTTAGCCACTTCAATCATTTCAACCATGAAAGTTGATTGCCCTACTGACAAGTCGTCACTTGCACCAATACGTGTGAATATGCGGTCTACCAAACATATTTCAGCCTTACGTGCTGGCACAAAACTGCCAATATGAGCCATATAAGTGATTAACGCCACTTGACGCATATATGTTGATTTACCGGCCATATTTGGACCAGTTAAAATCATTGTGCGTTGGTCTGTTTCGTTCAATTTGCAATCGTTTGTGATAAAATCGCTATCACGTTGCATACGCTCAACAACTGGGTGTCTGCCTGCTTCAATATTAATTTCCTTGCCTGTGGTGATTGTTGGACGGTGATAATCGTTTGCGATTGCCACAGTTGCCAATGAATAAATACAATCCACTTGTGCAATAACACGTGCAATTTGTTGCAAAACAAAAGCGTTTGCAAGGATTTGGTCTTTAACTTGTTCAAATATGCTTTCTTCTAAATTTAAAGCATTTTCCTGTGAATTGAACACTTCCTCTTCAAACTGTTTAAGTTCTTCTGTTATGTATCTTTCAGCATTTGCTGTGGTTTGTTTACGCACATAATTAAATGGCACTTGTTCAGCATATTGTTTGCCAATTTCAATGTAGTAGCCAAACACACGGTTATGCCCTATTCTTAAAGTTTTAATGCCAGTTTTTTCTCTTTCTTGTGCTTCCATTGCATCAATATATGCAGTGGCTTGGTCACGCAAAGATTTGATATGGTCAAGTTGAGCATTAAAGCCAGGTTTGATATAATTGCCATTTTTGAAAAGTAAAGGTGGTTCGTCCACGATTGTGGCATTAATCATATCAGCAATTTCATGCACATCAACAAGTTGTTTTGAAAGTTCTAATAAATCGTTGTTTGTGCTTACTGAAAGCACCTTTTTGATAAGTGGCACTTGATAAAGTGATATTTTAAGTGCAACGCAATCTTTTGGTGAAAAACTGCCATAGCCAACTTTACCAACAATACGTTCAATATCTTGCACTTTGGCAAGGGCTGTTTTAAGGTTTGCTCTCATTAAAGTGTCACCAACTAAGGCTTCAACCATACTCAAACGTTTGTCAATTTCCGCTTTATTTTGAAGTGGTTGCCTTACCCAGTTACGCAATAATCTTGAACCAATATTTGTGCAAGTGTTATCTAAAACCCAAAGCAGTGTGCCTTTTTTATCACCATCACGCATTGTTTGTTCAATTTCCAAATTACGGCGTGTGTTTGTGTCAAGATACATAAATTCTTGGTCATATATCTTTTTAGGGAAATTTAAGTGTTTTAAATCTCTTTTTTGTGTTTCTTGAAAATATGTAAGCAATGCCCCAATAGGTGCAACACATAATTTAGAATCAATATCAAAACCTTTAAGTGATTTAAGGTTGTATTGATTTAAGATTTTTTCTTGTGCATCATTTTGGTTAAATGCCCAATCAAAATATTCTTGGAAACGGTATCCATCACGCATAAAACAAACCAAATGTTTGCTTAATTCCATCATTTGCTTGTTGCAAATAATTTCACTTGGCATAATGCGTACAATTTGGTCATTAATATATTCATCAATATTGTTGCCAGTGTATTCTGCAACTTTAATTTCACCAGTTGATAAATCACTATAAGCATATGAAACAGCGTTTTTTTCAGCGTAAATGCACATGATATAAGAGTTTTTGCGTTCATTAAGCATTGAACTTTCAACCACTGTGCCAGGGGTTATAATACGCACAATTTCACGTTGAACAAGGCCATTTCTAACTTCGTCTGTCTGTTCACAAATTGCAACTTTATAACCACGTTCAATCAAACGTTGAGCATATGATTCATAAGCATGAAAAGGTATGCCACACATCGGTGCTCGTTCACCCACCCCACAATCTTTGCCTGTAAGTGTTAAATCAAGCACACGGCTACCAATAACTGCGTCATCTAAAAACAACTCGTAAAAGTCGCCTAAACGGTAAAATATAATGCAATCTTCATTGTTTTCTTTTATTGATAAAAATTGCTTGATAACTGGTGATAATTTTTTGTTGTTGGAGTTAAAAATCTCTTTATTTACATAAGACTCAGTCATCTATCACCACCCCAGATAATTTGTGGTTGCGTATGCCTTCCACTTTAACATCTGCAAAATAGTTTTCATTATTAAATTTATAACTTGGCAAATAAATTTCTCTGCCACCATCAGTCAACCCCATTGCCACACCGTTCACAGTGCGGATAAGGCAATTATATGTTTTATTGATAGTGCGAGCCATCAAGTCTTTTGAAATAATCTTTTGTTGGTTAAGCAAGTTATTAACACGTTTATTTTTCACTTTATCATCAATTTGGTCAACAAAAGTTGCTGCTGGTGTGCCAGTTCTTGGTGAATACATAAAAGCAAAAACTTGGTCATATTTAACCTTTTTAATCAACTTTAAGGTTTGGTTATAATCTTTATCAGTTTCACCTGGGAAGCCAACAATAATATCGGTAGAAAGTGAAATGTTTGGTATAGAGCGTTTAACCTTGCGGATAATTTTATAATAGTGCTTTATATCATAATGCCTATTCATACGTTTAAGCACTTTTGTGCTACCAGATTGAACCGGCAAATGAAGGGCTTTAGCAACTTTATCTTGCTCTTTCATCACTTTGATAAGTTCCAAATCAAAGTCCATAGGGTGTGATGTCATAAACTTGATTTTAAAATCGCCTTCAATTTTGCAGAGTTCATTAAGCAAAGTGGCAAAATTTGTTTTAGGTGTTAAATCTTTACCATATGAGTTAACATTTTGTCCTAACAAAGTGATGTATTTATAGTTTTGTTTTTGCACAAGGTCTTTAACTTCTTTGTAAATATCAGCCATAGGGCGGCTTGTTTCACGCCCACGCACATACGGAACAATGCAATAAGTGCAGAACTTGTTGCAACCATAAATAATGTTAACATAGGCGTTTATTTTATCATCTCTAATGCAGGTGTCAGTTTCCATACCATTAACTGGTGCGTCAACAATTTCAACAATACGTTTGCGGTCTTTAAGCAAGCGTTTGATATATTCACCAAGCATGTTAAGATTGTGTGTGCCAATAACAATATCAACAAAGGTAAGGCGTTTTTTAAAGTCATACTTACCATTTTTTTGTTGAGGCATACAACCGCAAACAACAATTATACGGTTAGGGTCTTCAGCCTTCCATTTTTTAAGGGCCGCAATGTTGCTATATGCTTTATCTTCTGCCCCTTCACGTATACAACAGGTATTAAAAACAACAACTGTTGCTTTTGCAACATCGTCAGTTTCTGCCATACCAAAAGTGTATAAAATGCCACGCAACTTTTCACTTTCATGAACGTTCATTTGGCAACCATAAGTTTCAATGTGATAATATTTTCCGTTTAATTCTTTCATAAGATACATTATAAACAAATAAAGCGATTTTTTCAACTAAAATGTTACATTTTAAATTATTTTTCAACATTTTGCAAATAATAAATTGATGAAAAATTGCCACACACAAAACACCAAAAAGCAAACAAAGAAAAGACACAAGTTTTTTAAAAGATTTTTGATATGTTTTTCTGTTGCATTTTTGTTCTTGTTTGGCTCTGCTTTCACCTATTTTGTGGTGCTTTATAATCGCTATGATTTAGATATAAACAAACTAACAAGCGTAAACAATGGCATTAGGGTTTATTCAGCAACTGGGCAAGATAACACGCTATACAACTCTAACCGAAGTATTGTTGAAATTGATAGTTTGCCCAAATATGTTTTAAACGCCTTTGTTGACGTTGAAGATAAGCGTTTTTATAGCCATAAAGGTTATGATTTAAAGCGTATCGCCAAGGCTGGTATTGTAAATTTAACGTCAAAATCTAAATCTCAAGGTGCATCTACAATCAGCCAACAACTGATAAAAAACGCCTTACTCACCAATGAAAAGACCTATAAACGCAAACTTAAAGAAATTGTGTTGGCAATAAAACTTGAAAAGAAGTTCAGTAAATCTCAAATTTTAGAAATGTATTTAAACACTATTTATTTTGGTCAAAATGCCTATGGTATTGAAAATGCAAGCCGTGTTTATTTTGGTAAATCAGCCAAAGATTTAACATTAAACGAAGCGTGTTGTTTGGCTGGGCTTATCAAATCACCTGCCAAATATTCGCCTATTAATAACTATACTAATGCGGTTCAACGCAAAAATTTGGTTGCCAAATTTATGCTAAATCAAAACAGCATAACACAACAAGAATATAACCAGATTGTAAACACTGATTTAAGCCTTGCCACCGAACAAGAAACAGATTTTAGTTATGAGCGTGAAGCTATTTACGAAGCCTGCACTCTTTTAAACATCACCGAACGTGAATTAATAAATGGTAATTATGAAATTGTAACCAATAAGCAAGACGAATTGCAAAAGCAAGTTGTTGAAGCCAACACTCAAGTGTTAATCGAAGCAAAAAAATCAGCCAATCAAAATTTGGATAGCATATCCATTGTTGCTGACAACAACGGCAAAATTTTGGCTTATTTTGCAAACAGTAAATATAATTTGCACAATATGAATCGCCAACCAGCGTCTATATTAAAACCACTTGCTGTGTATTTGCCGTGTTTTACACACAATATATTGTCACCTGCAACACAGATTTTAGACGAACCAATCAATTATAATGGATTCTCACCTAAAAATGCTGACGGCAAATTTTCTGGCTATATTTCAGTTAGAGATGCCATTTCAGAATCCTCCAATATTCCTGCGGTCAAAGCATTAGATTATGTCGGCATTGATAAGGCTGTTTCATTGCTTGCCGATATGGGTATAAACTTATCAAATGCTGACCATAACCTTGCTTTGGCACTTGGAGCAACAAAAAATGGTTTAAAACTGAATCAAATAGTTGTAGCCTACACCACCATTGCAAACTACGGGACATATAAGCCATTATGTTTTGTTAACAAAATTCTAAATAAAAATGGTCAAATAGTATATTCATCACAAGATTATAGTGAAAAAGTGGTTGATGATGCATCTTGCTTTTTGCTTACAGATTGTTTAAAACAAACCGCAAAAACAGGCACAGCACGTAGATTTGCCGATTTAGGCTTTGAAATTGCATCAAAAACAGGCACAGCATATGACGGCAAAAATAACACCGATTTATTTAATGTTGCCTATACAACCGAACACACAACCCTAACATGGATAGCTAATATTAAGGATAATTCACTTGACAGCAGTTTGCACAGTTCCTGTCAACCTACTGAAATTAACAAACGAATAATGCAAAATTTGTATGCCTACCACAAGCCAAGCAGTTTTAGCACACCAGCAGGCATTGAAAAGGTTGCATATGATTTAGATGAATACCAAACAAATCACACTATCATTACCCCACGAACAAGCAAAGATAGGTTTATTGCATATGATTATTTTAAAACCGAAATGTTACCAAAACCTGCCCAAAGCACAAACAATGATTTAGTTGCAAGTTTAAGTAAAAATGGCTGTTTTTTATATTTTGACGCTAAAAAATTCAATGATTATACCATTTTAAAAACAACACAAAACAAAAGCATTGAACTAACAAAAATAAGCGAGAAATCTGGCACGGTTGAATTTAAGGACACCGACATATTTAAGTGCGATGAAATTACTTACACATTGATAAGTAACTCTACCCCTGTTGCAATAACAAAAATCAGACCCAAAGATTATTTGTTAGGTCTGATTGAAAGTCAAATGTTAAATGGTAAATCAAAATGGTTTGTGTAAGGCTAAATAAGTATTGATTTTTTATAAAGCCTATCCGCCACCTATAATTGCTGTTTTGTTATAACGTTTTCGATTGTACCTAGAGTTTTAATATTTTTATATTATTCAACTGTTACACTTTTAGCAAGGTTCTTTGGCATGTCTGGATTATATCCCAGTTCAACCGACAATTTATAACTCAACATCTGAAATGGTAAAATAGCATAGATTGCCTTATAATCTTGTTGGCTTATATCTATAGGCACATAGTCTTCAATGCTTATCACTTGCCCTTTGCGTGAAACTATTTCGCTGATTGCTGTGTTTAATGCGTTTTTGTCTGGACTGGTGTTTAATGCCGTAACTGTTGTGCCTTCACCAACAAGAGATAATGTGCCATGCTTTAATTCCCCTGCGTACATAGGTATAGTAAAGTAATAATCTATCTCACGTATCTTTAAACTTGCTTCTTGCAAAATCAGATAATCAAACCCTTTACCTATCATAATCAATTTATCGCTCTGCTTAAAGGTTTGCACAAGGTTATCTATATTTATATTCTTTAAATGATAGGTTAAGTTCTCTACAAGTTTTTTAATATCAAGCGTATATTTATCATTTGTGAGCCTATTTATCATATATTCGAATACAAACACTTGACAACAATAAGTCTTTGTGCTGGCAACTGCAATTTCTTTTTCTGCCTTGGTGCATATGCAATAAGTGGCAAAACGTGTTAATGTGCTTTTGCTTTCGTTTGTTATAAGCAATATCTGCCCGCCTTTTGCCTTTATTTGTTCTGCCACCTTTATGCAGTCGGCTGTTTCACCACTTTGGCTTACCATAATAAATAAATGTTGCTTTGTTATTGTTTCTGGGCAAATAAAATTACTTGCCAAACAATTTTCAGTTTCAAAACCACCTTTCATCTTAAACAAGTGTTCACCCACCAAACAAGAGTGGTATGCTGTTCCACAACCAATAAATGTTAATCTCTTTTTACCTTTAAATATCTTTTTAAAATCTAAATTGTAAATGTTTTGATATGTGTTATATATTGAAGTTGGTGTTTCGTTTATTTCTTTAATCATATAGTGCGGATAATCGCCTCTGTTTAACCGCTCTATATTATTTGTGTATGCTTCAAATTTCAAATTACCATTAATGGCTGTTATTTCGCTATTACTTATCTTTATAATATCTTCATTATGCAAGGTATAAAGATCACCAGAAGGCAAACTTGCTTTATCGCTTGAAACACGTATTTCTTTGCCATTTTTAAGCAGATTTAATGGGCTGAACCTTTTAACTAAATACAAAGCACCATCTTTTGTGCCTATAATCAATGCAAAACTGCCTTGTAAAATGGATAGGCTTTTTTTAATTCTATCTTCCACTGTGCCATTAAGCAAATATAAAAGGTTAGCAATAACTTCCGTATCGGTTTGAGAATAAAACTTTATACCCTTTTGTTGCAACATTAATTTAATTTCTTCAGCATTGTTAATTATGCCATTATGCACAACCGTAAAAGTGTGATCAACTGAATAATGTGGGTGAGCATTAATTTCATTTACTGTGCCATGTGTTGCCCACCTTGTGTGTCCAAATGCTATGTGAGAATTAAATGTTGGTTTTTTTAAGTTTTTAAGCACTCCAACCGCTTTGTTTATTTTAAATTGATTTTTGTTGTATGTTGCTATACCACAACTGTCATATCCACGATACTGCAACAGTTCCAACCCAGCCTGCACTTGTTTAAAGGCATTTTTCTCACCAACATAACCATATATTCCACACATAAATTCTCCTATTCGTTTATTAAATTTAAAATTTGTTTTTCATACTTTTCATCTTTCTTTGAAAGTATGATTTTAATTGTTTTCATCTCTTGTTTTGGCTTATATTTAACAGTTTCTACCATACGTGAACTATTAAGCATAAACTCTGTGTTTGGGCAATGTTTTGCAAATAAATCTTTAACCAATTCATAATGCGTACAGCCAAGCGTAATATTTTTATATTGATTAAGTTTTAAATTTGTAACTACATTTTTTATGTATCTATCAAGCACTGGCAGATTGCCTATATGTTTTTCAATTTGTGATGCTAAATTGTTGGCAACAATCACATTAAAACCTGACAACTGTTGCGATGTTAATTTTGTTGCCAAAATAGGATACTCAGGTTTAAAATCAATGGTTTTAACATTTTTCATCTTACCTTTTAACACGCTAGACGCTGTGTTGCAGGCAATAAAAATGATGTCAGGTTGATAAAATTTGTTTAAATAATTAATAATATGTTCAACCCTATTTTTTAGAAAAGTTGCAGATTTTTTGCCATATGGCATATATAAATTATCGGCAAAATATATGTAATTTCCGGCATGATATTTTTGTATAAGTTGCCTTAAAACGCTTACACCACCAATACCACTATCAACAATAGCAATAGTTGGTTTTAACTTATTTAACATATTACTTATTTACGCTTATTTAAGACCATTTGTGAATATATAAAAAAATACAGCATATATTAAAAATTTAAACAAAATATGCAAAACATTGTAAAAACCACTTGCCAAAGGCTTGTGTTTTTGGTATACTAAATGCGAATTGGAGGTTTAAATGGCTAATATTAAATCAGCAAAAAAGCGTATTGACGTTATCAACAGACAAACTTTGGAAAACAAATCATATACATCAAAAATTGCCACATATATCAAAAAATATAAGGCTGCTGTTGATGCTAACGATGAAAATGCAAGCAAAATTTTAAGTGAAACTTTCTCATTAATTGACTCTGCGGTTTCTAAAAACATTTTGCAAAAAGCAACTGCTAACAGAAAAAAAGCAAGATTAAGCGCTTACAAAACCCAAGCATAATTTTAGGGTATTTTATTTGTCTATAAAAAAGCACAACTTCAGTTGTGTTTTTTGTTTTAAAAAACCACCATTTTTGAAAATAGCCTAGTTTTAGGTTTAATTCAATTTAGGTGGTTTTTTAGTTCTCTCTTTTCTAATTTAATATTTAAACTTTACTATTGTTTTTATAAATAATTAATAACACCTTTATTCTGTTTTAGCCATTTTTCAGCAGACTTGTATTCTGGTATACAATCTGCAACTATCTGGTAAAATTCTTTGCTGTGGTTACGTACTATTGTGTGCGATAATTCGTGTATTATAACATAATCTACCACAATATTTGGTGTTAATAACAATCTATAAGTAAAATTTAAATTGTTTGTTGCACTGCATGAACCCCACACAGTTTTTGCACTACCGATACGCACTTGATTATAGTTGAAGCCAAATTCTTTGGCATATTGTTTAACCCTTATTTCAAGTTGTTGTTTGGCGTACTTTTTCAACAAAGCAATCAAATACTCTTTGGTGTTTTTGTTTGGTAAAATAATTTGATTTTCAATTATTTTTGCACGTGTTGTGTTTTTAATTGTTATAATAAATTGTTCCCCTAAAAGGGTCAATTCTGCCCCATTTGTCGGCACAAAAGGAGCATATTTTTGGTTGTTTTCTTGCACTTGTTTAATATGTGCTGTTATCCATTTTGATTTTTCGTTTATAAATTTATTTAATTGGTCTGGGTTATAATTATATGGCACACGTGCCACAAGTTCGGCTTCTTTATTCACGCTTAAAGATATAGTTTTACGCCTGCTTTTGATTATTTGAAGTTTAACTTGCATCTGTTTGTCCCTTAAAATATCAATTCATATAAGGCATTATCAGCCGTGATTTTGCCTGATTTTATTTTATAATCTAAATCAACATATTTTTGATATAGCCCAATGTAATACTTCGTGCCATTTTTTTGCACACTACCCCTTGCCATTTTTACTGCGTAAGGTTTTATATTTAAGATTGTTGCCAACTTTGTATCATCTTTGTTTAATGCTATATATTGCATACGCCTAAAATATTTGCCAAGCAAAGCGAATATTTCGCCTGGTGTTTGTGATTTTGTCATGGTAATAAGTATCTTTTGATAATCAGCATATGATTTTTTATCAATGGCATTTGTAAGCATAAAACTAACATATTCACTGCTGTTTGCAACCAAGTTTGAAACAATGGTTGTTGTTACCAAACTTTGCCCTTGTGCATAGTCAGCAATTTTGTTCAATTCATTTGCTATTTTAGCCATATTGCCTGATGTTGCGTCAATAATGTAATCAAGGGCTTGTTCTTCAATATTAAGCCCACATTTTGCTAAAAAGTTTAAAATGTATTTAGAAATATCTATCCTATCAAGTTTGCTACAATCAACTTGCTCACCTACTGAAAGTTTGGCATTTTTTAACACAACCACTTGGAAATCTTCAAACTGGTAACTTTTGATATAATTGCATATTTCAGTGCTTGGTGTATCCAACACAAGCAAACGATAATCGTTGCCCATAGGTAAAGTTTCTAACTGTGCAATAAATTCACTTTTAGGCATTTTGTCTGCATCAAATTTGGCAACGTTAAATTCTTCTAAATCTTTGATAACTGCATCTTTTATCAATCTAACCGCAGAACTGAGCAAAAAAGAATCATCACCATTTAAGCAATAAAGGTGTTTAATCTCTGTTTTTAAAGATTTGTTCAGTTCAATAAATTTCATATTTGTGATTATAACATAAAGGCAATCAAAATTGCAACTATTGGAAGAATAACTGCCAATTTATGTTTGTGTTTTGACACAGTTATTCGTGACATTATAAGCAACAATGCCATGTAAATCACAAATGCAAAATAATGCACACTTGTTGTTGCAAAGTTTGCAAATGGCAAGTTGCCTAATACACGTGCAATCAAACCTATAAAATCAAAAAGATAATTTAACGGATAAAGCAGATACCCTATGTAAGGAGTTATCAAACCCAAGAAGCCAACAACAAATACAATCATAAAACCTATTGAGAATAGCGGAATCAAGATTATATTTGAAATTATAGAAATCAAATTCATTGTTTTAAAGAAATATGCCATAATCAGCAATAAAGCCACCATGGTTGAAGCAGTTATTGCAAAGCTTTCACTCACCACGTTTTTCATTTTGGCTTTATCAAGCATTTTAGTAAATGACATATTTAATAAACATATACCTGTAACACACGCAAAACTCATTAATGCACTAGCATCAAAAGCAAACAAAGGATTAAGTAAAAAGCACACAATACCAGCCAAACCGATTGCTGAAAGTGAATCATATTTGCGGTGAAAAACTGGTGCTAACAACATCACCATCGCCATAATTGTGGCACGCACAATAGAAGTTGAAAAATTGCAGAGATAAACATAAAACACCAACAATACACCAATAATTGTAAGTTTTATCCAATTCTTCAATTTAAGTTTCTTACATATCCAGTTAAAAAGACCCACCACTATGCCAACGTGTAAGCCAGAAACAGCCAAAAGGTGTGCCACACCAGCAAGTTTAAAAGATTCTATGCTAGTATCAGACAATGTGGTTTTGTCACCAAACAATGCTGAATATGTCAGTTCTGTGTTTTGATTGCTTAAACCAAAAGAAAGTGCTTTCTTGATTCTTAAACGCACAATCTCCGCAAATGTAAATTTTGTGCTACCAAACTCAAAATTTGTTATGTTGGCACTAACTTGATATTTAATATTGTTTTTAAAATAGTATGCGTTTGGGGTGTCGCCTTTCAACAAGTCAATTTGCTTTACACTGTTTGGCGTAAAATGAATTTGTTTGCCAACTTCAACATTTTCAAAAGCGTAGGAATAATCGGTTAAATAAATCACTATTTTACCGGTTGTTTTAATTCCGTCAAAATATAAATTGTCAGCATAAACAGTTTTGCTTTTATCGTTGGTTTTAACTAAACAAATGCGAGCATCTATTGTGGTTGGTTCAACAAAATTTTTGTTATTAAATGTTGCCAAACTTAAACCAAATATTCCAACACCAATCAAAAATGATATTGCAGGAATAAGAAACAATTTTACACATTTGTTACGCACTGCAAATATAATATTCACCGCAAGGCAAACCAAAATTAACCCCACAGCAAGCAAGATATTTAAAGCCTTATCACCACGTTGCCAAGCAAAAAAGCAGTAAAAAGAAAATATACTGCCAATTAACAGCATAATAAAAACTAGACATAAAGGTCTATAATTAAACCAACGTTCTCTTTTCATCTGCACTAAATCACTTTTCTCTTGCAAAAATAAATTACTTTTTTGATATACCTAAAATATAATTTGCATCTGCACCTATCACATCACATATTTTAGCAAGCATTATCACAGACGGCAATTTGTCAGTGTATTTATATTGACTTAATATGCTTTTGGTACAACCCACTTGTTTTGCTATTTCTGTTAAAGTTAAATTTGATGATTCAATTTCATCACTTAACCTTTGTTTTATCAAATCTTTTCTTAATTTTTCGCTCATAATTTACCCTTATATACAATTAAGTATTAACCTTAACCATTTTTACTGCTAATCACCGTAATTATAGCATATTTGTTAACTCTTAGTAAACAAAAGTTACCTTTATGCTGTAATTTTGTAAAATTATTCATGCCTTTTTGATTATCAGGTTTTAAAATCACTTATGCCACACCTTAAATTAAAATGATTTGAATTTAACAAACATATTTTAGAAAAATAAAACCAAATGCTTGAAAAATAGTAAAAAGTGTGCTAGATTATGACTGCGTAAATATACCGCATATATGGCCTTATAGTCTAGCGGTTAGGACACGGCCCTCTCAAGGCTGGGACACGGGTTCGATTCCCGTTAAGGCTACCAATAAAAACCGTTTATACGGTTTTTTTATTTGGCAGACTTATAAGGTAACATCAACTTTTGTTAATATTCCACGATTAGGCTACCAATTAAACCGCTTTGGCGGTTTTTTATTAGGTAGACTTATAAGGGAGCATTAATTTTAACTGATATTCCCCAACCTACTGGCTACCAAAAAGAAAAAACACAACCGATTTAGGTGTGTTTTTTAGTTGTTAAAATTCTATTTAAGGTGTTTTGTGCAATAGTCTACAAATTCGTCAATTTTGATTTCAACTTTTTCACCTGTTTTGTTATTTTCAAGTTCCAAAATTCCATTATCAACTGATTTGCCACAAACAACAACAAAAGGTGTGCCTGTTATTTTTGAATCTTTAATTTTTGCACCAATAGATAAGTCTTCCCTATCATCAATAAGCACAGATACTCCATTTGCGTTCAATTTTTCATAAATATCATTTGCAACTGCATATTTTGCATCGTCATCTGTTTTTGGCACAATATACAATTTATAAGGTGCTAAATTCAATGGCAAAGCAACGCCTTCAACTTTACCATTTTTAACAATAGCATTTGCTTCATAAACCATTGCCAAAGTTCTGCTTACACCAATACCATAGCAACCCATAACATAATGGCTGAGTGAATTGTTGTTGTTAACATAAGTGCCACCCATTGTTTTTGAATATTTATCACCAAGTTGGAAAATGTGCCCCAATTCAACTGCACGTTTAGTTACCAAACTATCAGTATCTTTAACACCATAAACATCAAGCAAATATTGTTTGTGGTCTGGTCTTTCTAACAATTCTTGGTTAAATGCTTGACCTGTAACGGTATCAAACAAAATGGTGTCTTCACCAATATCAGACATACACATAAATTCTTCTGATTTTTTGCCACCAAAGTCGCCATTATCTGCACCAACAGGTTGAACATCAAGGCCTAATTCTTTAAATATTTCAAAGTAAGCCTTTTTCATTATTTCGTATTGAACGTCTAAATCGTTATAATCTCTGCCAAAACTGTAAGCGTCCATCATATCGAAAGATTTACCACGCAATAAATAACCACGTGTGCGGATTTCATTCCTGAATTTAGGGCCAATTTGGAAGTATGTTACAGGTAATTGTTTATATGATGTCAAACGTGATTTTGCATAAGCAACCACTGCTTCTTCTGCTGTTGGAGCCAAGCAAAAATTGCCGTTTTTGTTTAACGACCTAAACATAACACCACCGTCAACATAATGGTCTAATCTGCCTGAATCAATCCAAATTTTTTCCGGTTGCAAAATTGGTAAAGATAATTCTGAACAGCCGTATTTTGTTAAAATTCTGCAAATGATGCTATCGATATTCTTTTTAACCAAATAAGGGATATGTCCAAATGCATAGATACCACTTGTATACTGCTCTACTTGACCAGTTTGCAACAAAATATCTTGCACTGGAAATTGTGGGTCAATACTTGTTAATTTTTTTGATATTAAGCCGATTTGTGAAACTTTCATTATTCTTCGTCCTTTTTATCCTTTTCGTTAAATTCTTTCTTTATCATTATAATCTTACCTTTTGCTTTTTCCAAATCATTTAAGCAAGTTTTTGCTAGTTTACAGCCTTCTTCATACAATTTAAGGCTTTCGTCCAAGGTTGTGCCTTTTTCAAGTTTCTCTGCAATTTCTTCAAGCCTTTTAATGTTTTGTTCTAACATAATTTCTCCTTATTTGTGATTTTTGCTTCCATTTTCACATCTTTTGCAACAATTTCAATTTGGTCACCAATTTCAGTGTTTTTGAATTCAACTGGCTTACCAGCAATGGTTACAAATGAATAACCTTTTTGAAGTAATTTTGTTGGGCTGAGTTTGTCCAATGTGTTAAGCATCAATTCAACATTATGAGTTGTTGCGTTCAGTTTATTTTCAACTGACTTATCGCATACATTAAGCAAATCATTTATGTGCAGAATTTGGTCTGCAACAATGTCGTTTGTATGCTTTTCAATGCTCATAATTGACATTTGACTTGTTGCTTCAAGTGTTTGCAACTTTTGTGTTGAAATCTGTTCTATTGTCTGCAAAGTTTCCTTCACATAGCGTATCATATCTTTGCTATCAAAGGTTACAAGTTCTGCCGCTGCACTAGGTGTTGGTGCACGCAAATCTGCCACAAAATCTAATATACTAAAATCAGTTTCATGCCCAACTGCACTTATAAGCGGTTTATTGCAAATATATGCAATTCTAGCCAAACGCTCGTCATTAAACGGTGCTAAATCTTCAATGCTTCCACCACCACGAGCCACAACAATTACGTCAACATCTGTGTAATTATCAAAGTACATTATGCCTTCAATCACTTGGTCAACAGCATATTTACCTTGCACTTGTGCGTCATAAACATAAATATCAAGGTTTGGGTTACGCCTGCTTGTAACATTGCGTATATCTTGCAAAACCGCCCCAGTTGCACTTGTAACAACACCAATAGAATTGATAAACCTTGGCAACGGAATTTTGTTTATATCATCAAATAAACCTTCTTTACCAAGTTTTTCTTTAAGTGCCAAAAATTGTTGGTATAACTCACCTTGCCCACAAAGTGAAATTTTGATAACATTAAGCGATAATTTGCCACCTTTTGGGTAATATTTAACATTGCCTCGACACTCTACCATATCACCTATTTTAAACTCTTGCGAAGCACCAAACTGCACACAAGAAAGCATATTTTCATTATCTTTAATTGTAAAATAAGCAATACCACGAGTAACAGAAAAACTAGACAACTCACCCGTTACAGCCACATCTTCCAAAATGATTTCGTTGTCTATTAAATCTTTAATTATCTTATTAATTTGCGAAACGGTAAAAATTTTCATCTTAAAGCTGTTTAGTTATACATATCAGCAAGCACGCCATTGATAAATTTAGGGCTTTTTTCAGTTGAATATTTTTTAGCAAGTTCAACGCACTCATTGATAACAATTTGTTTTGGATTTTCTTTAATATAATCTAATTCAATAACAGCCAAAATCAAGATTGATAAGTCAATTTTAAAAAGCCTTTCAATGGTGTAACCCTTTAATTTTGATGCAATTTTATCGTTAATTTCTTGGTAATGTTCAGCAAAATTAGTTAAAATTTTATTAATAAACTCTAAACCTTCTGCATCAACACCTTCAAGAAGGTCCTTTTCATCTTCTTCTGGGTTGAAAAATTTAGAATATATTGTTTTAAATGCTAATTCACGCATTTCTGCTCTTTTCATAATTCTCCTTTGCAAAGAAACTGTTTTTAATTTGCCTAAATATGCTAGGCTTAAACAGCAAAATTGTTTTAAATGCAAAAACTCTCTCTAATTTAGAGAGAATTTTTTTCAGCATCCATAATATGCACATTAATTGAAACTATCTTTAATGGAAGCAATGAATTAATACTGTTTTTAACATTTTGTTGCACACGATAAACAATGTCGTTAACTTCAACATCTGTATCCACCACAACATAAATATCAATCACAACACCGGATTTAGTGTATTTTACACGTACACCACGCCCTATGTTGGAATCAAACAATTTTTTGAAGAAAAACCTTTTAGGTTGATAAAGGTCAATCACCCCATTAATTTCTTTGGTGGCAAGACTGATTATTGAAACAACCATATTTTTATTGATAAGTGTTTCACTTTCGCCATTAAAATTTTTAATTTGTGCCATAAAAACCTCTACGTTTAGTATAACACAACAAGCATTTATTTAGCAACAATTTTAAGGTTAAAGCCAAATTTTCTGTTTTAACATAATTTTGCTCTTTTATTTGGTCAGATGATTTAATTATGCACCAGTTTTAGATTTTACCACCTAAAATGCTTTATTTATTATTCGGCTAATCCAAATTAAACTGAAGGAATAATGATAACTTTGTCAAGTTCGCAACCAAGTTGACGTGTTACAACGCTTGCGATTTGTGCCACTTCTGCCTTTGTTAATTCTGCTGATTGCACAAAAACATTTACGTTTGAACTTGAAGAAGAAACAATAGCATCACTGAAACCTTTGCCACGAATAATACCTTCTGTAACCAATTCTTTTTCCATCAATTCTATAAGTTGTTTTTTGCCGTCTTCAGCCTCTTTTTTAGCACTTTCACTTGAAGATGCACTTGTTAAAATTGAATCATAAAATTGGATTTCTTGTGTGCGGGTTGCTTCCCTTTCTGTGCGGTATGTTGCATAAAAGTTTGCACTTGTTGTGCTTGTTGGTGTTGTTTTGCTTGATAATGAACTGTTCAACGCAACGTTAACATAGCCAGTAACCAACAACAAAGCAACCATAACTGATAAAATTATAATCTTTTTCCTTTTGCTTAATGGTTTTTTCATAAATCCTCCTATTCACTTGATAAAATTTCAATGTTACCATTTGTAACGTCAACCACTGCCTCGACAGCATGTAGCACTTTGAGTCGCCTTGCTGTGTCATTTAGCCCTTTGGCTGTAATAATGATACCCTTAATGGGTGGAAATGTGTTGATTGTTATTTGTGAGTTTTCAACGCTAACCTTTGACATATCCAGTGTTATCAGTGCTTTAACATTGCTTACCCCACCAATATTTGAAAGCACATCTTCAAGGTCACTTTCTAAATTGTTGACATATGCGGTGATAGACATATCATTTTGATTGCTGGTTTGGGTTTTTGTTTTGCCACTGTTACTACCTGAACTGGACAAATAAATCAACAATAGTACAACCACAAACAATATTGAGATGTAAATTTCGATGTGCTTGATATTTTTTATTTTTTCAAGCCATTTGAATTTGATTTTTTTATCTTCACTCATCAAATATTATCACCTCGTCAGATAAATTTGTGTGTTGTTGCACCACTTCCGTTATCAACTCATATTTATTAGTATGCTTGTCCGTTGGCTGATAGACCATATTTTTAAGGTCGATTAAACACGATTTATATACAAGTTGATTATTTTGCCACTCATAGTTGATTTTTACTTCAATATTGCTTACACCTTTTTGGTTTAAATCTTCAATTATTGTTGTTTCAACTGATTTGATTTTCTGCGTGTTTATATAATCAATCAAAGTTTGGCTGGTTTCAAAGTCGTTATAATCTAAATTAATATTTTTGGTTTTTGCAAAAAAAGTTATCAAAGGGTTTAAAATAACTGCCACCACAAATATTGAATAAATGCTTTTTATGTATTTACTTGTTGACCCAGCCGGCAAAACAATATCCATCAGAACACCGCACATAGTTATGCCTAAAATGCTTATTATATATGCTTTCATATTACACCACCACATTTGCACTTGTAACAACCAAACCAACCGACAATAAATACATAAAGCCCACTGCAATTATGGCAGAAGAAAGCATTGTTATTGATTTAGATACGCTTGTTAAAAAGTCTGATGTTTTACCTTCTCCCATTGTTTGCAAAATAGCCCCTACAAGTTTAAGCAAAAGGCTTAAAATCGCAATTTGAATAAGTGGTGAAAGTATAGTTGTTATAACTAGCAATATTCCAACAAAGCCAACTGCGTTTTTGATAAGCACTGTGCTTGCCAAAATCAAGTCCATACCATCTGCTAAATAGCCACCCATAACAGGAATATAACTTTTGATTGTGTATTTGGTTGTGCGTATGCTTAAACTATCAAATTTGCCTGCTGTGATACCTTGCAAAGCAAACACGGCAAAGAAGATTGTGAATATCAGACCCACACTCCATTTGAAGAAACTTGAAATAAAAGCATTAAACTTGTTTAATTTAACATTGTTGTTAAGATTAGATATGATAGAAAACACAAAACTAGCCATAAATAACGGCACAATAAAATAGGTAAAGAAATCTGCAATATAAGTTGACATTATAGCAACAACTGGCTGAAACACTGATGCTGTGCTGGTTGCCCCTAACCCTATCATAAGCGTTAACAGAATAGGAAAAATTGCGTTCATCTGTCCAGCCATACTTTCTACCGCATGCATAGAACTTGCCACCAAATTTTTTATCATTGCAATTATCAAAATACTAACTGCCATAAAGCATACAAGTTGAATTAAGTTTGAACTTGATTTTTCATTAAATTTAGATTTAAAGCCATTTAGCATATTGCCTATAACACCTATTGCAACAATAACTGAAAGCATCGGCATATATTTTAAAATTGAGCTTCCAATCACACCCAACATACTTGAAAACAGACTTGAATAATTAACCGCATTTTCACCAGATATTACAGAATAAACTTTGTTTTTAATGTTGGTTATTGAAAATATGTTTGTGTCAGTTGCTTCAAAATCTTCAATCACATTGTTGAACGCTGAAAAATCAATTTGGTTAAGTTCTTCAATAACACTGCTATTGAGTTGTTGGTTTGTTTCTTCAAGCCCATTTGTTGCACCAAACACTTCTTTTGGCCAAACACACGCACATATAAGCAGAATTAGTGCCATACTTATGATTGTTGTGGCAAGGCGGTTTTGTGGCTTTTTAACGCAAAATTTAGGCTTATATGCAGGCATTGCTCTGATTGTTCTAACACTTATCATAAAAGCCCCACCACCATATCAATAACTGTGTTAATAATAGGCAAAGCCACAATTAATATAATCAATTTAGAAGCAAACAAAATTTTATCAGCAATACTGCTTGCCCCAGCATCAACACATACGTTTGAAGCAAACTCTGCCACATAGCCTATGGCAATTATTTTAAACAATGGTGCTAAAAGATTGTTGTTAATACCAGTTGATTTAAAAATGGCAAAAAAGTTAGACAGCACTTCTTTAACACTGTCGATTGTCATTATTATTATCAAAACACTACCAACAATAGAAATTATTAAGGCAATTTCAGGCCTTGTTTGTTTAACTAAAATGTTGGCAAGGATTGTTACAAAAGCAACGGCAACAATCTTCAACAAAAGCGTCATTCTTCACCTAAAACACAAACAAAGTTTTAACAGTTGTAAAAAGTTGTTGTACAAGTTCAACAACCACCAAAAGGCTTATTATAAGTCCAGCCAACGTTGTTATTGAAGCAATCTCCTCTTTGCCACAATACTTTAAAATTTGGTTAACTATCGAAGTTATCAAGCCTATGCCAGCCAATTTAAAAATAATTTCCATACTCACCACCTAAATTAACTTTATTAATTTTTCTTTTGCATATTTAAATCAGCAAAATTGCAACTGCCACAGCAAAAAGCAGAGATAATTTGATTATCATAGGGCACATTTTTGTTTTGCTTTCTTCCGCTGATTTAAGTTTATTTTCAACGCTTAACAAAAAGCCGTCAAGTTGGTTAATTTCATTAGTTTTATCAAACTTGCCTATGCTTAAAATTATGCGGTTTAAATCTTTCTTTTCGCTATCATCAAGCAGTTTTAAAGCGGTTAAATCTAACTGATTTGTTTTTAAATAGTTGAAATAAGCGTCAACAAACAATTTAAACGATTTTTTGCTGTTACGTGCAGATAAAAACTTGTCCAACTTATCTTGTTTAAAGGCAACATTTATTTTTAATTCTGCCAAAAATTGTTTAAGGTTTAAATAAAAATCATACCTATCTTTATATTGTTCGCTTAATGAATATGCAATCAGCATAATCACAGCAATCAACACAGCAATCAACAACCATTTCATGCTTCACCACAATAAAAGCAATTTAATTTTTCATTATATATTGCTTGCAAACTGCCGGGTCCATTTTCAAAGCCCAGCACAACAAAACGTGAAAAATATTTTTCTTCAAGCAACTTTTCAAAACCGGCTTTTCTTCTCAATTCATTAACATCTTTTGCGTGGATTGTTGCCACAACCTTGACCCCACAATTTAGTGCAAGTTTAACTGATTCTAAATCATTTTCTAAATCTAACTCGTCAGTCACAATCACATCTGGAGCCATGCTTCTTATTCCGTTTTTAAAAGCTAAACGCTTGTTGCAGTTGGCAATCACATCACAAAAGCCGCCTAAATCAAGTTCTGGCTTGCCGTCAACACAACTGCAAATTTCGTTTCTTTCGTCAACTATTAAAATGTTTTTGCTGATATTGTGCTGACCCAACTGATAAACAAAATCACGCAAAAATGTTGTTTTGCCCGCACCTGGTGGTGATATTATCAATGTGCTTTTTATCTCACCACCATCAACCAAAAACGGATACGCATTAAGGCTGCAATTTTTTATTTGGTGCGGGATACGAATATTCACCGCTTGAAAATCTTTAATTGTAACAAGTTTATCTTGGTCAAACACATAACTACCACATATTCCAACACGCTCACCTTTTGGCAGCGTTATATAGCCTTGAATTAAACTTTCGTTATAAGCATAAAGTGAATTTTCGCTTATCCTTCTTATAAAATTTTGCAACATCTCATTTGTAACGATAACATACTGTTGTTTATCATTTTTAAGATAATATTTTTTTGACTTTATGCAAACAATCAGTTTTTGATTCAATCGCATCCTTATTTCTGTTATGCTGTTAAAATCAAAACTTTTTGCTAGCATTGTGTAAGTTTCAACGTCTAAATAATCTTTTAACATACTAAAAAATATTAAAATTTGCCTGTCAAAATGCAAAAAAAAAGCAATACCGCAAAGGTATTGTTTTTTCGACTTGTTTTGCAAAAAAATTATATAGAAAAATGTGTTTTTTTAAGATAAATCTTACAATCTTTCCATATATTCGCCAGTACGAGTATCAACACGGATACGGTCGCCTTCGTTAACAAACATAGGAACTTGCAATGTGTAACCAGTTTCAAGTGTAACTGGCTTGCCACCAGTTTTAACTGTATCGCCACGAACTGCTGGGTCTGCTTTTGTAACTGTCAATTCAACAAAGATAGGTGGTTCAACATTAATAGGTGTGCCGTTATAGAATTGAACGTTGCAGTTTGTGTTTTCAACAACAAAGTTCAAAATGTCTTTAACACTTTCATAGTTAAATGGAATTTGGTCGTAAGTTTGATTGTCCATAAAGTAGTACAAATCACCTTCGTTATAAAGGTAAACCATTTCTTTACGTTCAATAGAAATGTCGTTAATTTTTTCACTTGGGTTGTAAGTGCGTTCCAACACTTTACCTGTGATAACATTTTTAATTGTTGTGCGTACAAATGCAGCACCTTTGCCTGGTTTTACGTGTTGAAAGTCAACAACCAAATACAAACTTGGCTTTCTTGGGTCGGTTGATGTGCCATCATCAAAGATAACACCTTTTCTAATATCACCTGCTGTAATCATAAAAATTCTTCCTTTTATATTTTATTTGCTTGAAAAACCAAGCATTGTTTTAACTTAATGTATTCTATCATATTTTTGGCATTTTGCCAACCAATTTATGCAAGGTAAATTGACATTTTTGCATTAAAATCTTTAACTTCAACCAATGCAACAGTGTCAATTTCGTCATTTAATTTGTATAAGCCATCTTGTTTTGCTGTTTTAACCTGCAATCCATTTAATATTTTTGCTGTTTCTCTCTCGCTTAATTCTATTGTTGGCAAGTTTAAAACTTCATCAATTTTAATGATTTTAGACTGCAAATTTTCTGCGTTAAGTTCATTTATATCAATACAGTTTTTCAAATTAAAGTTGTCAATATCTGTTCTAACCAAACTTTGCATTGTGGCTAAATTGTTAAGCCTTGTAGCAATATCACGCCCTAACGCACGTATATATGTGCCACTGCCACACACAATTTTAAGTGTTAAAACATTGTTTTTAAAATCAATAATTTGCAAATCTTTAATATTAACAACACAAGGTTTAAGTTCAAAATCTTTGTTTTCTCTTGCTAAATCATAGGCACGTTTACCATTTATTGATTTTGCACTATATTTTGGTGGAATTTGACTGATGGAGCCAATAAATTCAGGCAAAACCGCTACAATTTGCTTTAATTCAATGTTTGTGCTTTCTGTTTGTTTTGTTTTTGTGCCTGTTATATCTAATGTGTCGGTTTCATAGCCAAAAACAAATTCTGCCACATATGTTTTTGTTTTTTGTTGCATCAAATCAAACAACTTTGTGGCTTTACCTAAAGTCACAAGCAAAACACCTGTTGCCATAGGGTCTAATGTGCCTAAATGACCAATTTTAAAGCCACGTTGGTTTATCAAATGTTTAACTTTGTTAACAACGTCAAAACTTGTCCAACCTTGTGGCTTATTTATTGGCAAAATACCTTTTAAATTATTCATCATCATTTTCTTCTGGTGTTGAATATGTGATTGTGCTTAAAATATCATCAATCTTTTTGCCATATTCTTCACTATTGTCTAAATAAAATTCTAATCTTGGCATAATGCGTAACTTAATTTTCTTTGCTGCCGCACCACGGATAAAGCCACCAGCACCTTTAATTCTTGCCAAAACTTCATCTTGTGGTGTTGCACCGATTGATGAAATGTAAACACGTGCATATGCTAAATCTGGTGTAATATCAACACTATGCACACAAATCATAGCGTTAATTTGTGGGTCACGCAACTGATTGTCAATAACATCTGCAATCACATTTCTCAGTTCAGCATTAATGCGTTCCAATCTAACATTTTTCATTATTCTTCAATCCTTTTTAAAGTGAAGCACTCGATTCTATCACCAACTGCAACATCATCAAATGTTGTTTTTATGCCACACTCTCTATCTTTGCCGGCTTCTTTAACATCGTCTTTTACAATTTTTAAAGATTTAATTTCAGTTGTTGCAATAAGTTCATCACCACGATAAATTTTTGCATGTTCACCACGCACAATTTTACCATCACGCACAAATGAACCCGCAACAATACCTGTGCTTGAAAGTTTGAACACTGCCCTAACTTCTGCCATACCAAGGTAAACTTCTTCGTATTTAGGCTCTTTCATACCTTTGATTACACGTTCAATTTCGTCAAGCAATTCATAAATAATTTTGTATGAATAAATCTTAATTTTCATACGTTCAGCAGTTGTTTTAACTTTGCTATCTTGGCTAACATTAAATGCAATAACCATAGCGTTAGAAGCGTTTGCTAAAATTAAATCACTTTCGCTAACTGCACCAACGCCACTGTGAAGAATATTGATTTTAACTTCATCATTAACAAGTTTCATAATTGAAGATTTAATTGCTTCAAGTGAGCCGTTAACATCAGTTTTAAGCACAATATTAAGAATTTTAACATCTTTTTCGCTTGTCTTTTGCAACAAGTCTTCCAATGTGTTGCCACCACTGCCTTTAAGTAATTCTTGTTTTTGTTTTGCTTTACGTTCTTCAACAATTTGTTTTGAAAGTTTTTCGTCAACAACTGTGAAAGTTTCGCCAGCAACAGGCACTTCATTAAATCCAAGAACAGTAACCGGCATAGAAGGTGTTGCAACCTTAACTGTGCGTTTGTTTTCGTCCATCATTGCTTTAACTTTACATATTGATGTGCCTGACACGATTGTGTCACCAATGTGCAATGAACCGTCACGCACAATCAAAGATGCGATAGCACCACGGCCTTTATCCAATTTTGCTTCCAAAATTGTGCCAAGTGCAGGAATATCTGGGTTTGCTTTAAGGTCTTGCATATCAGCAACCAAAAGGATTGTTTCAAGCAATTTATCGATACCTTCACCAGTGCGAGCAGAAATTTTACAAATAATTGCGTCACCGCCCCATGCTTCCGGCAAAACATTGTGTTCTGCAAGTTGTTGCATAATACGGTCTGGGTCTGCTTGTGGTTTATCCATTTTGTTGATTGCAACAATCATAGGAATATTTGCTGATTTAATGTGATTGATTGCTTCAACTGTTTGTGGCATTATGCCGTCATCTGCTGCAACAATCAAAATTGCAATATCGGTTACAGATGCACCACGTGCACGCATTGCTGTAAATGCTTCGTGACCTGGAGTATCAATAAATGTGATATATTTGTTGTTAACATTAACACGATAAGCACCAATGGCTTGTGTGATACCGCCTGCTTCACCCAAAGTAACTTTTGTTTTACGGATATAGTCCAAAAGGCTGGTTTTACCGTGGTCAACGTGACCCATAACTGTTACTATTGGTGGGCGAACAACTGCTTCTTCATCGCTATAAGAACGGATATTATTTTGTAAATCAAGCAATTTTTCTTCACTTGTTTTGTCAAGTTTTTGGATAAGTTCAACACCCATATCACTCATAACCAATTCAGCGGTTGAGAAGTCTACAGTTGAGTTGATTGTAACCATCATACCAAGCACCATAAATTTCTTGATAATCTCGCTAACTGGACGGCCAGATACTTCACTCAGCAATTTGATTGTGATGTTATCGGTTGTGATAATTGCTGGGCCGGTTGGGCGTTCAACTGTTTCAACAACTTGGTCTTTTTTCTTTGTGCGGAGTTTACGCGTAACTGATCTATCTTCATCAACGCCGTCACTAATCATGCCACGTTTAAGCAAATCGTATTTAGTGTAGCCACGTTTTTCTTCAAAATGTTGACCGTCTTTCTTTTTGTTGTTTGCAAAATTACGTGCTGGACTTTGTGTGATAACAGGTTGAGCATAATTGATTGCTGGGCGTTTGTTATCAGCATTAAAGCCTGGTTTTTGCCCTGGTTTAAAGTTAGGGTTTGGTCTGCCATTAAAGGTGTTTTGACGATTAAACCCTTGACCTTGCCCGTTTTGACCATTTGGACGATTATAGTTGTTATTATAAGGTCTGTTTTGATATTGCCCTTGTGGTTTATTACCATTATAGTTGCCTTGACCATTTTGGCGGTTATATCCATTAAATCCGCCATTTTGATTGTTATTATAAGGACGTCCATTGTTATTGTATCTTTGACCATTTTGATTATAACCATTGTTGTTATAGCCATTTTGGTTGTAATTATTGTTATAATTATTGCGTTGATAGTTATTTTGTTGGTTTCCTTGCCCATAATTTTGCCTATTTTGTGATTGAGATTGCGATTTAGATTCAATTTTTGGTGCAGAAACAACTGGTTGAGATGTTTTCTCAACAACTGGCTCTGTTTTTGGTTCTGATTTAACCTCAACCTTTGGCTCCACTTTTGGTTCAACTGGTTCAGGTTTCTTTTCGTTCGCTTTCAAAAGTAAGGCCGTTTCCTTATCCTTAACTGAACGCATAATGCCACTCATTTCCAATTTAAGTGTGTAATACTTTTCGCTTAAATTAACCAACATCCTATCTTTAACCATTGATTGAAGTTGTTTAATTGCTCTGTTAAATTCTTGTGGTTTATTGTTTTCTGCCAATCTAAATTTCTCCTTATTATATAGGCTATTATTATTTACCAACGCTTTCAACTATCGCTTTGCTAAGTTCTGGGTGCGTTAAACCCAAAATTTTAATATCATTTTGATTGATTAAACTATCTAATGGTTCAGTTGTTTCAATCACCGGACAATTATGTTTAACCCCAAGGTTTTTTGCCAGATTTTTTAAATTATCACTGGCAGTGTGACACACCATAATCAAATATAGTGGTTTTTTGTTAACTTTAAGTGATGTTTGACCAGTGATTAAATTGCCAGATTTTTTCGCAAATCCTAAATAACTAACAATCTTGTTCATACTCACCTATTTTTAAATAAATTTCATCACCAACATTTGTTTTAAAAGCACGGTTTAAAAGGTGTTTTTTTATTGCCAAATTTATGCAATTTTTATCTTTACAAATATACGCACCCCTTCCATTAAGTTTATGTTGTGTGTCTAACATAAATTCACCATTAACACTGGCTATGCGTATCATTTCAGATTGCAATTTGGCTTGTCTGCAAGCAATGCATCGTCTTTCTGTTTTTACGTGCACTTTGCCACCTAGTCTTCAATATCGCTGAAAATATCGTCATCAAGCACAATGCTTGCACCAGTTGTTTCAACAACATCATTTGTTTTCTTTTCTTGTGCGTGTGTTGCTGGTTTAACATCAATTTTGTAACCAGTAAGTTTTGCTGCCAAACGTACATTGTGACCACCTTTACCGATTGCCAAAGAAAGTTTGTTTTCAGGCACTTGAACATTTGCAACGCCTGCAACTGTGTCAACTGTGATTTCACTAACTTCTGCTGGGCTTAATGCTGCAATGATATAGTCTGCTGGGTTTTCGCTGTAATTGATAATATCAATCTTTTCGCCGTTTAATTCATTGATAACATTGTTAATACGTGCCCCCTTATTACCGATGCAAGCACCAACTGGGTCAAGGTTTGGCACACTTGTTGTAACAGCAATTTTTGTACGCATACCTGCTTCACGTGCGATTGAAACAATACTTACTTCACCATTGTTAAGTTCTGGTACTTCCATTTCAAGCAAAAGTTTAACAAAATTTGCGTGTGTACGTGTTACTTGAACAACTGCACCACGGAAGTCGTCTTTAATATAACGAACATAAACTTTAATGCGGTCGCCAATATGGAAGTTGTCAGTTGGCAACATATCACGTTTTGTAAGCAAACCTTCAAGTGTTGTGCCACCAATTTCAAGGTAAACATTTTCACCGTCAATACGTTTTACGTTTGCAACAATCAATTTGCCTTCTTTTTCAGCAATATCTTTATAAATTGATTGTTTTTCAATTTCTTTGATTTTTTGTGTGATAACTTGTTTTGCAGTTTGAACAGCAATACGATTGAAGTCTTTTGTGCTTTCTTCTTGCATAACTAAATCGCCCACTTTATAACTATGTTTGATTTGTTTAGCTTCTTCCAAAGAAATTTCTTTTTCTTCATCTTCAACATTATCAACCACTGTGCGGTATGAATAAATTTTAATTGTGTTTTTCTCTGGTGAAAGTTTAACTTGTGCATTTTTTGCCATACCACAATTCTTCTTGTATGCAGCGGTAAGGGCTTGTTCCAATGCTGAAATAAACACTTCTTCATTAATGCCTTTTTCGGCTTCCAAATCTTTTAATGCTTCAAAAAAGTCTTTGTTAATCATTTTCTTATGTTCTCCTTAAAACTCTATATATGGTATGATATATGCAATATCCGTGTTAGGTATTGTTATATTTTGATTATCAACATTAAATTGTGTTGCATTTTCATCTCTAGATAACAGTGTTGCAACAAACTCTTTTCTGCCGTCAAGTTTACGGTATAATTTAACTTCAACCTTTTCGCCAGTATATTTTTTAAATTGCCAATCAAATTTAAGTGGTTTATCTAACCCATAACTTGAAACATCAAGTGAATATGTTTCATCATTTGTTGGGTTAAGTTCGTCCAAAACAGGGTCAAGCATATGGCTTACTTTAACGCAATCTTCAATTTGCACCCCTGTTGGTTTGTCAATATACACCACAAGGTGCATACCG
The DNA here is from genome assembly GCA_934777435.1 of uncultured Clostridia bacterium. Lineage (GTDB taxonomy): Bacteria > Bacillota > Clostridia > Christensenellales > UBA1242 > Onthoplasma. The sequence continues at coordinate 164,732 of CAKVNK010000001.1, forward strand.
TCATTGCGTTTTTCATACTCAACATCAACCAAGCGTGTTTCGCCTGTGAATAATGGTGAAATGTGTTGTTTAACAATTTCGCTAACTTTCATATATCTCCTTAAATTTTAAAATTTACTGCCTTGTTTGCAAATATTTCAGCGATAATGTTTTGCCTTATAGTTTTAATAAGCTTTTAACACTTCTTAAACTAAATTTTGCTATTAACAAACAAGCAGGGGTGGCAACTGCCACCCCTAGAAATCATTATCAGTATATCACATCAAAATTAATTAATCAATAGTTTTTACCAGTTTTTATATAATAATATATAAAATATGCCTGTATTTTAACCCATTTTTCAATGTTTTAGCCTTAATAATAGGACAAAACTTTAATTTTTGAGTTGTTAATTTTCCTTATTTATCATTTATTTAGTGTTTAATAAGTGTTTTACATCAATTTAATAAACACTTTGGCAGTTGCTGTGGCATCATTGATTGCCCTATGTGCGTTATCTAACACAATTTTAAGTTTATCTACAACTGTGCCTAGTTTATAGTTTTTAAGACCAGGCAATTTTTTACGTGCCATTTCAATAGTATCCATAAGTGGATTATTAAAGGTATATGATAACTTTTTAGCAGCAGCATAAATAAAGCCAATATCAAACGAAACATTATGCCCTACCAATGTTGCTCCATAGCAGAATTTATAGAAGTCTGGCAACACATAATTAATTGTTGGTGCGTCTGCAACCATAGCATCATTAATGCTTGTAAGCTCAGTGATTTCACGTGGAATATGCTTGCTTGGTTTAACGAAGGTTGAAAAGGTTTCTGTTATTCTGCCATTTTCAATTTTGCAAGCACCAACTTCAATAATTTCATCTTTATTTGATTCCAAACCGGTTGTTTCAAGGTCAAATACAACATAAGTGCCTTCAAACACTTTGTCTTCTTCATCAAACAACCCTTTTTGCTCGTAGTCTACATATTCTTGTGGGAACACGGTGTGATATTCAGCGTTAACGTGCTTTGTTGCCCCTTTAATATCATCACGTGTATACTCACAACGTGCAATAGTGTTTGCTGTAAAGTTCAATTTTCCGTTGTATTCACGGAAAGAGCCAAACATACATACTTTCATACCAACTTCAATCAAATCGCCTTTGCTTTCGTCTGATTGTTTTGGAAAGATTGAACAATACATAATTTTGCCGTCATTTCGAATAGCAACATTGAAAAATGATTTTTCAATATTTTGTGTTTCACCGTTTCTAGTGAACTTCCTATTGTAAGTTCTGCGTTGCACGTTTGTCACTTCACCGCAAATTGCAACGTTTTCCATTGCAGTTTTAATTTTGCTATAATCCATTGCTGTGGTATAATCATTTTTGCCAATAATATCAGTTATTTCACTTAAATGATATATTGTTTTATCTTCGTTAATCTTAATACTTTCAAGCAATTCTGCATTGTTTTCAATATAACTTTTTTGTGGTTGTTCGCCTTCTTCCTTCTTTTCAAAAATCACATTAAATTCTGCAAAAAAACTTTCATTTAATTTTTCAGCAACCAATTCTGCCCTATTAAGTTCTGTGGCATATTCATAAGTTGAAGGTGCAAGTTTTAACCTTACATCAACTTTCATATGGTTAATTTCAACGGTTATATCGTCAAAACTAAATTCTTTGTTCATTGCTGGAAAATTATTTGTTATTGTTGTGTATGTATAGTTTGCTATCGTGCGTTTATCAAGCGGACAAGCTGTTAAATTAAGGTCGTATTTAACAAAATCGCCAATTTCAGTGTTAAGTGTTTCAATGATTTTTTGCTTTGCTTCATCTGTTGGTTTAAAAGAATCTGGATTAAACAAAAAATCAACAGTGCAAACATTTGTTTTTTCACTGTAAACAGCGTCTTTAAACTTAAGCCCGTCATAGATAGCATCTAAAACTGTTAATTTATCCATAATTCCCTTTTATATTTTATTAATGTTAATATTGTAACACAAAATGTATGCCGTGTCAATAATACAATTCCCTTCACATTTGTGCTTAAAAGTTAATTTTTCTTTGATTTTTTGTTAAATTAAACTAAAAAAACGTGCATATTTAGCACGTTTTTTGCTATTTTAAACTTAATTCAATCTTAAAGGTGATTTTTATTGTCTATAATAATTTAAGCCTATTTTCTATAATGATTTATAAAACAAATTGCAACACATCAACCACAATAACAAAGGCAAATAATAATATTAAACCAACATTGTTGATTGTGTTAATAACTTCACGTTTGATTGGCTTTTTGCGTATCCACTCAATTATTACAAATATCATTTGAAAGCCGTCCAACGCTGGAATTGGCAATAAGTTAAACACTGCAAGGTTAACTGCAATCAGTGGCAACAAAAGGAACAAGAAATTGAAACTTTGCATTGTCATAGTTGCCATACTCTTGATTGTAGTAACTGGCCCACCCAACGCAGTGATTGAAAGTTTGCCAGTAAGCAGTTGACCAAAGATAATCAGCACTTTCCATGCCCAACGGCAAGTGAAAGGTATTGCCTGCAACAAGGCTTCACCAAATGAATAGTGGTAATACCCTATTGAAATTTCACCAGTGTCTTGATTTGTTGCAAACATTGTCCAGCCTTGCATTTTGCCAGTGCTGTCATACACAACATTGATTTTGCCAGTTTGTGTAATTTTTTTGCCATCACGTTTAAGCATAAAATCAATTTCATTTTCAACAATATAATAAGTTTTGCCATTATCTTCAAAACTGTTTTCAGTAGTTATATCTTCACCCTGATATGTTTTAAAATTTTTGCTTAAATATTCAGTGATAAGGCTATCAAACATATCGTCTTTAACAAAGTCAATTTTCTTGCCTTCAATACCATAAATCACATCATTTTTTTGCAAATATGTGTAGTTGATTGAAGTTGGTTGAATATTTTTAACTTGCAGTTGTTCATATCCGCAAGCCATTAAAGCCACAAATGAGAAAATCATAGCACTTAAAAAGTTGAAAAATGCACCACAAAATAGCACAATAAGGCGTTTCCAAGGCTTTTGGTTGTTAAACGCTTTTGGATTGTCTGTTCCATCTTCATTTTCGCCAGCAAAGGCACAATAGCCACCAAGTGGAATAAGCCTTAATGTGAAAAGTTCACCATTTTTCTTTTTTTTCTGTAACAATTTAGGTCCAAAGCCAACGCTAAATTCAGTGATTTCAAACTTTAAAATTTTGCCTGCAATATAGTGCCCAAACTCGTGAATAAGCACCATAAGCAACAAAACAACAATGGCTAACAAAATATAGCCAATGTAAGTAAAAGTTGAAGATACGCTTAACATATTAAACATATAAAATGTATATTGCTCCGTAAATTGATGATTATAATTTATATTAATTTTTTAAAGCAAACTTAATTACCAAATAATCTGATTTCAATAATTATTAATTGAATAATATTAATCGAAACTACATTAATAATGCATCAGAATATATCAGTAATATAATATTTCTGCTTTTAACCTTTAATTCAAAAATTAACACAATTTTAAGCAATCACACTTAAAAATTTTGTGTTAATTTATCTTTTGTTTTGTTTTTTCTGATTTATAGTTCAAATATCTTTTATTTGATATTTCAAACTTCCTTGCTTGATTTATTAATTAATTTAAACCCACTTAATAACGTTTTAATCAACCTTTTAAATTTATCAAATTCAAAGCGATATACGATAGGTCTATTTAATAGTTAACTTATCAAAATTAAATTAAAACACAAACCAAAATGATATAGATGAAAGTTGAAACAAATGACATTGCATCAATCCTATCCATCATACCACCATGTCCAGGGAAAATTGTTCCGCTATCTTTAACATCTGCTCTACGCTTCAAATAGCTTTCAAACAAATCGCCTGCTTGACCAACTGCTGAAGCCACAAAGCCGATAAGCATAAAGTGCCACCACTCCATATTAAGGTTGGTCAAAATTGGTTGCCAGCCGTTGTAGAAACGCACAACAACATAAACAAGCATAGCACCAAACACGCCACCGATTATGCCACCAACTGCCCCACTGATTGTTTTGTTAGGGCTGATTTTTGGTGCAAGTTTTGGGCCTTTAAATGCTGAACCGATAAGATATGCAAATGTGTCTGTAAGCATTGTAACAGCAAACACCAAAAGGATAAATGGCACTGAAAATCTTGTAACGCTTGTGTATGCGTCCATACGGTTAATTGCAAGCAATGTGCCAAACATAAATGTTGGGTAAAGGCAGTTAATTAATGTATAAATACCTGTTTTAAATGCAACACGGAAGCCTGCTTGAGTGTTTGAAAAGAACTCAAACAAACAAACCAAAAATGCGTAAACTAACACTGCCCCAATTTGGATAAGTGCAACAAAGCCAATATTCATTTTGCCGTTGCAAATAAGCAAAATAACATAGTTCAGCACAATATAAAACATACTAAATATGCGGTTAGGCTCTTTTTCACGCTTTGCTAAAATATTTGCCATCTCGTTGCTTGCAACAAAGCAAATAAAGATAACAAATATATCAAAAATGTAATCGCCAATATTGTTAGGCAAAAACTTGCTTGCGATTGCTAAAGCTGTTGCCAAAACAATAAAAATACTTGTTAAAAATCTCTTTTTCATTTGTCTTCCTTTATCGCGCCAAATCTACGCTCTCTCTTTAAATAATTTTTTAATGCTTTAACCAAATCATATTTTGTAAATGCTGGCCAATATGTTTTTGGAAAACTCCACTCTGCATATGATGCCTGCCAAACCATAAAGTTGCTTGTGCGTTGCTCACCAGATGTGCGAATAACAAAGTCAAGTGGCAACAATTCTGCTGAATATAGGCGTTTTTCAAGTTCTTCTTTTGTTATTGTTGTTACGCCGTCAGCAATACATTTATTCACCGCCATAAGCACTTCTTGTTGACCGCCATAATTGATACAAGGGTTTAAAATAAAGCCAGTTTTTGATTTAGTTTGTTGCATTAATTTCACCGCTTTTTGCCTTATATTAACTGGTATGCGTTCGTCTGACATATCACCAGAAATAATAACACGCACGTCTTGGTTCAAATACTCTTTTTCATATTCATCAAGCATTTGGTCAAAAAGTTGCATAAGATAGTCAACTTCTTTTTTAGGACGTTTCCAATTTTCAGCCGAAAAGCAGTAAAGTGAAAGGTTTTTGATACCCAGTTCACGCACAAATTCGATTTGCTTTTTAAGGTTTTCAAAACCGTATTTATGCCCTATCATACGCACCATACCACGCTTTTTTGCCCATCTACCATTGCCGTCAATAATCAATGCAATGTGCTGTGGCAAACGTGGGTTGTTTTTAAGTTTTTGAATATTCATTAAACTTCCATTATTTCTTGAATTTTCCTTTCGCAGGCGACATCTGCTTTATCTGTGTAAGTATCCAAACTCTTTTGCACATCTTTTTCAAGACCTGCTAAATCGTCTTCACTAATTGTGCTGTTCTTTTTCATGTCCTTAAACACGTCAAGGCAATCACGGCGTGCGTTACGCATTGCAATTTTTGCTTCTTCCAACAATTTTTTTGCATCTTTGCTGTATTCACGTCTGCGTTCTTCTGTAAGCATTGGGAAACCAACACGGATAATTTTGCCATCATCACTAACAGAAACACCCAAATTTGCCGCTTCAATGCCAGTTTTGATTGCTTTAAGTGTGCTTGCATCCCATGGTGACACTACTAACATACGTGCGTCTTGCACAATAATATTTGAAGTTTGGTTAATTGGTGTGCGTGTGCCATAATAATCAACCTTAATGCCTTCAATAAGTTTTGGGTTTGCCCTGCCAACACGGATAAGCATTAACTCATCAATAAAATGGTTGAATTGTTTTTCTAACTTTTCTTCAAAGTCCATCATAGTCATTTCAACGTCTTCGTTCATTAAAAAATTTCTCCTTAAAACAAAATAGATTTATTTAATTAAAATATAACTAATATAATCTAAAATATAATAACTAAAAGCAAAAAAAATAGCAAGTAAAATTAACTTGCTATTTTGTCTTTAAATAAACATCTTAACAATATCTTCAACTGTTTTAAAGATTTTAAGATTATTTCATTTGAGATTGTGCAGCAACTTCTGCAGCAAAGTCGTCATTACGTTTTTCAAGGCCTTCACCCATTACCATAAGTGTGAAACGACGGATTGTGATTTTTTCACCAATCTTTGCAATAAGACCAGTTAAAACATCTTTAACTTTCTTTTTGCCGTCTGGGTCTTTGATGTAAACTTGTTCCATCAAAACAACTTCTTCATAGTATTTGTTGATTTTACCTTCAACAATTTTGTCAACAATATTGGCTGGTTTGCCTTCGTTGATAAGTTGAGCACGGTAAATTTCTTTTTCTTTTTCAACTAAATCTTGTGGTACTTCGTTGATATTTACACAAATTGGACGTGATGCAACAACTTGCATTGCAAGGTTGTGTGCAAATTCACGCAATTCTTCGTTTTTAGCGGCGAAGTCTGTTTCAGTGTTGATTTCAATAAGTGAAGCAAAACTGCCATTGCCATGAACATAACTTTCAATAAAGCCTTCTGCTGCAATACGGCCTTCTTTTTTGGCTGCTTTCGCAACACCACGTTCACGTAAAATTTCAACGGCTTTGTCTACATTACCATCTGCTTCGGTTAATGCTTTTTTGCAGTCCATCATGCCTGCACCTGTCATATCTCTTAAATTTGCAACGTCTTTTGCTGTAATAACCATAAAATCCCCCTTTCTATTCTTTAACTGGTTGTTCAGTTGCTTCTGCTTTTTTTGCAACACGTTTACGTGCTGGTTTTTCTGCTGGTTTTTCGTCTTCTTTAACGATTTCGCCAGTAACCATTGCTTCCATGCTTACATCTTCATCTTCAGCGTTAAGGTCGTGTAAAATTTCGCCACCTTTTGCTTCCATAATAGCGTCTGTTAAAGCACTAAGGATAAGTTTAACTGAACCGATAGCATCATCATTTGCTGGGATGCAAACTGTAACATCATCTGGATCGCTGTTTGTATCAACAATACCAACAGTTGGAATACCAAGACGTTTTGCTTCTTTAACTGCAATATGTTCCATGTGTGGGTCAACCAAAATGATAAGACCTGGAATTGAAGTCATATCTTTGATACCGCTAAGGTTTGCAGCAAGTTTATCACGTTCTGCTTTAAGTTTGATAACTTCTTTTTTAGGCAACAAATCGAAATCGCCAAGTGTTTCCATATTGTTAAGTTTGTTCATGCGGTCAATACGTTTACGGATTGTTGTGAAGTTAGTAAGTGTACCGCCCAACCAACGTGTGTTAACATAGAACATACCACAACGTTCTGCTTCTTGTTTAACAGTTTCGCTGGCTTGTTTCTTTGTGCCAACAAATAATACGTTTGCACCTGCAAGCACTTTTTCTTTGATGAATACATATGCTGCATCAATTTGTTTTGAAGTATCTTCAAGGTTCAAAATGTGAATATCATTTCTGCTTGTGTAAATATACTTCTTCATTTTTGGGTTCCATTTACGGGTTTGGTGACCGAAATGACAACCAGCCTCTAATAATTGTTTCATTGAAATAACTGACATTAATTTATACCTCCTGTTTGTCTCTTCCCCATTATTCATTTTGCTTTAAAACCATATTTAGGCAACAGATAAGCAATCGTAATGGGTGCTTTTTTCATTGAACAAGCAAATACTAACAAAAAAACAAAAAAAAGTCAACAATATATTGACAATTTTTTGCTTAATAATATCAAACTAAATTCAACTAAATTATTTAAGCCATTGCGTGTTATAAAAGAAACACACAAACTTTAAGTCTTCAACTTAAAAGGTGTTAAATAAAGCAATGTTTATTTTTTACCTTCGTCTTCGCCTTGGTCTAACAATGCTTGGTAAACTTCCAAAACATCATCAATAATTTGTTGGTCGCTAACAACTTCAAGTGATTGTTTTTGCTCATCAATTTCAAACAAAACACCTTCACCTTCATTAACCCCTTGCATTGGTGTGATAGGAATTAAAATTGCATAAAGTGCATTTGTGCGGTCAAGCGGAATCAAAGCCACTTGTTCAAATGTGATTGGATTTTGTTGATCGTCAAAAAGCACAATATTTTCTGTGTTATTTTCGTCCAAAATTTGTTCTATTGGGTTTTTAGCAACCACTTTTTTTGTTCTTTTATTTTCCATTAATATCTCCTTATATTATCTAAATAATCTTGCAATATAATTGAAGCAGCAACGGCATCTAATTTTTGTTTACGCTTTTTCCAATCTCTTTCAGTTTGTTTAAGCACATCTTCAGCCATAGCAGAAGAAAGGCGTTCATCAACAAAAATGATTTGAACTGCAAGTTTGGCTTGCAATTCGTTCATAAATGCACGTGTTTCAACAGCAATTTCTTGCTCCTCACCCTGCATATTCATAGGCAAACCACACACAATTTCGTCAACTTTGTTTTTTTCAACCAAATCAACAAAATGCTGAATATCTTGCGAGTCCCCTTGCCTTACGTAAACTTCATATGGTGAAGCCAAAAATTTTGTTTCATCACTAAAAGCCACACCTATACGTCTTAATCCAAAATCAATTCCCATTGCTTTCATACTATTATATTTTAGCATATTGGCTTTTTATTGTAAAGAAAACACCACGCATAATTTGTTAAATCATAAATTAAAATTCAATAAATAACCATTAAAAAAAGGACTTATTAAAGCCCTTTTTGATTACAAATTTAGTTGGTTTCTTGTTGTTTTGATTTTTTTGTTTGAGTTTTGATTTCTTCGGCAACATCAGTGATAATTTCCTTACCCTTTTCAACACCCTTTTGCACCGTATCCGCCACTGGTTTGTTGCATTTACAAGTGATTGCACCAACAACAAAGCCAAGCCCCATACCAATTAATAAATCTTTCATATTTCCCCCTTACTCTATTGTCTGCCAAAATATAAAAAATATGTAAAAATTTGTAAAAATCTTATTGTTAATTTATAAGTTGCAACAGCACCAATTAATTAATAGATTAATCAAACAACACAATAAAAAACAGGCTGAAATTAGCCTGCTTTTTTATGAATACAACAAACCATATTTATGAGCATAGCAAAATAAATTGGTTAATTAATATATTAGTCTTCTTTTTTGTTGAAGAAATCTGCAAAAAGTGGATTATCAAAAATGCCACCTTCAAAAACAAGTTTTTTGGGTCTACCCCTCTTTTTAGGTTGGTTTTCAGCTTGTTCTTGTTTTGGTTGTTCAACTGGTTTATCTTCTTTTGGTTGTTCTTCAACCTTTTCTTCTGGCTTATAGTCAACTGCAAATCCAGGGTCAAGCAAAACGCCTTCTTCTGGCCTTGTAACAACAAAATTTTCACCAAAGTCTGACAAATCGTCAGTGTTATCTTCGGTTGTTTCTTCGTCTGCTGTTTCTTCTGTTGTTGTGTTGTTTGTTTCAGCGTCTAAAACAATTTTTTTCTTTCTGCCACGGGTTGATTTTGGTTTGCCTTCTTTTTCACGCGCTTCAATATAGTTTTCAATAGCCAAATCTAAACACTCAATGCAGAAAGTGATGTCAATATCGCTATCTTCACCAAGGTTACGTTTAACAACTGATTGGTCAAGCATAACGCTATCAATGCTTTTGCCAATAACCATTTTTGTGATTGTTGAACAAATTGCAACTATGTATGGGTTTGCTTGTGCACGGAAGTTACAAGCGGTTATCAAATCGTTTTCAATACGAAGTGAGAATTCAACGTTTGCAGTACCTTCAAGGTTTGAAAGGCTTGCAATGCCGTCTGGTTTCATAATTCTGCCTGCGTTAACTGGGTTTGCAAATAAATTTAAAACTGTTTTGCTATACATTATTTATCCCCCTTCCTTTTGCGAATTTTCAAGCCATAAGTTGATGAATATTCACGTAAATCTTCAACTGCTTTTGCAATGATTGCAACTGCGGTGTCAATTTCCTCATAAGAATTGTTTTTGCCAAGGCTGAAACGGATTGTGCTTTTTGCATCATCAGGTTTAAGGCCGATTGCTGAAATAACGTGAGAAACTGTTAAACTGTTGCTTGTGCATGCACTGCCAGTTGATACAGCCACACCAGCAAGGTCAAGTTTTGTAAGCAAACTTTCGCCGTCAACACCGACAAAGCAAATTGAAACGATGTGAGGCAATTTTTGTTTGATGTTTGCATTGATAATAATATTTTCAACAGAACTTGTGATTTTTGAAATAAAATATTCACTTAACGCACGCAATTTGTGGTTGTTGGTTGCCATATCTCTAACTGCAATTTCAACTGCTTTTGCAAAACCAACAATACCAGCAGTGTTGCTTGTGCCACCACGGCGTGAACGTTCTTGATTGCCACCAAACACAATTGGGTCGATTGCAACGTCATTGCTTAAATACAAAGCACCAACGCCTTTTGGACCATAAATTTTGTGTGCACTCATTGTCATTGCATCAATGCCCAAATCTTTAACATCAAGTGTCATATGACCATAAAGTTGCACTGCGTCAGTGTGGAAAATAATGTTCTTTTCGTGTGCGGTGTGTGCAATGGCTTTGATATTTTGAATTGTGCCAATCTCGTTATTCGCAGACATAATAGAAATCAAAATTGTTTTATCTGTGATTGCGTGCAACAAATCTGCAAAGTTAATAAAGCCGTTTTTATCAACGTCCAAATAAGTAACTTGGAAACCATTTTTTTCCAAATATTTGCAAGCGTTTAAAATGGATTCGTGTTCAATTTTGCTTGTGATAATTTGGTTACCTTTTGCCCTATTAGCGTTTGCTAAGCCAATGATAGCCCATGAGTTTGCTTCACTGCCACTTGCTGTAAAATAAATTTCATTGCTTTTGGCGTTGATTGAATCAGCAATAGTGTCACGGCTAGCGTCAATTAAAGCACTTGCGTCACGACCAAAACTGTGCAAAGAACTTGAATTGCCGAAAGTTGATGTGTAAACTTTGTTCATTTCGTTAAGCACTTCGCCACTGATACGTGTGGTTGAAGCGTTGTCTAAATAAATCTTTTCTGTCATTTTTCATTCTCCGTGTGATAATATATCACTTATTGCATATTTTGTCAATATTTAATTGTTAAATCAATTAAGCAAAAATATACTTAAATTTTATTATCAGGATATTTACTGAAAAATAATAGTAAAAAAAGTTTGCCTGTAATCTGTAAGATAATTTGATAAAAAAAGAATATCAACTGATGTGATATTCTTAAAAACAGTTTTTAAATCAAAAAATTATTTGGTTTTCCATCTTTTTAAGGTTGGAAATAATTTTTCACAATAGTCATTCATTTGTTCGTTGGTCATACCAGCCTGAGCCCCATATTGAGAACACATCTTGATATATGTTTGCATATCAACTTTGTCAATAAATTCGCCATTTTTATAGCAATATTTGCAATAATCTTGGTTAATTTTACCATTTTTCTCACTACCTAAAACACTTTTATCAGTGATTGGCATACCACAACTTTGGCATACTTTCTCCATGCCATAACTCCTTTGTGCTCTTATTCAACCTGTGTGTTTTCGCATCTTGTGATGAAATCTTCCATTTCATCTGCTGAAATCAAACCAACACTGCTATCGATTTTTTTGCCGTTTCTAAAACATACAACTGTTGGCACGCTGAATATACGATAACGTTTTGCAATTTCTTCACTATCGTCAATATCTAAATTATAAAATTTAATGTTTTTCATTTTGCCACTTAAACGTTCCAAAATAGGTTTAAGCATACGGCAAGGCATACACCAAGTTGCTGAAAAGTCAACAACTGTTAAGTCCTTTGAATTGATAACATTATCAAAATTTTCGGTTTTAACTTGTTCCAAAATATTCTCCTTTCTGGTTCTATATTTCAAACCAACTATATTTTGCTTACTAGCCAACAATTTTTGTTATAACTTTTGCAACAATTGTGCCAGCCATCATCACTGGATAGTATACCACGCTAGCCACTGTTTTGCAATCAAATTTTGTTGCTTTTTGTTTAGTGTAACACACATCAAGTTTGTTTATGCGGTTTTCAGCGCAAAACTTGCGTAGTATTTTTGCGATTGGATCATAACTTGTTTTTGAAATATCTGCAATTTCAAATTTAGGAATTTCAGCATATCTATTGCCCGCCCCCATTGAACAAAGAATATAAACATTGTTTGCCTTTGCCTGCATAATAAGGTGTTTTTTTGCCTTAATATCGTCAATACAATCAATGATAATATCAAACTGGCTTAAATCGATGGTGCTGTTTTCATCATATTTTTCAGCGATGGCGGTTATTTTTGCATTTGGATTGATATTCAAAAGTTGGGCTTTCATTTCTTCAACTTTAAGTTTGCCAACATTGGTTTGATTTGCCACAAGTTGACGGTTAAGGTTGGTTATGTCAATAGTGTCAAAATCAACGATTGTCAAGTTAGAAATGCCAGAACGCACCAAAAAATTGCACACTGCACTGCCAACACCACCCGTGCCAAAAACTATGATGCGTGTGGAAACAAGTTTTTCAACCTGTTCCGCTGAAAGCATCAATTTGAATCTATCCAAAAAAGTTTTGTTATTTTGTGTTTCCATCTTTTCTGTTTGTTGCAAGCAAATTGTTATCTAAATCATACATATCTATGTAAACTTTGTTGCCAAAATAGTTTGATTTAGCATAGATTTGATATTGTCTGCCGTCTATTTCAGCAATAAATTTTTCGCCATAATAAAGTTGTGGCAAACGAATGTTAAATTGGCTTTGATTTAAGAAAATATACATCATATCGCCCTTGATTTTAAAGGTAAATATGTCTTCACCAACTGTTAAAATGATTTTCTTTTTTGTTAAAGCGTAAACAGTCACAACTGTTGCAACCATTGCTACCAAAACAATAACCAATAATACTATTTCCATAATTTTTCCTTTTGTTTTTCTATTGCTTTTTAATTAAGCAATCTTATTATAAAACATATTTTTTGAAGTCGTGCGTATGAATAAGTGCGTTCATGGTATTAAGTACAAATGGTTTATCTACCACAACCTTAACCATTGGGTTGTTATCACTTGCATTGAAAGAAATATCTTCAAGCAAAAGTTCCATAATCGTTTGCAAACGGCGTGCCCCAATATTTTCATTTGTTTCATTTTCGTCTGCTGCAAGTTCAGCAATGGCGTCAATGGCGTCATCAGTGAATTCAAGGTCAACATTATCAACCCGCAACAATTCTTGATATTGTTTGATAAGTGCATTTTGTGGTATTGTTAAAATCTTTTTAAAGTCTTCTTTTGTTAAACTATCCAACTCAACAATAACTGGGAAACGACCTTGAAGTTCTGGTATCAAATCGCTAACACTGGCAATGTGGAACGCACCCGCTGCTATGAAAAGTATATGGTCTGTGTGAACTACACCATATTTAGTATTAACCACACTACCTTCCACAATAGGTAAAATATCACGTTGCACACCTTCACGTGAAACGTCTTGACCATTATTCTTTTTTGCTGCAATTTTGTCAATTTCATCAATAAAGATAATGCCTTGTTGTTCAGCACGATAGATTGCTTCTTTATTAACCGCATCTGGGTCAATAAGTTTATCACACTCCTCGTCCAACAAAAGTTCACGTGCACGTTCAACTGTCATCTTTTTTAATTTGCGTGGTGCTTTGATAATGCCACCCATAATTTGACCAATGTTGATTTCTGCCCCAATACCGTCCATAAGGTTCATTTGTTGTGGTTCGTCTTTAACATCAATGTCAATGGTGTCTTTATCATATTTACCGGCTTTATAGTTTGCATAAAAATCAGCACGGAAATTTTCAGTATCTACATTTTCAGGCTTTGTGCTTTTTTTGATAGGATACAAAATATCTGTGATTTTTTTATCAACCACTGTGATTGCTTTATCTTTTATTTTGTCGGTTTGTTCTTGACGCACAATACGCACTGCAACGCCAACCAAATCACGAATCATACTTTCAACATCACGGCCAACATAACCAACTTCGGTGTATTTTGTTGCTTCAACTTTAACAAAAGGAGCATTAACAAGTTTTGCAAGCCTACGTGCAATTTCAGTTTTACCAACACCAGTTGGCCCTTTTAATATGATGTTCTTTGGTGTGATTTCTTCACTTAATGATTTATCAAGTTGGCTACGGCGATAACGGTTACGCAAACAGATTGCCACCGCACGTTTTGCCTTTGATTGACCAATAATATAGTTGTCAAGACTTGAAACTATTTCTTTACAAGTCATAATGCTACTCATACTCTACACCTCCTCAACAACATAGTTGCCATTTGTAAACACGCAAATATCAGTTGCAATTTCCATTGCTTTGATTGCTATTGTTTTAGCATCTAAATCTGTGTTTTTATAAAGTGCTTTTGCTGCTGCCAAAGCATAGTTGCCACCACTGCCTATTGCACAAATGCCATCGTCTGGTTCAATAACATCGCCCATACTTGAAAGAATAAGCAAAGTTTGTTTATCTGCAACAATCATAAGAGCTTCTGCATTGTTGTGCCCTTGACTGCGAATATTTTTTGCAAATTCAACCGCACTACGCATCAAACTGCCACTATATTTGTTAAGCAATTTTTCAAATTCTTCACACATTGCAAAAGCGTCTGCTGTGCCACCTGCAAAGCCAACAACAACTTTGCCGTCAAAAAGCCTACGCACTTTGTGTGCTGTGCCTTTAAAAATAACTTGTTGTCCCATTGTTACTTGACCATCGCCAGCAACAACTGTTTTACCATTGCGTTTAACTGCCACAATGGTTGTTCCTCTAAATTGTTCCAATTTTATCTCCTTTTAATTTTTTGCCAAACAAAGCAAATTGTAAAACAAAACTTTGTTTATTTTGTTTGGTGATTTTTCAATTTCTTTTAACCAAACATAACAATTATCCTGTTTTTATTTGTTAGGCTTAAAATTTTATTTTTGATTTTTTAACTGATTTGCAACTGATTTAATTTCTTCAAGAGACCTAACACGATAAGCCTTATTGCGTTCAGCCTTATCACGCATATTGATTGGGTTTAAAATGCCATAGTTTGCATTGATTGGTTGAAAATGCTTTGTGTTGGCATTTGTTAAATAGTTATAAAGCCCACCAATAATTGTGTTTGCTGAAAATTCAACAAGTGGTTTGCCTGTTAACATTTGATGTACATTTATGGCACAATAAAGTCCACTTGCAATGCTTTCAACATAGCCTTCAACCCCACTCAATTGCCCTGCAATGAAAATGTTGCTGTCAGTTTTAATGCGTGAATATTTATCCAAACAAGCAGGAAAATTAACAAAATGGTTAGTGTGCATTACACCATAACGCAAAAATGTTGCCTTTTCAAGCCCTGGAATTAAACTAAACACACGCTTTTGTTCTGGAAAGGTTAAATTTGTTTGAAACCCTACCATATTGTACATTGTAGCACAATTATTTTCTTTTCTCAACTGAACAATGGCATAAGGTTTTGAATTATCGTGCGGATTTGTAAACCCAACTGGCTTTAAAGGTCCAAAACGGATTGCATCTTGCCCACGTGAAGCCATAATTTCAATAGGCATACAACTTTCAAAAATATTGCCTTTTTCAAAATCGTGCAATTCAACACGTTGTGCTGAAACAAGTTCAGTGTAAAATTTAAGGTATTGTTCTTTATTCATCGGACAATTTAAATAATCATCTTCGCCTTTGCCGTATCGTGCGCCAAAAAATGCCTTATTTAAGTCTATTGTTTCAGCATCAATAATAGGTGCTGCAGCATCGTAAAAATAAAAGAATTGTTGCCCCAACTTTTGTTGTAAGGCTTGCCCCATATTATCTGTGGTCAATGGCCCAGTTGCAACAATAGTGATTGCGTCTGGTTCAAATTCTGCCACATCTTTGCAAACAAAATTTATGTTTTTATTGTTTTTGATTTGTTCGGTGATATATGAAGAAAATTGTTCTCTATCAACTGCCAAGGCTTGACCGGCTGGTACTCTAAATTTATAAGCAACATTAACCGAATTACTGCCAAGCAACATCAATTCACGTTTAAAAAGACCAGATGCCGAGTTTTCGTCATCACTTTTAAAAGAGTTACTGCACACAATTTCAGCAAAATTATCGCTGTGGTGTGCAGGTGTTTTTGCTTTTGTTTTTATATCAAAAAGATTAACCTTGTGGCCATTGTTAGCCAAATATAAGGCTGATTCGCACCCAGCAAGGCCAGCACCGATAATGTTAATCTTTAACATAATTACACCCTTTGCCCGAGCATAAAATTGTGGTTTTGTTTTTGCCAAAACGTTTTATAAGTTGGCTACCACATTTTGGACATTTTTCGTTGAGCGGTAAATCCCAAGAAATAAAGTCGCATTTTGGATAGTTGTTGCAACCAAAGAAAAGTTTGCCACGTTTACTATATTTTGCACTTACAACCCCACCACATTTTGGGCATATACCAGTTTCTTCAACCTTGATTTCTGGTTCATTTATATTTTTGGTGTTTTTGCATTGTGGGAAGTTTGAACAAGCCAAGAATTTGCCAAACTTACCTTCACGGTAAACCATCATAGAGCCACATTTATCGCATTTAATATCGCTTGGCACAGGCTCTGATTTAGTCATATTTACGCCCATTTGTTGGCTTGCATAGTCCATATGCTTTTTAAAGTCTTTATAGAAAGCGTCAACAATCTCTTGCCACTTGATTTTGCCAACTTCAACATCGTCAAGTTGTTTTTCCATTTCAGCGGTGAATTTAATGTTCATCACATTGTCAAAATATTCTTCCAAATATTCTGTAACTTTTATGCCAAGTTCGGTTGGCACAAGGTATTTCTTTTCAGTTTTGATATATTCACGGTTAAACAAGGTAGATATGGTTGAAGCATATGTCGCAGGACGACCAATACCCTGCACTTCCATTTCTTTAATGATTGTATCTTCAGCAAATCTAACTGGTGGTTTGGTGAATTTTTGTTCGCTGGTTAAACTATCTTTTATAACCGTTTCGCCTTCAATTAAATCTGGAATATTAATTCCGCCCTTTTCTTCATCTTGTGGTTTATAAACTTTTGTATAACCATCAAAAATCAGAGCCTTGCCAGATGTGCGAAATTTATAATCGTTTGCTGTTACATCAACTGTTAAACTATCATATTGAGCAAAACTCATTTGGCTTGCAATAAAGCGTTTGAAAACCAAAGTGTAAAGTTTAAGGTAAGTTTCTTCCACCTTGCCTTTTAAATATTCTGGTGTGTATTTAAGGTTGATTGGACGGAT
The DNA here is from genome assembly GCA_934777435.1 of uncultured Clostridia bacterium. Classification (GTDB taxonomy): domain Bacteria; phylum Bacillota; class Clostridia; order Christensenellales; family UBA1242; genus Onthoplasma. The sequence goes on from CAKVNK010000001.1 coordinate 182,095, forward strand.
TGCTTCGTGGGCGTCTTGCACATTATTTTTTGTAGCAAATTCATTAAATTTACCAGGGTGATATTTTGCACCATAGTTGTTTAAAATGTAATCTTTTGCCGCAAATTGAGCATCAAGGCTAACACGTGTGGAGTCAGTACGGATATATGTTACAAGTGCGGTTTTGCCTTCACCTGCAATCATAACACCTTCATACAAAGATTGAGCACATTTTGTGTAACTGCCAGAATTCATTTTAAGTTTTTTAATTGCGTCTTGTTGCAATGTGCTTGTTGTGTATGGTGGCAATGGTTTGCTGTATGTAACCTTACGGTCAATCGAACTTACAACAAAATTTGCGTTTTCAGTTTCTGCCAAAATTTTATCGGCTTGTTCTTTGTTTTCAACTTCAATCTTTTTATCTTTATATTGCACCAACTCTGCTTTAAATGGTTGTTCACCCTTTCTAAGGTTGGCAAAAATATTCCAGTATTCAACTGGCACAAAGTTTTTAATTGCTTTTTCACGGTCTACAATCAATTTAAGTGTAACAGATTGCACACGACCAGCAGATAATTTGCCACGAATTTTACGGCTTAACAATGGGCTTAATTGATAACCCATTATACGGTCAAGCACACGGCGACCTTGTTGTGCGTTGATTAAATCATAGTTAAGAGGTTTTGGGTTTGCAATGCTTTCGTTAACCACTTTTTTACTGATTTCGTTAAATGCTGTACGCACCATTGCATCTTTCTCTAAACCTAAAATTGTTGCCAAATGCCAAGCAATCGCTTCTCCTTCCCTATCCGGGTCGGTTGCAAGATAAACTGCATCGGCTTTGCTTGCCAAGCGTTTAAGTTCCGCCACCAAGGCTTTCTTTTCTGGGATTATTTCATATGTAGGTTCATAGTTATGTTCAAGGTCTATTGCAAAACTTTTTGCAGGTAAATCACGCACATGACCTTTTGTTGGAAATACAACATACTCATCACCTAAATATTTTTTAATACTTTCGCGTTTACCAGGACCTTCTATTAATACTAATTTCATCAAATCTCCTATGCCATTATATAACTGTTGTTTGCAAGTTTATACACCAATCCGTCAAGTTCAAGTTCAAGCAAAATAGAGTTAAGTTCGCTTGGCAAAAGATGTGTATGGTCTGCAATTTCTTGAAAAGTCTTTTTTTCAAACTTGATATAATCTATAACAATTTGTTGTTTGATGTCAAGTTGAATTGACCCCATTTTTAGCTTTTCAGCATTTACGCCTAAACTGCTTAAAACGTCCGCTGGTTCAAGTGTTATTTGTGCTGTTTTTTCTTTTATCAGTTTGTTACATCCCTTTGAATATGGGGCATTTATCTTGCCAGGCACTGCAAAAACTTTGCGGTGAAATTCATAAGCATCACGGCAAGTTGTAAGTGAACCGCTTTTTTCTGCCGCTTCGGTTACTATTGTTGCTTTGCTTAATCCTGCAATAATACGGTTACGTGCCAAAAACAAGTATGCGATTGGTTGCACGTTTGGGCTTGATTCAGTGATAACCAAATTGCTTTCAGTTAATTGCCTATATAAAGCAATGTTTGTTGATGGATATATATTGTGCAATCCGCCAGCCAGCACTGCGATTGTGGCACCGTCATTTTCAAGCACTGTGCGGTGTGCCAAACTGTCAACCCCCACTGCCATACCTGACACAATAGTTATGCCTGCAATAGACAATTCTTTTGCATATTCTTTTGTTGTTACTACGCCATAATCTGTTGGCTTTCTGCTACCTACAATCGACACACAACTGCTTGATAACAACTGTAAATTGCCTTTGCAATAAAGGCATAAAGGTGGAGTGTCAATTTCCAACAACTGTTTTGGATAACGGTTATCATAGATTGTTACAAACTCAATGCCCTCACTTGCAAAACTTTCAATCAAATTCAAAAATTTTGTTTCGTCCAAGCATTGTGCCATTTTGTTATATTCTTCAGCAGTTAATATTTCTTTGTATTTTGGGTTACACAAAAAAGACTGCTTGATGTCTGCACCATTTTCAGTGCAATCAAGCAATTTTTTCTTCTTTGCATAACCAAGGGAAGAAAACAAGTCCAACCACAAAATATTCTTTTCATTATTTGTCATTTTAACCGCCAAAATTGATTTAAAATTTAAACTGTTTGCCAACTAAATTTTGCATTTACTAAATCTAAATCGTACATTTATCAAATCAAACAATTTATTTACTAAATTTAAATCAAATTAATTAAATCTAAATTGTGTATTTTTTATCAAGTGAGCGATATTGTATTGCTTCCAAAATATGTGCCTTTTCAATGTTTGGCTTGCCGTCTAAATCTGCAATAGTTCTTGCAACTTTCAATATGCGGTTGTATGCCCTAGCACTTAAATTAAGACGTTTAAAAGCGTGTTCAAGCAAATCTGTGCACTCTTTGTTTAGTGTGCAATATTCCTTAAACTCTTTATCACCCATTTTGCTATTAGAATATATTTTTGTTTGTTTAAAGCGCTCTAATTGAATTTGGCGTGCCTTGTTCACACGTTGTTTAATTGCACTGCTTGGTTCTTCAAGTTTATGCGTGGTTAAATCATCAAATTCAACGCTATCAACCACCACATGCAAGTCTATACGGTCCATAAGTGGCCCACTGATTTTTGAAAGGTATTTATGTATGCTAGCAGGTGAACACTTGCACTCATGTTTTTCACTGCCATAATAACCGCATGGACATGGGTTCATACTTGCCACCAAAGTGAAGTTGGCAGGATATTGTACGCTCACTGCATTACGTGAAACTGAAATGTAGCCATCTTCCATAGGTTGACGCAAAGTTTCTATCGTATTGCGGTTATACTCTGGCATTTCATCTAGGAACAACACACCATTATGAGCCAAACTGATTTCACCGGGTTTAGCCTTTGCTCCGCCACCTGTTAAAGCAATAAGAGTTGCCGTGTGGTGTGGGCTACGGAACGGACGCTCAATAACAATGCCTTGCTTTTGGTCAAGCAACCCTGCCACGCTGTGAATTTTAGTAACTTCCAAACTTTCATCAAACGTCATATCTGGCAAAATTGAAGGGAAGCATTTTGCAAGCATAGTTTTGCCAGAACCCGGTGGACCTATAAGCAAAATATTATGTCCGCCAGCCGCTGCAATTTCCATTGCTCGTTTGGCACTCGCTTGCCCTTTAACATATGCAAAATCATGGCTAAAATGATGTTGTTTAAGTGCACTTTCAAAAGTTTTGTTTTGTGCTGGTTTCAACTTTGCTGTTCCCAACAAGAAATCAACGGCTTGTTTAAGCGTTTTAACTGGGTAAACTTCAATTTGGTCTATAAAAGACGCTTCCATTTCATTATCCGCTGGAATAATAAATTTATTGTAACCCATTTGTTTTGCACTGATAAGCATAGGCATAATACCATTAAGCCTGCGTATCTCACCATTCAAACTCAATTCACCAAGCACAACATAATCTTTAACTGACACTTGTGGCACAATCTCTTGTGCAATCAGCAAGGCAAGTGCGATTGGTAAATCGTACATACTACCTTCTTTACGGGTGTCAGCTGGTGCAAGATTGATGATTATTTTGTTAACTGGATATTTATATGTGCTGTTTTTAATTGCACTTTTAACACGTTCTTTACTCTCTTTAATCGCTGTGTCAGCCAAGCCAACCACATCATAGGCTGGCAAACCTGCATTAACATCTAATTCAATTTCAACTGGATAGCCAGTGATACCATTTAATCCAAAAGATAAAATTTTTGCCAGCATTGCCTTTTCTCCTCATCTGTTCACTATACCAAATATTGGCAAAATAAGTCAAATAAAAAGTCGAACAAATGTTTGATTGATAAAAATAATATGAGATTATTTAGTAAAATTGTTCAAGTTCAATTTTTGAAACAGAAAAAATTTCACTTAATTCAATTCATATTCAACATAGTTATAACTGCAACAAAAAAGAAGACAGATTATCTCTTGTCTTCTTTAACTTTTGCGGCTTTACCTGAAAGATCTCTAATGTAATAGATTTTAGCACGGCGAACTTTTGCTTTTCTTGTTACCACAATTTTTTCAATACGTGGGCTGTGAACAGGGAAAGTTCTTTCAACACCAATGCCAAAAGATACACGGCGAACAGTGAAAGTTTCACGAACACCAGAACCTTTTTTTGCAATTACAACGCCTTCGTATGCTTGGATACGTTCTTTGTCACCTTCTTTGACCTTTACGTTAACACGTACAGTGTCACCAATATTGAAAGGAGTGATGTCATTGCGTAATTGCTCTTTCTCGATTTGGTCGATAATATTCATAGTTACCTCCTAAATTTGACGTTCTTGCCTTGGTCGGTAGCGGACCGTCAACAACTTAATTATAGTAACACAAAAAAAACAAACTTGCAAGTGTTTTTTGCAAATTTGTTAAATATATTTACTTTACAGCTAAAATTTAAATCCTTACATAAAATTGAGTTTTATTAATCAAGTTTTTGAGTTTTGTAAAACCAATTTTGGCAATTTGCGTTTCTTTGCCTTATTTTTAAGCAGAATTTAATTAAACTAAAATATGTTTTTATTTTGATTTTGGTGTTGTCAATTTTAGAATTGAACGCAATTTAACCAAATCTTCTGGTGCTAAATCAGCCTTTCCAACTGGATATGCCATTGCCTTGTTTGGATAGATAAATATGTAAGATTTTGATTCTTTAACCTTTATCATATCTTTATAATAGGCCTTGCCAGTTGCAATTTGTTCACCATGTTTAAATGATGTTAAAGTAAAATAGTCGTCATAAAATTCGTAAACAGACTCGTCTTCCATAATTTTTTTATTATTTTTTTTACCAATAGAAATCAAAACAAAGTATGTGATACCAAGCACCAAACATACCCAAAGCCAAATGTCAATATAAAAGTTTTCAAAACCAATAAATAGATATAAAGCAAACAAAGTAAGCAAGCCAGCACCACCTACAGATGTTAAAATAATTGCCCATACCAAAATTGGATGTAACAATTCGCTTGCAATTTGTGGTGTCATTTTTGTTTTACAACTAAACATAATTCTCTCCTATTAATGTCTTTATGTTAGCATTTTTTAACTTGTTAGTCAATATTTGTGTTAATTTTGTTCATTTTTCTGATTTATCTTTACTTTTTTTAGAATATCTTTCAACAAAAATTGCCAAAGGAATTGAAAATATGATAATTGTTGGCAACCAAGTAAATATCAAAATGCCCCTTAAAGCAAAGACGTCAACACCGCACCAACATAAAATTGGAATATGTAAAAATCCAACTATCACACACAGAATCGACAATACTAAAAATATCCATTTTTTCATAAATTCCCCTTTTGCATTGTAGTGGTTATTGTTCGGTAAACTTTGCATTAGTTTATAGATTAATTAATATACATCACATACATCAAAAGTTTTCACATTATAAATACAATATTTATTCAAAGTCATTTGTTACATGCTTTAAAATGCATTTTCGATGTGTGTTATTTCATAGTCGTCAATTTGCCCCACTATTGAAATCACATCAAATCGGCAGTTGGTTTCTAACTTTTTGTGTTGTTTTAGATATGAAGTTGCAACTTGCCTTATTTTATTTTGTTTATGTAAGTTAACCGCTTCCATTGGACTACCAAATGCATTAGACAATCTGGCTTTAACTTCAACAAACACTAAATAATCACCGTCTTTTGCAATCACATCTATTTCGCCTAGTTGATTTTTATAGTTATTTGCAATTATTTTATAGCCTTTTGCTTGCAAATATTTAGTCGCAATTATTTCGCCAACCTTTCCATACGTATGTTTTTGCATTTTTCTTCCTCTATAATATTGCCTAAAAAACTTAATCTATGTATTGGTGTTATGCCAAATTGTTTTATTGCTTCAATATGCTTTTTTGTGCCATAACCAACATTGTGTTCAAAATCATATTGTGTGTATTTCTTTGCATAATCTACCATTAATTTGTCCCTATAAACTTTTGCAACAATGCTTGCACAAGCAATAGCATAACTTGTTGCATCACCTTTGATTATAGGTTTTTCATTTTCACAAATATTTAGTTTAACTGCATCAATAAGCAACAAGTCAGGTTTAACTTTACTATGTGCAAAACAATCTGCCATACACTCTTTTGTTGCGTTGAGTATGTTTATTTCATCTATACGCAAATTGTCTGCCATGCTCAATGATACAGATATTGCTTTATTTATAATCTCATTATATAGTCTTGCACGGTTTTTAGCAGTCACCTTTTTACTGTCAAACACGCCGTCTATCATATCATCATATGGCATAACAACACAAGCAGTAACAACCGGACCAGCAAGTGGACCACGCCCCACTTCGTCAATGCCTGCAATATATTTAACATTTTCATTTAAAAATTGCTTATCAAAATCAAATATTTCTTTTGTATTTATCATTTTTTTTTCCAATTATTCCAAACAGATTTTACCAAGTTTACCAGCACGGAAATCAGTGAGCAAAATTTTTGCAGCACGTTCAGTGTCAACTTCGCCACCTTTAATCATACAACCACGTTTTTTACCAATACGTTCCAGTAATTCAATATCGTGTGTATAATTAGTTGTATCTACTCCATATTTTGTTTGCAAAATGTTTGAATTAATTTGCATTAAGCGTGCAATAAGTTTGCAGGCAATATCAACAATATTCAAAACATCATCTCTAACCGAGCCAACAAACGCAAGATTATATGCTTTTTGTTCGTTTTCAAAAGTTGGCAAAAGTACACCCGGAGTATCCATAAATTCAATATTTGCATCAACCTTTATCCATTGCTTGCTACGTGTCACCCCTGCCTTGTTGCCAGTTACTGCTCTACCTTGACCACAAAGGTTGTTAACTATTGTTGATTTGCCACTGTTTGGCACACCAAGTACCATTGCACGTGTGATAAAATTAACACCACGTACTTTGTTTTTTTCTTCCTTTTCTTTAAACACTTTTTTAATTGTGTTTACTATTATTTTTGCATTGCCACTTATAGTTGCGTTTATACTTACACACTCACTGCCATGTGCATTGAAAAACTTTTTAAAGCGGTTTATGTCAGCATCGCCGACCAAATCTGCCTTGTTTAAAACATATATAATAGGCTTGTCTTTTATCACTTTAACAAATTCAGGATTAATACAACTTGTTGGACATCGTGCGTCTAAAATATAAACAAAGCAGTTGCAAAGTTTGCTATCTGCCTGCATTTGTTTTAATGTCTTATTCATATGCCCAGGGAACCAGTTAATCATAATTTATCCTTTTAACTTTTTGTTTTGCAAAGTATTAATTGTTTTGCTTATTGTCAAATTTTTAAGTGTATATTTTAAGATATTCAATCAAGCATTAACCCACAAAACAAGTTTGCTTTTATTTTAATCTTTTAATGTTGTTTTAATAGTTTCTTGCTTTAAAATATTATAGGCTTCTAACATTTCTTTTGCTATAACAACAAAAGATTCATTAACGCCGGCTTTAATTGCTTCATTTAAAGTGTTTTCAAACTCATCTTTATGAACTTTTATCACCTTTAAATCGTGTTCACGTTCATTATCTGTTAAATTTATTCCATTGATATTAGGTGTTTTTGTTGTCAGCACCATGTAATAAACAATTCTATTAAGCCTATTTTTACCAGTGCGTTCATTAACTCTATATTTTTCTGTTTGATAAAATTTTGTTATTTTATCCGTACTGTCAAGCACAATGCCTGTTTCTTCTTCCACTTCACGCAATAATGCTAAATCAAAATCTTCACCGTCTTCTACGTGACCACCGGGCAACATATATCCCCAATCAATTTTATCAAGGAAAATATATTCACCATTAAAAATAAATGCCTTAACACGTGTTACGGTTTCTTCAATTTGATTTGCTTTTATGTGGTTAGGGTTTATTATTTTTGTTTGCATATATTCTCCCTTTAATTAAATTTTTGTTTTGGTTTTTTTTAGTTTAATTATTATTTTTTGTTTATTTTTTTCAAATTAAATATTTTACAAGTGGGTTATTTTTTTAATAAATCTGGGCGATTTTGTTTTGTTATTTCCAACGCTTGATTGTGCCTAAATTCAGCAATTTTTTTATGGTTGCCACTTAATAAAACTTCAGGCACTTTAAGCCCATTAAAATCTGCTGGACGTGTGTATTGGTTATATTCAAGCAACGTTAATGTTTCAGTATTTTTAACCTTTTTGCCACGTTTATCTTTGGTTATAGTTTCATGTTCTGTTTGGCTGAAACTTTCTTCAACTGTGCTATCTGCACTGATAACCCCTGGCAACAAACGTATAATAGCGTCTGCAACAACCATTGCTGGCAATTCACCACCAGTAAGCACAAAATCACCAATAGAAAGTTCTTGTATATTAAAGTAATCCAACACACGTTGGTCAATGCCTTCGTAATGCCCACAAATTAAAATCAAGTGCTGTTCAGTTGATAATTCACGTGCTAAACCTTGATTAAAAACTTTGCCCCGTGGCGACATATAAAATATTTTAGAATTTTCAGTTTTTACTGCTTCGATAGCCTTAAAAAGTGGTTCACACATCATAACCATGCCAGCCCCACCGCCAAATGGCATATCATCACATTTATAGTGTGGTGGCAAAGCATAATCACGAATATTTGTTATATTAATTTCAATTTTACCATCTTCAACAGCACGTTTAATTATGCTTTCTTTCAATGGTGCAAACATTTCAGGGAATAATGTTAAAATATCTATTCTCATATTCTCACGTCCTTAAAAGTTTGTTCATGAATCAAAAATGCGTCAAGTTCAGCATTAAAAGTTATAATATCTTCAACAAAAGGAATTTGATAACTTACTGCCCCACATTTTATTGTTAAAATTGTGCTTGCACCATAATCATCATAGTCAACAACTTCGCCCAATTTTTCACCTTTTTCAGATAAAACGGTTTTGTGCAATAAGTCGCTTAAATAAAGTTTATCTTTATATTCTGCATAATCGTTGCGGTCAATATAAACAGATTGATTCCTAAATTTTTCAGCCATATCACAATCTTTGATTATGTCGATAGTTAATGCACAGGCATCATTGTTAAGATTTGCCACAGATTTAATTTCTGCAGGTTGTAAATGTTGTCCAACATAAATTTTTGTAAAGTGTGAAAAATTTGCGTCAAGGTATTTAACAACCTTAACTGCACCTTTAACGCCATGTGGACGTACAATTTTACCAATTTCTAAAACATTTTTTTCCATAATTCACCACTTAATTTTTAATTGTTTTGATTATTATTTTCATTTATGTGTTTATCTATGTTATGAAACAAAATTAACTATTTTTGTTGTTGGATTGCTCCGTTTAATTGTTATTATGTTCTTCTTTGATAGACGTCACATTTTGTTCAGTTGTATCTGCTGTTTGAGTCAACTTTTTATGTTTTAAATTGATTATTGAGCCAACAATAGCACTAACCATTAAAACAATTTCAAGTGAAGCACCAACATATGACGCCAAAATTAACATATAAATGACGTTGCAAAGGTTTCTAACACTGCAAGAAATTTTGTTAACAACCAATTTGTCAACGCAGAAGCCAACAAAATAGATTGTCATGCCAATCATAGGAAGCAAAGATATTGCACCAGCCCAAGTGAACACACCAATTATTATTGATAGCACTGCTGATATTGAACCCGTTATAATGATTGCTTTATTATTTTTCTTTTGATTAAAAATATATGTTAAAATTAAAAAGGCAATATCAACCAACAATATATAACCGCCAGTAAACGCCTTTAACAAAAAATAATGTGCACCAAATAATAAGTCCGATAAAATGAGATACAAAAGCAAATTCTTTTTGTTTTTTGCAAACATTGAAATCACATAAAATATATCGGCAATAACAACCAAAATTTGAGATGCAATGTACAAAATAAGCCCCCTAAAATAAACGCTCTACTATTTAATATGATTATAACAAAATTTTGCGTTAAGACAAACAAAAAATGCGAGTATAAACCCGCATTTTAACACCTAGTGTTAAGAATTTCATTAAGAAAATCTTTTGGTTAAGCATTTTTTTCATCAAACTTGATAACAATGCGTGCGTGTTCGCCAGCAGTTGATTTAACAACAGTGCGAATTGCATTTGCAATGCAACCACCGTGGCCAATAACAGAACCTAAATCTTTGCTATCAACCTTAACTTTGTAAACCTTGGTCTTGCCTTGGTTTTCTGCTGTAATTTCAACAGCATCAGGGTTAGACACAAGATTTTTAACAATGTATTCTAACATTTCTTGCATAGCCTACTCCTTATGCTTTCTTTTTCTTGTTATTAGTTTTTGGTGTGCTGTTACCTTTAACTTCTAACAAGCCAACTCTTTGAAGTAAAGTTTTAGCAGTTTCAGTTGGTTCAGCACCATTTTTTAACCATTTTGAAGCGAGTTCGTTATTGATTTTGATTTCTGCTGGGTTAGCAAGTGGATTGTAAGTACCGATTTGTTCGATATATTTACCATCACGAGCAACACGTGAATCAGCAACAACAACACGATAGAAAGGTGATTTTTTGTCGCCCAAACGAGTTAATCTAATTTTAACTGACATTTTAGTTCTCCTTTTGTTAATTTACTTTGTTACCTGTAAAGTAATTTCACTTTACACTTTAACATACTTTTTAATGTGTGTCAAGCAGTTTTCTAATATTTTTTTAATTTAATTGAAAATTTGGTTTTTTACATATTAGAACTGACCGTTCATTAATTTCTTCATAACAGCAAACTTTCCCCCGTTTGCCTTCGGATTTTTTAACATCTTCATCATTTCTTTAGATTGATTAAATTGTTTGATAAGTTGGTTAACATCGCTTACTTGCACGCCTGCACCCTTTGCAATACGCTGGCGGCGGCTACCATTGATAATATCTGGGTTTTTGCGCTCTTTATCTGTCATTGATTGAATTATTGCCTTATTTTTTTCAAGTTGCTTTTCATCAATTTGGTTTTCAAGGTCACGCAATTTACCACCCATACCAGGCATCATACCAAGCACAGATTTAAGCCCGCCCATCTTTTTAAGAGAATTAAGTTGTGCGATATAGTCGTTAAAATCAAAACTATTTTCGCGGAATTTACGTTCCATTTCTTGTGCGGTTTTTTCGTCAACAGCTTCTTGTGCTTTATCAATCAATGTAAGCACATCACCCATACCTAAAATACGGCTTGCCATACGATCTGGGTAGAAAGGTTCAAGGTCAGTCAACTTTTCGCCCACGCCCACAAATTTAATAGGTTTGCCAATAACTTGACGTATTGAAAGAGCCGCACCGCCACGAGTGTCACCATCGGTTTTGGTAAGCACAACGCCAGTAACATCAAGTGCATCATTAAATGCGGTTGAAACTGAAACTGCTTCTTGACCAATCATACTATCAATTACAAGCAAAATTTCAGTTGGCTTGACGGCTTTTTTAATGTCTTTTAATTCTTCCATTAATTTTTCGTCAATTTGCAAACGACCAGCGGTATCAACAATCACCATATCAAGTGCAAATTTTTCAGCGTAAGCAATGGCTTCTTTAACTGTTTTTGTTGGATTTTGTGTGCCACGTTCAAACACATCAATTTGAATTGATTTGCCCAAAACTTTAAGTTGGTCTATTGCTGCTGGACGGTAAATATCACACGCAACTAAAAGTGGTTTTTTACCTTCTTTTTTGAGTTTAAGTGCCAATTTGCCACACATTGTGGTTTTACCACTACCCTGCAAACCGCACATCATAATAACTGTTGGAGGCTTTGGTGCGATATTGAGTTTTTGATTTTCACCGCCCATTAAAGTTGTTAATTCGTCCCTAACAATTTTGATAACTTGTTGTGTTGGTGTAAGGCTTTTTAAAATTTCTTCACCTTGGGCTTTTTCACTAACACGTGCACAAAAATCTTTGGCAACAGAATAGTTAACGTCTGCTTCCAAAAGTGCCACACGAATTTCACGCATTGCTTCTTTAATTTCAAGTTGTGTCAACTTGCCACGCTTTGTCATTTTGCTGAAAATGTGGTTAAGTCTATCACTTAAATTTTGAAAAAATCCCATTAGTTGTCCTCCAAAATTGATAATAATTCAAACCTTGTTGCCATATCTATGTTGGTTATAGGTTTGTTTTCAATTATATTCTTTAACTTGTTATCTCTTGCCACAAAGCCTAAAACTTGTTCATACTTTTCAAGTGAAGATAACGCCTTGTCCAACGCATCTTTAACTGCCTGACGTGAAACGCCAAGTTCATCACTTACTTCTGCCAGTGACAAATTGTTGTCAACGTACATTGCAATTATTGTTCTTTGTTTTTCAGTAAGCAGTTTGCCGTAATATTTAACCAAAACTGCAATTTTAACCCTTTCTTCTATATTCATATTTGCCCTTTAATTACATTAAAATTTTGTTAACAAAGTTTTCAGCGTCAAACACTGATAAATCGTCCACGCCTTCGCCAAAGCCAGTGAAAAGAATAGGCACTTGAAGGTCGTTTATAATTGGATACACCACGCCACCTTTTGCTGTGCCGTCAAGTTTGGTAAGCACAATGCCATCAATATTCACACTATCTTTAAACGCTTTTACTTGTGCAATAGAATTTTGACCGATAGACGCATCAAGCACAATCAAATTGAGTTTGTTTGCTTCTGGATATTCACGGTTGACAATGGTGTTGATTTTTTCAAGTTCCTTCATAAGGTTGGTTTTTGTGTGAAGTCTGCCAGCTGTGTCAACAATAAGCACATCAATGTTTTTTGCCTTCATACTTGCAATAGCATCAAACACAACCGAAGCACTATCTGCACCTTCGCCTTGTTTTACTATTTTGGTTTTAAGCCTTTCTGCCCACATATTAAGTTGCTCGGTTGCCGCTGCACGGAAAGTATCGCCTGCGGCAAGCAAAACAGACTTCTTTTGTGATTGAAAATACTTTGTCATTTTAGCGATTGTGGTTGTTTTTCCAACACCATTAACGCCAACAACTGTAATAATTAAAGGATATTTGAAATCCACTTTTTCAGCATTAAGTTTTTCAATTAAAATATTTTTCAATTCCTTTTCTGCACGTTCAGTATCTTTTATCAATTTCTTTTTGCAAGTGTCACGCAATTCGTCCATAATATCCATTGCTGTTTCAACGCCCATATCACTTGACACTAAAATTGATTCTAATTCGTCATAAAAATCTTCGTCCAATTCTGTACGTTTAAAAGCATATTTAAGTTTTTCAAAAAATTTTTTAAAAATACCCATTGTTGTTCCTTTTAATTGAGCCCATGTGCTGATTTGTGTTTTTATTATTTTTGCTTTTATATAATCTTTTAACCATATTTTGTGGTTTTTAAGATTACAGCAAAAGGCATACACAGCCCTATATGCTGTGTATTTAGCCTTTTATTTCATCTTTATCTTGTGCTTGGTCTGCTGTAAGCTTAACAGCATCACTAAGTTTAACTGACACTATTTTACTTACGCCTTTTTCTTCCATTGTAACACCATACAAAGTGTCAACAACTTCCATTGTTGGCTTACGGTGAGTGATAACAATGAATTGTGTTTCATCACTGAAACGTTTTAAATATTGTGCGTAACGTTCAATGTTTGCATCGTCCAACGCTGCTTCAATTTCGTCCAAGAAACAGAAAGGCATTGGTTTAAGTTTTAAGATTGCAAACAAGATTGCAATAGCGGTCATTGTTTTTTCACCACCACTTAACAATGTTATGTTGCTTAACATTTTGCCCGGTGGTTGAGCAATAATTTCAATACCTGCGGTGAGTGGGTCTTCGCTTGGCAAAATTTCAAGCCTTGCATTACCGCCACCAAACAATTCTTTAAACACTTTTGTAAAGTTTGCTTGAATTTGCTGGAATTCTGTGTTGAATTTATCAAGCATTTCTTTTGATAAGTCTTTAATAATGTTAACAGCATCTTCTTCTGCTTTTTTAAGGTCTTCAACTTGGGCAGACATTTCTTCATATCTTGCCCCTTCTGACTTATACTCTTCAATAGCATTGATGTTAACATAGCCCAAAGCATTGATTTGATTTTTGATTTTGTTAATTTGAATTAATGTATCTTTCAAGTCAAAATCTTCGTCAATTTGTTTAAGTGATTGACAATCGTTATATGTAAGTTCGTATTCTTCATAAATGCGTTCTTGCATATTTTCAATATCAATATCCACCTTTTGAAGCCTTGTTTCTTCTTGATAGATTTTGTTGTTCAATTTGGCAATATCAGCGGTTAAAACTGTCTTTTTATCGTCCAAGTCTTTCAACTCACGCATTAATGTTTGTTTAAATTCGTCAAACTGACCAATCTTTGCGTTTAAATCTTCAATCTCTTGTTTTAATGTTTCTATTTCATTATTTTCGTTCTTTGACCTATTAAGGTTGATTGCTTCATCATAAACACGCATTTGACTTAACAATTCGTTATTCAAACGCTCTATTGTTTGTTTGGTTGTAACAATATCAGTTGAATACTGTTCAATATCTTTTTCAAGTGATTTGATTTTTTCTTCAGTTGATGCAATTTTAATGCGTGAAGCGGTTAATGCTTCTTGATATTCGTCCCTACGTGATTTAAGTTCTTCATACGCATTTTTATTGTTAGCATTGAACTCACCAACTTTTGCTTGAGTTTGTGTATAATCAAGTTCAACTTGGTCAATAGAATTGATTTGTGTGTTAAGTTCATTAACAATGTTTGTTGCAACTTTAATTTGGCTTTGATATGTGAAAATATCTTCGTTAAGTTGTTCTAATTTAGCCTTGTTATTTTCAAGCCCTGCGTTTTTGCTGTAATATTCACTGTTAATTATTTGCATTTCAGCATTTTCAGTTGAAAGCAAGGTTTTAAGTTTTTCAAGTTTTTCATTAACAGATAAATATTCCTTTTCAAGCCCACGGAGTTCAGCAGTTTTGTTTGCAATGTTTTGTTCCAAGGCTTTGATTTCACTTTCTTTGCTTAAAAGTGAACTATCGTTGCTCTTTTTGCTACCGCCCGACATACTACCTTGTGGAGATAATAAATCGCCTTCAAGGGTTACAATACGGAAAGCATAGCCAGAACGTTTTGCAAGGAATACTGCATTATCCAAATTATCGCACACAACAGTTGAGCCAAGCAAACTATCAATAACACTACGGTAAACCGGTTCGCATTTAACAATTTCACTTGCAACGCCAAGGCAACCAGTGGTGTTAAGATATTGCCTATCTTGCCCAGACAGTGAACGTGGCTTAACTGCACTTATTGGCAAGAAAGTTGCACGGCCAAGATGTGCTTGTTTTAAATATGCAATAAGGGTTTTTGCATCGTTTTCGTCTTTTGTAACAATGTTTTGTATGCTACCGCCCAAAGCAATTTCAATGGCAGTTGAAAATTTTGGTTCAACTGAAATAATGTTGCCAACAACACCTTTGATTGCTGAATTTAAGGCTGAATTTGTTTTGCTATCTTGCATCAAACGTTTAACTGCAAATTGGTAGCCTTCAAAATCGGCTTGCAAATTTGCAAGAATATTTTTGCGGTTGGTATCGTTAGAAATGCCAGTTTTGATTGCGTATATTGACTCTGACAAACTTTCCATTTGTTCAGATAAACTATCAATTTGTTTGCTGATTTGTGCGTTTGAAGCATCTTTGCTTTGCTTGGTTTTGTTAAGACGTTCAACTTCAGCTGACAAAAGTTTAACTTGTTCTACCAAATTTGCTTGTTCTGTTTGAAGTGAAGTTAATTTTTCAGTGTCAGTTTTAACATTTTCAAGCATAGTGTCACGTTTGGCAATGTATGCTGAAAGGTTTGCCTTAATATCAGTGAGTTTTGCAAGGTTATCAATCAAACTGCGTTGGTTTTCTTCCTTCTCTGTTTCGTTTTTAGTAAGGTCGTCAATCAAGGTTAAGTGCTTTTGGCTTAAATCCTGTGCTTCGTGGTGCAATTTGTTAAGGTTTTGCTTTTCTTCATTACAAAGTGCAGTTGCATTGTTAACAAATGCTGATTTTTGGTTGATGTCCATATTTAATGCGTCAATTTGGCTGGTTAAACGGTCAATTTGTTCTTTTAAATAACGTGTTTGTTCGTTAAGTAAACGAGTGTCACCTTGCTTTTTTTCCAAACTGATGTTTGCAGAAAGCAACTTGTCATGAATTTCAGCAGAACGTTTATCTAATTGGTCAATTTCGTTCAATGATTTATCATATTTTGCTTGTTCAGTTTCCAAACTGTTGGTCAAAATATTCAAATTATCATTATACCCTTGCAATTTAACGCTGATTTCATTTTTTGTTTGGGCTGCATGGTCAAATTGATAAACATATGCGTTGATTTCTTTTTGTTTAAGTTGATCACGATACTCCAAATATTTTTTAGCATCTTCACTTTGGCGTTTAAGTGGCCCAAGCCTACGCTCAACTTCTGTGATAATATCCCCTGCACGGCTTAAATTATCACGCACACGCACAAGGCGGTTTTCAGTTTCTGTTTTTCTGGCTTTGTATTTTGCAATACCTGCGGCCTCTTCAAAAATGGCACGTCTATCTTCTGGTTTTGATTGGATAATTTCGTCCACTCTACCTTGACCGATAATTGAATAGCCATCTTTACCAATACCGCTATCGTAAAGCAAGTCACGAATATCTTTAAGCCTACATGGCTTTTTGTTAATCATATAATCACTTTCGCCACTGCGATATAATTTACGTGTTAAAGTAACTTCATCTAAATCAATATTAAACCATTTTTGTGTGTTATCAAAAACAAGTGAAACTTCACAATAACTGAGTTTTTTTCTCTTTTCAGTGCCGGCAAAAATAACGTCTTGCATGCTTTTACCACGCAAGGCCTTGCTAGATTGTTCACCAAGCACCCAACGGATTGCATCGCTGACATTTGATTTACCACAGCCATTTGGACCAACAATAGCAGTTATGCCACCGTCAAAACTGATTTTAGTTGCATCGGCAAATGATTTAAAGCCAGCAATTTCTATTTCTTTAAAATTTATCATATTTCCCCATTTGTAAGTTAAAACCAATCAAAATTTGATTTTTGGTTTTTTTCAATTTCAAAGTGTAAACATTATAACAAAAAAACACACCAAATTCAAAACAAAATAGGTGTGTTTTTAAATATTTAAAACTTATAAAATGCTTTATTATGCTTACAAACAAGCAATATTAAGCAAGATTTAAACTATTTTAGGGTCAAATTTAAACCAATTAAACCAAACAAAAGCAAAACTAAATTGTATAGTCTGTTCTATGTCTGCCTTTGTTTAAATAATCTAAATATTCTGCCCCAAAGTTTTCGCTTAATTCATCTCTCCAAAGATCAGTTAAACCTTTAACGTCAATTTTAACCTTTTTTGAAACTCTATCAGTCACTTTTGCACCTTTATCACTGAATTCAATTTCAGCCAAGTACAAACCGTCAACACTTAAAATGTCAACTATAAATGTGTCTGAACGTTGCAAATGGTAATATTCAGTGCTACATCTAGGATTAATGTAAAGTGGAATTTTTCTGATAATTGCCAACTTTGTTTCTGGCGGAACAATAGAAGTAAAACTTGTGCGATTCATATAATACACCTCTCAATACGGTTATTATCACACAAAACCGGTTACTTGTCAATAGGCAAAACAAAATCTTACAGCCAATTTTGCAATATTTTTTTGCTTAAATCGGTGAATATATAATCGTCAACGCACAAGCCAATAGCAATGCAGTTTTTTAACATTTTGGGCTGTGTTATATTCAACAATCAAACCAAAATATGGTGTTATTTTAACATTTCAAGCAACTCTTCTTCCAACACAATGCGTATGCCAAGTTGTTGTGCTTTTGTTAACTTACTGCCTGCATCACTGCCAACAATAACCATATCTGTGTTTTTGCTTACACTGCTGGTTACATTTGCACCCATATTTTGCAATATTTTTGTTAAATCTGGGCGAGTATAATTATTTAATGTGCCAGTTAAAACAACAGTTTTACCTGCAAAATTTGCGTTTGTTTCAGTTATTTGTGGTTGACTTATTTTTACACCTGCATCAAACAATTTGTTAATGTTTTCAATATTATCAGCGTCAGCAAAATATTCAACTATACTTGTGGCAACTATTGCTCCAATATCATCAATTAAAATAAGGTCGTCAACACTTGTGGCTTGCAAAGATGCCATATCAGGGTAAATTTTGCTTAATGTATAAGCGGTTTTTTTGCCAATATTCATAATGCCCAATGCAAATATAAAGTTAGACCACTCTATATTTTTGCTTTTGTTTATGCTTTCAATCAAGTTGGTTATCTTCTTATCTTTAAAACCTTCCAAACCAACCAACATATCAGCAGTCAAATTGAACAATTCATATGGATAAGCAATTTTAAATTTTTCAAAAAGCAATTTGAGTGTTTTTTCACTTAACCCTTCAATGTTAAATGCGTCACGTGAAACAAAATGAGTTAATCTATCTATAATCTGGTCAAAACAGCCTTTATGATTAACGCAGAATAAATTTGCACCAATGGTTTTAAGTGGCTGACCACAACTTGGACAAATTGAAGGTGCTACAATCTCTTGTGCATTGTCGGCTCTTTCTGCCAACCCCATAACTTCTGGTATAACTTCATTGCTACGGCGTACGAAAATACGGCTGTTGATACTTATGTTTTTACGTTCAATATCTTGTGTATTGTTCAACGTTGCCCTACTAACTGTTGCACCTGAAAGTTCAACTGGGTCAAGCACTGCAATAGGTGTTATTTTACCAGTTCTGCCAACTTGCCAAATAACATCACGCAAAACTGTTGATTGTTCAATAGGTTTAAATTTAAACGCCATTGCCCATTTAGGGAATTTTTCAGTGTAGCCAATTTCTTCACGTTTTGTGCAATCGTTAACCTTGATTACCATACCGTCTATCATAACATCTAAATTTTCTTTAACTTTGTCAATATGGTTAATTTCAGTTTTTGCTTGCTCGATTGAAGAAAGAATTTTAAAATAATCGCCAGTTTTAAAGCCTTGTTCAACAATAAAGTTGTGCATTTCAGTTTGAGTGGTAAATTGCTCGCCGTCAACTGCCAACACGTCATAACAGAAAAAGTCCAGCATACGCTTTGCAGTTTCTTTTGGGTCTAAATTACGCACTGCCCCTGCCACACCATTACGTGGGTTTTTAAGTGGAATTTCAGCGGTTTTGTTATATTCTTCAAAGGCAGAATTTGTCATCATACACTCGCCTTGCACGGTTAAGGTTGATTTGCAAGGTATTGTCATAGGCACACTGCGGATAGTTTTAACTTGTGCGGTTACATCTTCACCAATTTTACCATTGCCACGTGTGGTTGCTGATTTATAATGACCGTTTTGATATTTAATAACAACCTTCAATCCGTCATATTTATATTCAAGCGAAAAGGTTAAATTTGGATTGTTTGTTGCCTTACGCATATCATTTTGCCACTTATCTAAATCTGCAAAATCTTTAACTTTATTAAGGCTGTAAAGTGGAATTTCATGTTTACGTTTTTTAAAGCCCGGCAAAACATAATCACCAACACGTTTTGTTGGTGTATTCGGCAAAGAATAGCCAAGTTCTTTTTCTAAATCAACAAGTTCATAATAAAGTTTGTCATATTCTGCATCTGAAATGGTTGGATTATCAAACACATAATAGTTTTTGTTGTGTTTGTTAACTTCTGCTGTTAAATATGCTAATCTTTCTTGTTTTGTCATATTTATCCTTTTGGTTTTTAAGTTTGTGTAATAACAATTCTTCTGTTCTATCACCGTTTTTATGGTTTTTAGGTGACACTTTTTAGGGTTTATTAAAGTTTTTTTATGTACAAATTAAAGTTGCATTTAATGTATTCAAATTAATCAACAAATTCAATAGGTGCATATTCCAAAGAAAGCATTTTTTCGCCAACCAAATCAAATTTGATTTTAACGCAGTGATTGCTACTGTTTGGGGTGATTTCTGTTATTGTGCCATCACCAAATTTTGGGTGTTTAACTTTTGCACCAATTTTAATTTTTGAAAAATCAACAGTTTTCTTTTCAACTGTATCTTTGCCAAATGTGTAGTTAAATATTTTGTTTGTCCCTGTTTGTAAGTTATTCATATTGTCTCCTTGTTTATAAGTTTTATATGTGTTGGTGTTGTTGCTATAACTGTTTTGTGCGTTTTTATAACCACCATAATTGGAATTATAATTGCCTCGACCGTTGCCGTATCCGTTTACATAATCGTCATCATAATCTCGGCTATAACTATTAAAATTGTTATAACTATTGTATGTGTTAAAGCCTGAATTTATTTGCCTTTCTTTTGCCAAACCAAGTTCATATAAAAACCTTGATTTTACGCTATATTCACGTTTGCCATACATAAATCGTGATGAACTTGAAGTTAAAAATAAGTCCTTTTTAGCACGTGTTACTGCAACGTACATCAATCGGCGTTCTTCTTCCATATCAGTTTCATCATCACGGTTGATTGGAAAGATTTTTTCTTCACAACCAACAACAAAAACTGTGTCAAATTCCAAACCTTTTGCACCATGAATCGTGGCAATAACAACACCTTCGCCATCATCATCGTCCATAGCTGCCGAAAGTGTTACTGATTGCAAATAGTCTACTATTGTTGCGTTTTGGTTGTTCTCTTCAAACTCTTTAACTGAATTTGAAAGTGAGTTGACATTTAAAAAACGTTCGTAATCTTGCTCATTATCCAAATCAAAAGATTCTGTTATTTTGGTTTGCTCTAAAAGGTATGTGAAAAAGTCATACATACCCATTGTGTTCATATTATTTTCTAAATCAACAAGCAAATCACGCAAAGGTATAAGTTTTTCTTTAAGTGCATTTGGTAAAATTTGCTTATCTATATCCATAACCACTTGTTTAAGTGATGTGCGGTTACGTGTTGCAATTTCTGTTAATTTTGCAATGCTTGTATCCCCCACGCCTCGCTTTGGAAAATTGATAATACGCAAAAAACTTACGTCATCATCAGGGTTAACCAATGCCACAAGATATGCTAACACATTTTTGATTTCAGCACGTTCAAAGAATTTAAAGCCGTTATACATAATGTGTGGTATATTATAAGCCAACAACTTTTCTTCAAACGCACGTGACAAAGCGTTCAAACGCATTAAAATTGCCATTTCGTGGTAAGGTGTGCCAGACGCATGTTTACGTATGATGTTTCGCACAACAAAATCGGCTTCATCTGTTTCGTTTTGTGCTGGATAATAATAAACTTCACTACCTTCATCATTTTCAGTGTAAAGTTGTTTATCTAAACGGTTTTTGTTGTTTTTGATAATCAAATTTGCACGTTCCAAAATCTTTTTTGTGCTACGGTAGTTCTGCTCTAACTTAAACACTTTTGCATCTTTAAAATCACGCTGGAAGTTAAAAATGTTATCAATGTTTGCCCCACGCCAACCATAGATTGATTGGTCTTCATCGCCAACAATAAGTAGATTGCGAGTGCGTGAAGCAAGCAATTTAACAATATCATATTGAAGTTTGTTTGTGTCTTGAAATTCGTCCACGCTGAAATATGTGAACTTGTTTTGTATGCTATCAAGCACTTCACGATTGTTTGAAATAAGGTTATAAAAATTTATCAGCAAATCATCAAAATCCATTGCATTGTTCTTTTTAAGTTCTGCTTGATAAGCGTTGTAAAACTTAACAAATTCACCAATGTTATGGTCATAACGATAAATATTTGCATATTCCTCAATGGTTATATTTTCGTTTTTTATTGTTGAAAGATTATGTTTAAAATTGCATTTTGTATCTTCGTCTGTGATATTCATTTGCTTGAAAATATCTTTAAAAATTTTAGCCGTATCTGTTTCACTGAAAATGGTAAAATTCTCTTTATATCCGGTTAAAAAACTTGCATATGTGCGTAACATGCGTGCACAAAAACTGTGGAAGGTGCAAACAGTAACCATATCGCCGTCTGGGGCTATTTTGGTGATTCTATCTTTCATCTCGCCTGCCGCTTTGTTTGTAAAAGTGATTGCCAAAATTTTATAGGCAGGAACACCGCACTCGGTTATTAAATACGCTATGCGATAAGTAAGCAATCTTGTTTTGCCACTGCCCGCTCCAGCACTTACTAAAACAGGGCCGTCAGTTGCTGTTACGGCCGAATATTGTTCATCATTAAGCAGTGTACGATAATCCATTTTGCTCCTTTAAGGATTAAAAAAAATTTTACTAGGTGCTTGCCTTGAAAATTCTTTAACCAAATTGTTCTGTTTTATTTACTTTTTAAGTATATCACACTAAAAAGCCAAACGCAAACAATTTAATTAAAAAAACATAAAAGCCAAAATTCACAATGTATCAAAATGTTTCATTTTGTTTTGCCACACTCATCAATATGAATTGTTGTTAAGATGCTACACTTATTCACTTCACTAACATTAGTAAATATAGTTTTTTTTACTAAAACAACAAACAATTTTTTGCCTACATTTACAAATTTGGTTTGTTGTTAAACGCAAAAAAAAATCACTGGCTAACCAGTGATTTTAAAATCTTAATATCTTGATTTTTTCATGGCACGTTTACGTGCTGCTTTTTGCTTTTCCTTTTTAGCAACGCTTGGTTTAACGTATTCTTGTTTCTTTTTCAAATCGCCAATAATACCATCTTTTTGGCATTTACGTTTAAAACGTTTCAATGCACTTTCGATTGATTCATTTTCGCCACAACGAATTGTTGTCATATCCTTATTCACCCACTTTTAGATCTAAACTGAAATTCATTATAAGCGAAAAAAACAATATTGTCAATGTTTTTTGCAAAAGTTTTTAAAACTCTTTAAGTTGTTCGCCACCTAAAATGTGGATATGAACATGACCAACAGTTTGACCAGCATCTTCACCTTGGTTAATAACCAAACGATAACCGTTTGTAAGCCCAAGTTCTGCTTGCATATGGCTGATTTTGCCCATAATTTTGCCAAGCATTGCTGTGCCTTCGTCTGTCATCATATCAATGGTTGGCACATGCTCGGTTGGAATTGCAATAAGGTGCACTTTTGCTTGTGGGTTGATGTCTTTAATAATCATAAAATCATCATCTTTATACAATGTTGTACTTGGCAATTCACCTTTTCTAATTTTACAAAATACGCAATCTTCCATATTAAATATCTCCTTTTGTTAAAACATTTTTTCTATTATATTTTTGTTTTATGTGACAAATTTAATTTTCTTTTAAGTTTGCAAGCATACCTTTTTTGTATGGTTCAACAAGTGTTACATCAACAATCTGTCCCACTTTTAAGTTTGCTGGCAAGTAAGTGTATATATAATTATCAGTATAGCCTATTGAATAATTTTCGTCAACAATTTCAATCAACAGTTTATGTGTTGTGTTTTTATTGTTTTGATAAAATTTTGCTTTAAAATCTGCATTGAGTTTTTGCAAACGTTTTTCACGTTGTTTAACAATTTCTGCTGGCACATCTCCCCCCATTTTGCTTGCCACAGTACCAGAACGTATACTGTATGGGAAAATGTGCATAAAGTCAAAACCTATGCGTTGCAAGTTTTTAAAGGTATTTTCAAATTCATCATCTGTTTCACCTTTAAAGCCAACAATAAGGTCAGTTGAAATGCAAGCAGTTGGAAATTCTTTACGTATTCTATCCGTTATGTCAATAAACTTTTCAATGGTATAACGTCTGTTCATACGCTTTAAAGTTTCATTGCACGCAGATTGCAAACTCAAATGAAAATGTGGACAAAAGTTTTTGCAACCTTTTAAAACCGCAAACATTTCATCGTCTAAAATATTGCACTCTATTGAAGAAATCCTAAAACGTTTGTTTAATTTATCAACTTCTTTAATCAATGTTGATAAAGCAAGTTTGCCATCTATGCGATAATCACTCATATTTATGCCTGTAAGCACAATTTCGCTGGCCTGGGTGTCTTTAATCTCTGCCACAACATCTTCTAAATTGCGGCTTCTGCTTCTGCCCCTAACATAAGGTATAAGGCAGTAAGAACAAAAATAATTGCAACCGTCTTGAATTTTTATGTATTGGCGAGTGCGTGTTTCGATTGGACGTGGCATTTCATCATATTCTACATGTTCCAAATCTGGCAACACTTTATTTTGTTTATCTATAAAATCCATAATAATATGTTTGCCATAATTGCCAGTTAAAGCAATAACATTTGGATTGCCTAAAAATTTGGCTGGATTATTTTGCACTGCACAACCACACACCACGATTTTAGCATTTGGATTTAATTTTTCAAGTTTAGAAAGCACTTGTTTTGATTTTCTTTCACCTGTGTTTGTTACTGCACAAGTGTTAACAACATAAACATCTGCTGGCACAAGGCCTTCAGAAATCTCATAACCGGCCTGTTTCAACTGGTTCATTATTGATTGACTTTCATATTCATTAACTTTGCAACCTAAGGTTACCACACTAGCACGCATTATTCACCGCCTTTAACATACTCACACCAGCAACACACGCCACTTCGGCACGTAAAATTGTGTTGCCTAAACTAACATTTTTTGCAAAAGATGAAAAATATTTAACTTCTTCTGCTGAAAAGCCCCCTTCTGGCCCAATAATCAACGCAAAGCCACCTGAAAAACCTGTAATTTTGCCAGTTGAATCTTCATAGGCAAAAAATGTGTTTTGTGGTGCGTCTTGTTTGATTTGATTTTTGCTTATAATTTCAATTTTCATTATATCCGCACGTTCACTTTGTTTGCTTGCCTGAATTGCAGTTTGGTTAAGTTTTTCAATTTTTTTATCATCAAAAGTTGCAACTGAAAAGTCCGCCTTAAACAATTTGACGCATTTAACATTAAGTTCTGCCAAATGGTCTACCGCTTCAACCAGAGCATCGTTTTTTATCATTGCAAGGTAAACTGTTATATTATTTGAGTTTGCAGAAGCATTGTGTTGTTTGTTTTCAAGTGTCAATTCAACCTTATCTTTAAAAATTGTTTGCACTTTAAAATGATAGTCAAAACCATCACCGCAAAAAGCCACAATA
This sequence comes from uncultured Clostridia bacterium, assembly GCA_934777435.1. Lineage (GTDB taxonomy): Bacteria > Bacillota > Clostridia > Christensenellales > UBA1242 > Onthoplasma. Next base: position 207,246 of record CAKVNK010000001.1, read on the forward strand.
TTGTCGCCAACTTTTGCACGGCGAACTTTGATTAAATGCTGTGCTTCTTGCCCTGACAAACACAAAGAAAAAGGAACATCAATTTCCTTTATTCCTTCTGGTTTTTGAAAATAATATCTATTATCCATTATTACCCTTTAACTTTTGTATTGCTTCGTATGTGTCGTTGCTGTAAATATAATTGCCACTAACAACAATATCCGCACCAGCACGCACAACTTGTGCTGATGTTTTATCATTGAGACCGCCGTCAACTTCAATCAAAATTTTGTTGCTTTTTTCACGCACATATTTGATTTTCTGTATAGCAGATTTTTGGAACTCTTGCCCACCTTTGCCTGCTTTAACTGACATAATCAACACCATATCAAGTTCATTTAAAAATGGGTCAATTTTTGAAATATCAGTATCTAAATCTATTGCCAAACTTGCCATAACGCCTTTGCTTTTAATGTGGCGGATAAGTTTATGTGTTTGTTCTTCGTCCAACACTTCTTGATGCACGCTGATAATGTTTGCCCCTGCCTTGATATATTTATCAATAACTTTGGCTGGGTCTTGCACCATAAGGTGACAATCAAAAAGCAATGTGGTGCGTTCTTTTAATTGTTCAAGATAAGCAAAATCAACTGATTTATGCTTAACAAAAACACCATCCATAACATCAAAATGGTACATATCTGCACCATAATTTGTAACACGTTCCAAATATTCTATCTGGCTTGACATATTCCTGCCTGCTGGCAAACTTGATGCTGAAACAACAATCTTTTTCACAATTATCTCCTAACACTTAAAACAAAATCAAACATTATACTGTTGTCTGTTTTAAGCAAATTTATCTAGTTATATTTTAACACAATTTATATAAAAAACAAACTAATTTACTTTGCGTTTATAAGTAAAAATAGTTTGTTGTTTTTGATTATCTCAATTTCCTTTGGTTTGCTTTTAAAATTTAGCCCATTTTTTGTGTAAATAATCTTATTTATTTTACACATTAAATCTTAACAAATTAGTCTTGCAAATGTTTTGCACGTAACATACCACACGCCCCAGCAATGTCGTCACCTTGGCTACGACGAAGGGTTGCACTTACACCTTCCAAATTAAGACGTTCAACAAACTGAATTGCTTGTTGACGTGTTGTTGCTTTAAGACTGCCACCATTTGGGTTTAAACAAATAACATTGATGTGACTTTTAAAACCACGTGTTAAAGTTTTTAATGCCAAAATATCTTGTTCACGGTTGTTAACGCCGTCAATAAGGCAATATTCAAACACAACACGGCGGTTGTTTTCTTTAACATATGCCCTAACAGCCGTCATAATTTCAGCAATTGTATAGCGGTTTGCTATTGGCATAATGGTTTTACGTGTTTCGTCATCTGTAGCATGCAAAGAAACGCAAAGTGTGATGTTAAAATTGAGTTTGGCTAAATCATAAATTCTATCAACCAAACCGCAAGTAGAAAGTGAAATATTGCGTTCACTCACACCAAAGCCTTGTGGGTGTGTGATAAGTTTAAGCCATTTAACAACATTATCAAAATTATCAAGTGGTTCACCACTACCCATAAGCACAATATTTGAAAAGTTACGTTCAGTGCATTTGCCGTTATCAGCATTAAGAATCGCAATTATTGAAATCATCTCGCCTGCAGACAAATTGCGGATAAGCCCATTTGTTGTGGAAGCACAAAATTTGCAACCCATTCTGCATCCAACTTGTGTTGACAAGCATATTGTGTTGCCATAGTTTTGGTGTAAAAACACGCTTTCAACCAAATTGTTGTCATGCAATTTAAGAAGGTATTTTTTTGTGCCGTCACGACTTGTGTAAACCTTATAAATTTCAACTGGTTTTAAAATGTATTCTTTGCTTAATGTTTGCTTTAAATCTGCTGAAAAATTGATTGAATCATAGTCCTTGCTTTGAATAATTGCATCAAAAATCTGCTTGGCACGAAATGAAGGAAGATTTGCCAATTCAGTTTTTAATTCAGTTAAACTATAATCACTTAAAATTTTCATATTTAAATTGTTTTTTTGGCTTTTGGCTGCCATATTATGCTTTTTGGCTTTTTGAAATCCTATTGTAAAACTGGTTCAATAATTTCATTTTGAACAAATTTGTTTGCGTTCATATATGCTTTCGCTGGCATTTTTTGTTTGCCTTCTGGTTGAATTGTTACAATTTCAACCGCTGTATCTTTTGTTGCAATAATCAAACCAAATTTTGAAGTACAATTTAAAATTTGCCCTGGTGTGCCTTGCCCACTTATTGCTTTTGCTTCAAGCACTTTAAAACGCATATTGTGGTAAACAAAATAACAACTTTCAAGTGCACGCACTTTATTTACAATGGCTTTTGATGTGTTGTTAAAATTTAACAAATAATCTTCCTTTTTAATCATAGGGAAATATGTCATTTGGCTTTCGTCTTGTTTTTCACCGTTTTTAACCATTGTGTTAAAATTATCTAAAAACTCATTGATACACTCTGCACCTAGTGTTGCAAGTTTACTAAATACACTAGATGAAGTATCTTCTTCTGTGATTTCAATTTGCTTTTTAAGGTACATATCCCCACAATCAAGCCCTAATTCGGTTTTCATAATAGTGATGCCAGTAACAGTTTCACCGTTCATAATTGCCCATTGTATTGGTGATGAACCACGATATTTTGGCAACAAACTTGCGTGAACATTATAACAACCTAAAGGTGGAATATCTAAAATATTTTGCCTGATAATTTGACCATAACTTGCGGTAACAAAAATATCAGCCGACAATTCTTTAAGTGGCTGTTCACCCTCTCTATTTAACTTTTCAAATTGAAAAAGTTTGATGTTGTTTGCCAAACAATATTGTTTGATTGGTGAAAATGTTGATTTACCATTTCTGCCATTAACTTTGTCAGGTTGTGAAACAACAGCGACAACTTGCTTGCCACTATCAACCAAACTTTTTAAAACCACAGTGCTAAATTCGCCAGTGCCAAAAAATACTATTCTCATTATTCTTGTTCGTCCTCGTCAACAAAACCTTCTGGTGGTGTGCAGATTTTATCAATGTATAACACGCCTTCCAAATGGTCATTTTCATGGCAAACACAAACCGCTGTCCACCCTTCGCAAGTGAAAGTGAATCTGTTGCCATAACGGTCAAACGCACTAACTGTTACTGTTTGTGGGCGTTCAACATATTCAAAAGGCAATTTAACACTTAAACAGCCTTCTTTGTGAATTTGTTTGCCAGATGTTGAAATAATTTCAGGGTTAACAAACTCTAAATACACTTCATTTATGCAAACAACAAAAACACGTTTAAGCACGCCAACTTGCACTGCACTTAAACCTGAACCATTTGCTATTTTAACTGTTTCACGCATATCATCAAGCAATTCCCAAAGTTTATCGTCAAAAACTTTAACTGGTTTACTTTTTTTGCGTATAAAGTTATCTGTATAAGGCACAATTTCTCTTACTGCCATTAATTTCTCCTTTTGTGTTTTTATTTCTTGCATTTTGATTGAAAATTAAACTTAAAAATATCATCAGATAATTAAACAATCTATCAATTCTACCCTATTCTACTAGTTGTCAATCAACAAACCTAGTTACAATTCATTATCCGACTTATAGTGGTTAATTTAATATAAATTTTATAGTGTCTGCGTTTTAAGGCTTTACCTTAAACTGTTTGGGTTTGTTTCAACAAAAATGCTAACGTCTTTTTCAATCAAATCACTTGCAGAATAAAACTCTGCTGTTATTGTATCACTTGGAAGGTATCTGGTCAAGATTTGATAGCGATATTTTGTTTGAATTTTTTTAACTGGTGCTGGCATAGCCTGTAAGAATATAACAGATTTAGGGTTGTTTTGCTTTATTTGCAAACATTGGTCGTAAATCTTTTTGGTTACTTCTTTTGCACGCTCGTCACTTGCAGAACTAACCAGTATACGCAAAATTGTGCTGAAAGGCGGAAACATTGTTGTTTGCCTTACATTGATTTCTTTTGCATAAAAACTTTCATAATCATAAGCACGTGCAAAGCGGTATACATAATGCCTTGGAGCATAAGTTTGCAACACAACTTGACCGTCAGCATTTTTACGCCCCGCTCTGCCTGCAACTTGTGTTACAAGTTGGAAAGTGCGTTCGTTTGATTTATAGTCGCTGTTATAAAGGCTTATATCAGCATCTAAAATACCAACAACTGAAACAAGCGGATAATCATGACCTTTTGCAATCATTTGTGTGCCAACCAAAATGCTTGGCGCAGTGTGTGAAAACTCGGTTAAAATCTTTTTATGTCCGTCCTTACCACGTGTAGTGTCGTTATCCATCCTGAAAATAGGCACATCTTTAAACATATCTGCCAATTCCTCACAAACACGTTCAGTACCGGTTGCTCCATAACGTATATTTTTACTATTACAATTTGGACAATTGGTAAGCATTTTATATTTTTTACCACAAAAATGGCATTTAAGTTGGTTATCTTCTTTATGATATACCAAACTCACTTCACAATCATCACATTTTGCACGATAGCCACACTCTCTACACATAACAAAAGACGCAAACCCACGGCGGTTTATAAATATGATTGCCTGCTTTTTATCTTTAACACATTTGTCAAGTTTGGCAACAAGGCTTTTTGAAAATGGCGACATATTGCCGTCCATAACTTCATTTGTCATATCAACAATTTCAATATCTGGCATTGCACTGCCATTGATACGTTGTTTAAGTTCAACCAGTTGATATTCACCCTTCATTGCCTTGTTATAACTTTCAAGTGAAGGTGTTGCACTGCCTAAAATAAGTGGACAAGCGTTTGCCCTTGCCCTAAATTCAGCCACAGTGTGAGCGTCATAACGTGGGTTATTTTCGCTTACATATGAGCCGTCATGTTCCTCATCAATCACAATAACACCAAGATTTTTAACTGGTGCAAATATTGCAGAACGAGCCCCTAAAATTACATGGGCGTTGCCTGAAAAAATCTTTTCCCACTCGTCAAAACGTTCACCATCGCTAAGCCTACTATGTAGCACTGCCACGTCATTAGGAAAACGTGAAGTGAACCTTTGCATCATTTGTGGTGTTAAAGATATTTCCGGCACAAGCATAATGGCAGTTTTACCCTGATTTAATGCTTGTTCAATAATTGTCATATAAACTTCAGTTTTACCGCTACCAGTTACACCTTTAAGCAAAAAGGTTTTATTTTGATTTTGCATTGTTTGCACGGCTTCTTGCTGTGCTGGTGTTAATATGTTTTTTGCTTCTGCACCTGCTTCAACCACTGGTGCACGCATTTTTCTTGTTGAGTTTTTAAGCACAATGCCTTTATCAACCAATGCGTTGACGCTTTGTCTACCAAACATTTCAACGGCTTTTAAAAATGGAATTGTGCCATTTTCATTTAAAAACGCAACCAGAGCCACCTGATTTTTAGCACGTTTGCCGATAATGTTAATTGCTGTATCAAAATCATAAAGCAAAGATAAGTTATATTCAAGTTGTTCATGTTGAGTGTCAAGCCTTACACATGAAGGCAAAGCCAAACGTATGCAATCACTTAAACGCAAAAAAAAGTGCCGAGACATAAACTGACATAAGTTCAATATCTCTGGCATCAATTTTGGTTTATCTTCCAAATTTTTTGTTATTGTTTTAAGTTTGCTAGGGTCAACTTGCGATTTTTCACTTAATTGTATAACATAACCCAACACAAATCTGCCAGCGAAAGGAACTTTAACCCGCATACCAATTTGCGTGTTTTTAAGTGCTATATAGTCAAAAACTCGGTCAACAGCGTCATTGGGAATATCAACAATAACCTGTGCTATCATTAGTTAGATTTAGCCCCCACAACTTCACCTTTAGCAACTTCTCTGGCGGCATAGTCAATGGCAAGGTTTGCACTTCCGTTAAGAAGGGTTGGGATTTTATTTTCCAAATCCTTGGCACGAGCACCAACAACCACGGCAACCATATACCTGCACCCTAATTTTTCAACTAATAAATCAATAGGTGGTTCAAATAACATATCTTCCTCCAATTTATCTTCTTTTTAGCACAAAATTAAAATTTTGGCAAATAAATTTGGCCAGTTTTTAGTTTTTTGCTTAAATTTTTCAATTTCTTTTTACAATAAAAGGCAATTAATTAAACTTATTCTGCACTGTTTTCATCAATAATGGCTTTAATATCTTTGTTTGTTTCATAAGGTGAACTTACATATCTACAAACAAATGCTGCGACAGTTTGTGTTGTCAATGGGCTTGACATACTGCCAAAAGAGATTGTGCCAGTGTTACGGCGTAAAAGTTTATCCCACAGATTAACATTAACTTGTATTGCACCAAGCATTTTAAAATCTAAACTTTTAAAATCAACTCCTATGTAACCAGTGCGGATAATTATACGTTTGTTTGTGACAGCATACACTGTTTTTTTGCACCACAATGAAACAAAAATTGGTGGCAAACTGATTGCTAAAACTGCATAAATTATAGAGATAACCGCAATACTGATTGCTTCGCTATTTTTTGAACAAAACATCAAAATAATTGCTGGAACAAAAACAATAGATGTTAAAACTATCCATATCCAAACACCAAACCATGCACGCTTTTTATCAGGTGCGTACATTTTTTTAATTTGTTCATTTTTATCCAAAATTGGTTCAAACAATTTTTCGTCTAACATAATTTCCTTTTATCTATGCACTATTATAGCACAAATTTTACCATGCAAGCACATTTTTTAAAAATTTTGATAATATTTTACTGCTTTTAATTTGTTTAATAATAATTTCATATTATTTTGTAAGTTTGCTTAAAGCCAAATGTGCAGCGTTTTGCTCTGCCTCACGTTTGGTTGAACCTTGACCATAAGCCACAAATTGTTCATCAACAAACACGCTGGCACGGAAATTTGTTTGTCCGCCCTTTGTTTCATATGTTTCGGCTGTATATTTAATCTTTTTTTGTTGCTCTTGACAATACACTTGCAATTCACTTTTAAAGTCATTGTTTGTTAACCCTGTTGCCAACTTTTCTTTAACTTGCAAAGCCTCTAACACAGCGTTCGAAATCGACGGCAAACCATAGGTTAAATACATAACGCCAATCATACTTTCGATTGTATCTGCTAAAACAGCGTTTGAAACCGTGCTTGATTTAAAACTTTTGCCAAACAATATGCGGTTTTCAATGCCAATTTGTTTTGCCAAATCAGCCAAACTATCAGTGCAAACAAAACTTGCACGAATCTTGCTCATTTTGCCTTCAACATAGTGATAATGTTTGTACAAATAATCGCTTACGATTGTTGAAAGCACGCTATCACCCAAAAACTCTACACGCTCGTTGCATTGAGTGTTATGGTCGTGTGCGTATGATGAGTGCGTAAATGCCAAAGTTTTAAGTTCATCACTGCATTTTTCAAACAATTCTATAAAACTATTTTTCGCTTTTTTCAACTGCTTTCGCCACCTTTTCAACTAATTTATTTTTTGCAAGGTTATATGCTTGATTGATTGTGTCTGCCACAATAGGTGCTTTGCTGTTACCATGGCATTTAAGCACAATTTTGTTAACACCCAAAAGTGGTGCACCGCCACATTTTGTATAGTCATATTTACCTTTCAAACCTTTAAGGCTCTTTTTAAGGAACAATGCCCCAATTTTTGCTTTTAAAGATGATTTTGCAATTTCTTTAATTTCGCTGAACAACACTTCAGCAATGCCTTCCATTGACTTCAAACAAATGTTGCCAGAAAAACCGTCACAAACAACCACGTCCACATTGCCACGCAAAACATCACGTGATTCAATGTTGCCAATAAAATTCAATTTTGCACTTTTAAGCAACTGATATGCCTGTTTATGCACTTCGTCACCCTTTTCTTCTTCTGTGCCGATATTAAGTAAACCAATGCGTGGTTTTTTAATGCCAAGTGAACGCATATAAATATCACCCATAACTGCAAAATCAAGCAAGTTTTCAGGTTTACAATCTGCGTTTGCACCACAGTCCACTAACATAACTTTGCCGTCATTGATTGTTGGAAGCAATGGTGCCAATGCAGGACGAGAAACATTTTTAATCCTACCTAATTTAAGCACTGCACCTGTTAAGGTTGCACCTGTGCTACCAGCACTTACCAAAGCAACTGCATCTTCATTATTTTTAAGATAATCATACGCCACAACAATGCTTGAAGTTTTTTTAGTGCGGATTGCAACTGTTGGCACATCATCATTTGTAACCACATCTGGTGCGTGCACAATTTCAAGACGGTCACTAACAAAAACCAACTCCTGCAAAATTTCTGTTATGCGATCCTTATCACCTACCAAAACAACTTTAAGGTCTTGATTTTCTTGCAAAGCCTTAACTGCACCAGCAACAATTTCATAAGGTGCGTAATCGCCACCAAAAGCATCAACAACTATTTTCATATTTCTTTCCCTTTTATTTAAATTTTTTATTAAATTCGGTTAATTTTGCAAATCAAATTTGGCAACTGTTTACAAAAACTTTCAACTTGTTTGTAAATCAAATTATTGCCATATTTTGCAAATTAAATTTTATGTTTTATTGAAAATTAAATTTAATAATTTAATTATACCACTTTAAGTGTCAAAAGTAAAACTTTTTAACCACTGATTTAAGTTTAGATATACTTGCATTTTTATTGATTTATTTTTCAGTTTGCAAAGTTAACAAAGTTTGTTTAAACTTATATTTATGTCTTAAATCAACAACTGCTTGATATGATTTTTTTATGCTGTTTTTTGTTGCCCTTAACATAATGTTTTTTGGCGAGTGTGCAAAATCAACAAACTCAATCACGTCAACAGAATAGCCAACAGCACGCAACACTTCAGTACGGATAGCATCAGTTAAAAGTGCAGAAAAACGTTCTTTAAACAGCCCATCTTTAAGCAAAATATCAAAGTCACCAGCCTTGGATATGCTTGAATTGATTTCATGCTGACAACAAGGCACGCTGAAAATATATTTTACATTGTTTTTTATTGCAAAATTCAGTGCATAATCAGTTGCTGTGTCGCACGCATGCAAACTTATCACCATACCAATTTTGTTGTTGTAAAGTTTATCTGTTTTAACATCACTAACAACAAATTCCAGTCCGTCATAGCCATATTTTTGGGCAATTTGATTGCAATGTTCAACCACTTCTTTTTTAAGGTCGTAACCTATGATTTTTGCTTTGATTTTGCGTAATTTAACAAAATAATAATACACTAAAAAGGTTAAATAACTTTTGCCACAACCAAAATCAAGCACTGTGATTTGGTCTTTATTGTAGTTTTTAAGTTCGCTATCAATAATTTCAATAAACTTGTTAATCTGCTTGAATTTATCATACATTGAAGCAACAATTTTGCCCTCATGTGTAAAAATGCCCAAATCAACCAAAGCAGGCACATCATCACCCTCATTGATAAAATATTGTTTTTGTTTGTTATGCTCTGCCACTGCGGTTTGTTTGGTTGCTGTTTGCTTTTCCTTTAACTTAAAGCCTAATTTTGTTGCAGAAAAAACACCAGTTTTGTCAGCACATTGCACAGTTATCTGTTTGTAGTCGGCAAAAGGCAAAGTTAAAACAATGTCAAAATCAACATTTTGATGGAACACTTGTGCCCCAATATATCGTTCGATTTGCCACTTTGTTTGCCCTTTTATTGCTGTTTTGTGAATAATAATCTTTTTGGTTTCAGTGTTAGTGTCACTTAAAATAATTTTAACCAACTCTGATTGATTTACAGTTAAATATTTTAAAACTTTTTCCATACCATTATTTTAACCAATTTGCGTCATTTTGGCAAACTTTTAGGTATTATTCTTTGCAGAACGATAAACTAACAGATGTTTTTTTCATTTAACTTTCCAAACCAATAAAGCAAAAAACGAATTCACTTCAATTAAGTGTGAAAAAAATCATTATCATCGCAAAAACACTTTAGTAAGAAACTGATACATTAAAAAAACATTTACAAGTTAATTGCAATAAAAAAGCCACCCAAATGGGTGGACTTAAATTTAAAATGATTATTTACTTTCTTTCTTGTCAACTGAAACTGCTTGTTCGCCATCATAGTAACCACAATTTTTACATACTTGGTGAGCCACTTTCTTTTCGTGGCAGTGTGGACATTCAACTAATGTTGGAACAGCGGCTTTCCAGTTAGCACGGCGTTTATCTCTACGTGCTTTTGAAACTTTCCCTTTTGGAACAGCCATTTTAATACCTCCATAAATATTCGTGCAACAAAAAATTGCACTCGACAAAATATGGTCTTATTATATCAAACCGTTTTATGTTTGTCAATCGTAATTTTAAACAAATTTGTGATTTGCTGAAAATTGTTTAACATTTTAATTTGCTTTTCATTTTTCATTACAATCGTTTGCTAAAATCACTTTTAGTTGTGCCTAAATTTGCTTTTTATTGCCATTTACTACCCTATCAAAGCAAAAATGTGTTAATTGATAACTGATAAGCATATAATTTAATGTTGATTGTTGCAAATTTTGTTTTGTAAAAGCATATAGTTTTATTTAACCTTGACAAAATTTCAAAAAATTGTATAATAGAGGTGCTATGAAAAGAGAAATAAATTTTAAAGAAACACATATCCCAAATTTTGGAAAGTTTGAAACTGAATTAAGCAAAATTCACGCCTGCATTGGTATGCAATTAATTGGTGATGAAGCAGAATTTTTGGTTTGTCAGTTAAAAGATATTAAAAATGAACTTATGGAGATAAGTGCACAATATAGCTATGACGCTGGGATTGTTAAAAAATGTAAAAAATTGATTGACACTTCAACATATTTAACCGCCTATTTCACTGTTTTTGTTGATAATGATAGGCCGAAAGATATTATTGACGATGAAGATAAAAAAGATTTGTTAAGTTAGCAAAATTCAATTTGTTTACGTCTTTAAATAATAAACATCGAATAGTAGACAACATAAAGTTATTTAAACAAGCATAATAACAATTTAAACTTAAATTTTAAAATTTTTATTTTAAATTAAAACTAAATAGACATTTATTATTTCACTTTCACTAAATGTCGCAAACAAAAAAGCGGATAACCACACCGCTTTTTTTGTTAATTCTTTTGTTTATTTTTATAAATTATTTAGTTAATTCTGCTGTTTCCAAAGCAATCATAAGTTCTTCATCAGTTGGAACACGGTATACTTTAACCTTGCTTGTTGGGCGTGAAAGTTCAACAATTTCATCAAATGGTTTGTTGAGTTTTACGTTCTTTTCTTCGTCCAATTCCAAGCCAAGATACTCCATATCTTTGCAAACTTCTGAACGTACAAGTTCGTCATGTTCGCCAATGCCGGCTGTGAAGATAATTGCATCAACACCATTCATTGCTGCTGCATATGCACCAATATATTTTTTGATTGAATAGCACATTGTGTCAAAAGCCAATTTAACTTTTGGTTCATCTAAATGTGATTCAATATCACGCATATCGCTATAACCTGAAAGACCTAACAAACCGCTTTTTTTGTTGAAAGTTGTGATAACTTCTTCAGCAGTTTGACCAGTTGCGTTCATAACACCTGTAACCACGCTTGCATCAATATCACCGGTACGTGTGCCCATAACCACACCAGCCAATGGGGTGTAACCCATAGATGTATCAACACATTTGCCGTCCTTAATTGCACAAATACTGCTACCCGAGCCAAGGTGACAAGAGATAACTTTTTTACCTTTAAGGTCGCCTAAAATTTCGGCTGCCTTTCTTGCGATGTATTTATGGCTTGTGCCGTGTGCCCCATAACGGCGGATACCATATTTTTCATAATATTCATATGGCAAGGCGTACATATATGCTTTTTCTGGCATTGTCATATGGAAAGCGGTATCAAACACGGTTACGTTTTTAACACCTGGCATTAAATCCATACATGCTTGCAAACCTGTTAACGCACCTGGGTTGTGCAAAGGTGCAAATTGAACACATGTTTTCATATCTGCAAAAATTTCAGGTGTTACAACAATAGATTTACAATATTTTTCACCCATATTAACCACACGGTGACCAATGGCTTTGATTTCGCTTAAACTTGCAATAACGCCATATTCTTTGCTTGTTAATGTGTCAAAAAATAATTGAAATGCTTGTTTATGTGTTGGCATTGCACTGTCGATTCTAACCTTTTCGCCGTTCCATTTATATGTCATAAATGAACCGCCAAGACCAATACGTTCGCAATATGCGTTGGCAAAGACTTTACCATTTTCAGTTTCCATAAGTTGGGCTTTTAAACTGCTGCTACCAGCATTAACTACTAAAACTTTCATAAATTTTTCCTTTTATATGATTGATAGTTAAATTTTAACACAAAATTTGCTTTTTGCCAAACATTTTAAGGCGTGCGTTGACTGTTTGTTAAATGTTTCTAACAGTCTATCTTACAACTTTTGGGTTTGAAGTTTGGTTATGATTACTGTGTTAACAATTTCTTGTATGGTTGAACCACGGCTTAAATCATTAACTGGCTTTTTAAAATTGAGCATAATTGGACCAACTGCAGTATAGCCTGCCAAACGTGAAGTAAGTTTATAAGCAATATTGCCAGCGTTAAGGTCTGGAAAAATCAAAACATTAGCATTGCCACCAACCGCACTTTTAACACCTTTTTGCTTTGCAGTGGACAAATCAAGTGCACTGTCCCCTTGCATTTCACCGTCAATCATAAATTTGCTGTTTTGTTGTGCAAGTTTTGTGGCCGTTGCAACACGTGTGACCATTTCATTGTTTGCACTGCCCTTTGTTGAGTATGAAAGCAATGCAACTTTTGGCTCGATATTAACCACATTTTGCATAAATTCTGCATTTGATATTGCTATCTCTGCAAGGGTTTCACTATCTGGGTTTTCAATAAGTGAAACATCACCATAAAGCAATGGTTTGCAACCTTCTTTAAGCATAAGCGTACTGCCTGTAACCAACTTTTTGTTTGGCTTTGTTTTGATAATTTGCAATGCTGGCAAAAGCACATCGGCAGTTGTGTTGCATGCACCCGCCACCACACCGTCTGCAAGATTATTATAAAGCATCATCATTGCAAAATATAATGGTTTTTTTACCAAGGCATTTGCTTTTTGTTTTGTTATACCTTTGCTTTGCCTTAATTCAAACAACTGATGTGAAAAATCGGCTTTGTTGTATGCATCAATATCAATAATTTGGCAAGCAGATGTGTTAAATAATTTATCAAACTGTTCAGGTTTACCAAACACTATAATATTCGCCAATTTTTGTTTTAAAATTATTTTACAAGCGTCATAAACACTCCTATCTTGGTTTGCTTCTGGCAAAATGATTGTGGCATCAATTTGTTTGGCTTTTTGTTGCATAAGTTTAAAAATTTTCATTTGTTTTTCCCCTTTTCAATATGGCAACCTTTTTATTGTTAATCTTTTAACAATTCTTTGATTTTATCAATCATAGGTTCAGTTGCCACAATGCCGTTTGCAACTGATTTATCTGCCTTATCTGCATTAAAGTCTATTTGGCTTATCTCTGGCTGACTGATAACAATGCGAAGATCTGCATATCGCCTTCTTAAACGCACAATATTTTGTGTTAGTATTGTTGTTGCATTAAGCACATTTTCAAGTGTGTCTAACCTTAAATCTTCAACTTGGTCAGCATATTTACCAATACAGTCTACTGACACAATAACAGCGTCTGGCATCATATTGTGTGCAACATTTTCCGGCATATTATTGCAAAGCCCACCATCAACATACAATTCTCCGTCTATCTCTTGTGCCTTAAATGCGGCAGGGATTGAAATGCTTGCACGTATATTGTTACGCAAAATACCTTTTTTAAAATGTTTTTCTTTACCTGTTTTAATGTTTGTTGCAACTGCCACAAAAGGTATTTGGCAATCTTCTTGTTTAAAATCACCTAATTCATCAAGCAAAATTTTATCCACTTTGCGTGAATTAAGTAAATATCCACGGAACAATGCCCCAGAAAGTGTAAAATTGCCAAGACTGTTAAAGTCATGTGCCATTTCAATTAATTCATCACATTTTTTACCCGAAGCATACATACCGCCAACCAACGCACCCATTGAAGTACCAACAATAAGGTCTGGTTTTATGCCATTTTGCTCCAACACTTTTAAAACACCAATGTGAGCATAGCCCTTTGCTGCACCACCACTTAAAACCAATGCTAATTTTTTCATATTACCCCTTTTGTCTGTTTGTGAATTTTGCCCTATTTTTTGTGCTATATTTGTGCTTATTTATGAATATATTATATATGATAAAAAACCTAAAAGCAAACAAATTTGAAAACAGATTGCAGGCAACAAACAAAGCAAAATTTTTAACCAAAAACAAAGTTTTGATTGTCCTGTTGCTTATAGTGTGTGCAATTTTTATTTGTAATCCTGCCATATATGCAAAAAGTTGCTTAAATGCAATCAGTGTATGGAGCGTAAAAGTGCTACCAGTGCTTTTTCCATTTTTTATTTTTACAAAAATTATTGTTGCCTTGACACAACCAAAACAAACCAAGTTGGACAAGGTTTTTTTTAAACTTTACCACACGCCCGCCACCTGTTCTAGCATATTTTTATTATCACTCATTTCAGGCTACCCTATGGGGGCAAAATTGATTTGCGATATGTTTGAACGTGGCATATACACAAGGCAAGACGCAAAACATATGCTTGCATTTTGTTCGGTAAGCGGACCTATGTTTATGATTGGGACTGTTGGTGTTGCTGTGTTTGGCAATATAAAATTTGGTGTTGTGATAATGTGTGCAAATGTTTTAGCCTGCCTTATTAATGGGCTTATTTTTAGGGGTAAAAAAAGAGAACAAAAAAAGCCACAGTTATTACAAATTAAACAACCCACTAATAATGGCAATATTTTAGGCGACAGCGTGTATGATGCCTTAATTTCAATTTTAATGGTTGGCGCTTTTATAGTGCTGGCATTTTTGTTTATAGATGTGCTTAAAAACACTGGTGTATTAATTAGGCTTTCTGCTGGAATTGCAAAGGTTACACACATAGATACCAATTTTGTTCAAGCATTTCTATCTGGCATTGTGGAAATAACACGTGGTGTTATTGATTTATCTGCTGTTGCATGCCCTATGCAAGTTAAACTTATTTTTGCTTCTGCCTTAATCGGTTTTGGTGGAATCAGCATTTTTATGCAATCATTATCATTTTTAAGCAAACTCAATATAAAACCTAGTTATGTATTGCTACAAAAAATATCGCAAGGTTTGTTGGCACTATTATTCGCAGTTCCTCTATGCTTTTTAGTATGCTAAAAAAAACAGACAATCACTTAAAAACACAATAAGAAAAAAGTTTATTTTGTCAATAATTCAAACACAGTTTTACAATAAAATTAAATCACACAAATGTTTGACATTAGTTTTAATTTTGTTTAAAATATTTGTATGAATAAGAAAAGATTGGAATATATGGATAAAGACGTGCCAACACTCAAACATGATTTGCGTTTGCGTATTTTGTTTGCAGTTGTGTTTGCTATGACATTTATTTGGCAATTTATTATGCTTATCATTGCTTCTGACTCTGCCACCACACTTATGATTGTGGCAAGTTGTGCAACCATGATTTTTAGCATTATGTTCAGTTTCACTTCTACCCTTTATGCAATTAAAGATTTAAAAATTTTAAACCGCATCAAATTTAGGGGTAAATCAATCAATAATGCAACATTTGTGTTTAATATTGAAAAACGTAGTTTTATGCGTTTGTATAGCCTTATCACAAGTTTGCTTGCACTCGTTGCCCTTTTGTTATTGGTTGCAACTGTAACCTATTCAATTTTAGAGATTGTTTACTATAACACAATTTCGTTCTACCTTCCTATGACTGTTGCATTTGTGGCTTGGTGCTTCAACAGTTCTTACCACATTAAAAATGAACTTTATATTTCTCAAAATGTAAATCAATGCAACAGCATTTTCTATTAAAAATAAGCAAAACTTTTTCCCTACTCACTTGCAACACATGTTTAAAAATATAGTTTGTTAACGCAACAAAAAACAACCTAGTTTTAGGTTGTTTTTTACAATTTAATGATTAACAAAACAATAAATATTAAAAACCATTTTTAGTATTTATCTGTGTTTCACTGTTTTAAGGCTAAAATACATTTAACATATTAATTATCAATTATTTTGCTGTAAACATATTCATACACATTGGCGGCCAACTCTCTCCACCTTTTGCAGGCTGTGGTTGCATTATGACGTGTGTCTGATTTGATTGAAAGTGAAAATATTGATTCAGTTGTCAATGGTTCAAGAATTTTAAGGTCCACAGTATAACTGCCGTCTTCATTTTTATAACACTTTGCTATATACTCTTGATTACGTTTGAATTGAAGTTTGTTTTCGTCTGCAAATTTGTCAATTTGTGCACGCAAACTTGCCGGTATACGTGTGTAGAATTGTGCCAAACACTCACGCCCTGCAACCGTGATATTATAACGGCTTTCATCATTTTCTGTGTTTGGTTTATAAACAAATTTGCTGGTGATAAGTTGAACAAGCAAATCTTTACAATCCATCCAATTAACCCAGTTGTTTTGGCTTGAACAAATTTCCAAAATAGAATTTTCGGTAAGTGGAATTTCCATCTTATCTAAAACGTAAAGCAATATTAATTTGTTGACAGTATTGTCCGGTACAAAATCCATAATTAATCCTTAAAAAAATAAATTCAAGCCTATGCTTTTAACTATTCTTGCACAAAATAAGTTTATACACAAAATGTGGTCAAAAAAGTTTTAAAAGCGAACTTTTCCGTGTTTATTATACAATATTCACCAATAAAAGACAACTTTTTAAAACCATAATTATTTTGTTGCTTTAGATTAATTTACCGTGGTATACTATTATTGAGGTTTGTATGAACGAAAATGTGTATGAATTGTCTGCATTTAACACTGCTTGCGATGAATTTGTTGCAGGCAAATATATTTTGGCGGATATTAAAATTGCATCTATTTTAAAACTTATTGATGCAGACGAAAAGGTAAAAAACATTGTTGCTTCCACTTTAAACAAATTTGATTTTGTTGAATATTTTAAGCAAAATGTTGTTGAAAACAGTGATGAAACCTTCACCCTTATAATTCCCACAGATGAAAAGGAAATTATTGCATTTGTTTATAGTTTGCTTTATCGTTTCAACAATAAGGAAATTGATTTCTATACCTTTTTAAACAAATTTTATAAAACTGACGATGCCTTAGGGCAAGAATTCAAAAAGTTTGCTGAAAGCATTATTTTACCATTTAAAACTGCACTTAATTCTCTTTACTCTAAACGTCACATTATTGTTAATGCAAATGATTACCAAACAAACTATTACAACAAAATTATGTCTACCATACGCTTAATTGTTGGAAATATTGATAACTATAAGTTGAAAATGAACGAAAAAGAAGAATTTACAATGCTTTTAAATTCATTATACCTTGCCAGTGAACAAAACGATAAAAAATTGGTATTTTCTCTTATGATTGCGTTGGACTACTTCTCTCGTTATAACAAACGTGTTAGAAATGCTTATCTATCATTAGAAGAGTGCTTCACAAAAGACACAAACACATAAGGTGTTTCTGAAATAATAAAATGTTTATCAAATAAAAAATGGCTTAATTTGAGCCATTTTTTCTTTCTGCTTTAAATGCATTGTGAGTTTATTTTAGTTTTTTTTAATTGATTTTTTGATACATTTTGTTGCCGATTGTGCCAATCAAAATATAAACCACAGCCATAGCAATCAACACTGGAATTGCAGATAGACCTATAAACAATGTTATGTTGACGTTTGGTAACTGTTGTAACAAAACAAAGAAAAGCACCATAGGTACAACACAAAGCAATATATCTATAAACATTGTAATAAGCAAACTTAACCCCTGTTTAGATGCTTGTGCTTCGTTTGTCCAATTCAGTTTTGGAAAACGCAAATTCATTATAAACCCTAGCCCTGAACACATAAACAGATAAACAAGACTGAAAGCAATAATTAACACACTTGTACAAACCCCTGGTTTAATCAGCAAGCAAAAGCCTATTTCACCAATCAGCAAGCAAGGTAAATTTAAAAGAATATTGAACATAATTTTGCTGGTTGCAAGTTGACTGAATTTGACTGGCATAGTTTTTAGGCTTAAAAATCTTGTGCCTTCCATTGAAATTGAAACTGATGTTGTTGGTGCAATGCCTATGCATAGTGGAATTGTAAACACTTCCAGTGCCACAAAAATTTGTGTAACAACTGGCTCGTAAGGTATGGTTTTAAATATACCATACATCATAAATGACAACACTATTGACAGCAACGACCCCATAATGCCGTTCATAAGATAAGTAGGGCTCATAACAAAACCACGGGCTTCTCTGCTAAGCAATGTGCTTATAACCGATTTCTGCTTGTATGTTAAAGGTTTTTGCTTTGCAGGCTTTTTGCTTAAAGTTACAAGCAAATTTTTGTTTATACGGCTATACCCCAACATTATTATGCCTATGGTTGCCAACATATATAAAATGCAGACGCCAACAAAAGCAAGAAATGCCAAAATTGAATTTTTGCTCATTGCAACAAGCAAAAAGTGAATATACGGAAACACAATTTTAAACCACAAAGGTGTTTCGACTGAAAGCATAGCCGTCATTGTTTCACTGTTTGCAAAATACACCACAACAACAATACCTATTGCAAAAATCACACTTAAAATGCTGCGCATAAGCATTTTATTTTTAACTTTTGATGATATTGCATTGATTACCCATGCAAACACACTACACAAAAGTTGGCTAAATGCAGGGGCTAAAAACAAAGCAAGCAAAGCAAATATTACATTTGCAACTGTAATTTTACAAAAGATAAAATACACAACAAATGTTGGCAACAAAATCATTGCTGAATATATTGTTGTGATGATATATGAACTTAAAATTTTGGAAATAACGATTTCACTTTGCTTTAATGGCAGACTTGAAAGCATTTCAAAATCTTTTGTTTTGTAAAAATAGCCTTGCGTGTCAGTTATGGTTAACATAAGCACCATAAAGGCACTAAAAACGCCACCTATCAGCAAAATATTTTTGGCAAAGCCAAAAGCGTTCATACTATCCGCCATTATGTAAAGGTTATAGCCCATACTTCCGGCAGCCAACAAAAACAGAAAACTCATTATCAATGCGGTTGAACTGAACTTTTTTTTGCCTTTAATGTTAAATGTTCGGCTTAAAGTTTCCTTGATATAAATTTTGGTTAAATTAATCGTGTTTGTCATTTTCCAACTCCAAGAACACATTTTCAAGGCTTTGCATACCTTTTACTTCTTCCATTTTGCCAAATACTACCAGTTTGCCTTGCTTTATAATTGCAACTTGGTCACAAATTTTTTCAGCCACATCAAGCACGTGTGTAGAATAGAAAATTGTTGCCCCATTTTTTGCCATTTCTTTCATAATCAACTTCATTTCGTGGCTACTGATAGGGTCAAGACCAACAAATGGCTCGTCCAACAACAAAAGATGTGGACTATGTATCAATGCTGAAACAAGTGCAAGTTTTTGCTTCATACCATGGCTGTATGTAGAAATTTGATTTTGCAAAGCGTCAAAAATGCCAATGCGTTTTGCATAGGTTTCAATTTTGGCTTTACGTTCTTCAGTGGAT
This sequence comes from uncultured Clostridia bacterium, assembly GCA_934777435.1. Classification (GTDB taxonomy): domain Bacteria; phylum Bacillota; class Clostridia; order Christensenellales; family UBA1242; genus Onthoplasma. The sequence continues at coordinate 227,053 of CAKVNK010000001.1, forward strand.
AATTTAAAAATGTTGGCAATAAAATTTAGATATTCAATGCCAGTTAAATAGTCATAAAGGTCAGGATTATCTGGCAAATATGCCAAAATTTGTTTTGCTTCTAACGGACTTTGTTTAACATCAATGCCGTCAATTTTAATTTCACCCTGCTCAAAATTTAAAATGCCAGCAATAGCCTTTAATGTTGTGGTTTTACCTGCCCCATTGTGCCCAATAAACGCACAAATTTGACCGGTTTGCACAGTCAATGTTAAATCGTCTACAGCAACTTTTTCACCATACTTTTTGGTTAAATTTTTAATCTCTAACATCTATTCCCCCTTGTTTGCCTTGAAAATTGCTTCGGCAAATTTTAAATAATCATCATATTTTGCAATAGCAATACCTTTTGCTTTGTCACCCAGCAACAGCAAAGTGTCGCCTTCCTTTATATCAAACTCATCACGTGCTTGTTTTGGAATAACAATTTGCCCCTTTTCACTCACTTTAACTGTCCATAAAAACTTATCTTGTTCTGTTTTCTTACTTGCCATATTTTCTCCTTTACGTGTTTTTATCATTTATAACAATATAACAACCACATCTATAAATATGTTACACAAACACTCTACTGCATTATTCCTAACAAAGTCAAGCAAATTAAACAAAAGTAAACTTTTTCTTACTTTTCCAACTACCAACCAACAAAAAAACACAAGCAGCTAAAACTTGTGTTTTTGAGTGGTCCCGAAGGTCGGGGTCGAACCGACATGATATTGCTATCGCAAGATTTTGAGTCTTGTGCGTCTGCCATTTCGCCACTTCGGGATAGTTGGAGGCACCAACCAGATTTGAACTGGTGAGTGAAGGTTTTGCAGACCTTTGCCTTACCACTTGGCGATGGTGCCATATTGAGTCTAAAACTCTATTAGTATATATGAAAAAAAATAAAAAATCAACCCATTTTGCAAATATTTCAGAAATTCACTAAATTTTATTTTAATAAAATGTTAAATATACTTAAAATAATCAACAAAAAAATCTCCCAGATTGAGAGATTTTTTATTGTTAAATTTTATTTATATAATTAAGTTTTGATTGTTTATTTAGCACTTATAATTGCTTATAATTACAACATCAATTACCTATTAGAAGGTAATTGCTTCACTGAATTCATTTGAATAAATAAATGTGTAACCTGTTGCTGTTTTTTCAGCATCAAATGTATCTGTAACGCCATTGATTGTGTAACTTACAGTAAATAAATTGTCAGCATTACCCTTTGTGATTTTATATGTTGTTTTTTCAAGCATGCCAGTTGTTTTATCTTTTAATTTGAATTCAAGTTCAATTTTATTGTTTTCAAATTCGATTTCAGTTTCCAAGTCTAAAACTTTTAAGCCGTTTTTGTAAACATTGTATTCATATTCAAGTTCTGTTTCACCGTCTTCAACTTCAACAGATTGTTCAATAACAACATAGTTATCTGAATTTTCTCTGCTTTTTGTTATAAATTCGATTGAAGATTCTTTTTCGTTACCCTCTTGTTCAAATTCACGTTTACCTGTCATATCAAAACGAGATTCGCCAACAGCCATAACGCCTTCAAGTGTGGTTGAAACTTCAACTTCTTCTTTTTCGTCTTCTATTTTACGTTCAGTTTTTGTTTCAATTTCGTTGTAATACATTTTAAATGTTTCGTTCAAACCTGGAAGGCTGATTTCCATAACAAATGTATAATTTGCAAATTCTGCAGTTGCACTTTGATTTTTAGTTGTTGTTTGTGCAATGTTACCACTTTCGACAACTGAATCGAACAATTCCAAACAATCTTTAATATTTTCAATGTTACTGTCAGTCAAACCTGCTGGACGTGTTGTGCTTTCCATTGTTGAATCTAAATATCTAATAGCTGTATTTTGAGTATCTGTTTTAACTTCTTCCAAGTGCATCAAATAGTTAACGCTAGATACTGCTGAAATTGCATACACATCTTTTGCATTAATGTCAAATGGCTTATCCTTTTTGCAACCAACAAAGCACAAAGCCAATGGTGCGATTAAAGCAGACGCTGTTAAAACTGATAATATTTTTTTACCTTTCATTATTCCCCCAAAAAAATTAAATTTATAGTCGCAAACTATGTGTTTATAAACTTATTGACCTAAAACCATATAGTTATAAACTATATTATTAGGATAACTTAACGATTATCAACTTGTCAACCAAAATCAAACAGCAATTTTTGACGAAAATTTACATAAAATAAAATTTTAGCAACTTAACAATCTTTTGTATTGTGATTTTTATAGTTTCGCATTTTAAAATATTGATTATTTTGTGTTTAAAACGCAAAAAATCTCTCTATTGCAAGAGATTTTTTGTTTACTATTAATTTGTTGTCAAATATTAGTTCCTTGGGAATTTAATATTTGCTTGAGCGACAGCACGTCGCAATTTTCGCTTTATCTCATTTGCAAACAAGTTGCAAATTTTAATTTTTGCTCTATTGCTCCTTTTCCCTTCCACAAACTAGTTGTGGCGGGAACCCTTTTATAGACTCTTGCCTAAATTAATTTCTTGGGAATTTAATGTTTGCTTGAGCAGCTGCGAGTCTAGCGATTGGAACGCGGTATGGTGAGCAACTTACATAGTCAAGACCAATTTTATGGCAGAATTCAATACTTGATGGGTCACCACCGTGCTCACCACAAATACCTGTGTGAAGTGTTGGGTTGGTTGATTTACCAAGACGAATACTCATTTCCATAAGTTTGCCTACACCATTTGTGTCAAGACGAGCAAATGGATCACTTTCATAAATCTTGTTAGCGTAGTATGATGGCAAGAACTTGCCAGCATCGTCACGGCTAAAACCAAATGTCATTTGTGTTAAATCGTTTGTACCAAAGCAGAAGAAATCAGCATTTTTAGCAATTTCGTCAGCGGTTAATGCTGCACGTGGAATTTCAATCATTGTGCCAACTTCATATTTAAGGTTAGATTTAGCATCAGCAATAACTTTATCTGCTGTGTCAACCACAATACGTTTAACATATTGAAGTTCTTTAACTTCGCCGATAAGTGGAATCATAATTTCTGGAACAACTTTCCAGTCTGGATGACGATTTTGAACAGCAATAGCAGCCTTAATAACTGCTTTTGTTTGCATAACTGCAATTTCTGGGTAAGTAACTGCCAAACGGCAACCACGGTGACCCATCATTGGGTTAAACTCATGCAAATCTGCAATAAGTTGTTTAATTTGAGCAACTGTTTTGCCTTGTGTTTTTGCAAGGGCTTCAATATCTTCTTCACTTGTTGGAACAAATTCGTGAAGAGGTGGATCCAAGAAACGAATTGTAACAGGTTGACCTTTAAGTGCTTCCATTAAGCCTTCAAAGTCAGCTTGTTGCATAGGTTCAATTTTTGAAAGTGCGTGTTCACGTTCTTCAACAGTGTCAGCACAAATCATTTCACGGAACGCACCGATACGTGCTGGGTCAAAGAACATATGTTCAGTACGGCACAAACCAATACCTTGAGCACCAAGTTCAGCAGCACGTTGTGCATCTTTTGGAGTGTCGGCATTTGTTTTTACGCCAAGTGCTTTATATTTATCTGCCAAACGCATAATACGGCCGAAATAACCGCTGTTAGGGTCAGCAGGAACAGTTTTAATAATGCAATCATAAATTTTGCCGGTTGTACCGTCAAGTGACAAACCATCACCTTCGTGGAAAACTTTACCAGCAAGTGTGAAGCATTTATTTTCTTCGTCCATTTTAATATCGCCACAACCTGAAACGCAGCATGTACCCATACCACGTGCAACAACGGCAGCGTGAGATGTTTGACCACCACGAACAGTTAAGATACCTTGGCTGAATTTCATACCTTCAATATCTTCTGGGCTGGTTTCCAAACGAACAAGCACAACTTTCTTGCCTGCTTTACCTTCTCTAACTGCGTCTTCAGCGGTGAAAACGATTGTACCAGCAGCAGCACCTGGGCTTGCAGCGATACCTTTACCAACAACATTGTATTTGTCAGCATTTTTAAGTGCTTCTGCATCAAATTGTGGGTGCAAAAGCATATCAAGAGATTTAGCATCAATTTGCATTAATGCTTCTTTTTCACTAATCATACCCTCATCAATCAAATCACAAGCGATTTTAATTGCAGCGGCAGCAGTACGTTTGCCGTTACGGGTTTGAAGCATATAAAGTTTTTTATCTTCGATTGTGAATTCCATATCTTGCATATCACGATAGTGATGTTCAAGAGTGTCACAAATTTGTTTGAATTGTTCATAGCACTCTGGCAAAATTTCTGCCATTTTACTGATAGGCATTGGGGTGCGAACGCCCGCAACAACGTCTTCACCTTGTGCGTTCATCAAAAATTCACCCATCAAGCCTTTTTCACCTGTGGCTGGGTTACGTGTGAACGCAACACCTGTGCCAGATGTTTCACCCATATTACCAAATGCCATCATTTGAACGTTAACCGCTGTACCCCAACTATATGGAATATCGTGGTCCATACGATAGATGTTAGCACGTGGGTTATCCCAACTGCGGAATACGGCTTTGATCGCTTCAAAAAGTTGTTCTTTAGGGTCAACTGGGAAGTCTTTACCTAATTGTTTTTTGTATTCTGCTTTAAATTCATTAGCAAGTTCTTTTAAATCTTCAGCACTCATGTCAAGGTCGCTTGTGTAACCTTTACGTTCTTTAAGTTGGTCGATAAGTTTTTCAAAATATTTTTTACCAACTTCCATAACAACATCACTGAACATTTGAATAAATCTGCGGTAGCAGTCATATGCCCAACGTGGGTTTCCACTTTTACGTGATAGAGTTTCAACAACTTCGTCATTTAAACCAAGGTTCAAAATTGTGTCCATCATACCAGGCATTGAAGCCCTAGCACCTGAACGAACTGATACCAACAATGGATTTTCTTTATCACCAAATTTTTTGCCTGTGATCTTTTCCATTTTGGCAATGTATTCCATAATTTCTGCTTGAATACCAGCATTGATTTGCCTGCCGTCTTCATAGTATTGTGTGCAGGCTTCAGTTGAAATTGTAAAGCCTTGTGGGACTGGCAAACCAATTTTTGTCATTTCAGCAAGGTTGGCACCTTTACCGCCAAGCAATTCACGCATTGAGGCGTCACCTTCACTGAATAAGTAAACGTACTTTTTCATAAATCTCCTTTTAAATTTTACCGGATTATTTTATCAAAAGCACAACAAAAAAAGCAACTGATTTAATAAAGTTTTAAAACTTTAATTAAACACAGCCACTTTTTATTTATTTCAACATACAAATTGCTTTTTCTATTTAATAAATAGTTATTTATTTTCTGTTTCAGTTTCGGCTTTTTCTTCCATATTTAAATTTGTTTTATTTTTTGAAATTTTTGCTGAAATCTTTTTCACAACAAAATCAATCAAGAAAATTATTGCACACATAGCAAAAACAGCAGTAAATGTGCATAATGGCATTAAACCTTTTGGAATAAATGGAAAGGTTGAACCTGTGATAAAGAACCAATCATAGTGATGTCCGTCTGGGATACCGTTGTATGCAAAATTACCTAATGATGCCCATGCAACCATCACAACCAAACCAACTGCTTCTTGCCAAATATCTTTCCATTTAAACTCTGCTTGTTTAAGTGAAACGCTAAGCAACCCCCAAGCAAAAACAAGCCCGTGGAAAACAAATGTTTGAACAACTTTATAGCACCATGGTGTTACCCCACCCAATGCTGAACCTGGATATGTAATGTACATCAAAGAAGACACAATGGCAAAGCATGTGATAACATTTTTTATAGGTTTAAACTTTTTGTTGAATTGAACAAAAGGTATAAATATGCTTGTAAGTGTGCAAATATGAAAAGGTAATTTATCAATATCAATCTTACCTTGAGAAAATGGCATAATAAAGAAATCAAGCAGATATGTGCCGATAATTAAATATGCAAGCACATTTAATGTTGTTTGTTTGGCTTTATCTGATTTATGCCTAAGAATAAAATGTGCACCTATTGTCAAACCTATAATTAAAACAATGTACAATATATGCCATATTGAAAACAATGTTATTTCAATCTTTCCCGATGATGAGCCAAACAATTTTGTTAAGAATTCTGCCATAAATTATTCTCCTTCCTTATTCTCTATATTCTGATTTTTCTTTTTAAATTTTGAATACCACCTATCTTGTTTTGGCAGTGCAATTTGTTCAACAATTACACCAATTAAGAAAACAATAATCAAGCTTATAATACCTATAACAAATGTATTAAGCCATGGTAAATTTGGAACAGGGTTGCTTAGTAAATACATACAATTTGGTGGTGTTAATTTAAACATTTTATACAAGCCGATTATTATTCCGCCGTCAACAAGCAAAAACAAAAGCCCAAACAGAACACTAATTGTATTTTTAACACGAATTTTTATATACCCACCAACCAAGAGATACACGCAGCCAACAAGCATTGTTGAGTGTGACAACATGCCTTTTAAGACGTCCCAATCAGCAAAAGTTGGATTGTTTGCATAAATTTCATTTAGCATTATGCCAACAACTGCACCAACAATGCCTAAATAAAATGTAAATTCAGCAATAATTGAAAACACTTTGGAGTTTTTATTTTTCCAAAACGCAGAAATAACTAATAACCACATTGCCACATTACATGGATAAATTGGCAACAACATCGGGGCTTCAACGACTGCAGTTCCCGTTTTAAAATAGTCCACATACAAACTTGAAAAATGAATAATAACGGTTAAAACTGCAAAAATTTGTAGCACCAAATCTTTATACTTTTGTTGTTTTACAAAAAATTTAAACAAAATAAGCAAAAGAATAACAATTATGCTAGAAATCACCATGTAAAGAATATGTTGTGTATCAAATAGCATTTATAAAAAGAAAGTATCATTATTTCGACAAAAAGGCAACTATTTTGATAAAGTTTTGAAACTTTAATAAACAGTTGCCGTTGCCTAATTTATTTATTCAATTTTTTAATTCCAAATTTAAATGTTTAATATAAAATTCGGTTTTTAGTAATCGTAACTATTAATCTTATAGATTAGTTGTTATTTACAATTTCATCTTCTGGCACAGTGTCAACAATTTCTTTAACTTCTGTTCCGTCTGCCAATTCTTCATCTGGGTTGAATTCTGGAACAACAATTTCGTCAACAACTTCATCGTTTAATTCTGAATTTGGTGTTGTGGCTTCTGTTGTGTCTGCTTCTGGAGAATCTGCATCATTTTCGTCCATAACATTTAAAATTTCATAGTCTGGTTCTGTTTCGCCTTGTTTTGAAGTTTTGATTTCAGTAACACAATCTTCACGAAGTTGAGTTGTACGATATTCTTTTTGTTTTTGTTTTGTAAGGTATGCAAAGTATGCAACACGTGCATCAGCCATTTTCTTCATTTCCAAGTTAAATTCACGGATAAGTCTATCTTTTGCTGCTTGTGATTTGATTTCAGCGGCTTTTTTGCTGTAAACCATTTTAATGTAGTCCAAATTGATTTGATATTCAGTGTCTGTTTCACCTAAATATGATAACAATTCACATGGAACGATTGTTCTATCGTTTGTGTCAACATAACCGATTCTGTTATTCAAAACAACACATGCGATTTCATCTTCAACATATCTAACTTCATCATAACGGCAAGCAATAACTTTTTGACCTAATTTGTTGATAACACCTGTTTTGCCATTTTGTTTAACAACAGCATAACCATTTGTAAATGTACCTGCAGTTGAATATTTGAAAGGTATAACTTCTTTGCCTTCCAAGTTAATGTAACCCCATTTTGAGCCTTTTAAAACAGGAATTAAACCTTCGCCGATTTTGCCAACTTGGTCGAATTCAAGGCCACCGATAATTTGACCGTTGTCGTCAACATATGCAGATTTGTCACGGTGCATTATCATTGCATAACCATCTTGAAAGTTTGAAATGTAGTCATATTTAACAGGGATAAGTGTTTGAAGTGTATAACGGTCTAAATAACCTGTCATATCATCTTTTGAAACACGTGCCAAATGATTGTATTGGAACGCTTCTGCCTTATCAAAGATAAAGTCAACAACTTGTTTACCTTCAATGGTGATATAGCCTGCTTTGCCGTCTTTTGTAACGCCAACTGTATTGTCGCTATAACTTGTGATTTCGTAGTCTTGCAACAACATGATTAACTTACGTGTTGTGCCGTCCAACAAACCATATTTGCCGTCTTTTGACACAATGTATACGTTTTCAGTATCTGACAATTCTTCAGTGTCAAAATAACCTTGGGCAAATTTTTTTCTTTTTAAAATGCATTTGCTTATTAAATTCATAAAAACTCCTTAAACTGCTGATATATTATATTATAATTTGCATTTTGTCAATATCAAAATATTAAGTTTTTAAATAAAATAAGCAAATTTTTTATGCTTGTGGTTAAATTTTTGGTTTGTTAAAATTTTAATTAACAAAAACCATAAAATTGTTAAAAAAAATACAGCCCCATTAATTTGAAACTGTAGTTAAATAAATTCAAAAGTGCGTATTTCTGCATTAAACTTTGCAAGCAAAATTGCATTAAGCAAACGCAATGCTTGCTTTTTTATTGTGATTGGTGTTTGGCTTGTTTGCTCACCTATTACCCCAGTGCTGACTGATTTTAAATAGTCAAAAACTTTTTTATCAATCTGCATTGTTGCAAAATTTGGTGTTGAAACAAAGTTGCCTGTTGTGCGGTCTAAATACACATATTTTTGCAAGTCAAAATCAAGTGCCATACCGCAAAATTCAATAAATTTTATGATAAATGCTGAAAGGGACGAAAATTCGTCTTTAATTTCAATATCTTTAAGCCCGTTCAAAGCAAGCACAAACAAATCTGGTTCTGGCTTTTCTGCTGGCAAAATGGTTTTGATTATGTCAAGCAAAATAAAGCCTGCAATGGTCTTATTATAGTCCGCTGTTAAGCCATAAAAACCATCAATAACATTTGTGCTGGTTACAACACGTGTTGAACCTGTTTGGCTTAAATTAAACTCTGCAAACGTAAAAGGCAAAGCGGAAGATTTCATTTTTGATTTTTCCTTCCTTACTCCCCTAAAATTTGCGGTTATTATGCCCTGCTCTAAACTAAAAATGGAAGCAAGTTTGTCCGCTTCCTTAATATCGGTTAATTTTAAAATTATTCCTTTAACTTTTGTGTCCATAAAAAATTATATTGTTAAATTGTCTTCGGCCTGAGCAAGCACTTCCTGCCTTAAATTTTCAGTTTTTTCAGTGTCAACTGCCAGCACATAAAAATAAGGGTTGCCTGTACGTGTAAAAGACAAATAAAATTTGTTTGCAAGTTCTGTTTTAAATTTCATTTAAACCCCCTAATTTATTTTATGATTTTTAAGCCCATTTATTCACTTTTTAATGCTTAAATTTTTGTCAGCAAATATTATATTTAAAGTATGTTTAAACAGCCCTATTCTTCCACCACAAGACCAAAATCTTTAAGTGCACGTTCATCATTACGCCAGTTTGGTTTAACCTTAACAAACAGTTGAAGGTTAACTTTTGTACCAACCAAATGTTCAATAGCAAGCCTTGATTTTGTGGAAATTTGTTTTATCATATCGCCATTTTTACCCAAAATGATTGCTTTGTGATTTTCACGTTCACAATAAACGTCTGCAAAAATTTGGATAGGTGTTTCATTTTCTCTATAATCCGTCACAACCACTTGTATGCCGTGTGGTATCTCGTCATCTAACAGCAAAAGTGCTTTTTCACGCACAATTTCAGCACACATATGACGCAAGTTTTTGTCTGTATATTCGTCCACTGGATAGTATCTCATTTCATGGTCATATTCTGGCAAATATTTTTTTATCATATCAAGCAAAACATCACAATTTTTGCCAGTTAAAGCGGATATTGGCAAAATTTCGTCCACTTTTGCTTCCGCACTCAAAAGTGCAAGTTGTGGATACAATTTTTCATATTTAACTTCATCAATTTTGTTGATAAGCAAAATCTTTTTAGCCGTTGCCGTAACCTTTTTGATAAGGTTGTTATATTGCTCCACAAGTGGTTTTTTTGCAGTTATAAGCAACAACACAATTTCAGTATCTTCTTGTGCTGTGGCAATTTGTTTATCCATTTCGTCATCAATTTTTGTGGCACGTTTATGATAACCAGGTGTATCCAAAAACACAATTTGGCAAGATTTATCGTTATATATGCCAGTGATATTTTCACGTGTGGTTTGAGTTTTTGGGCTTACTATTGCCACCTTTTCACCAACCAGTTGATTGATAAGCGTGCTTTTGCCAGCGTTTGTTTCACCAAGTATGGTTACAAAACCAGCCTTAAAACTGGTGCGTGTTATGTTAAGCGAATTTAAAATTTCTGCTTGCTTTGCTGTCATAATCTTTTCATCTTCTGGTTCAATGTGGTCATACCCCATTAAATGCAACATAGCGTGGCAAAACAAAAAGCAAATTTCACGGTTAAGGCTGTGGCCGTATTCTTTGGCTTGTTCTTTAGCACGGTCAACACACAAAACAATGTCGCCAAGCAACAATTTGTGGTCAAATGGGTCAATATCGCAAGCATAATTTTTAAGTTTAAGTTTTTGCCCAACTTTAACTTCGGTGTAAGGATAAGATAAAACATCTGTTACCCTATCAATGCCCCTTGTCTGTTTGTTTAAAGTGCGAATTTCCTGCGGAGTAACAAATTTTAAATTAACTTTAACACTTTTTGGTGCGTGCAAAAAAGCATAAACTTGTTGTTCAACAAGGTTTAAATTTTGCAAAATAGATTTATCTAACTGTGCTTCACCAAAAAATTCAATCATTTATCCGCCCTTGTAAGGTTAAAGTTGTGTAAGCAAACAAGCAATCACCCACAACTTGAGTTTGTGTTTGTTCATCACAAACTTCCAAATCTTGTGGAATTTTGTTTTTTGCATCTTGCCTACTCTTTTCAATAACCGCTTGTTTTTCGGCTTGTAAATCGTGTTCAACCACGGTTGGCACAAGTTCATAAAAACAAGTGATGTTGCGTTTTATAGGCAACAAATTGCTTACATTTTTATTATAACTAACATTTTCAAAAAATACAAACGAATTTTTGTTTTTGCCTGAAAATAAGTGGTGGTTAAAAATGTAGTAATCATACACCAGTTGTTTTTTGCCTGTGCGAGTTAAAACTGTTTCTTGTTTTTGCAAATTTGCACTGCCTAAAACAAAAATTTGTGCTTCAATTTCTGCCATAGGTTTTACGCTGACTTTGTTATTAGATGTGTCTAAATTAAAAGGCAAAACAAGGCTATCACCCGCGTTAACATAATCGCCAATTTTAACATTTGTTGTGCCAGTGATTATGTTAATTTTGGTTATTATTCCGCAATATTTTGCTTTGATAGGTTCAAAAACTTCTTCAACATAAACCAATTTTTCACTCAAATTAACAATAAGCGCAGTGCCTTGTTTGACAACCGAAACTTGTGCAAGTTTATCATAATTTTCAAGTAAAATTGTTTCAATTTCTTTGCTTGATTTAAGGTTGATTTTGCCTTTCCTTACACCATTTTGTTCAAGCACTTTTATAATGTCGTTTTCATTTAAATCTTTAAGCCCAAATATGCGAATTTGCCAGGTATAGTTGCTTGAAAACAAAAAAAATGTTAACCCCACAAAAAGTGCAATCACAAGCCCTAAATTTGCAAGCAAAATTTTGGGCAAACGCTTAAAAAAACTTGGCGTTTTTGTGCCACGAAAATTTGCTATATATTTTTTTGCCTTTCTGTCAAACTTGTTTGGCAACTCAAATTTAACACGTGTTTGTCCAATTCTTTCAACATTTAAAAGAGTCACCTTTTTTGCATAAAGTGTTTTAAGCAAATTGTCGATATTATAGCCTGTTAAATCATATTTCATTTAACCACCACCGACACAATTTTACCAACCAACACGCAAGTTGATTTATCTAAATATCGCACTTTAAGTTCACTGCCAGACACAACCAAAACCTGTTTTTTAAGTTGAAACTGCATTTCTTCTGCACCAAAACTCACCACCGTTTTAATGCCTTCAACATACAAACTTGTTCCGCCAAGGTTAACCAACCTATAATTTGCCGAAGCCCCAGCACTGTCCATCAACTTTTCAATTTCTTGCATCATACTCATACAAAAATATATGAAAACAAAAATATGAAAATGCTTTTTACACAAAGCAAACTGCATAATATCTTTTATTTAAGCAAAGAAAAAGGCACGAATTTGTGCCCTTTTTGTTATATTTATTAAATTAAAACACATTTATGAGTGTTAGCAAAATGAATTTGTTATTATTTGCTACGCATTTGTGTTTCAACATATGTGTCGTAATCAATTTCTTTATCGTATTCCAAAGTTTTGTTGATGCGGATAATGCGATTTGCAACTGTTGACATAATTTCTTCATCGTGTGTGGAGAAAATCATACAACCTTCAAACCTTTCCATACCCTTGTTGAGTGCGGTAATAGATTCCAAATCCAAATGGTTGGTTGGTTCGTCCAAAAGCAAGAAGTTGCCTGCTTGAAGCATCATACGTGCCATCATACAACGCACCTTTTCGCCACCTGACAGCACTTTGGCTTTCTTTTCCGCTTCTTCACCACTGAAAAGCATTCTTCCAAGCCAACTGCGAAGGAAAGTTGCATCAGTTTCTTTGGTGTATTGACCTATCCACTCAACCAAACTTAAATCGCAATTTTCAAAGAAACTGTTATTATTTTGTGGCAAATATGTTGGAGTGATTGTTTTACCCCATCTTACTTCGCCTTTATAGTTTGTATCTTTGCCTGCCAAAATATCCATTAAAGCGGTTACCACGTTACTATTGTCGCTCATAATTGCAATTTTGTTATCTGGACGTACGGTAAATGAAACATTTTCAAACAAGCCCGGTTTTGTAAGTTTGTTAACAAACAAAATGTCGTTGCCAATGCGTTGGTCAAATTTAAAGTCAATGTATGGATATTTACGACTGCTTGGTTTAATATCTTCGATAGTCAAGCGTTCCAACTCTTTTTTACGGCTGGTTGCTTGCTTTGATTTTGACGCATTTGCACTGAATCTTGCAATAAATTCTTGCAACTCTTTTGCACGTTGTTCAGCCTTTTTGTTTTGATCCTTTTGTTGTTTTAATGCAAGTTGGCTTGATTCGTACCAAAAGTCATAGTTACCTAAATAAAGATTGATTTTGCCATAGTCAATATCACATATGTGGGTGCAGACCTTATTTAAAAAGTGACGGTTGTGGCTGACAATGATGATTGTGTTTTCAAAATTTAAAATAAAATCTTCCAACCAACGGATAGTTTTAACGTCCAAGTTATTAGTAGGTTCGTCCAAAATAAGGTTGTCAGGATTGCTGAAAAGTGCTTGTGCAAGCAAAACTTTAACTTTGATTTTGCTATCAACATTTGCCATAAGCTCGTTATGCAATTCTTGTGGAATATCAAGTGAGTTTAAAAGTTTTTCAGCGTCACTTTCTGCGTCCCAACCATTAAGTTCAGCAAATTCGGCTTGCAATTCTGCCAAGCGGTTGCCGTCCTCCTCTGTAAAATCGGTTTTTGCATAGTATGCTTCTTGTTCGTCCATCAACTCAACCAAACGCTTATGCCCCATAAGCACTGTGCGTAAAACGGTGTAATCATTATATTTTTCTTGGTTTTGTTCCAACACTGACAATCTTTCTTTTGGTGGAATAATCACTTCACCTTTATTTGGTTCAAGTTCACCAGAAAGCACTTTCATAAAGGTTGATTTGCCTGCACCATTTGCACCAATCACGCCATAGCAGTTGCCTTTTGTGAATTTTAAATTAACTTCGTCAAACAATTTACGACTGCCGAATTGCACGGCAACATTATTTACTGTAATCAAAACGTTGCTCCTTAAATCTAAATTATATTTCGCCTTTAATTTAACATAAAAACAGAAATAAAGCAACAAAAAAGTTTAAGTTACATTTAAAACTTAAACCTTTGTTAAATATCGTACAAATAAAACATATTTTAAAACTGTTGCATATTTTATGTTGTTTCGCTGTTTATCAGTTGTTTTTGTGGCTTTTGTTTGATAAGTTTGCCAAGGCGTAAACTGATGTACAATGCAACAAACCCAAACAAGAAACCTGCCAAAATATCACTTGTATAATGCACATTTAACACAATACGGCTAAACCCTAAACCAGCAATAACAAGGCACAGCAAAATTGAAAGGCAAATTTTGGCCGGATTGTTTTTAATGCGCGTGCAAGCAAAATATAAAAGTGTGCTATAAAAAGTAAAACTTATCATTGCATGTGCACTAGGGAAACTATAACCGATTTCTTTTATCAACATAAGTTCAGGCCTTGGGCGACAAACAATATATTTAACGCACACATTAAGCAAACTAGCCACAACAACGCTGATTATACAAGTTAAACCAACACGTTTATCTTTAACAAAAATGGTGATTAATATTGCAAAAATAGCCATAATCCACCAACTGCCAAGATATGTGAACACTTTAAAAAAGCCCACCACCCCTTTGTTTTGGTGATTATAAAGCCATTTATTTAAGCCGTCCATTTTAAAATCATAGCCAACTTTAAGCATTATCCACATTGCAATAAAACCCAAAAGGCAAGCAATGGCAAAACTTAAAAATACAATTTCTTTTGTTTTGTTTTTCATATGTTTAGTGTACCCAATTTAAATTTGTTTTTGCATCAGTTTTAAATAAACCAATTTATTTCGCTATACTCATAAATATGGTTAGTTGTATTCACAATAAAAAATGCCCTGCTTGACGCAAGGCAAAAAACTATTTGCTCAAAAACCTGCGAACATCGTCAAATGTTTCACAATCGGTGTGTTGAGTGTAGTAAACAAGGCAAGCCATTGCATTAACTTCAAACAAAACGTCAAGTGCCACTTTAACAATATCTTTTGTTGTGATTTCTTGTTGTTGAAGTGCAAACAATTTTGTTTCAATCCTGCTGGCAATTTCTTCAGCGGTGTCTGCCACGTTGGTGCAATAAATTGCATATTTAACACTTTCAACCAACTTTTCAATTTTGAAAGGTTCACGCATATTGTCAACATTGGTTACAACCATTGGGTTTGCTTCAACAGTTTCATAAGTTGTGAAACGTTTGCCACAAACAAGGCACTCCCTACGCCTACGGATGCTGGTATCCTTTAAATAACGGCTATCAACAACCTTACTTTCATTGTTACCGCAAAATATACAACGCATTTGAATAATTCTCCTTTAATAATATGAATATAAAGTGGTGTTTTTGCTGAAAATTTTGTCAGCCCAAACACAACCATTTCTTTTTGATAGCATATCACAAATCGCCAAATTTAGCAACAAAAAAGCATAGCATTTTAAAAGTTTTTTAAATTTACGGCACATTTTTGCCTGTAAGCCATAAAAATATAACACCACAACCAGTGGTAGGGCATAAAAAATAAATACCTAACATTTGGTTAGGCATTTTTATAGTATTAAATTCAACTTCCATTATTTGGCAGAGTGTTTGCTTTAACGCACAAATTTTCACCCAAAATTTTGGTTATGCTTTATTTCTGTTGTTCATTTAAAGCAATTATGTTTTGTGGTTTTTTAGGTGGAGGTGGTGGTGGATTTTTGTTTTCGTTAACATAAAGTTCAACCAAAATCACATCTACCCCAATTTTGCAAACACAGTTAAAAGGAATAAATAAATCTTTGCTTCCTTTAAAAAAGCCCCAAAACCCAGAACTTGTTTGCGGGACAACAAAGCCAAGAGCCTTTGCTGAAACAATGTCAAAAATAACATCAGTGATATGCCCCAAACATTTGCCGTCCACTGTGTTAACAACTTGTTTGCACTTTAACTCTTGGAAAGAAACTTCCATATATCTTTATATGATTTTAGTTCAAAAAAAATGCCAAAACTTGTTGGATTTTGACATTTTTTATTTAATGTAATAATAGAAATTTTATTTTAGTTATTTCCGTGTGTAAATTAAATGTGTATTAATAAGATTGTAATGAATATAAGATAAGGACTAAAAAAAGATAGGATGTCGATAAATGCTTTTGGCAAATTCGCTCTGTATCACTATCTTTCTTCATAGTATAACAAACTTTAATTAAATGTCAACTGCAAATTTGAAAAACAAATTGATAGAAGACACAACACAAGTTTGATTACTTATTAAACATATTTTTGATTAGTTTAAATATAAACCAACATCTTTAAGGTCAAGTTTTGTTTTTGCAACAAGTGGTTTACCAGCACTTGTGCGGGTTTGAATTGTTATGTTGTTCACATCAACTGCATAAATTTTTGCCTTATCTTGCAACACAACTTCACCAGTTACGATTGGTGAAATGATTGCAAACACCTTTTCTTTGCCTGTCACAATTTTAAGCCCTTTACGGTTTCTTGCACTGATTTGCAATTCATTAAGGCTGAATTTTTTACCATTACCTTCTGGGGTTACAACCAACACCCTATCCAAAGTGTTAACTTGGCTTGCAAAGATAACTTTATCTTTTTCATTTAAACTCATACCGATAACACCACCGCTGTTGCGTTTTGTTACTGGCACGGTTTTATATTCAACATTAACAGCCATACCCTCACTGCTTACCATTAAAATTGATGGTAAATTATCGTTGATTTGAACAGACACAACACGGTCAAAATCTTTAAGTTTAAGTGCCACACTGCCAGTTTTAAGTGTTGCATATTCACTTGCAGGGCTACGTTTAATATAACCATCTTGTGTGCAGAAAATAAGTTCTGTATTTTCTTCAAAATCTTGTTCAGCAAACAAGCCAACAATTTTTTCTTGGGTTTCTGCGTGGGCAATTTCGCTAAACGCTGTGCCTTTGGTGCTGAATTTGCTGTTTGGAATATCACGCACTGCCACACTAAAGAAATTGCCATAATTTGTGAAAGCATAAACTTTACTATTCATACTTGTATGCACGATTGCTCTATGCAATGCATTGATATTATCATAATTATAATTTGGGCTTGCATTTTGAATTTGTTTAATATCAAGTGTTTTTAAACGCAAACCATCATTTGTAACCGCCACCGCACACTCTGTATCCAACAATTTTTCGATTGGTGTTACAATATAATCGTCAAAACTTGTTACAATTTGTGTTTTACGTGGAGTTGCATATTTTGCTTTAATCTCTTTCAACTCACGCTTAATCACTGTCATTTGACGTGCCTTACTGCCTAAAATAGCGGTCAATTCTTCAATGGTTTTATGCAATTCTTTTAGTTCTTCTTGCAATTTTTCAACTTCCAAACTTGTAAGTCTGCTTAAACGCATATCCAAAATTGCCTGTGTTTGAATATCAGTCAAGTTAAAACGTTGCATCAACTTTGTTTTAGCGTCAGCCACTGAACTTGATGTTTTGATAATTCTAACCACTTCGTCAATGTTTGCAATGGCAACACACAAGCCTTCAACAATGTGTGCACGTGCTTTTGCACGTTCCAAATCAAACTTAGTACGGCGAACAATAATATCGTTTTGGAATTTGATATAGTAGTTCAAATAAGCAAGCAAACCAAGTTGTTTTGGGCTACCGTCTGCAATAGCAACCACATTATAGTTAAAGTTAAGTTGCATATCAGTGTGCTTTAACAAAAGTGCAATGATATTATCAACATCACCTTCTTTTTTAACTGTGATAACCGCACGTATGCCTGATTTATCACTTTCATCAGTAATATCGCAGATATCGGCAAGTTCGTCTTTCATTTTCATTTTAAGGTCGCCAACCGACTTTAAAAATTCTGCTTTATTAACTTGATAAGGCAATTCAGTGATAACAATGTTTGTTTTGCCATTTTTATCGTCTTCTGTGTGGAAAACAGCACGCATTGTAACCTTGCCACGCCCAGTTGCATATGCTTCTTCCATATCTTTGCCAGTGCATACCATACCGCCAGTTGGAAAATCTGGGCCTTTGATGATGTTAAGCATTTCGGTAAGGCTTATATTCGGATTATCAATATACGCCACACAACCGTCAATCATTTCACCCAAATTGTGGGTTGGAATATTTGTTGCCAAACCAACCGCAATACCAGACGCACCATTAACAAACAAATTTGGAAAGCGTCCTGTTAAATAATCTGGTTCCTTAAGTGTATCGTCAAAGTTAAAACTGAAACTAACTGTATCTTTATCCAAATCTTGCATAAGTTCCAATGCAAGTGGTGTTAATCTAACTTCGGTGTAACGCATTGCCGCTGCACTATCGCCGTCTATTGAGCCAAAGTTGCCTTGACCTTCAACCAAGCGTTCGCCCATAACAAAGTCCTGTGCCATACGTACCATCGCACCATAAACTGAACTATCGCCGTGAGGGTGGAATTTACCCAAAGTGTCACCCACAACACGTGCGGATTTTTTAAATGGTTTATCTGGTGTTAAGCCCAATTCAATCATATCATACAAAATACGGCGTTGAACTGGTTTTAAACCGTCTTCAACACGTGGAAGTGCACGGTCCATAATAACATATTCGCTGTAAGGCAACATACTTGTGGACATAACATCTTCAACTGTCATTGAATACAAATTACCTGTTGGTTCAACTGCCTCAAATTCTTTTTTTGCCATTAATTTTCCCCTTCACTCTCTTTATCTTGCTTTTGTTTTTCGTGTTTCTGTGTTTCAAATGCGTCAATCTTATTGAAGTTGGCGTTTTTATTGATATAGTCCTTACGAGGACCAACATCATCACCCATCCACATGCTTATTTGCTTATCTGCCATAACCGCATCTTCAAGTGTAACCCTAATCATACTGCGGTGTGCTGGGGACATAGTGGTTGTCCAAAGTTGTTCGGCACTCATTTCACCAAGCCCTTTATATCGTTGCAAATTGTAGTTTTTAAGTTTTGATGTGATTGCTGTTAATTCTTCATCAGTGTAGCAATACCACTCTTTATCCTTTGTTGTAACCTTATAAAGTGGTGGCATACCAACATAAATATTGCCGTTTGTGATAAGCGGACGCATATAGCGGAAAAAGAAAGTAAGCAAAATACATCTAATATGCATACCATCTTGGTCAGCATCGCTTAAAATGATAACTTTGTGATATTTTAAGTTTTCAAGTTTAAAATCTTCACCAATACCAGTGCCAAATGCACCAATGATTGTGCGTATTTCTTCGTTGGCAAGCACTTGGTCAATACGTTTCTTTTCACTGTTAAGTGGTTTACCACGTAATGGCAAAATGGCTTGAAAATATCTATCTCTGCCCTGTTTTGCTGTGCCACCCGCAGAGTCACCTTCAACAATAAATATTTCGTTCAATTCTGGGTTTTTGCTTGTGCAATTTGCAAGTTTACCAAGCAACATATTGCCTTCGATTGAGTTTTTAGCCCTTGTTAAATCTTTAGCGTGTTTTGCCGCTGCCCTAACACGTGCCGCACCCTTTGCTTTGTCTATAATGATATTGCCGATGTTTTCATTTTTCTTTGCTTGGAAAAATTCACTCAAACCTTGTGTGCAAACACTTTCAACCCTTGAACGTGCTTCAACATTGCCAAGTTTGGTTTTTGTTTGACCTTCAAATTGAACATTTTTCATTTTGATTGCTAAAACTGCAACCAGACCTTCACGGAAGTCGTCACCAATAAAAGGAATATCTTTATCTTTAACAAGACCGTGCTTTTTTGCAAAATCGTTAAGCACTTTTGTTAAAGCGGTTTTAAAGCCAACTTCGTGTGTTCCGCCTTCTGGAGTTGGAATATTGTTTACATAACTGTAAATGCTTTCTGTGTAGTTATCCACATATTGCAAAGAAAGTGATACAAAGGTATCATCAATCTCATTTTCAATATAAATCGGTGGCACAAATAATGGCTTTTTATCCATTGTAAGGCTGGTTACGTAATCACGGATACCACCTTCAAAGCACAATGTTTCGTGTTTGTTTGTGCGTTCATCAATCAATTCAATATGCACGCCTTTGTTTAAGAAAGCGGTTTCTTTAAGACGTTCATAAACCGTATCATAATCAAAGCGAATATCTTTAAACACTCTATCATCTGGCAAAAAGCGAACATATGTGCCTTTAAGTGTTGTGTTGCCAATTTCTTTAAGTGGTTCAACACAAACGCCAGAGTGTATTTTGCCGTTCTTTTCAACTGATTCAAAGCGGGCAAAGTATTTTTTACCATCTTTACATACTGTAACTTCCAAATAACGGCTGAGTGCGTTTGTTACAGATGCACCAACACCATGCAAACCACCAGAGTATTTATAGTTACTATCGCCAAACTTACCACCAGCGTGAAGTTGTGTAAACACCACTTCAACACCACTGATTTTAAGTTTTGGGTGTGGGCTTACAGGAATACCACGGCCATTATCCATAACTGATGCTGTGCCGTCCTTATGCAAGGTCACTTCAACCTTATTACCATATCCATTAGCCACTTCATCAATGGCGTTATCTATAATCTCCCAAAGTAGGTGATGTAAGCCTTTGACACCAGTTGTGCCAATATACATACCAGGACGCATACGCACTGCATCAAGACCTTCCAAAACTATCAAATCTTTACTATCATAACTAGTTGCCACAATTAACCCCTTTTGTTAAAATCTTGTTAAATTCTGAGTTAATTATACCATTTTTTTTTAATTAAAGCAATTTTTTTGTTAGTATCTTGGTATCAAAGTAAGAATATTTTTTAGGCTGTGTCGTATTTGCCATCAAGGCTTCTATTAAGCTGATATAATCAATGCCAATAGGCTCAAAAAGATAAAAAGCCAAACTGCCAGGCACAGTGTTCACTTCGTTAAAATAAAGCGTATTGGTGGCGGTGTTAAACATATAATCAATTCTCGCCACGCCGTTTAAATCAAGACGTTCATAAACCTGTTTTGTGGTGTTAGATATGAATTGTTCAAGTTCTTTATCAATCTTTGCAGGTATTTCTCTATCTTTTGCCTTGCTTTTGCCATTGTGCATATATTTTTCGTCAAATGTTAAAAAATCTTTATGGCTAAAAGGTTGCTCTATTGCACTTAAAACCAACTCATTACCCCGCCTAAAACAGGCTTGGTTTAACTCAACCATAGGCTCTATTTTTTCTTCCACCAAAGCAGAGTCACCAAGTTCAAATATTGCATCAATTTGCTGTTTAAAATTCGCCTTTATACAGGCTTTAACACCGATTGAAGAACCAAGAGCGTTAGGTTTAACAATCAAATGTTCATCAAAATCGGTTTCAATTTGTTCAACTGCGGCAGCATAGTTAGATTTTTTAACTTTAATGCCCTTTGCTGTTGGAACAATGCCTTCAACCATCAATTTTGTTAAGTCCTTATCCATTGTGATTGACGAAGAAAGTGAATTTGGGCTTGTAAAAGGTATATTTTGACTTTCAAAAAAGCCAGCCAAACAACCATTTTCACCAATACCACCATGGCAACAGTTCACAACACACTCAATATCACACACTTTGTGCCACCCTATGCCCTTTTTAAGCAAGCCATTGTAAAACAACACTGGCTTTAAGTTTAAGGCAGATTTATTCGCAAATGCGGTCAAATCTTCAATTTGCGTAGCATAATAAAAATGATTATCAAGCCCTAAATATATTTTTTCAATATCATATTTTGCCTGCAAATATTTTGCACATTGCATACCGGTGATAATTGAAACATCGTGTTCAGGGCTAGCACCACCAAAAATAACAAGAATTTTTTTCATAGCAATATATATTCTTTTTTTATTTTGCTTGCCACTTTTTAATTAAACCAAATTTTAGATAAAGCAAAAATCACTCAACACACCAGTAACACAAAAGCTATGATCAGTTCAACAACTTAAATTGTCAAAATCAAAGTCTTTGCTTTCACATGCGAACACGTGCAAACACACACGCATAAAAATTAATATGTTTATTTTTCATGGACAAAAAATTGATTACACATTTTTAAAAGTCCAAATCCACAATTTAACTTGTCACACTAAAAATGATTGCAACAAACCAAACACAACAAACAGCATAACACCAGCAATGGATAGTTGTGTATTATTTTTGCACGGCTGGGGTGGCAACAAAAATTCATTTTTAAGTTTGGTCAAATTGTTGAATGCAAAGCACAACTGCCTTATTGTCACCCTGCCAACAACCAGCCCAGCGGCCTTAACTTGGACACTTGAAGATTATGCACAATGCATACTGAATTTGGTTAAAAGTTTAGGCATAAATTCAGTGCAAATTGTATGCCATAGTTTTGGTTTTAGAGTCGCCACTTTGCTTTACCATTTGGTTAAACATTCAAATCAAAATCAATCAACAGATAAAAACAAAAATCAATCGTCACAGCCACAAAATTTGAACACTCAAAACAACCAAAATTTTACAATTTTAAAGATGGTTGTAACAGGCGGTGCTGGCCCAAAAAAAATTAACATTTTTAAAAAGATTGAACAAACCAACAATCTTTGTTTGCTTAAACAAAAAAAGAATAAATTTTTGTATCAAAGTATTGTCAGCCAGGATTATTTTGAACTTACAAACATTAACAAAAAAACGTTTAAAAATGTTGTGAATTTTAACACAAAAAACTTGTTAAATTTTGATATTCCGCTTTTGCTTTTTTGGGGCAAATATGACCACGAAACTCCAGTATGGATTGCCAAAAAAATTTATAAATTAAACAAGCAAAACACTCAACTTTTTGTTGTAAATTCTGACCATTTTGCATACCTAAAACAAAGTGCAATTTTTGATAATTTGGTGGTAAACTTTTTGTGATATATTTGTGTATTT
The DNA here is from genome assembly GCA_934777435.1 of uncultured Clostridia bacterium. Classification (GTDB taxonomy): domain Bacteria; phylum Bacillota; class Clostridia; order Christensenellales; family UBA1242; genus Onthoplasma. The sequence goes on from CAKVNK010000001.1 coordinate 249,950, forward strand.
ATCTTAACATTATTTACGCATTTGTTTGTGTTGTTTTGGCACAAAAATTTTTGCATATTTTTCAATTACGTGATTATAATACAAAACGCTATTTATCATATTTTAATTTTTGGTTTTGGGGTTTTGAGGCAGTTTTGATAGCGATTTTTGTCGCACAAATTTTAATTTTTAATTTATTTTTAACATTTTTAATTAATTTAATTTTATTGCCTATTATTGCTATCGTTTTTAACAAAATAATTATCAATCAAAAAACGCCAATAATCTACACACCAAGATTAAAAAGAATTTATTATTTATCTGTAATTTTATTAATTTTACCGATATTTTTTAAAAAAATGGCTATTTTTAGCCCTATTTTAATGATTTTTACACCTATTTTTGCAAATTTTTTAAATTTTTTTGATAAAATTAAAAATAAAAAATTTATTCGTTCTGCACAAATAAAGACACAAAACAGCCCTGCAAAAATTATTGCAATCACTGGAAGTAACGGAAAAACAACAGTAAAAAATATTTTATTAAATATGCTAAAAACCCAATTTAATGTTGTTGCTTCACCAAAAAGTTTTAACACACCTTTGGGGCTTGCAAAATTTTTAAATAATACTAATTTAAATGTTGATTATATTATTTTAGAATATGGTGCTAGGCACAAAAATGATGTTAAAAATTTGTGTAAAATTTATGGTGCAGATTTTGGCATTATCACACAAATTGCACCCCAACATTTGCAAACTTTTAAGACCATTAAAAACGTTGCAAAAGCCAAACACAAGTTGAGTGAATTTTTAAATTTTAAACCTTGCGTTTTCAATATTGACAACAATTTTATAAAGCAAATGTTTGAACAAAAAAATGGTGACAAAATTTCAGTTTCTATCAATAGCAAAAACGCAAATTTTGTTGCACAAAATATTGCTGTTAAAAACTTTAAAACTGAATTTGAAATTTGTTTTAAAAATCAAAAAATTTTGTGCCTCACAAAACTGCTTGGTAAGCACAATGTGACAGATATTTTGCTTGCGTTTGCTTTAGCATTTAGCCTTGGCATAAGCACACAAAATTTACAGTCAGCGATTGAAAATTTACAATATATCCCGCACCGACTTGAACACATCAAAGCAGGTATAAATATTTTAGACGATAGTTACAACTGTTCGCTTGCAAGTGCAAAAGAATCACTGTCTGTTTTATCTGTTTGCTGTGGCAAAAAAATGGTGGTTACACCTGGCATCATTGAAGCCGGAAAAAATCAATTTGACATCAATTTTAAACTTGGCAAAATGCTTGCAAAATTTGAAAATATTGTGCTGGTTGGTTTAACAAATAAGCAGGCTTTAACAAATGGAATTTTAACTGTTGAGCCAACAAAAAAAATACTGTTTGCCAACAGTTTAGATGATGCAAAACAGTATTTTTCAATTTTAACAAATCAAGATGATACCCTACTTTTGTTAAACGATTTACCAGATGATTACAAGTAAGCAACAACTATTTTAAAATGTTATAGCACATTTCAAATGCGTCACTGCCATCTGAATAATAATTTTTGCGTGTACGACGTAAACTAAAACCAAATTTTTGGTAAAGCAAATATGCTGTTATGTTTGATTCACTTACTTCCAAACTCAATTTATCAAAGCCGTTTTCATGTGCAAAATCAGCAACATATTCAAGCAATTTTGTGCCGATACCATAATTGCGGTAAGTTTTTTCAACAACCAAATTTTCTATGTTTGCTTCATCTGTTAATTCCAACATAACAAAACCAACAACCACACCGTCAAGCAAAGCAACAAACAATTTATGGTTTTTGCTTAAAATTGAATTTTCGAAGTCTGATTCTGCCATTTTATTTGGCAAATTTGTGCCTTGTTCCAACTTGTTAACAGCAATCAAATCTTGCACTTCTGCTTCTCTTATTTCAAAATTGCCACGTTTGATTTTTTCACTTTCTGCTTGTGAAAGTTGATAATATACTGGCACCAAAGTTTGGTCTGTTGATTTATTTAAACAATCAATCAAAACTTCAGCATCAAGTTTAACAGCAAAAGAATTCAAATTGCTATCCACTTTAAACATACCGATTGGGCTATCTTTTGCAAGTTGTTTCAACTCATTTAATGTTAAGTTGCGTTCATATCTATACAATCTGCCATTCACAAGAGTTGCCACAAAATAACTATCTCTACTACCCAAAATTGCAACGGTTGAACAATTTTTGTTTTGTTTTGTTGCAAGTGCAAACAAATAATCCAAGTTGTTTATACCCTTTGCTGAAACATTTAAGCAATCTCTAAACGCCTTGATGGTTGCAATGCCAACACGTATGCCAGTGAAAGAACCCGGACCAACAATTACGCCAAGTTGGTTCAAATCGTTAACTGTTATATTATTTTCTTTAAGCAATTCATCAACTGCCGGCAACATTGTTTCGTTATGATGGCTGGCTGATGATAAAATTTTAGGCTTTATTTCACTGCCTTTTTGCAAAACAATCTCTAATTCAGCGTTTGCAGTGTTGATAATTAAAGTATTCATAATGTCCTTTTAAAAATCTAATAAAATGTTTTTTAATTAATCTATAATTTCAAAAACCCTTGTGTTTTCGTTTATATATTGAATATTAACCTTTTTAAGCACTGGTGGCAAAAGGTCCGCAACATTATCACTCCACTCCACAAATTTGATGCTATCAGGCTCATTTAAAATTTCATCAAAACCTGCTTCGATTGCTTCTTCTGTGGTTATACGGTATGTGTCAAAATGGTGCAAAGTGTATTTACCATGATAAGTTTTTAAAATTGCAAATGTTGGGCTGGTTACCATTTCATCTACACCAAGATATTTAAACACAAATTGTGTGAAGGTTGTTTTACCAGCACCTAAATCACCATGCAAAACAACAACATCACCAGGTTTTAGTGATGTTGCGAATTTTTTTGCAAGTTGTGCAGTTTGACTTAAACTGTTAACTGTTTGTATCATTAGCCTAACCTTTTAATTGGATTGATACGTCTAACTTTGATTTGTGTTAAACGTACGCAACCTTTCATTGCTTCTAAATATTTTTCAACACTCTTTTTATTTTCACAGAAAAGAGATAAAATTGTGTCGCCTTTTTTAACATGGTCCCCAATTCTAACATTTAAATGCAAACCAATGTTACAATTATGTGTTTCTGCACACAAACGTCTGATAAGTTCGCCCATTAAAAGTGCGTTGATATTGCCAACATAACCATCACGGTCTGCCTTAAACACGATTGTTTCTTTAGGTGCAAAGAAAGTGCGATTTTTAACAGCAGCAACATCACCATGTTGTGTTTTTACAATATCCAAGAAATGCCTATATGCCAAGCCACCATCAAGTGCTGTCACACACATATCATAAGCGTCTTTTTGATTTAAACGTTTATCGGCTTTAAGCATCATTTCAACTGCATATGCTATTGAAACTTCACGCAATGTATTGTGTTTGCCATTGAGAACATCAAGTGCATCAACCACTTCAACAGCATTACCAACGCTTTCGCCTATAAGTTGATGAGTGTTTGTAAGTGCAATTATACACTCAACATTGCATGAAGCAAACATATATTTAAGCAAATCTGCCAATTTGCATGCTTGACTATATTTGCCGATTGCACTTGCTTCGCCATATTTAACATCAACCAACACAATGTGCGCGTCACTTGTTAACTTTTTGGCAACGATTGAAGCCGCCAAGAAATTGATATTGCTTTCAAGATGGTATTTTTCAATAATACTATAAAGGATTGAATCTGCTGGGCAATATTCTTCACCATGTGCCAAAATGCAAGCATTGTTTTTTGCAAGTGCTTTATTGATTTGGTTGTATTCCATTGGTTCAAAACCAGGAATTGCTTTAAACCTATCCGCACTGCCGTTTGCAAACACCAAAGATTTGCCAGTTGTTTTTACAATTTTATACCCTAAACTGCTAAGCAAAGGAATAAGCACAATGCTAGTGCTATCGCCGATGCCACCTGTTGAGTGTTTTTCAAGCACAACTTCGTTAGCATGGAAAACTTTGCCACTGTCACGAATTGCCAAAGCAAGATACAACACTTCTTCTTTTGTCATACCAAACTTATCAAGTGCCAAAAACATATTTTTTGTGTGTTTATCCACGCCAAAAGCCATCATATGTTTAACAATAGCATTGTAATCAGCCTGACTGAGAGTTTCTGCCTTTGCTTTTTGCACAATAAATTTGCTCATATTCAATGGCTTATTTTCTTTTTCAATCTTCATAATATTTCCCCTATGTAATAATTTTATATTTATTGTCAGGTTTTGTCAAATTAATTGTTAAATAAAATTATATTTTAAGTTTGTTTAATTTTTAGGTTAATTTTTAATTAAAAATATGTTTATTTACCTTGTTTTGGGCAAAAATTCAGACATGTCAAAATATAAAATAGTAAATATTGTAGACCGCATTTTTATTTCAACATGTGTGTTTTTACTTTTCTTTGCTTGGATAAATTTTTATGTTAGAGATTTACGTTTAACTTTTGTTTTCGCCCTGCTTGCCAGTTTTTCAGTTTGTTTTTTGTTGTTTTTATATTTCAGCAAAAAGCAGACTAAAGAAAACAAAACCAAAGCAAGAATCGGTCTAGTTGAAAAGCATTTTTTAGCCTTTATTTTGCAGTCAAGCCAAGAAAGATTAGACAGTATATCGCAAGTATATAATACCGAAAAATCTAGCACAAATGGGTTTTTAAAAAGCAAGAGCAATCTTTATTTTGTGTATACTGAAAATGAAAAATTAGATAAAACCGCCTATTCTAACATTATTGCACAGGCAAAAAATCTTAATTTTGAAACTCTGTATATAATTTGCGGTGATATTGGTGAGCCATTAAATTTGCAAATTTTTAAAGATAAAAAAGTTAAAATAATCAACAAAACACAACTTCTTGACGATTTTGAAAACAAAAATGTGGATATTGTGTCAAATTCAAATTTAAACCTTGCTCCACCAAAAATTAAGTGGATTGACATTGCAAAAAATATATTTGCCCCACAAAAAGCAAAATCATATTTTGTTTGCGGTTTGGTTTTATTGTTTAGCAGTGTTGTGTTGCCTTACAACTTTTACTATATCATTTTTGGAAGTATGCTTATGCTGTTTGCTTTAATTTGCAAAATTTTGCCCAAATTTAGCGGTCGTTAGCAATCTCTTTAAGTGCATAAATCAGTTTATCAACTTGTTGAAAAGTGTTGTTAAAATCAATCGACACTCTCACTGCCCCAGTTTGCAAACTGCCAAGTTTTTTGTGAATAAGCGGCGCACAATGCAAGCCAGCACGCACACATATTTTATATTTTTGGTTTAATATATCCGCCACCAACATAGAGTCCATATTGCGAATATTAAAACTGAAAACGTTTTTACTATCGGCTGTGGAATAAAGTTCAATTAAATCAAGCCCTGATAACTTTTTATATAAGTAATTACTCAGTGCAGATTCCTTTTCTTTTATTGCTTTAAAATTGGCAAGCAAAAACTCTACGCCAGCCTTCAAACTTGCAATAGGTATAGTTGGCAAAGTGCCCGCTTCAAGCCCTTCTGGCACATCATTTGGTTGAATCAAATTTTCACTTTCTGTGCCAGTTCCTCCACACAATAAAGGCTTCAAAATTACACCATTTTTTATAAGCAAACCACCAACACCGGTGATTGCACAAAAACCTTTATGTCCAGCAAAAGCATATAAGTCAATATTTATATTTTCAAGGTCAATATCAATATGCCCGCTTGATTGCGCACCGTCTACCAGCAACAAAATATTATGTTTTTTACATATCGTGCCTATTTCATAAAGATTAGGTGATTGCCCTGTCACATTGCTCATACCAGTTACAACAACCAATTTAGTGTTTGGTTTTATTTGTGTGACTAAATTAGTGTGGAAATCTGCCAATTCACACTGCAAAATTGTCACATCGACACCGTGGTTTTTCAGTCTTTCAAGCGGACGCAATACTGAATTGTGTTCAAAGCAAGATGTTATAACATTATCTCCCGCATTAAGCAAACCAAACAATGCTAAATTAAGGGCTTCCGTGCAGTTTTTTGTAAACACAACTTGATGATTTGGCGCATGTAAAAATTGTTTAACCACTTCACGTGTTTCAAACACCATTTCTCCAGTTTTAACTGAAAGAAAATGCCCACTTCTACCTGGGTTTGCCGTTAACTCATTAACCGCTTTTTCCACCATTAATTTAACAGAATTTGGCTTATATAAACTTGTGGCTGCATTGTCAAAATATATCATATAACAGCATATGTGTTCAAATTGTGTTGTGTTAAATTAATTTGCCTTAACAAATCGGCGTCAATTTAAATAAAATGTGTTAAACACACTAGGTGAAATATGAAATATTTAATTATATCTTACAAATCACGCAATTCACTTTATGCATTTGCACAAATTTTAAGGCAATATGGCATTGCTTCAACAATCATCAACACTCCACGCAACATTGCTTTGAGTTGTGGGCTTAGTTTAAAAGTTGATTTTGGAAATTTTAGCCGTGTTGCGGGTCTGATAAATAAAGTAAATCTATCAGGTTTTTGGGGTGTTTTTTTGCTTACAAGGACGTCCACTCATGACCAAATTGAACGTTTAATATAAATTCAAATTTTAAAATTTGACAAATCAACTTTTTTATGCTAAAATATATTTATAATTCAACCAATACCAATGGTTTTATTCATTGAAAATGGTGGAAACGCCAATTAAGGTTGAATTTTTTAATGCAAAAACAACACAAAAACAATATGAATTGTTTGTTTAACATAATTGACTATTTGCCATAAATTTGCTAGTATAGACATATGCAAAAAATGCAACAAATTTTCGATTATCTTGACACTCTTTACCCTAACCCTGTTTGTGCTTTGGAGTTTGAAACACCTTACCAACTTTTGGTTGCTGTTGTGTTATCTGCTCAATGCACGGATAAACGTGTTAATCAGGTTAGCAAACAATTATTTAAAGTTGCACCAACGCCTGAAAAAATGTTAAGTTTAGGTGAAGAAAAGTTAAAACAAATTATCTATCCTTGCGGGTTTTATAACAACAAATCAAAGGCAATAATCAGTTTAACCAAGGACTTACTTGACAAGTTTGATGGTGTTGTTCCAAACAATATGCAAGACCTCACATCTCTTAAAGGTGTTGGCAGAAAAACTGCAAATGTCGTTATGGGTGTTGCGTTTAAAGAACAAACCATTGCAGTTGACACGCATGTTCATCGCATAAGCAAGCGTTTGGGTTTAACGGATAAAAACTCCACACCCCTTCAATGTGAAACAGATTTATGCAAATTAACGCCTATTGATAGACGCACAAAATTGCATCATCAGTTGATTTGGTTTGGGCGTGAACATTGCAAAGCAATCAACCCAGATTGTGAAAACTGCAAATTAAAAAATGTATGTAAAAAGGAAAATTATGAACACAGATAAAGTTACAATCAGCATAAAATCAGGCAACGGCGGTAGCGGTAAAGTTAGTTTTCACCGTGAAAAGTTTGTTGAACGTGGTGGTCCAGACGGTGGCGATGGAGGCAATGGTGGCTCTATCTTTTTCGTTGCCGATAAAAACAAAAACACACTGATTGATTTTCAATATGTTAAAAAATTTGAAGCCGAAAATGGTGACGGTGGCAGTGGTAAAATGCAAAACGGCAAAAATGGTAAAGATATTTACATCAAAGTACCTTGCGGTACTGTGATTAAAGATGCCAGCACTGACCAAGTGCTTGCCGACATGTATGCAGACGGTCAAGTATATCTTGCTTTGGCTGGTGGCCGTGGTGGCAAAGGTAACAATTTCTTTAAAAGCCCAACACGTCAATCACCTAGATTTAGCCAATTAGGTGAAGTTACCGATTGGTATAAAGTTGTGCTTGAACTTAAAACCATCGCTGATGTAGCACTTGTTGGTAAACCAAATGTCGGCAAATCTACCCTTCTCAGCGTTATCACAAACGCAAAACCAAAAATTGCTGATTATGAGTTTACCACTCTAAGCCCTAATCTTGGCGTTGTTAAAATTTTTGACGATAGTTTTGTTGTTGCTGATATTCCAGGGCTTATTGATGGTGCAAGTGAAGGTGCAGGCTTAGGTCACGAATTTTTGGCACACATTGAACGCACACGTTTGGTTGTTCATCTTATTGATGCTTCTGGCTATTATGGTAACGATATTGTTAACGACTACAACACAATTAACAAAGAACTTAAAAAATATAATGACAGATTATCAACCTTACCTCAAATTGTGGTTTTCACCAAACTTGATTTAGTTGATGATATTGATGCAAAAATTAAATACTTCCGTGACAACGTTAAAGATGATGTTGAAATTGTACCTATCAGTTCAGTAACTCATCAAAATGTTAACGACCTTGTTAAAAAGGTTTATTCAAAACTTAAAACATTGCCAAAGAGTGAGCCTATCCCAGTTGAACAAACTGAACTTGCCAAGAAAGATACAACCAGCCTTAAAATTGAAATGCTTGAACCACATGTGTTTGAAGTTAGCGGTGGCTACTTAAATGAGTTGCAACGTGGCATTGTGTTTAACGACACCCAATCACTTGCCTACTTCCAAATGAGATTGCAAAAAGATGGCGTTTATGACAAACTTAAAGACGCTGGCTGTGTTGACGGCGACACTGTTATATTCGGTGCCCTTCAATATGAAATTTATTTCTAAATCATTATTCAAACATACAAATTGTGTTAGATTAAAAAATATTAAAAATAGAAAAATTTAATAAAAATTTGCAAAAATTGTTAAAATTTAAGCAAATTTATGCAAAAAACATATAAATAATAAAAATTTTTAGGAGAAATTATGTTAGATAAAAAACAAAGAATCGCATTACGTAGCCTTGCAAGTCAATTAAAACCTGTTGTTTGGGTTGGTAAAGACGGTTTCACTCAAAACGTTTTGACGCAAATTGAACAACAACTTTTTGACCATGAATTGATTAAAATTGCAATGCAAGAAAATACCATTCCACCAACAGAATTCGAATTGACCGAAATGGCTGTTAAACTCAATGCCGAAGTTGTTACAACCATTGGTAAAAAGATTGTGTTGTACCGTCACAGTGAAAAGAAAAACATTAAACACGTGTTAAATTAACGCGTGTTTTTTGATGCTAAACGATAATTATATTTATGAGAGTTATTGAAAAATTGGTTTTTCCAACTTTTATTTTTCAAAACACTCATTTACTTATCAATTTATTGTTAGTTTTTAACAAAAACACAATAATTTTAATTACAATAATTAGTTATCAATATTGACAATCTCTCTCATTTATGCTATCATAAAAGCAGAATTATATAGGAGAATTTAGTTATGTTTATGAAATTTACACACAATGAATTAACCCTTAGCGATGTATCCGCAACACTTTTTAAAGAATTTGAAAAAAGAACATCTGGTGATTTGCATTATAATTTTGATGGAGAATTAGCACAACCACTTGAAGTAACAAAAGTATTTTTTGGTGCTGTTGGCTTAAAATTGTTCTTTGACAACAATTTAAAAAATGAAATTCCCGCTTGGCTTAAAGGTGATAAGGAATTAATCAACGCATATTTTGAAGGTGCAAAAAAGATCTTCTTGAAAGATGCACTTAAAAAAGCAGAAGATGTTTTATACACTATCAACACTGAAGGCAAAGACAAAACAACTGTAACTTTAGATTTCAGCAAATATAATTTTGATTACGCAACAATCTCTGTAATTCTCACTTATTTGATGACAAAGGGTTGGTATGTAAATTGGAATGAACTTGACCACAGCTATCATGTTATTAATACTGACTGGGTGTGCAAATTTACTAAAGGCAAAGAAGTTAGTGCTGAAACATTGGTTGCAAGCACAATTTCAAGATTAGCAACAAGAGATTTCAAATTGGCTTATGTTGATATGTGGGAAGACCCAACAATCAATAGTTATGGCATTAAAAAACACTCTGATGACGACTCACACTCAGTTTAATACAATTTGATATTTTAAATTTGCATAATTATCATTAAAAAACAAAAACAAGCAGAAACAACCTGCTTGTTTTTTATTCTCACACTAACAAGATTTTTGTAACTCAAAAATGCTCTATGTTTCAACACGAGTGTAATTTTTTATTATATGGTCAGTTTGTTTTGCTTGTTTATCGGTTTCTTGCAAGGTCGATTTTGATTTGCTTTTAAACAAATTTTTCAAACCACCAAATTTAAAAATTGACATAACAGATTCTAACATTTTTGGGTTTTGCATCACACCACTAACCAACTGTTGAAAATCAAAACCAGAACTTGCACCGTTACCATTTTCACCCGATGTGGCATTTGCAAAGTTTGATGAAGTTAACCCAGAAAGCATTTTTGTCAAATCAGTGTTTCCATTTTTTGATAAGAGCCCCATTAAAATTGGCAACATGTTTTTAAAATCAAAATTAAAAGAAAATGGTGTGCATGGTGATGGTTTTGGTTGCTTTGGTGGTTTAGGCTTTGGCACACAATCACAATGATGTTTTTTAAAATCATTATCTATATAAAAAGATGGCAAACAATCATAAGGTTCAGCAAACACCACTTTTTTAATTTGTTTTTTTTCAAAACCTTGAATAAAAGCATTTGGGTCACAAAAAATTGCATTTCGGCTATCTTCAAAATCCATATATTTATTTATGCAAAAATTAAAATTTTGTGAATATTAATATATAAAAAACAAACTGATAAATAATTAATTATATTTATTGAAAATCATTTTAAATTTTAAAAACAAATAAAATAATAAAAAATTAAAAAAATAATAAAAAATGCTTAAAATACTATATTTTGGGTGTATTTTTGATATATTTTTAATTATTTAAATATTATTTTATTATAATTATTAAAAATTTATGTTATTGCAAACCAAATCAGTTTATGAATTAATAAACAATTAATCAACTTTAAATGCTTATAATTTATTTAAAACAATTTGTCAAATTTTGGTGGATTTTCGCATATAAAATTTAAGCGAGGATTTATGCCAAGAGATTTTAAATCATTTGTAAATGAAAACAAAAGCAAACTAAATGAGAACCCTGAAAAGGTTAATGAATACCAAAACATAATCGACAAATATAAAGATATGGACAATGCCGAACTTATGCAAAATCTTATGCAAGAAGCCACCAAATTGAAACAACAAGGCAAGTTAGATAGTAGCCAATTAGATTCTCTTTCTTCCACCCTTTCACCATTTTTAAATAGTCAACAAAAAGAGATGTTGAATTCAATTATAAAGGCAATAGATAGTTAATGCAAAATGAAAATTTAAAGCACAGTTTTAATCGTTCAAAAATAAACCCAGCCTTGTTTAAGCAAGTGACCGTGCAAGATTTTAAGCAAAGCAAAACGGTGCTTGTTTCTTGCTTCAATTTTTGCAAAACACAGCAGGTTTTTGAAAGTTTAAATATCAAATATTGTGCCTACCCTTTTGCCAACTGTTTTTGCATAAATGTTACGCCAAGCGAATTACAAAAAATTTCACAAATAAAATGGGTGAAATACATTGACCCTTGTGTTAAAGTTTTTGCCGAACAAAAACAACAAGACAGCATAAATTTGGAAGGCCTAACACAAAGACAAAACATGGGCGATGGGCAAACAATTTGCTTTATTGACACTGGAATTTTTCCGCACTTTGACTTTGTTTTTCCACGTTATAGAATTAAAAAATTTGTTGATTTTGTAAACCATTATTCAACACCATATGACGACAATGGACATGGCACTTTTATTGCTGGAATTGCTTGCGGAAATGGCACTTTAAATAAACAAAATCAAGGTTTTGCCCCCAATGCTGACATTGTTGCAATCAAAGCACTTGGCAACACCGGAACAAGTGATAGCAATGTGATTTTAGATGCAATGCAATGGGTTTACGAAAATTATAAGCAATATAAAATCTCGGTGGTCTGTATGAGTTTTGGTGCGGATATTTTGAACTCTAACGACCCACTTTCTCGTGGAGCCGAAGCATTGTGGCGTAAAGGTTTAACAGTTGTGGCTGCCGCAGGAAACAGTGGTCCAGAATCTGGCACTATAAAATCACCCGGAAACAACCCCAATATTATAACTGTTGGTGGCGTTGACGAAAGCAGTATGCAAGTGGCAGATTTTTCTAGCCGAGGCCCTACAATTTTTGGTTTTAAACCTGACCTTGTTGCCCCAGCAGTTGATGTTGTTGCGTGCGGAAATATTGAACCTTACACAACTATGTCTGGCACAAGTGTTGCAACCCCTATTGTTGCTGGAATTTGTGCTGATATTAAAGCAAAATATCCAAACATTAAAAACAATCAAATTAAACAATTTTTAATGATGAACTGCACACCAATAACCGGAGATAAAAACCAAGAAGGTGCTGGTTTTTTAAAATTTTAGTTACATTTTTTAAAAAAATATATAAAAGTTGCAATAAATTGCTGTTTTTGCTATTATTTTTATATGATTGAAATAAAAAATTTAAACATTAAGTATATTGAAAAGTTTTATTCAATATATAACTTAAATTTAAAAATTGAAAAAAATACACTGATTTTAGGTGACCAACTTTCAGGTGGTTACGCCTTATTGCGTGCCATTGCAAACATAAACAAAAACTATAAAGGTGAAATTTTGTTAGAAGGAAAACCGATTAAAAAGGTTTCAGCAAAAAAACTTAACCTAGCATACCTGCCTGAAATGCCAACACTTTTCACCAACCTGTCAGCACGTAAAAATATTGAATATACTTTAAAAATCAGACATTATAAAAAAGCCGAACGCACACAACTTACTGACCAAATTATAGAAAAATATGGTATTGATTTTGAAAATGAAAAAGTAAAAAATTTAAGTGCAAGCAAGCAAAAAATTGTTGCTTTGTTACGTGCAGTTGTGCGTAAGCCAAGCATACTTTTAATTGAACATTTGTTTGCAAATTTGGAAAAGGAATATATTGATTTAGCAAACAGAATAATTGATGATATTATGCAAGAAACTTTAATTATCGATTGCGAGATTGAACAACAAAACTGCCACAAAAATTTTGATATTTATTCATTACAAAATGGCAGTTTAGTAAGCAACAAAGAATAATACTTAAAATTATTTTAAAAACATTTATAAAATATTTGCATTATTATATTTAAACCACAAACAAAAAAAACGCCTACAAATAGGCGTTTTTTGTTTATCTATTTAGTCAATATTAAACCATACATAATCAGCCAATAAAACTAACAACTGACACATTTTTAAATGGTTGTTTTGTTATTAATACTTATAAGCATTTAATGTTCAGTTAATATTGTTAACAAATTATTTTTGTTGTGAATCTTCTTGTTCTGTTGAAGCATCGTCTGCTTTAACCAAGAAAACGAGTTTGTCGTCCTTATAATCAACAACAACTTTATCACCTGATTTGATTTCTCCTTTAAGCATTTTATCTGCCAAGTCGTCTTCAATTTTGCTGGTGATAAGACGTTTTAATGGACGTGCACCAAAATCGTCATTTGTGCCATTTTTAACAAGATAGTTTAAGGTTGAATTTGTGAATTTCAACTCTACACCACTTTGACGCAAGTTTTTGTTCAGTTCGGCAAGCATTTTCTTTGCTATTTCCTTCATAACAGGGGCTGACAATTTGTTAAATACAACAATGTTGTCAATACGGTTGATAAGTTCTGGGCGGAAATATTTTTTAAGTTCGGCAAGCATAACTGCTTGTTTATCTTCACTAGATGTTGCTTTGCCGTCTTTAAAGCCTAAATCAACGCTTGACTTATAAAGTTTATCGCTACCGATATTTGATGTTAAAATGATGATTGTGTTTTTGAAACTTACCACTTTACCATGGCTATCAGTTAAACGACCATCGTCAAGAATTTGCAAAAGCATATTGAACACTTCTGGGTGTGCTTTTTCAATTTCATCAAATAAAACAACGCTATAAGGTTTACGGCGTACTTGTTCGGTTAATTGACCGCCATCATCAAAGCCAACATACCCTGGAGGGCTACCAATCAACTTGCTGACACTGTGGGCTTCCATAAATTCACTCATGTCAAGACGTATGATTTTGTTTTCATCATCAAACAATGCTTCTGCAAGTGCTTTGCTGAGTTCAGTTTTACCAACACCAGTTGGGCCAAGGAACAAGAAACTGCCAATAGGACGTTTAGGGTCACGTATACCTATACGGCTACGGCGAATTGCTTTTGCAACTTTTTCAACTGCTTCGTCTTGCCCTTTAACACGTTCACACAAAACTTTTTCGAGGTTAAGCAATTTTTCAGCTTCGCCTTCTGTAAGTTTTGTTAAAGGAATATGTGTCCATTTGCTTACAACTTCAGCAATATCTTGTTCACCAACCACAGCGGTTGCTGATTCTTTTGTTGCCGGAACATTGCTTGCTTGTTCAATTTCAGTTTTAAGTTTTGCAACTTGGTCACGAAGTTTTGAAGCACGCTCAAAGTTTTCTTGATTTACTGCATCGTCCTTTTCTGCTTCAAGTTTTTTAAGTTTTTCCTTCATTTCTTTAAGTTTAGGACTATCGTAGTTTTGTTTAACTTTTGCCCTGCTTGATGCTTCGTCAATCAAGTCGATTGCTTTATCTGGTAAAGACCTATCTTGAATATAACGATCGCTTAAATTTGCAGCCGCACTGATCGCTTCGTCAGTGATTTTAACATTATGGAAGGCCTCATAACTGTCACGCAAACCACGCAAAATTTCAATAGTTTGTTCAACAGTTGGCGGGTCGATTGTGATAGGTTGGAAACGGCGTTCCAAAGCCTTATCTTGTTCAATATATTTGCGGTATTCATCAGTTGTGGTTGCACCAATTGTTTGCATTTCACCACGTGCAAGATATGGTTTTAACATATCTGCTGGGTTGGTTTCACCCTTTTCACTGCCGGCTTGTGCCAAAGTGTGGATTTCATCAATAAACACAATAATATTTTTATTTTGAGTTATCATATCTATTGCATTTTTAAGTTTTTCTTCCATACTGCCACGATATTTTGTGCCAGCCATAAGCCCACCAATATCAAGGCTATAAATTGTTTTATTTTTAAGGAAAGCAGGCACATCACCAGCAACAATTCTGCGTGCCAAACCTTCAACAACTGCGGTTTTACCAACACCGGCTTCACCAATCAACACTGGGTTATTTTTGGTTTTACGGCACAAAATTTCAATCATACGCTCAATTTCGTTATCTCTGCCGATAATTGGGTCAATTTTACCATTTTTTGCACGCAAAGTTAAATCTGAACCCATATCCAAAAGTTCTTGTGGCAATGGGCTTGTGTATTCTTGCTTTTGTGGTTTATTGCCTTTTGACATATTGCCAACTTGCACAAAACCATCTGTGTTAAAGCCTGTTGATTGTTGTGCATTATCATTGTCAACATTGTTTGCAATAAGCCCGATTGCTTTGTTACGCATTTCAAACACATTAAGTTTTAACACACCAGCCAAAATATTGATAGCATAACTATCATCTTGGCTAAGCAATGCAACCAAAAGGTGTTCAGTTGAAATGTACGCAGAGTTTGTGCGTTTTGCAACACTGCCAGCAATCATAAGCATTTCTTTGGTGCGTGGTGTTAATTCCACAACACTGCTTGGAATACTGTTTGGCATACTGTCTAACACTTGTTTGATAAGGTCAGCGTCAACATTATAGGCTTTAAGCAATCTGCTTGATTTACTTTCGATTTTAGTTAAAGCATACAAAATATGTTCAGTGCCAACTTCGTTGCCATATTCGCCTGCAATTTTGCTTGCAAGTTGAATACATCTGTTTGCTAAATCTGTAAGATTATACATAATATCATCTCCTTTTATTTTATTTGTTTGTTAATATTTTTTTAACTTTTTCAGCCAAATCAAGTTGTTCTTGTTTTGTTGTAAATTGGTCAAGTTTTGCATCTACCAATGATTGTAATGCGTCAATTTGGGTTTGTTTAATATCTGTTAAACCAAGGTTTACACCCACACGCAATAAATCAAGGTTGGTTTTAAGTTCGTCATAATTAAGCATATATGCACCATTAAGCAAACTTAAACTGCGGTAAACTTTATCGGTGATTTCTTCTTGATTTGTTGTGAAAAGCATTTTTTCAGTTTCGGTTTCAAGTTCAGCAAGTTTGTTGATTGTTCTGCCAAATTCAGCATATGTTTCGGTTGAAGTTAAACCAAGTGAACAAACAGTGCTTACCCTATAAGTTGTGCCAGCCACTTTTGAAATTTCATAGCCCAAATTTTTGATATTTTGACAAACTTGATTGATTTTGCCCATTTCAACAAGTGCGGTCAAATTGATTAAACCTTCCACTTGCACACCAGAACCAAGATTTTTAATATTACTCATAAGATAACCATATTGGTCGTTATAAGCCATATTCAATTTGCTTTCAAGTGCATGAATTGTTGTGGCAAGTTTTTGACCAAGATTTTCACTAAAACCAAGGCTAGACGCAACGATGCATAAGTGTTCTTCACCAAATAAATTAACTGCAACGTTATCTTTGGTTAAATAAACCACTTTTGCACCATTAACAATCAAATCACTTTGCCTTAAAAAGTTGAGTGTTGCTTGGTTTGTGTTGCCTAAATTGAGTTTTGTTAAATCTTTAAGGGCTTCATCAACTTTTTGTTCAATTTCGGCATACTTGTTTTGTTCAAGTTTTGGCATAAATTTATAATCTTTTAAATTACGGAAAACTGAAACTTTTGTGCGAATTATATTAGTCATTTTCTGCCTCCAACTTTTGAATTTTTTTCTTCAATTTGCCAGCATCTTCATATCTTTCTTCTGCAACGGCTTGTTTCATTTCAGCACGCAAGGCATCAATTTTTTCTTGCTTCGTGGCTGGTTTTGATTCCTTTTCTGCCTTTGCTGGTTTACCCGCTATTTCTGCCTTGTGGTGGTCTGTGCGAGAGATACGTTTTATCATATCTTTTAATTGTTTGCTGAAAGTTTCATAGCAATTTGGACAACCCAAATGCAATGTAGATTTAAACTCTCTTAAACTTGTTTTGCAAACTGGACAAACCAAATTTTCAACTTTTTCAAATGGTAAGAAATCTGCAAACGGAGCAAAGAAATCGTCGAAAATGCTTGTTGGTTCGCTGTTAAAAACGCCTTCTTTTATTGCACAATCACGGCATAAATTTGTTGTTTGGCTTACGCCATTAACAATCAATGTTGAATGGTAAACAGCTGGTTTACCGCATCTATCACAATTATTCATAATAAATCTCCTTTTTAACTAAAATTCTGGTTGAATTATCTAATTTTTTATTCTTTTTTTATTTTTTATTTACCCCTTTTCATCAATGCCATAATAACACTGGCCATAATATTACCACGCAAGGTGTTATCAATATTGATCGGATTGTTAAGGGCTTTTGTGCTTGTGGCTGCTTTAATCAATTCAGCTTCACGTGAAGTTATGATTTGCTTATCAGTTAAATTTGCAACAATTTGGTTGGCTTGTATTGCAGTCACTGGTTGAGAACACATTGCCAAAGTGTTGTTCAAAAAGTTGTCAGCATTATCTTGCACACGTGTAACCTTAATGTATCCACTGCCACCACGTTGGCTTTCAACCACAAAACCGCGGTTTACAGTAAACCTTGTGTTAAGCACATAATTGATTTGGCTAGGCACGCAAGAAAAGAACTTTGCCAAGTCGTTACGTGATAACTCAATAAAATTATCATCGTCAAGGCTGGACATAATAAATTCTTCAATCACATCACTTACACTTTTGTTCACCTTACCCTCCTTTGATAAATCTTGTTATATTTGATTTTTTGTAAAAGTTATAAAAGCCTGACATTGTTTGTTTTGGCTTGTTGATTTAAGAACGTCAAATTGATTGTTTGACTTTCTTTGACCTTTACGCTTTTATCATATCACTATTATATCCGTTTGTCAACAAAAATTGCAAACTTTTTTAAAAAAATTAGCAGATTTTTTGTTTGTCTGCTAATTTTTGCTATTTTTTTGTGTTTTTATTGAAATGTTGATAAATAAGTTTTGCGGTTGGCTTGGTTACACCTTGGGTTTGTTCAAGTTGTTCAAGTGTGGCATTTTTGATGTTTTCTATTGTTTTAAACTGACGCAAAAGTGCACGTCTTGTGGCTGGACCTACACCTGAAATGCTTTCAAGCCCACCACGGAACGCACCTTTACCACGAAGTTGACGGTTAAATGTGATTGCAAAACGGTGTGCCTCATCACGTGCAAGTTGCAACAAACGCAAAGAATAACTGCCTTTTTGAAGAATAAATGGGCGTGATATGTTTGGCTTAAACACTTCTTCCTCACGTTTTGCAAGGCTGACAAGTTCATTTGGATAATTATAGTTTGT
The DNA here is from genome assembly GCA_934777435.1 of uncultured Clostridia bacterium. Classification (GTDB taxonomy): domain Bacteria; phylum Bacillota; class Clostridia; order Christensenellales; family UBA1242; genus Onthoplasma. The sequence goes on from CAKVNK010000001.1 coordinate 268,438, forward strand.
AAGCACTTCATATGCCGAGCTTAATTGCCCTTTACCGCCATCAATAACAATCAAATCTGGCATTGAACTGAAACTTATATCATCATCAGTTAAGTTTTGCATACGGCGGGTTAAAACCTCCTTCATTGAAGCAAAGTCATCTATAAAATCAACCGTTTCAATCTTAAATTTGCGATACATTTGTGGGGCTTTTTCACCGTTTATCACCACAACCATACTTGCAACTGTGTAAGTGCCATAGGTGTGTGAAATATCATAGCACTCTATGCGTTTTGGTGCACGGCTCAAATTTAAGTCCTTTTGCAGTTGATTAACCGCACCTATGCTTGCGTTGTTGTGTTTTACTGCACGTTCCAAATTTTTTTCCATATGAATTTGGGCATTTTTAAGGGCAATATCAAGCAATTTATATTTCACGCTATCAATTTTTGGCTTTGTTATAGTTATCTTTTTACCCGCTTTATTGTTTAAAAATAATTCAATTTCTGCAGTGTCAATTTCTGGCATAATAATTTCGTCCACATTGATTGGGTGTGTGGAATAATACTGCATTATAAATTGAGTGTAGGCTTCTGCTTCATCCAAAAACGAAAGTATATCAAAAGTTTGTATACCCTGCAATTTACCGCCACGTACAGCAAGCACACACATCGCAGAAAAGTCGCCAGATGTGGCAAGTTTAAACACATCATAATCAACCAAACTGCCAAGGCTGGTAATTACTTTTGCTTTCATTTTTTCAAGCATTTTAAGCCTATCACGTATCTGTAAAGCCACCTCATAGTTCTCGTTTGCACTGGCTGTTGACATCTTTTCAGTAAGCTCTTTTTCAACTTGCTTGGTGTCCCCTTTTAAAAACTCTATGGCTTGGTCAACAATTTTGCGATAATCTGCCTTTGAAACAATTTTGGCACAAGGGGCGGAACACAAATGCATTTCATAAAACAAACAAGGTTTTAATGGTTTGCCGTGTTCTGTTAATGGCAATTTGCATTTGCGTAACGGAAAGGCATAATCCATAATTCCTAACACATCACGTGCCGTAACACCTGCCAAATATGGACCAAAATATTTATCGTTTTTATTAAGTTTGCGACTCACAGAAAAGCGTGGGTAATCTTCTTTTAAATTCACCTTAATATAGGCGTATGTTTTGCTATCTTTAAGCAAAATGTTATAGTAAGGTTTGTGCTTTTTGATAAGGTTGTTTTCAAGGGCTAAGGCTTCCATTTCGTCATTTACAACAAAAAAGTCAAAATCACGCACTTTTGCAACCATATTGCGAACCTTGATATGCTCTTGCTTGCGTAAAAAATACTGGCTGACACGTTTTTTAAGGTTTTTAGCCTTACCAACATAGATAACGTTTTCGTCAGCATCTTTCATTATATAAACGCCCGGGCTGTTTGGTAGACGTTTAACTTTATCAAGCACTATGTCCATATAATTTTATTATACCACAATTATTGCGGTTTTTAAAATATTTTGATTTGAATTTTCATAGATTGTTTTATGAAAAAGTGGAATATTAATAAGCAAAAATTAAAAGCAACACAAAAAATTGCACTTAAATTTTTTTTGGCAGTGTGTATCTGTGTTGTATGCGTTTATGTTTTTGCATTTGGTTTTAAAAAGGCCAAGCAGTTTGTGCTATACAGCAAAACTACCGCCAACACTGTTGTTTATAATGTTTGGCATATTGAAACATTTGAAGGTGGCAGTGCCCCACGCATAAATTATCTTAAAAAAATTGCACGTGAAATTGAAAAACAAAACCCAGCCGTGCTGTTTCATATTCAACAAATTGACGCTACAAAATTGGCGGATAATTTAGAGGCTGGTTTGCCTGACATTATTTCTTTCGGCAGTGGTGTGGGCAAACTTGTGCTTGATAAACTTGAAACTTTTGAATCTGATTTTGGTGTTAGAAAAAGTTTGCTTGATTCAGGCAAATTTAACGGCAAAATTTACGCTTTGGCATATATCGTAAGTGGATATGCTATGTTTTCTCACGGTGAAAAGGAAGAAAGCATTGAATACGGCACAACAGGGTTTGTTAACCCACAAAAAGCAATAGATAATGCCAGATTGCCAGTTAAAAACTTTGGCACACCTTTTGAAACATACAAAAACTTTGTTTATCATCATAATCACGCCTTGCTTGGCAGTGCACGTGATGTGTTTAGAATTGACAACTTAAATAAAATTGGACGAACCAACGCCAGCATTACCCCAGTTGATAGTTTTACTGACCTTGTGCAATATATAGGACGCACAAAGACGGATAAAATCATAGACCTTTTTTGTAACAAAATGTTAAGCCAAACTGAACAGAACAAACTGGCATATTATCACCTATTTTCTGCCCTTAACACAAAACTTTATACTGACGGAATATATAGTGATATGGAAAATGCAATTTTTAACTGCAAAATCCAAAATGTGTTTAATTAATGGGCAAAAAACTTGAAAAGTATTTAGGCAAAAGTTTAAAAGAATTTTGCACTTTTAAAATTGGTGGAAATGCAAAATGGCTTTTTGTTACCCACTCCATACGTCAATTAAAACAAAGTGTGGCTTGGTGCATACAAAATAACACCAAATTTAAGGTTATTGGGCTTGGGGCTAATCTGCTGTTTGATGACGCAGGTTTTGATGGTGCAATTATAGTTAACAAAGCAAAATCAACTTATATTTTTAATAAAAAACTTTTAGTTTCAACCGGCACAACCATTGCAGAATTGATTAACACAACAAAGCAAAAAGGTTTAACTGGCTTAGAATATTTTGCAGGCATACCTTCCACTCTTGGTGGTGCATTAACAAACAATTTAGGGGCTTGGGGGCAAGATATTGGTGGTTTAGTTTTGTGGGTTAAAGGTTTTTATGTTAATCAAAATAACACTTTTGAACAAGCACAATCTAACACAACAAAGGCACAAAAAATTAAATTTAAAATGGTTAAATTAAACCAAAATAAGTGCAAATTTGAATATCGCAACTCTATATTTAAAGCAAACCCAAACTTTATAATCACCCAAGCCAAACTAAAATTAAATCGTAAAAACAAAGCAGAAATACAAAATAAAATCACTGAAACATTAAATAAAAAATCCGCCACCCAACCAGTTGATAAACCGAGTGCTGGCAGTGTTTTTAAACGCACACACATTATCCCAGCCAAATTGATTGATGAGTGTGGGCTTAAAGGCAAAACAGTTGGCGATGCACAAGTATCCACTAAACACGCTGGTTTTATTGTAAACCTTGGTGAATCTTCCAGTGCAGACGTAAAAACCCTAATTAAGCAGATTGAAAATGAAATATATATGAAATATTCAGTCGTGCTTGAAAAAGAAATAGAATTTGTGGAAAAGTAAAAAACTTATATACTCTACTCTTTTTTCGGCAATTTAATAACTTTTTATTCGGTGATATAACCATTGTTGAAAGGCAAATATTTTCTAACAAAAACAAGTTTTGTTGTGATTAACAATAAACAGACTTACTTACTCTTATAAATATAGTTTGTTGTTAACTTAATAAAAATGTTGTTTTTTTTTGCCTTGAGTGTTATAATAAGTTGCAGATTAAATTAACTTAATTTTTATTATAGTTTAACAACGTGATTATTTTATTTTTAACTTTGTTAAATGGCATTAATAAACTTATCAATATAAAAGTTATTTAGTGAGTTTTAACCTAAACGGTTAGAATTGTTTAAAAGGAGAATTTATGTCTATTTTAGCAGACTATCACACTCACACCAAATATTCACGCAATGGCCACGGTAAATCAACTGTGGAAGAAAATGTGCGTGTTGCATATGAAAAAGGTTTAAGGCAAATTGCCATAACCGACCACGGCTTTAATCAAAAGACCTATGGCGTAAGACGTAAAGATATACCACAAGTTAGGGCTGACATTGAAGACGCCAAAGAACGTTACCCTATTGACGTTTTGCTTGGCGTTGAAGCAAATTTGTTGGACAGCCAAGGTCATATTGATATCATTGATAGCGATTATGATGATTTAGATATTATCTTGTGTGGTTTTCATAAACTTGTTAAATCAACCAGTTCACGTGAACAATGGAAATTTATTATTAAAAACATTATGTGCACATTGTTCCACCACACCAGCCGCCGTCAAATAGAGAAAAACACAAATGCTTATATCAACGCTATGCGTAAATATGATATTGACATTATCACCCACTTAAACCACGATTGCAAAGTTGATGTTGAAAAAGTTGCACGTGTTGCAAAAGAAACAAACACTTTAATTGAACTTAATGGCAAACGTTTGGGTATGTCTGATGAAGAAATTTTAACTTGTTACAATCTTGGTTGCAAGTTTGTGCTTGGCAGTGACGCTCACCATTGCAAACGTGTTGGTGATTGCCATTTAGGTTTACAGGCTGCTTTAAGATTAAGATTGCCTGATAGTTGCATTGTGAATATCAACGACTTGCCAAAATTAAAAAAAGAAAAACGTAAGAAAAGGAGTTAATCATGAAAGGTTGCAAACAGCAAATTCTAGCATCTATTCCATCAAACAACTGTTGCAGCCACGCTTTTCTTTCTGTTGTGATTGACCTTTGTGGTTTTGTTGATGTGCAAAATTCAAGACTGCTGATAAACGCCAGCAATGAAGTGTGTGAAAAAACAACAAAAATTGTTGCAAACTTTTATCCAAATGTGATTATCAACACTTGGAAGGAGTTTTTAATGCTCACTGGTGATATTCGCAGCATTTTGGTTGATTGCAACCTTGATTCTGCCCCAAACTATGCTTTGTTTGACAGCGATTGTGACCAACTTACCCTGCTTAAAACATTGTTTGTTATCTGTGGCAATTTTTATTGTGAATTGAACAGCAATCAAAACAGTAAGGGATATAATTTAGAGTTCTTTATGCGTCCTGAAAGGCAAGATTTATTAAAAACCTTGCTTACAAAATTTGGTTTTGATTTTAAATCAAAGCCAAGGCAAAACGGCATTGTATTTTACAACAAACATAGTGAAGTTGTGTGTGATTTTCTTGTTTTGTTGGGTGCACAATACACCGCCCTTGAAGTTCAAAACAGCCTTGCTATGCGTGAAATGCGTAACAGTGCAAACCGTCAGAACAACTGTTTTGAATCAAACCTTGATAAAACACTCACAGCCAGTGCCGAGCAAATGAAAGCAATAACCTATTTTATTGAAACCGACAATCTTGATTTGCTTGACGAAAACCTTAAAGAAGTTGCCTTATTAAGATATGCTAACCCTTATCTTCCACTCAGCGAACTTGCACCAATGCTTGGCAAAAATTTAAGCCGTGCTGGTGTTAAATACCGCTTGGATAAAATAATTGATATTTACAACAAACATAAAGGAGAAAATTGATGAAGCCATTTGTTCACTTGCATTTACACACTGAATTTTCACTGTTGGACGGTGCTGCACGCATTAAAAAAGTTGTTAAACTTGCCAAAGAATATGGTATGCCTGCCATTGCAATCACTGACCACGGCAATATGTATGGCGTTATCACTTTCTACGATGCCTGCAAAGACGCTGGAATAAAACCTATCATTGGTTGTGAATTTTATGTTGCGGAAGATTTAAACGTTAAAACTGGCAAACAAAAAAATTCTCACCTTATTATTCTTGCCAAAAATCAACAAGGCTACAAAAATTTAAGTATGCTTAACACCATTGCTTTCCGTGATGGTTTTTATTACAAACCACGTATTGACTACAAAACCCTTGAAAAATATAGCGAAGGTTTGGTTTGTCTTTCAGCCTGCCTTGCTGGTGATATTCCAAAACTTATTTTGCAAGAACAGTTTGAAAAAGCCGAACAATTAATAATGTGGTTTAAAAATCTTTTTAAAGACGATTTTTATTTGGAAATTCAACACAATGGCTTACCTGAACAAGAGATTGTTAACGCCAAATTGCGTGAATACAGCAAAAAATTTGGTATAAAACTTGTTGCAACAAATGACGTGCACTATCTTTTTAAAGAAGATGCTGAAATGCAAGACGTTTTGATGTGCGTTGCTATGCAAAAGTTTGTGGACGATCCAGATAGGCTTAAATTCCCTACTGACGAACTTTATTTTAAAACTTACGACCAAATGCTTGAAGGTTTGCCACAAGATGAAGAAGCCTTGGACACCACTGTTGAAATTGCTGAAAAATGCAATGTTGAGTTTGAGTTTGGTAAATACTTATTCCCTCACTATACCCCAGAAGGTGGCTATAACGAGAAAGTTGGCAACACTCCAAAAGAATATATAATGAACCTTATTGATAAAGGTATCAAACAAAAATATGGCGAATACACCGATGTGATACGTGACCGTATTGCAACCGAAATGGGCGTTATTGAAAAACAAGGCTTTATTGAATACTTCCTTATCGTGTGGGATTATATTAATGCTGCACGCAATATGGGCATTTCTGTTGGTCCAGGGCGTGGCTCTGGTGCGGGCAGTTTGGTTGCTTACGCTATCGGTATCACTGATATTGACCCACTTAAGTTTGACCTATTCTTTGAGCGTTTCTTGAACAGTGAACGTGTTACCGCACCCGACTTTGATATTGACTTCCAAGATAACCGCCGTGATGAAGTTATTGCATATGTTCGCCGTAAATATGGTGATGACCACATCGCACGCATTGTAACTTTTGGCACAATGAAAGCAAAAAATGCCATTAAAGACGTTGGCCGTGTTTTGCGTGTACCTTACAATATTTGCGATAAAATAACCAAAAATATACCTATGTATAAAAGTCCAATTTTACCAAAGGCATTCGGTTTTCATATTCCAAAAGAGGGCGATAAAGATTTTGGCACTGTTTACGCTGTGCCTGAACTTATTGAAATGTATAACACCGACCCACAAGTTAAAAAAGTGGTTGATATTGCAATGAAAGTGGAAGATTTCCCACGCCAAAGCAGTATGCACGCATGTGGTGTTATTATCGGTGCTGACGTGCTTGACAGACACGTTCCTTTGGCACGTAACCAAGAAGAAATAACCACACAATATCAAGGTGCGGACATGGAACGCTTGGGGCACCTTAAAATGGACTTTTTAGGCTTGCGTAACTTAACCGATATCGTGGAAACTTTAAAATTAATTGAAAAGAACCACGGCGTTAAAATCGACTTCAAAAAGTCTAATTATGACGACCCTAATGTGTTTAAACTTATCTCTACAGGTAATACAGAAGGCATATTCCAAATTGAATCTGCCGGATTCCAAAAATTTATGAAGGAGTTGCAACCAACCTGTATAGAAGATATTGTGGCAGCAGTGTCACTTTACCGCCCTGGTCCTATGGATAGTATCCCTCAATATGTGCATAACAAACACCACCCCGAAGATACAAAATATGAGCACCCTATTCTTGCCCCTATTTTGAACGTTACTTATGGCTGTATTGTTTACCAAGAACAAGTTATGAAAATCTGTCAAGAAATGGGCGGATTCACCCTTGGTCAAGCAGACGCAATTCGTAAAGCAATGGGTAAAAAGAAACTTGACCAAATGTTAAAATGGAAGGAAGCCTTCTTGCACGGTCGTGAAGCCATGACTGACGACCACGGCAAGTATAGTGCTGCCATTGACGGTGCGGTTAAACGTGGTGTGCCAGAAGAAGTTGCATTAAGCATTTGGAATAAAATGGAAACATTTGCATCATATGCGTTTAATAAATCTCACGCTGCGGCTTATTCCCTTATCACCTATCAAACAGCGTATTTAAAAACTTATTATTTGCCTGAGTTTATCACAGCCACACTTAACAACCGCATAACAAATATTGATAAACTTAAATATTATATTGCCTATGCAAAGCGTGAAAAAATCCAAGTTTTGCCACCAGATATTAACCTTAGTGAAACATATTTCAGCACAAATGGCAAAACAATTCGATTTGGTCTTGCTGCCCTTAAAAATGTTGGCATCGGTGTTATTGATGAAATTATTGCAGAAAGAACTGAAAATGGACCATACAAAGATTTGGCAGACTTCATCTGGCGTAGCAATTCACAAGCACTTAACAAACGTTGTATTGAATCACTTATCAAAACTGGTGCGTTTGATTGCTTTGGCAGACCAAGAAGCCAATTAATGGCAGTTTATAGCATTATGGTTGACCGTGCCATTGAACGTAAAAAGAAATCAATGAACGGTCAAATGGACTTGTTTGGTGATATCATTGAAGATACAAATTTGATTGAAGAAAATGAATATCCAAAAATCAACGAGTATGTTAACACCGTTAAGTTGCAGTATGAACGTGAAATATCTGGCACTTACCTTTCAGGCCACCCACTTGACGGCTTTATGGATACAATCAAAACCTTCACCTTTGATTCAAGCATGATACCAAGTGAATCACTTGAAGACGAAAACGATATGCAAACAAATGTTGAATCAGTTGAAGATTTCACCCCAGAAGAAGAACTTTATGGCGGACTTAAAAACGGCGATATTGTAACTTGTGGCGGTGTTATAACGGAAATTAAAACCATACAAACCAAAACTGGCAGCAAAATGGCATTCTTAACCATTGAAGATTTAACTGGCAGTTTTGATGCAATCTTGTTCAACAAATCTTACGATAAGTTTAAAGACGATATTCAAAAAGATAGTTTGGTTGCAATCAAAGGCCGTTTCTCTGTGCGTGACGGCAAACGCCCTTCAATCACAGTTGACAACATTGAACCTTTAACTGAAACAACAGACGAGAAACAAGAAACCACCCCAACCGAACAAGAAACCGAAGTGGAAATTATAAAGCCTAAAAAATTGTGTTTGCGCTATAATATTAATGATGGCGTTTTGCACCAAGCCGTTAAAAATATTTTAAAAAGTTATGCTGGCATTGATTCAGTGTTTATTAAAGATACTGGGTCAAATCAAGCCTTCAAACTTAAAGAAGGTGTTATGGTGCGTGAAAGTTTAATATTTGAACTTGAAACCATTTTGAACAAAGATGATATAGTTGTTATTTAACATTATTGTTGCTATTTAATTTATATTATTTAATTTTAATTTAAAATTTTAGTTTATTCTATATATTCTATATAAAAAAATAATTATATAAATATACTATTCAGTAAATATTAAATATTCAGTAAAATAAAATTGAAAGATATAATTATAAGTTAAATTTAAAAAGCATCAAAAATAAATAAAAAAATAATTTAATATATTAAAAAACCGCTTAATTATGCGGTTTTTTTTGTGTTTTTTACAATAAATTGAAGTTTTAACGTATTAAATTTAATTTTTATTATAATTATTTATATTTTTTGTTAAATAAAATAATATTTTCAATAAAAACAACAACATTTAAATACGTAAAATAATTTAATTTATATTTATTTAAAATATTTTGTTAATTTATTTATAATTTGTTTTTTAATATTTAAAATTTTAAAAATCTTCTTCTTGTTTTTGTTTTTGTTGTTTAGGTTTTTTATAACCAAACAATTTTAATCTGCCTTTATTAAAAATTGTAACAATCAAAATATAAATACTTGCAACACCAATAACAACATAAATTATACGGCTGAAAATATTTGCTTGTGTGCCAAAAATGCCAGCAATAAAATCATATTGCAAACAGCCAATCATAAACCAGTTTACACCACCAACGCAAGTTAAAATAAAAGCAATCAATCTTAACATAAAAGTTTTCTCCTGCCTTTAGTTTGCGTTTGCAAATCATTTTTATGCAATTTTATTTAGCACAAAAAAAGACGTGATATTAAAGAATAAGTCATACGTATTGTTTCTTTATTGAGCAACATTAACTCAACATCACATCTTTTATAAATAAATTAATTTAACACAATTTTAAGATATAAATTCGATATTAAACTACTACATCAGTTTACAATTTTTTTAAAATTTCACTTTGGTTTTAATCTTCTTTATTGAATTTTGTTACGTTATAATTCAAAATTTTAAAGCCAATCGGTGTTTTTAAATCTGCAAGTGAATATGGGCAAGCGGTGTAACATTTATTGCAGAAAATGCACTTTGAATAATCAATTTTAGCATACAATTCGCCAGCCTTATCATATTTCATCGTAATTGCTCCGACTGGGCATATTTGTGCACATCTGCCACAACCTTTGCATTTATGAGAGTCAATAATAACTCGTTGTTGATTACGATTGAAAAATCTTTTTTGTTGACCTTTGTTTTTATGTATATGTGAAAGGTTTGTTTGTTCTCCAAAATCAAAATCAGTGAGTGCAAATTTTTGAATATCACCTTCAATAAGTTTATATGGGTGTTCCAACTCAACAAGCCCACGCTTTGAGGCAGTTTTTACAATAGTATCTGCCAAATCTCTGCCAATTATTTTTGAAACAACTGCATCAAGGCTAAACATATTCTCTGCAACAGCCAAACAAGAAAGCATACGTTGGCTTGAATTTGCTTCCACAGCAACAACGCCGTCAAACACGTTAAGCACAATCTTTTTTTGCAATTTGGTAACAAGGTCTATCACATAATTGTTAAAATCTTCAACTGTGTTAAGGCGGTTTAAAACAAGTTGTTTAATATCCCCAGGCACAAGCCCAAACATACCAGAAGCAACACCAAGTGCACCAAGTTTTTCATCTACCTTAAGTTTGCCAATGTTCACAATTAAATCAACGTCTTTTGCAACTTCAAGCAAAGTTGCAGATTTAGTTTTAACGCCATTTGGTATTTCCATTTTGCAGGTGGCAAGGTTATGATTAAGTTGACATTTTGTGTTGTTCGCAACTTCCAAAAGCCCAGTATCAAAATAGATTTTATCTAAACCGTTTAGTGAATATTGTTTTATAGGGCTATCTGCCACTATACACTTTGCACCATATCCGCTTATCAAATTCACAACCGCCTGCACAACTGATGGGTGTGTTGTGATTGCTAAATCAGGGTTTGCGTCCACCCCTGCGTCAACTTTTATCAAAACTTTTTGATTAGATTTAAAAAGTTGTTCAGCGTTGACTGATGCAAAAAGTTCAGACAATGTTTGTTGCACATTGTCTGTGTTATAGTTGTTTATTCTTTTAATAGCAACTTCGTTATTCATATTTGTATGATATATCTTTTGCGGTGTGTTTGTCAAACAAGTTTAGGTTTAAACAGCTAAACCAAGGCAAATTGTTTAGCAATATATGGTTATATTTACACATAATTCAATTAACTTATATTAAAGTTTAAAATTCAATTTTATTTAAAAAAAACAATGCAACAATCAAAATATGTGCAATTAAATATCACCCAAATTATAACAAAATTATTTGCTTTTTTTGTTGGTTTTGAATACAATAGACTTATGATTAAAATTTGGGGAAAATTAACATCTAACGATAAAATATTAAAGTCTACCACAATTGAAGTTGATGAAAAAACAACAAGTTTTTTTGATATGCTTAAAGATTTGTGTGAAAAACTTAATGTTCCTACCCCAGTTTTGCTTGATAAACACGTATACGATTTTAACCTTTTTAATATGTGTGTTTTCAAACCAGATGATTTTATTGAATCTGTTGTGTTTGAAAAATTGATATTGCAACACATTGCCAAATAATTTTGAATATTTAACACATTTTAAAAAATGTAAAAGCAAGTGGCTAATTTGATTTAATTTGCATATATTATCTTTAAATTTGCATTTAAAAAACCTTGACAATAGTTTTTTAAAAGTGGTATAATCGTGCTGTTGTAATGAGAAATCATTGCAATTTTGTGTTTTATAGCAGGTTTTAATGTTTATAAACACACCAGCAAAGTGGAAAAAGTCGCACTTTGTTTTTTTAAAAATGTTAGGAGAATATTATGGACGAAAAAGTATTTATGACAGCAGAAGGGCTTAAAAAAACCCAAGAAAGATTAGAATATTTAAAAACAACACGTCGCCAAGAAGTTGCTAAAAAACTTGCAGAAGCACGCAGTTATGGTGACCTTAGCGAAAATAGTGAATATGACATTGCACGTGAAGAACAAATCAACGTTGAAGCAGAGATTTTTGATTTGGAAACAAAACTTAAATCAGCCGTTGTTATTGACCCTAAAAAGGTTAACACAAACAAAGTTGGTGTTGGTTGCACAGTTACCGCAACAAATATGAAAACAAATCAAGTTGTTGAATATAAAATTGTTGGTGACACTGATAGTGACCCATTTAAAGGTCTTATCAGCAACGTATCCCCTATTGGTGCTGGTTTGATGAATAAAAAAGTTGGCGATATTGCCCAAATCAGAACCCCAGGCGGTTTGATGTCTTACAAAATCACAAAAATTAAGTTATCATAAGATAACTTGTTTTGTAATGCAATTTTACAATGGTATTGTTGCAAGGTTTGATTCATTTAAATATGTTTTCAGTTGTTAAAAATTGCGTTTATTTGATGACTAATATGCACAAAAAAACAGGGTTAATTGCCCTGTTTTTTATTTTGTTTTGTTAAATATTTTTAACTATGCAACTGTTGATTCAACTACATTTTCTTCAACTTTCTTATCTTTTAAACACAAAGCAGCAATCATAAACGCAAATGTTAAAATGTTTGCTGTAAAGATGCTTAAAACAAGTTGTGTAATAATAAAACCAGTTTTTGCCTTTTCTTGACTGGTTGCAACAAGGTTGAATACACCAATAATAAGTGAAGCAATAGCCATTGCAATGCTGTATACCCCAATAGTTACTAAAATCATTTTTGTAACTTTAATAAGGTCGTCAACTTCACGGCTTTCAAGTCTAGCCCCTGTTGTTGGATTTTTATATGAAATTGAACCATCCGCATTGTTAATAACTTCAACGTCTTCAATTTTCATTTCAAACACTGCTTCAACAACCATATCACGGTCAACCATTGTTCTACCAGCAATGAAAGTTAAACCAAACATAGCAATGATTGCTGCCATAACAATAGCAATAATAGAACCGGCTTTTAAAAATCCAGATTTAGTTTTTGTCATAATATTTCCCTTCCTCCTATTGTATTCAGCCTAGCACAAAATTATTTCAATGTCAAACAATGTAAAAATAATGTTGATTTTAGATTTAAAACATGTTTAAAGTTTGTTGTGTTATCATAAAAACTTGTTGTAATAAATGGGGTTTTATGCTATAATTAAAGTGTGTTAGAAGCGATTAAAAATACCAATGCTTATTCATCTTTAAGCCTGGATAAAAATTTAAGCCATGCTTATCTTTTTTACTCTAACGATTCAGTGCTTAACAATGAAGTTGCACTCACTTTTGCAAGATCCATCATATGTCAAAACCACAATTCATGCGGTAAATGTGATGCTTGTATGCAGTTTAAAAGCAAATCTCACCCAGACTTTTTTGTGTTAAACAGCAAATCAGTTAAAGTGGAAGATATAAGCAAGATGTTGGATAAAATGTCCACCCTGCCAGTAAGTGCTCAATATAAGGTGTTTGTGATTTTAAACGCTGAAACAGTTAACGAACGTGCACAAAACAAAATGCTTAAATCGTTGGAAGAACCAAACCCTAAGAACATTTTTATTTTATCTTCTTCAAAACTTGATAAAATTTTGCCAACAATTTTAAGTAGAACAAATAAAATACGTGTGCCTAATCTTAATGCTAGTGATAAAATGTCCATTGTTGAAGAATTAAAATCTCAAAACATAGACATTTCTGCATACAAAAATTTTGAAACGTTAACTGAAATGCTCAATTTTGTTGAAGGTAAAATGCTTGATACAATGCATTGCATAACCAAAATTTTTGATAATCTTAACACCACTGCGGATATTCCTTCTATTGTTAGTGGAATTGGCGATATTGATAAAGATGCCTTCTTCCCACTTATGCAAGAAATGTTTATGTGTGCACTCAAAGGCACAAATCAGTTTGATAAAAAGGATATTGCTTCAATCAGTTTAAGATTTTCACCAAACGTGTTGGTAAAATGCTTGCCACTTATTGATGACGCTTACAAAAAATTGCAAGCAAATGTTAACTTTTCATATATTTTGGACAATCTATTATTCAACATTTTAAAGGAGAAATTTTATGCTGTTAACTGAAATTCAGTTGATAAATAATTCAAATATTGTTTATGTAAAAACTTTTAATAACTGTGCCCCAAGGCAACAAGTTGTTGTATCTGTTTCAGGTGTTTTAGAACTCGGCATTGTTAAACGTGAAGCCGAAGCAGAAGCAGAAACTGCAGAATTTGTACGTTTTGCAACCAAAGATGATATACATGCCAAATGTGAAAATTGCCGTCTTGCACGCAAAACATTAACCGAAGTTAAACAAATTGCAGATAAACTTAAACTTGATATGAAAATAAGTTTTGTAACTTATAGTTTAGATAAAAGCAAATTGACAATTAACTACACCGCTGATGAGCGTGTTGATTTTAGAGAAATGCTTAAAATATTAACCAGCACTTATAAAACCAAAATTGAAATGAAACAAATAGGCAACAGGGACGAAAGCAAATTTGTTGGAGCCCTTGGTGTATGTGGACGTGAAACTTGTTGCAAAGCATATTTAAAAGATTTTGACAAAGTGTCAATCAAAATGGCAAAAAATCAAGGTATAGCCCTTAACCCTAACCGCATAAACGGTATGTGTGGCAGATTGTTGTGTTGCTTAAAATATGAAGATGAATATTATGAACAAATGCAAAAGAAAATGCCACGTGTTGGCTTTAAAGTAACAACACCAGACGGCGTTGGCAGTGTCGCAAGCGTTGATATGTTAAGGGAAACTGTTACTATTTGCTTTAAAAAGGACGAAGACACAACCGAAAATAAGACTTACCCCTTAACTGATATTAAATTTAATTCAAAAGAAACAAAAGAAAAATAGTATGAAAATTGAAAATTTAAAACTTGAACATTTTGCCAATGGCATTTCAATAATCCAAAGCGACAATTATTACAAGTTTACGCAAGATGCAATTTTGCTTGCAAATTTTTGCAATATTAAGCATAGTGACAACGTGCTTGAACTTTGTGCAGGCAGTGGCGTTATCAGTTTTTACGCGTATTCTCTTTGCCCTTTTAATAAGTTGTATTTTAACGAAATTCAACCCGAAATGTGTGAAATCATAAAGGAAAATATTGATTTCAACAATTTTAAACGTAAAAGCAAAATTTTTAACTGTAATCTTAAAGATTTAAAGTTAACTGATTTTCCTAAAAATCTTGATGTTATAATTTGCAATCCACCATATCAAAAAGTTAATGCAAACAGCAAAATTAATGAACGTCCAGAAATTGCACTTGCTCGCCATGAAATTGCTGCAAATCTTGAAGATATTATAAGCAAAACAAGCGAATTACTTAAAGATAAAGGACGTATGTATATGGTTCATTTAGCATCTAGAACCGCCGAAATAGCCGGTTTGTGTGCTAAATATAATATGCAAGTTAAACAGATGAAATTTATTTTCACCAACGAAAAAGAAGCATATTTGGTGTTGATTGAAGCAGTAAAAGGTGCAAAACCTGGTGTTAGAATAACCAAAAATTGTGAATAAAATTAACGTTTAATAAAATTAAATCGCTATAATTGAAGTATAAAAATCTTATATAAAAACAATTATTAACTATTTTATAATAGTAATTTGCTATCAAATAAATCTAAAAGGAGTGTTATATGTTATATTTTGTTGCCACCCCAATCGGCAATTTAGAAGATATAAGTTATCGTGCAGTTGAAGTGCTTAAAAATTGTGATGTTATTGCGTGTGAAGATACAAGACACTCTAAAATTTTGTTAGACCATTACAATATAAAAGCAAAAACCATTGCTTACCACAAATTTAATGAGCAAAACAGTGCTGACGGCATAATCAATCTTTTGCACGATGGCAAAAATGTTGCGGTTATAAGTGATGCTGGCATGCCAGTTATCAGCGACCCAGGCAATATTTTGGCTCAAAAACTTGTAGAAGCAAACATTAAGTTTACTGTTGTTCCAGGTGCAAACGCTGGCCTTTCTGCCCTTATCTTATCAGGCTTTGATGCGTCACACTTTGCATTTTTTGGCTTTTTAAGTGAAAAAAATAAAGAATTGAAACAACAACTTCAACAAATTAAAGTATTTAACGGAACTGTGGTGCTATATTCTTCTAAATACAATTTAAACAAAGATTTAGATAGTTTATATAATAGCCTTGGCAGCGTTCGTGTTGCCATTGTAAGTGAAATTACAAAGATGCACGAAAATACACAAATTGTAACTTTACCATACCAAATTGAAGAACCTAAAGGTGAATTTGTTTTGGTTGTTCAAAACGTTGTGGCAGAGATGGAAAAGCCAACTGACGCACAGATTCTGGCAGAGATTAAACAAGCAATAAAACAAATTCCAAAAGCAGATGCCTTTAAGCAAATAAAAGAAAAATATGGTTTAACCAAATCATATATCTATAATCTTTATGAAAAAAATAAATAAGTGCTTTTGCACTTATTTTTTATGTATTACACACACCAATCGGAATATATTATAAACAAAAAAAACGGATTAAATAATCCGTTTTTCTTTATTTTTTGACTTATTGATTATTCAACATCGCCAGATTTTGCTTCTGATTCTGCTTCTTCAGTTGTTGCTGTTGCTTCAACTTCTTCTACTTCTTCTTTAGCAACTTCTTTGTTTGCACCTTTTGTTGATTTTGCTTTAACTTGATTGTTGGCTTTTGTTTTGCCACCTTTGCCTTTACCTGTGAAGGCGAAGAACAAGATAACGCCAGCAAGAACAACTAATGACAATACGATAAGCACAACGCCAACTACTGTATCATTGCTCTTTTCAACATCAGATTCAGTTTTAACAGTAAACTTAATTTCTTTTGTTGCTGGGTTTGTGTTGCTGTCGGTTGCTTTGATCACCAATTTATATTCACCAGTTGCACTGATTGAATATGTTTTGGTGTTAGTACCTGTTGAACTTGTTGACATAACGCTGTCTCCATTGTAAAGTTCCACAGTTAAAGAATCCCAACTGATGTCTTTTAATTCACCATTTTTGTCCTTATCTTGTAAAACAAGGTTGGTGTTGTAAGTTTTAACATCTTTACCGTTTGTGATTGTGACCTCAAGTTTTCTACCACCATTTGTTGATGTTGAAGTTTTAACCAATTTGATTGTGTATTCAATAGCGGTTTTGCCATCGTATACAATTTCTTTAGCCAAATCATCTTCATGGTCGATTGTGATTACTGGTGGAACATTGTCACCCACTTTGATTGTAAATGACTTTGTGATTGTGCTGTAAGCAGTTATTGCAGTATATTCAACTTTATAGTCACCTGTCAATGTTTCATTTGTTGTAAATTGCCATACAGTTGTGCCATTAACAATGTTCTTTTTTACTGTTTGAGTGTCACCTTTGAAAGTAACTTTCAATTCAACTTTTGCTTTAACATCACCTTGAGATGCACTTAAATCTGGAAGTGTTACAACGCTACCCAAAGGTGCGTATGAATAATCACTTTCGTTTAATGTTTCGTTCCATTTAAGTTCTGGACGAGTTACAGTGATTGTAAATATTTGAGGTTCTGCTGTGTATGTTACACCAGCTGACTCATAACTTGCTGTAAATGTGATTTTATATTCACCTTGCTCCTTGAAGATGAAACTTGTTACATCATCAGCGGATTGCCAATCTTTTCCACCATCTTCAACTGTGTAGTCGATTGTTGCTGATTCTGTTAAGTTTTGTGACAAATCATTTGACCACAAAACTGCATCAAAGTTAACACGCATACCTGTTTCGCCAGTGATTGTGCTTGCACTTGAAGATTTAATATCGTCACCAGTTGCTGACACTTTCAAAATAGGGTCGCTTGCTAAAGTTGATTCAAATGTGAAGTACATATAGGTTGTGTTACCAGCATCATCTGTGGCTGTGTAAATAACGTGATATGTGCCTACTTTATCTGCTTTGATTGAGCCACCATAAATATATGATAAGCCTGAAATATTGTTTTTAAAGTTTTTCCCTGTAGGAGATTGATAATCTAAACCTATAATATCGTTAACTGGGCTGTCAACATAGTATAAAACGCTCATACTCAAAGATTTATCGTCATCTTCAAAACTTACGTCTGGTAAACGAACAGTTGTGCCTTGTTTAACTGTAAGTGCAGTTAAATCTACATCACCCAAATCGTGTGCGTTTACAACGTGTGCTGTAGGTGCTGCAACATCGGTCATATCTTTCAAGTTGAGTTTTTTAGTAGCAAGTGCGATATTGCTGTCGTCATCAATAGACATAGCAACAATGTGTGCTTCTCTAAGATAACTTGCTTCATAACCTTTTAATTCAACATTATAGTTATTTTTATTCTTTTGTTCAGCATAAGCAAAACCATTGTATCTATCTTTCATATAGTTAACGAAAGCGTCAGTTTCAATTAAGTTTTTGCTACCAAAGTAACTGCCTTCTGGCAATGCTTCTTTTGCTGCTCTGTAAGCATTTTCAACATCTTGTGCCAAAGTTGTTGCAGTAGATTTTGCTGTGTAGTAATAGAACACTGCAGTTTTAAGGCGTTTATCAACATTAGTTGTTGATTCGCCACGTTTTGTTTCATTTGCATTGATGTTAACTGTGAATTTACCATCGCTTGCAACTGAATAATTATCTTTAATGTTGTTAATTTCAACTGTGTGTTCTACAGATGTAGTTGGGGTTCTCAAATCAGTTGACAAAATTTCAAAGGTGTACATTGTTGTGTTTGAAACATACAAGTAACCTGTTTGTTTTGTGATGTCTTTTGCATAAACTTGGTAACCCAATGTATATTCACCAGCCATTTCTGATTGGTTTTCTGTGTTAAATTTGAATTTAACTGCTTTGTTTGGTTTGCCAATGTTTGCATCTCCTGACACATTCATTTGGCTTGAATATGCTTCATCTGAAGAAATATTATATGCTTCTTTATCTTTTAACATAATGTTATCAAGATAATAGATTGTGTTTGTACGTGAACTTTGAATATAACGAACAAAGATAAAATCTTTATAAGATGTTACGTTATCTTTAGCATAGATTGCTGGGAAGTAAAGTTCATTATAACCAAGTTGTGATTTGAATTCTGATGCAACAGTTGTGTCAATTTTATCTTCATCAACTGGCAATTTTGTTTCAGCATCAACTTCATAGTTATAAGCCATGAATACTTCTGGGTTTGTGTTATCTTTAACGCCGTCAATAGTAACTTTGATTGTTTTTGTGTTGCCGTAAGCATCTTCAATGGTATATTCAACATACCAGTCACCTAACATATCTGTTGTGTATGAAGCCAAATTAAATGTTGTTTTGGTCATATCAAATTTAAAAGTGTTGTTTGATAAAGTTGTTGAAAGGTTGCCCTTGCTGATAACGATTGATTTAACATTGTGTTCAATGTTATCTTTTGTTTTGCTGTTAACAACAACATCTGGCAATTTAATATCTTTTTGACCCAATTCAACGCTTGGCATTGTAGGGATATTGATTGTTAAATCGCTACTTGTAGGTGCTACAAAGTCTTTTTTAACTTCAACTGTGAAAGACTTTTTAGGTGGATTGTTCCCATAAGCATATGTGTATTCAATGGTATATTTACCTTCTTTTGTTGGATACAAATAATACTTATTTGTTTCAGCATCTTTTTTAACGATATTGCTTGTTGATAAGTCAAGTTCTGTGCCGTAAGCGTCAAAAACTTTAAGGGTTACACCTGTGCTTGAAACATATGCACCTGTATCCTTATTTTTAACGTTTGCTGTTGGCAATTCGATTTTATCAGCATCACTTGTTGACAATTTAACTGTTTCTGGTAAAAGAGTTTTTAAACCCGCCTTTGCTGAACCTTCACGTGCTGCAAAGTCAAGTTCATAACTAACATTTTCAACTGTTACAGAATAGGTGTTAGAATATAAAAGTTCGCCACCTTCTTCCATAATGTACAAAATGTCGTATTTGCCGTTATTGAGTGTTTTGATTTCAAGAAATTCATCACTATCAACATTAATTTTTGCAAAATAATCAGCATCTCTTTCGTTTGTTTCTTGACCAGCTTCTGCCCCAACTTTATAGTCGTGTGAAGTGAAACTTGGGTCAACCACGCGGATTGTATATTTGGCAGTATCTTGCCATGAGTTGCCAGATTTAAGAAGTGGCACACGCAATGATTGGTTGCCATTAGCATCAACAAATGTTGCACGTGGCATCTTAACTGCTTTGATGGCCATATTGTAGTTAGTTTTGGCCTTGTTTAAAGCCGCATAAGTACGAACATTTGGTGCAAATGTGAACAATAAACTTGCAAACGCAAATGCCATAAAGCATAATATAACCTTAAAATACTTCTTAATTGATTTCATTATGTTCTCCTATATTAGTAAATCTAAAAAATTATATAAAATATGGATAATTTTGTCAAACGAAAATACGCGTGTTTTTTAATATTTACTGCAAATAGTTTAAGGGAAAATTTGATTTTTACACAAAGAAATTTAGCTAGTTATGTCGAATTAGTAAAAAAAAGGGAAATTGCCCTAACAATTCCCCTAAAATATTAAAATTTTTTGCTATTTTTGTTTGATTTTAATTTAACTATTCTACAATTTTGCAATGTTTTTCACGCTAAACTTTTAAATGTTTAAAGCCTTGAAAGTTGGCTTGTTGCATATTCTTTTGTTACAAAGTTAAATTCATCACTGCTTGCCAAAAAATATTGTTTTTCGCGGTGCTTGTTAAGCATTGATAAAAAATCACTATCAAGCATTTTATATCTTTCAATAAGAACATCATTTAAGCGTTTAAAATCAATAGTTTTTGCATCTGCAAGTGCTTTTGCTGTGGTTAACGCCCACTCGTTTGGTTCTTCGCCATTTGGATTATCAAAATCACAAAGAATATTCATATTTTCAGGCGAAACAACCAACTTGCAAATAACTTTTATCTTTTCTAATGTTGTGCGTTGTAATTCTTTAACTGCGTTTGCGTCCAAATAATAAAATTCATACAACCTATCAGTTTCACCAACAATAGATTTTGCATGAAGTGGACGTTTAAGCACCACTCTATCACCATATACGCCACGACCACGTTTATACTCAACAATTTCATAAAAATTGTTAATCAAAAAATCAAGTTGTGGCCAATTTTGTTCGTTAACTTTTGTTGCCATAGGCCACCACTATGTTAATGCGTCAACCAGCAAAACGATATGTTTTTTGTTTGCTTTGTAGATAGTTTCAAAGTCTGATGGAGATTCCAACTCACAATCAAACTTAACAGCACACTCTATGGTTGCACACAAATATTCTTTGGCTTTGATGAAAGCATCAACAACAGTTTCACCTTCTGTAACAATGCCCAAATCTGGAATTGAAACAGTAAACCAACCTGTGTTTGTGCCTTTTTCATCGTCCTTATACATAATTACTGGGTAAACTAAATCCTTCATACCTGCCCCTTGTTAAAAATTTTAATTTAAAATGTTTTTAAACGCAACAAAAACACTTCTCATTTATAATGATTATACAACATGATAACACAAAATTTTATTTAAGTAAAACAAATTGCAACACATTTTTTGTTTGCTTAAAAATATGTTAACCACAAGATTTCACCCAACAATAGGCAGAAAAAAACCGCTTTTGATTAAGCGGTTATTGTATCTTCTTTGGCTGTGCCAAGATAATTTAAATATTCGTTGTTTTGTGAAAATTTTTCTACAAGCTTTGCAACTGATTGGCGAAACTCATTTCTTTTTCCAGGGACTTCTGCTGGTTTTAACGGAGAACTGGGGGCGGCAGTTTTTTCTCTCTTTTTAGCAAGTTCATTAACAAGGTTTGTTGTTTCGTCTTTAAATTGCTTTTTTGCATTTTCAATAATGATTTTGTTAATCATGATTAACGCCTCCTTTATTTAATGACCATATAATAGCACAATTTTTTTAGTTTGTAAATAGTTTTTGATAAAATTTTTTAATATTTTTTAACCCCTTCTAATTGCCTATAATATAGTATTTTATCGGGATTTTACACTTAATTTTTTATTAAATTTTTTGTTGAAGATTATTTCACACTATTTTTTTAATTGTTATCAACAAAAATTATATTTTAACCTTACATCAAAATTATATCTGATTAATTAAAATTATTTATGATTAAACACTGCAAACAAAAAAGTGGCAATCATAAAGCCACATTTTTAATATTGTATTTTACTTCACATGAAATATCAACTCAGTTAAATTAACAAAAAGGTAACCCTTACGAGTTACCTTTTGCATAAAATTTCTATGTTTTATTCTTCATCATCAATGTCGTCAAATTTCATGTCAACATTGTCGTTTGTGAAGTTCAAACTATCTTCTTTAACTTGTTTTGGAAGAACGTTGCGGTATGCTGGAGCACCAGTACCAGCTGGAATCATCTTACCGATGATAATGTTTTCTTTCAAACCTGTTAAGTGGTCTACTTTACCTTTCAAAGCGGCTTCGGTTAAAACGTTGCTTGATTCTTGGAAAGATGCAGCAGACAAGAAGCTTTCAGTTGTCAAACTTGCTTTTGTGATACCTTGAAGTTCACGTTTAGCAGTTGCAGGAACGCCACCTTCAGCCAAAGCTTTTTGGTTAGCTTGTTCGTAGATACGAATATCAACAATATCGCCTGGCAATAAGTCTGTATCACCTGCATTTTCGATTTTAACTTTACGGAGCATTTGACGAATAATAATTTCCAAGTGTTTTGCGTTAATAGCAACAGATTGTGATTTATAAACTTCAAGCACTTCGTTAAGCAAATATTCTTGAACGGCTTTCACACCACGTGTACGGAGCACATCTTTAGGGTTCAATGGACCTTCTGTAAGTGCTGTACCTGGGGTGATTACATCGCCTTGTTTAACTTTGATTGTTGAACCAAATGGAAGAATATAACTTTCTTCTGTTTGACCTTTAACAACAACTTCAAAGCGTTTGTCAATTTGATTGATGCTTACTTTACCACCGATATCGCTGATAACAGCAGCACCTTTAGGGTTACGTGCTTCGAAAATTTCTTCAACACGAGGCAAACCAGAAGTAATATCGTTAGATGCAGTACCACCGCTGTGGAAGGTACGAAGCACCAACTGTGTACCAGGTTCACCGATTGATTGAGCAGCGATAACACCAACTGCTTCACCAACGTGAACAAGGTCGTTTGTAGACATATCACGGCCGTAGCATTTTGCACATACGCCGTTTTTTGCTTTACATGTAAGCAAACTGCGGATAGTAACTTTTTCAACACCAGCATTGACGATAACTTTTGCAAGTTCGTCACTGATGTAACAGTCAGCACCAACAATTTCTTTCTTTGTTTTAGGGTCGATAACTGGCGATGCTGTATAACGACCAACAATACGTGCTTCCAATGTTTCAACAACAGTGCCGTTTTGTTTGATTTCGGTAACGTCAATACCTTTAACTGTTTCACCAAGGTTGCCAAAGCAATCTTCTTCAGTGATTGTGGTATCTTGTGCAATATCAACCAAACGACGTGTTAAGTAACCAGAGTCAGCAGTTTTAAGTGCGGTATCCATAAGTTGTTTACGGCTACCACGTGCTGCCATGTAATATTCAAGTGGGTTCAAGCCACGGCGGAAGTTAGATTTAACTGGCACGTCACTAACTGCACCAGATGCAACCGCTGTGTTACCAATAACACCACAAAGTTGTTTCAAACTGTCTTCACCACCACGGGCTTTAGATGTAATAATAACTTTGATTGAGTTAAATTTATCCAAATGACCAGATGTAACTTTAATAACATCGTTAACTGCTTTATCCCAAACAGCCATATTTTTGTTATATTTATCAGCATAACTCATCAAACCTTGCATATACATATCGTCATTTGCTTGAACGATTTTGTCTGCTTCATCAATGATTTGTTGACGTTCTTCAGCTTCCTTCATATCAAAGATTGAAAGTGAAACACTTGAAAGTGTGCTGTATTTATAACCCATATTTTTAATATCATCAATCATGGTTACAGTTGTGTTTGTGCCATGTTTACGATAACAAGTTTCAATCAACTTGCCATATGTGCCTTTTTTAACTTCATCTTCAATTTCAAGGCGAAGTGCATTTTCTTTTGTATCACGAGTAACAA
The DNA here is from genome assembly GCA_934777435.1 of uncultured Clostridia bacterium. Taxonomy (GTDB): domain Bacteria; phylum Bacillota; class Clostridia; order Christensenellales; family UBA1242; genus Onthoplasma. Next base: position 292,607 of record CAKVNK010000001.1, read on the forward strand.
AACCAAGGTCTTGTGGAATAATACTGTTGAAAATGACTTTACCAAGGGTTGTTTCGATACGGCCTGTAACCTTTTCACCATTGAAATCAACGGTACGGCGTAAATTAATTTTTGCTTGAAGGCTAAGTTTGCCGTTTTCATGTGCAAGTTGTGCTTCATCAGCACTTGCAAATGTCATACCTTCACCCAACGCACCATCACGTACGGCTGTAAGGTAGTAGTTACCCAAAATCATATCTTGGCTAGGCACCATATTAGGGCTACCATCACTTGGTTTAAGCACGTTATTTGATGCTAACAAAAGCATACGGGCTTCTGTTCTTGCTTCAACTGAAAGTGGAACGTGCATACTCATTTGGTCACCGTCGAAGTCGGCGTTAAAGCCACCACACGCCAAAGGTGGAAGACGGATTGCCTTACCTTCTACAAGGATAGGTTCAAATGCTTGCACTGAAAGTTTGTGAAGTGTAGGCGCACGGTTCAAAAGAACTGGGTGACCTTCAACAACTTCTTGCAAAATATCGTAAACGATTGGACGCTCTTGTTCAATCATACGTGTTGCTTTTTTAAGGTTGTTTGTTGCGTTCATTTCCAACAAACGTTTAATAATAAATGGACGGAACAATTCAAGAGCCATCATTTTTGGCAAACCGCATTGATAAATTTTAAGTTCTGGGCCAACAACAATAACTGAACGGCCAGAATAGTCAACACGTTTACCAAGCAAATTTTGACGGAAACGACCATGTTTACCCTTTAAACTTGCGGTTAACGATTTCAAATCTCTTTGACGGCTACCTTGAACAGCACGACCACGTTTACCGTTATCAAACAAAGCGTCAACCGCTTCTTGTAACATACGTTTTTCGTTACGTACAATAATGTCAGGTGCACCAAGTTCAATCAATTTTTTCAAACGATTGTTACGGTTGATAACACGGCGGTATAAATCATTCAAGTCACTTGCAGCAAATTTGCCACCATCAATTTGAACTAATGGACGCAAATCTGGTGGAATAACTGGAATAACATCCAAAATCATCCAACTTGGTTTGTTGCCTGATTTAATAAACGCTTCAATAACTTCCAACTTTTTGGTTGCTTTAAGTTTACGTTGACCTTTTGTTGTGTGCATGATTTCAGTAAGTTCATCACGCTCTTTTTCAAGGTCAATATTGTTCAACAATTCTTTAATTGCTTCAGCACCCATACCAGCACGGAAACCATTAGGACCATATTTTTCAATGGCTTCACGGTATTCTTTATCACGGATAACTTGTTTGTATGCAAATTCTGTATTTTTAGGGTCAAGAACAACATAACTTACATAATACAAAACTTCGTCCAAAAGTTTTGGGCTCATATCAAGTGTGATACCGATACGGCTTGGCACGCCTTTAAAGAACCAAATATGGCTTACTGGGCAAGCAAGTTCAATGTGACCCATACGTTCACGGCGAACTTTACTGCGTGTTACTTCAACGCCACATTTATCACAAACAACGCCTTTATAACGCACACGTTTATACTTACCGCAATGACACTCCCAGTCCTTTTTAGGTCCAAAAATACGTTCACAGAAAAGGCCGTCTTTTTCAGGCTTCTGTGTACGATAATTGATTGTTTCAGGTTTTGTAACTTCGCCACGTGACCAAGACCTAATCATTTCTGGTGAAGCGATTGCCACTCTGATTGAGTCAAAATTGTTTAATTCAAACATCTAATTTTTTCTCCTATTCTATTCTCAACGGATTAATCAACTGATACAATTTCAGTTTGCATTGCAATGTTTGCAATACGATTGCTTCTTTTATCCTTTTTGCCTGACATTTTTTTTAAATAGTCCATAATTTCACACCAAGTGGCATATGTTACCATTTCGCCTTGCAAATCGGCATAATGGCTATGCTTTTCGCAGAGCAACTTATAGTCGCCCCTTGAAAAGTTTACCATAACCAAAGTATCTTTTGTTTTATCCATTGTTACTCCTATATATCTAAACTGTTAAATTTTGTTGTTAACCTATTTAATAATTAACTAAATTATTGTTATTGATTATTCATCAAGGTCATCTAACAATTCAAACTGACAGTATTTTATTTTCTAAAATCCTGAACTCGCTGAATTGTGTTAAGTTAATTATTCGTCTAAGTCGTCAAACAATTCAGACTCGTCAAATGCGGTTGCATTGACATCATTTTCATAATTCTTTTGAATATCGTCAAATTCAAGTGTAATGTCTTCAAGGGCTTGTTTATTAACAGGTTCAACTGTTGCAACTTCTTCCCCTTCTTCACTCACTTCATTGATTGTAAGTTCGTGATTATCTGCTGTTAAAATCTTAACATCTAAACACAAACCTTGCATTTCTTTAACCAAAACTTTAAATGATTCAGGCATACCAGGTTCTGGGATAGGTTCGCCTTTAACAATCGCTTCATAAGTTTTGATACGTCCTTCAACGTCATCGGATTTAATTGTAAGCATTTCTTGCAACAATCTTGATGCACCATATGCTTCCAATGCCCAAACTTCCATTTCACCAAAACGTTGACCACCAAGTTGGCTACGACCACCAAGAGGTTGTTGTGTGATAAGTGCATAAGTACCAATGCCACGTGCGTGGATTTTATCGTCAACCATGTGGTCAAGTTTTAACATATACATTACACCAACTGTTGTTTTGTTTTCAAATGGCAAGCCTGTACGGCCATCATAAAGTTGTGTTTTGCCGTCTTCTGGCAAATTGTTTTCTCTAAGCAATGCTTTAATATCTTCTTCTGTTGCACCATCAAATGCTGGTGTTGCAACTTTCCAGTCAAGATGTTTTGCAGCCCAACCCAAGTGAACTTCCAATAATTGGCTCAAGTTCATACGTGAAGGGATACCCAATGGGTTAAGCAAAATATCAACTGTTTCGCCATTTGGCATATAAGGCATATCGCACTCTGGAAGAACAACTGATACAACACCTTTGTTACCATAACGACCAGCAAGTTTATCACCTACTTGGAGAACACGTTTTTGTGCGATATAAACTTTTACGCACATATTAACGCCAGCATCAAGTTCGTCTTTATTTTTACGTGATAAGATTTCAACGCCAACAACAACGCCTTCTTCGCCGTGTTTAACTTTTAATGAAGTGTTTTTAACTTCTTTTGTCTTTTCACCAAAGATTGCTTTTAAAAGCCTTTCTTCAGGGGTTAAGTCAGTTTCACCCTTAGGGGTTACTTTACCAACCAATATATCGCCTGGGCGAACTTCTGTACCGATACGAACAATACCATTTTCGTCCAAATTCTTTAATGCATCTTCACCAACACCAGCAATATCACGTGTGATTTCTTCATCACCGAGTTTTGTTGTGCGGGCTTCTGTTTTAACTTGTTGAATACTGATAGATGTGTATGCATCTTCACGAACTATACGTTGGTTAATCAAAATCGCATCTTCAAAGTTGTAACCTTCCCAGTTCATAAATGCAACTGTCATATTCTTACCAAGGGCAACTTCACCTTTATCAGTTGAAGCACCATCAGCAAGCACATCACCGGCTTTAACCTTTTCACCTTTCTTAACAATAGGTTTTTGGTTGAAGCATGCTTTTTCGTTTGTACGTTCAAACTTACGGAGTTTGTGGTTTACAATGCTACCATCTGCGTATTCCATTGTGATGTAATCAGCAGAAACATATTTACATACACCATCTTGTTCAGCAAGGATAAGTGCGCCAGAGTCAACAGCAATTTTATGTTCAACACCAGTACCAACAATAGGGCTGTCACATTTGATAAGTGGAACAGCTTGACATTGCATGTTTGAACCCATCAATGCACGGTTACCTGGGCTGTGTTCAACAAACGGAATAAGGTTAGCGCCAATAGACAAACATTGTTTTGGGCTTAATTCGAACAAGTCCACCATTGAACTATCAACACGTTCTGCTTGTCCGTTATGACGGCACTCAATAATGCCAGCAGCGATTGTTTTATCTTCATTTAAGTCTACTGTTGCAGGTGCAATATAGTGTCCACGTTCTTCATCAGCCATTAAGAACACAATATCGTCAGTAACTTTTCTTGTTTTAGGGTCGATCTTTTTAAATGGAGTTTCAATAAATCCATATTTATTTACGCGTGCGTACGCAGCGATAGATGTCATCAAACCGATAGGTTGACCTTCTGGTGTTTCAACCAAACAGATACGACCATAATGGCTTGGGTTAATATCACGCACTTCAACTGTTGCACGTTCCTTCTTCACACCGCCTGGGCCAAATGAACTTAAACGGCGTTTATGCCTTAAACTTGCTGCTGGGTTGATTTGATCCATCAATGCTGAAAGTTGGCTTGTTGCCATAAATTCTTTAAACACTTTGTTGATATGACGAGCGTTTACAATTTGGCTTGGCGTGATGTCTGTTAAATCACGGCTTTGCAAACTTTCACGCACTTGTGCTTGAAGTTTTGTCATACCACGACGGAATTCGTCACGGAGCAATTCACCACATGTTGCAACACGACGCATTGACAAGTTATCAATTTCGTCTGTTTCGCCTAAACCGTCAATAAGGTTCAAGTGATAACTGATTGTTGCAATCATATCGTCCAAAGTTACTTGGAAATCTTCAAGTTTGTGAGCATTTGCTTTGATTGCTGCTTTCAAACCTTCTTCATCACCTTTGTGTGCTTTCATAATTTCTTGAAGCAATGGAAGGTAAACAAGTTCAGTGATACCAAATTCTGCTGGGTCAAGTTTTGCATATGCTTTAAGGTCAACACGTTGGTTACCAACAACACGAACAACTTTATCTTCAACCAAAACATCAACTGAATTGATACCAGCGTTTTGAATTGCAACTGCTGTGTCATGGTCAATATATTCGCCTTGGCCTACAAACATTTTTTTGCCAAGCTTAACGTCTTTTGCTGCAATTTGGTCTGTAATACGGTTAGCAAGTGATAATTTTTTGTTAACTTTAAAACGACCAACTTTTTCAAGATTGTAGTGTTGTTGATTGAAGAAACGGTCGTTAATATAACTCAAAGTATTGTCTGGGTTAGGAATTTCACCTGGACGTGTACGTCTACCAAATTCAATAAGTGCATCTTCTTGAGTGATTTGTGGTTCTTTTTCAAGAGTGTTAACAATGTATGGGTGATGACCATAAATCTCAAGCAATTCTTCGTTTGTGTAACCAAAACATTTAAGCAAAACACCTGCACTCATTTTAAACTTACGTTCAACAATAACACGCAATGTGTCGCCTGCAACCTGTTCGGTTTGAACCCACATACCATAACTTGGTTGAATTGCACCATTATAGTCCATACGTCCATATTTGTTGATTTCGCCACCAAACACAACGCCAGGAGATTTGATTAATTGGTTAAGAACAACCCTTTCAACGCCGTTGCAAATAAAGCCGGCATCTTTGCTCATGTAAGGGATGTCGCCCATAAACACTTCCTGATCCATAATTTGGCCAGTTTCTTTAACCAACAAACGAACGTTCACTTTAAGTGGCACTGTGTAACTCATTTGTTTGGTTTTGCACTCGTTCCAAGAATATTTAGGTGTGCGGTCGATTGAATAACCTAAAAAAGACAACTCTGCTTTGTTAGAGTAGTCTATGATAGGGTTGTATTCGTTCAACACTTCACCAATGCCCTCATTTAAGAATCTTTCATAACTCTCTTTTGCAATGCCAAGCAAATCAGGCATAACATAAGGGACTTCCTTTTTGGCAAAACTCATACGTTCAGCCTTGCCTTGTTTTAGTTTTTTGATGTTCAGTGTGTTTGAATTCATCCATTAACTCCTTATTCAGTTGTATACTCGCAAAACCTTTATACAAAGTATAAATGGGCATAATCCACCCTAGCGAGATTTATTCATACTGAGCGATTTTATCATAATAAACAAGTTATGTCAATAGATTTTAATTAAAATTTGCACAATTTTTAGATAAAATTATTGCCAATTTAGCAAAGTTTAAACATATGTTTATGATTATTTTTGTGTTTTTGCAATAAAAAAGAGAGCCTTATTTAACTCTCTTTCATTAAACCACTGTAAATTTTTGCTTTTGTATTATTGCCAATATTAGGCAAACTAACTTGTTGGTGTGCTAATTCCTAGCAACCTTGTGGGCCTTTGTTGCCACAACCGCAACCACAAAGCAACAACAAGATGATAACAAGCAAGCAAGGGTCAATACGGCAACCACAGTTGCAAAGCAATAAGATAAGGATGATAAGCCAAGCAAAATCGCCACAACCGCCATGATTCATCCCTTCGTTGCAACCGCAATCGTTGCCACCAAAGAATTTGTTGAACATAGTTCCTCCTAAAAGTGTTTTGTTATGTATTTACAAAGAATTTCATATGTGCCTTAATTTCCTTTGTATATCACATATTACGTTGACACGTAAAAAAAAGTTACAGATAATAAAATTTCCGTAACTTTTTGCATCAAAATTTTTGTTAAATTCTATATCCACAACAATTTAAGCACATATTAACAAGTATCACGCTTTTCCTATAATATTTACAATTGTGCTATTGTTGCACAATTTACATTAGAAAAGTTAAAACCAGTGTTTACGTAATAATTTTTAGTTAAATATGGATTTACAGAATCGTACCATGTCGATCCGCTACAATTAAAAATTGGATTAGAATACGATTTGCTTCCTGCCGATGAATTGTTTTTAATGCTAGAAGAAGAATCAACGACGCTTAAACATTTTTTAATATTTACACAGCCCTCACTATACTTGGCCACAACACCATATTCTGCAGATCTGCCAAGTATTCCCCCTATATTTGCACCGAAAATTTGATCGCTTTTACGATAAGTTTGATCCACAACAACCATTTTTGATATAGAAACACAATCACTGATTGTAACTTTTGGACTAACAGAATCATACAGTCTATAACCACCACCAATTAATGCCACATAAATCTCACAAACGGCTTCACCAACAATACCCCCAGCGTTTGTGTAACACCCACCATTGCCTGTTATATTTATGGTGGAATGTGTTTCAACACAAGAGATGTTAACATCAGTTTGATTTTTAGATGCTGACAATAACGCATAAACACACCCTATCAAACCGCCAGCAGATGTATTATTTCCATATTCAAAACGTATTGAACCTGAACCATTTGATGTTATCTCGTTTGTATTTGTTACACTAATTGAAGCATTTGTTAATTTTATATTTGACACCGTACATACACCAGAAAGTGAACCGGCCAAACAGCCAATATCTTTCATTCCATCTATTGCCGGATATGGTAGTGAAGTTGTGCTTGTTATTGACACTCCGTCCAACCACAGATTTTTTATATTTCCATCTACAACATTACCAAACAAACCCAATGGTTTGTATAAATTTCTATATCCAGATATTGTGTTGCCTTGAAGAATTGCAACTGATGACACAAGAATTTCAGTTAATTTTAGATTCTTTATCACATGATTATTGCCGTCAAATGTGCCTGAAAAAACCTTCTTCACAATCGGATTGGTATTTGTATGCATTGCCACAACATATGATCCTATCGGATCCCACGCAACCGATTGCAAATCAATATCACTTGTTAATTTTACCGTTGAACCCGAATAAGAATCCCCTTTGTTAACATTATCTCTAAATGTTTCCAAATCTGATTTACTATTAATAGTCACAGTGCCGGCAGTTGCAGCATACACTACATCGTTAACTTTTGTCAAACTTTTACCTATTGCTGAAAAATAGCATGTTTGTCCGCCAACAGAAATCTCAAACATAACCTTATTTGAAGTTGTTTTTACCAAATTGCCTAAACTATAATTATTGTTTGGAAATACAATTTTCAGTTTTTTATTTAATTTTTCAGCGGTGTTATCGTTTAGCGTTACATTATCAATCAACCCAACTTTAAGCACCTCACCTGATTCCATTTTTACAAATTGCACACAATTATATTTAGGAAACACAAACAAGCCAAATCCCACTATGGCTAAGAACAACAAACAAAAAACCAGTAAGAACATGCTTACCAGTTTTTTATATTTTGCCCCATTTTGTGTTATCATTAATATATTATAACTTTTCAACTTTTGATTTGTCAAACAATACAAAATCCTATGTTGCAATCTTTTTTGTTGTTTATTGTTATATTATCAATCCAATCGGCTATCTTCCCTTAAATGTTTAGCATAATCTTGCCAAGCCTTAGACTTTTGTTGTTTAATGTTGACCACCTTACCATTAACTTCTTTAATGAAAGGGTTAACATAATTTGTGTTATCGTCTGGCTCCCAATAATCGTGTTTACGTTGCAAATAACCAGATAAAATTTTTTCGGTAAAAAGCCTAAAATGGTTTAAATCGGTTGAAACACAAAGCCCATATGGGTGATATAAGCCTGAACATAAATGGGTGTGACCAAAAAAGTTACACATATTCTTTTTGCCGTCTTTAATTTGATGAACCAAATTTACCTTTCTACCACAAGTTTCAACAATTAAACTGCGGTGCACTTCTTTGATACCTTTGCTTAAACAATATTGTTTAAATTTTTCAAAACTGTTGTCAAAAAAGTATTTAACCACCCTATCTTCATTATTGCCCATAATAAGCACTATGCCGGCTTTGATTTCTTTAACAAGTTCTAACCCATTTTGCCACTCATATGTGTTTGGTCCGTCACAGTCCAGCAAATCGCCAACCACATAAATGGTGTCGCCCTTATGTGCGGTTTTGTTAAAATTGTTAACAATAAATTTGTCATACTGCTTTATGTTTTTAAACGGGCGATTATCCGTTTGCATTGTCAGTGTATCGCTAAAATGTATATCCGCAGTAAAGAATTTCATTTGTACCCCTATTTCTTTTATGATTTTGTGTTGCGTTGAATTTAACTATTTTATTACCTTTTAAACTTAAATGTTTGGCACGATTAAATTAATAACTGAAAGATTGCAACTTATCCACAATCATTTGTTTAAGTTGAACAATGTTTTTGCCTGTTTTTGCACCGATGTAGCATGTATCATATGGATATGGTTTAAGTGATTGAATTTCAGCATTTGTTAATTTATCTGCTTTGTTGTAAACCAAAATTACACGATGTGGGTCAATTTCAAGACGTTTAAATTCACGTTCTACAACTGCAATTTGGTCATAACGGTGTGGGTCGCTTGCATCAACAACCAGCAAAAGCACGTTAGCGTCCAATGTTTCTTCCAATGTTGCAGAGAAAGCATACATAAGCTCATGTGGAAGATTGCTTACAAAACCAACAGTATCAATCAACACATATTCTGTGCCGTTATCCCAAACTTTTTTGGTAAGCACATCAAGAGTTGCAAAAAGCCTATCGTCCGCATATGTGCCAGCCTTTGCAATGGCATTCATCAATGTTGATTTACCAGCGTTTGTATACCCAACCAACGCAACACTTTTCATACGAGATAAACGTTGTTTACGTTGTGTTTGACGATTTTTTTGTATATCCTTAATTTCTTTTTCAAGGCGTAAAATGTCTTCTTGAATTTTGCGTTTGCTTAAATCTTTTAAACTTTCACCTGCACCACGCCCTGCCATACGTTCTTGGTTAAGTTGCAAGCAACTTAATCTTGGCAAACTATATTTAAGTTGTGCCAATTCGACTTGCAATTTACCTTCGCCTGATTTTGCACGACCAGCAAAAATATCCAAAATAAGCATTGTGCGGTCGATTGTTTTAGCATCAAAAATTTCACTCAAATTACGCAGTTGACTGCCTGAAAGTGGACAGTCCAAAATAATCACAGTAGCACCTAATTCTTTTGCCTCATCGCGAATCTCTTCTGCCTTACCAATACCAAAATATGTGCGTGCGTTCAATTCTTTTGGTTGAAAAATGTTGCATTTAACCACTTCGTACAATGCACTTTCAGTTAAAAGTTCCAACTCTTTTGCCCTATACCCGGTGTTGCTCATATCAACATATGGGCAAACAAGATAGGCCTTTTCTTTTATAACTTCATTATTAACAAACATAAATTTCTCCTTTAAACATAATATTTAGGCATTTTGCGTTGTTCCGCCACCGTTTATACTCAAATATGTTTTCAACTGCTTAAACCAATCAAAATCAAAGTGGAAATTTATTCACTAATGGTTTTCGCTTTTACGTTTAAACATTAAAACACAACAAAATATCAAATTAAAACCTGCCTAAAATTTTAACTGTGAGTTTAAAGATTTATGCTCATTTTTTTTCACCTCTGAAATTTATTTTACAATTCAGCAAAGTTATTGTCAATAAATTTAAACAAAAAAAGCACCGTTTTTGGTGCTTCTTCGCATGTTTAAAATAAATTATTTTAGATAATTTTGGCCTTAAAATTTGCAATTTAATTTAAATCGGCCTTAATTAAACAAGTTTGTTTTTTGTTAGATTTATTCATCTATTTGATTTTCTGTTTCGTTTAAGTCAGCACTCTTTAATTCTTTAATGCTACCAGCAAGTGACTTATAAATTGTTGCCAATTTTTCTGTTTTAGAAGCAATCTTTTTAAGTTCAAGTTGTTGTATTTTTAACACACATTTGCGAATCAAAAAATATTTACTCTTTTTGATTTCAGTGCCACGTCTTTTAATTCTGCCTTCGATTGTGTTTGCAAAGGCTTTGACTGAAACACCTAAATCTTTAACCGCTTGCAATAAGTCGTCTTCTTCAGCAAAGTATGAATTTTTAACTTCATCTAAACTGATACGAACATCAATAACCATATATCTCAATGATTTATTTTTAAGGTCGTTTCTTTCCATATCGGCAAGTACGGGTTCCATTGCAGATACATGTTTTGTAACAATGTGTGTTAGAGTGTTTTGTTCTTGCACAAAACTGTCATTTTCGGTTTTCATAATTCTCCTTTAACCGAATATATTATAGCACATATAACTTTTTTGTCAACACCCCACCTATCCTGTGTTGCTTTAAACCGCCATAAAAATAGGATTATTCAACAACAATGCCTTTTGTGTATGGGGCAACAAATTCTTTCATATCTAGGCTTAAATCATAGGCTTCACGCAAGTCGAGATGTATTTGTTCTTCCTTTCTCAATTTGATTTTTGAAATCAACTTTGTAAATGGATTTTCAGTTGATTTTATTCTCATATTCAAGGTGTTTACAATCCTTCTTTGATTGTTTAAAAGCCTTGCACACATGCTGTTGATATCAATGGCATATCCATGTATTTCAATGATTGAACCTGTCTTTTCAATATAACGCATGTAGTGTTGTATTTCATTAACAAGGTCGCAATCTAAAATTCTATTGTGGTCTGAAAAATATTTGTCATATTTAATCATTAAAACTGCAAGTGTATGTAACTTTTTTTCAATGTCACTCATCACATATATGTAGTTTTCATATTCACGTTCTGTCATATTTTATCTCCATTAAAAGGTTTTTCTTAATTATTTGGGGTTGGATTGCCACCTTCGTCCATTTGGCAATCTTCTTGTATCGTTTCTTGTTTTGTTTCTGCGCTATAAGGTCTAACAATATCCCTTATTTCATCACATAAAAGGCTGATTGATTCAATTTCTTCCCTCATGGATCTTTCTGCAACATATTTATTAAACAAAAGTATTTTTGTGATTATTTTTATAAAACTTTGTTTTGAATATTCTTTTATAATTTCTTCAACTTGATTCATTTGCAATTCGTATAATTTAATAATCAAATTGTTTAAAACTTCTGGATACAAGCAAAATTTATTTATATCATTGGCATATCTAAGATGATTTATATTTTCCATTATTTCTTCAATGATTTTGCAGGCTTCTGTTCTTTGCTTTTTTTCGTATTTATCTTTAAGCAAATAAATCCTTACTTCCATAGGATTCAATCTTTTTGAAATGTCTTTTCTTATATATTTAAACATTTCATACACTTTAATTCCACAATGTTTCATATAAGCCCCTCCATTTAATCAATTTTTAACACATTTACTTCCACATTATCTTCTTTACCAAAAATTTGTTTTATTATTTTTTTAATCCTTGGCAATGTATATGTAAGCCTAAGCAATCTTGAATATTCAAATTTGGTTAATATCCTTTCGTCACCAGTGTCTATATTTGAAAATTGAGATTTTATTTTAGCAAGTTTTTCAGTTTCTTGTGCGTAAAATTCATCTAATTTTTCTTCTAACTTAATCAAATTATTATACCTAAATCCAGCATCGTCTGATATAGAAATATCAACAGCAAGCTGTTTCATGTCTGCAACTTGCTTAATTTCTTCATCAACACAACGTTTCTTAATACTGCCTAATGATCCCCTAAGCAATAAATAAAGTTGTTTAATATCTATATCTTTTTTAGTGTTTTCCATAATACTACCCCGCTAAACTTTGTTTGGTGGTATTATACCATCACACCAAATTTTGTCAATACATAAATTACAGTTTTTTTAATGCTAACCTGTTGCAAAATTTGACACGATTTGTTAATATACTCGTATGCGAATTTGTAATTTAGCAAGCGGTAGCAGTGGAAATTGCACATATATTGAAGGTGGGTCATCCAAAATTTTAATTGATAATGGCAAGCCTTTTTCATATATTTTTGACACCCTTAATCAGTTGCAAATCGCCCCAGATAGCATTGATGCTATACTTGTAACACATGAGCATAGCGACCATATCAAAGGCATAGAAAAATTTGTTCGCACCTATAATACAAAGATTTACGCACACGTTCAAATTAAAGAAGTTTTGTTAAACCAGATTCACGTTGACACTAATAATTTTGTGTTTTATGATAGCGACTTTGATATTGGCGACTTACATATTCAACCTTTCCCACTGCCACATGATAGTAAATTTTGTGTTGGCTACCGCATAAATCACGAAGATGCAATCGTCACCGTTTGCACTGACTTGGGCGAGTTTTCAGAAGAAACTTTTGAAGTTGTTAAAAACAGTGCAGTTGTATATTTAGAAGCAAATTATGACCCAGAAATGCTTATGTCCTATCCAGGTTATCCACCATTTTTAAAACGTAGGATAAGTAGTGGACACGGTCATTTAAGCAACTTGCAATGTGCAAAAGCCATTGAAAAATTGGTTAAAACTGGCACTCGCTTAATTGTTTTAAGTCATATCAGTGAGCACAGCAACACCGTTAACCTTGCAGTTGGCACAATAGCAAATTATTTAGAAAATAAAAATATAATTCCTAACCGTGATGTTCGCCTAGACATTGCCCATCACGAACAACGTGGAACTATATTTAGAATTACACCAACCAGCCAAAAACAATAGTGTTTTGATAACATGGGCAATGTCTGTTTGGGGTCCCCAGCAATGCATAACATAATGGATTTGTTGGGGTTAAGGAAAAACCGAACTTTAAGGCTTATAATTGCGTAGTTTACACGCAATTTAGCAAAAGTGAGCGTTTTGACGCTGCACATCACGAACAACGCGGGACCATATTCAGAATTACACCAACCAGCCAAAAATTATAATAACGACATAACAAAAAGATAGGTTACACACCTATCTTTTTAATATCTACATAACATTATTTTTTTACGCACCTAATACAACTTCATCATATACAGAAGTTTCATTATTGAGTTTGTAATATTTCATTGTGTTTGCGATTGTATCATAAATAGCAATATCGCAATGTGTTGTATCGTTGTATTCAATCAAAACGCAAGTTTCTGATGCTTCAAAACCTGTTTTATCAGCATTCAAAGTGTTTGTTGACATAAACACTTCAACATTATCTTTATATGATTGGCTAAAACTATCTTTACGAACCTTGATAATAGCACACGTTTTCTCCGCTGTTACAGATAAGAAAGTTGATGATTGATAACCTGAACCAAATGCTTCTGGATTGAAGAAGAAAATAAGTTCTGCTGGAATTGTTGAATCAATATCAATCAAGCCCAAACTTTCAAGATGAGCACGCTTGCCTTCAACGGTATCAGTTGGATTCTTTGGGTGACCTTTATAGTAGAATACATAATTTTCTTCACCATAATAAGCCTTTATTGCTTTAACATAGTTATCAAAATAATCTGCTTGTTCAGTTGCTGTCCAAGTACCTAAAATAACCATGACTTGTTTATGATCTGCTTCTGCCTTTTCAAACATAGTGTCGCTGAATTTATAAAGGGCTTTTAAATCGGCCTTTTTAAACCATCTATCAGCAACCATTGCTTCAATTTCCTCGTCAGTTTTGCTTGCGTTTGCTGTATTAACACGTGGGTCAATTTTAACAAGTAAAGATTTTAAATCTTTAACTTTAATTGCTGTACCTTCTGTTGGTTGAACAAAGTTTGAATATACAGTGCCACCAGCAGTCAATGTTTGTGTGCCAAGTGTACCATTAGCACGTGTTAACCACCAATCAACATTTGATTCTTCTTTTGCCATAACAAAAGCGTATTCACGTAATGTTCCTGCGTCAATTGTAAGACCTCTTGTTGATTCAGTTATTTTGCCCTTTTTGGCAACTTCTTTTTTAAGTTTAAAGTAATTTGCTTTCATTGTTTCATATTTTGTTGCATAATTTTCATTATTTAAATTTTTGTTAAAATAATTGAAAGATGCTGTACCATCTGAAAGCAAAGTAACTTTATAATTTTCTGCCGGAATTCCATTTGCAACAGTTGCATCTAGCCAACCATACGCATAATAGTCATTGTAATAAAAGTTAAATTTTGAATTTCTATTTATTTCATACAATTCTTTAACCCAAGCTGATGTGCCTTTATACATTTCACGTTGAGTGCTGTTTAAGAACGCGTCTGGTGTGGCAATAGGCATTTCATAAACATTTTTAGGAAGCTTACTCCAATCCCAAGCGCCACTACGTTTAAACCACACAAATGTTGGTATTGTGCCTTTATTTGTAATTTCGTCCAATGATAATGTAAACAATGTTACAGGCATTGTCGCTGTGATAGGTGCAATATTGTATTCGTCAGCTGAAAGGTTAACTTTCATTGTTTTTGTTGTGCTGTAAATACCTCTTTTAAATTGCGCTTTAACGGTCATTTTACCATAAAAACCATCAATTTCAGTTTTGTTTGCAGCCATTTGGCTTACCTTGTTAATGTATTTCACATTAACCAATTTATTGTTGTGATAAACTGATACTTTAATACTGTCAAGTTGTTTTGATGCGTTCCAATTAATGTTAATTGCTTGTGATTGGTCAATTTGTGCTGCGTTTGCTTTAATATCAACTTTAAGTGCACAAAAATAAACAAGCAAGAACACTAAAAGGCCTAAAATTAGTATACCCCCACCCAGTGTCAAAGGAAGCCATACTTTTTTAGGAACTTTTTTTGTTTTTTCCATTTATTCCTCCATGTTTGTTATTACTAAGCTACAACATTGGGCAAATTAAGTCAACTAAAATAATTTTTTTTTTAATATTTGTGTATTTTCGACATAAGTTGACACAAAATTCACATAACACAAATTTTTTTGTTTAAAATGAAAAATATGTGGTCAAAACTTACCACATATTTGTTTTTTACTATACACTGTTCATTGTCTGAACCTAAAAGTATATATTTTTATTGATTAAGAACTCTTTTTATATTAATTTACTGATTAGGTTTTGTGCGATGTTTTCCATTACCTATTAAACTAAAATCTATGCGATAATACCCCTGTTCCATATTACAAAGTGGACACTTTTTAGGTGCTTGTTTATCTTGTATGATTGTGCCACACTCATCACATTTGAAGCATGCGTCACCACAATTACACTTGTAAAGGCAATTACATTTTAACCCTTCTGCCAACTTTTCAAGCGTACGTTGGTGCGTCTTTTCCACTTTTGCAACCATATCAAACACATCTGCCACATCTTTAAAGCCTTCATCACGCGCAATGTCTGCAAATGTTGGATAAATTGAATCTGAACTCATTTCTTCATTGTGTGCTTCTAATTTAAGAGTTTCGCAAATATCTGCCCCCTGTTTAAAAGGATATCCAGCAGTTATATCTATGTTTTGTGTGTCTTGACCGCCGTATTCATTAATTTTGTTAAAAAATTGTTGTGCGTGTGCCATTTCGTTATGAGCAATAGTTCGTATAAGATTACTTAAATACTCATAGCCTTGTTGTTGTGCCATTTTTGCTAAAAATTGATACCTTGCCCCTTCCATACACTCACTAGCAAACGAACGTGCCAAATTTTCTTTTGTTTTGCTTTGTTGAAAATCCATATTTCCCTCCAATATCAATTTTTAACCTAGATAGCGAATTTTAAAACACATAATCTAAATATATAACAAAACCTAAGCAAATGCTTGTGACAATACCAAAAAGATTTAAAAAACTAAAAATATTTTTGAAAAATTTGTAAAAATTTATTGACAAACATTTTTTAAATTGGTAATATAAACTTGCATTTGCTGTGAAATGCACATAAGAACTTTGGGGGATTAGCTCAGTTGGCTAGAGCACTTGCCTTGCAAGCAAGGGGTCATCGGTTCGAATCCGATATTCTCCACCAAAAATATTTTGAGATGTGAAATTTCAAAATTCACCGCCCTTAACAATAAAGGGTTTGCAAAGGGGAAACAATGTTGCCACTTTGTAGAGGAGCAAGCGCCTAACAAGCGGACGTTTGCGATAACAAGAAGCAAACTCGCCAAAAGGCGAATTGCGACGAAGAGATGTAGCTCAGCAGGTTAGAGCACCACCCTGATAAGGTGGGGGTCGGTGGTTCGAGTCCACTCATCTCTACCAGAAGCAAGTGTTTGACATCGTCAAGCACTTTTTTCTTTTATGAAACAAGTGCTAAAAATTTATTGTTAAAAACAAGATTTTAGCAAAGCAAAATATGTCATCTTTCAAAATCACAAACTTCGTAAAAGACAAAATATTATTAAAAAATAATAAAAAAACACTAATTTTTTGATATTTTTAGTGTTTTTTTTGATTATTTTATTTTTTTGCTTGTTTTTATAAGGCTATTAATCTTCGTCATATTGAACTTGTAGCAATAGCACTGCCACAGCACTCACGTGTTCGTTTGCACGTGCGTACGTATTACATGTATTAATTTAGATAACGTGGTTTGCAATTTAGTTTTCATCACAAGTGTATTTTAAAGGCTTACCATAAACTGTTTCGTAAATATTTTTCCAAATTTCATAGTTTTGTTGCTTCATTTGTTCAATATTTTGTTTATCATCTAAATCTTCGTTGGCATAAATTGGCTTTTCAATATGAACAGTGTGAATTTGAATTGGGAAACCGTCTGGGCCGATTTGTTCGCTATCACGCATTGTTACAAACACAGGCACAACTGGAACATGATTTTTAACAGCAAGGTGAAATGCTCCATTTTTAAGTGGCCTTGGTTTACGATAATTCCACCACATAGATTCTTCAGCATATACCAGAACAAAATTGCCTTTTTGCAAAAGTTGTTTAGTTGCACTTAAAAACTTTTTCATAGTCTGTTTATTTTGGCTTAAAGGCAGTGTGTCACAATAACGCATAATAGGTGCAAAACCTGCTGGCGGATTAGTATAATTGCCTTCTCTTATCACTTTATACATACGTCTATGTTTAAACTTTGCAGACCTAAAAGTTTGGTCGATAATAAAACTATCAATCACCCCAAAGTGGTTGCAAGTGATTATTGCACCAGTTTTTACTGATTTTAAGTTTTCAAGCCCAACAATGCTTTCAAGCCTAAACATACCAGCTTTTTTCATTTTATTTAACATTTTGCCAGCAACTTTATATGTGAAAAACCTTTTGATTTTATTGCTGAGTTTGGTTCGCATATAATCAATTTCGTCTGGTTTAAGTTCTATGGTTGGTGGGTCATTTTCCACTTCTTTGTCAAACTGACCAGTTTGCTCAAATTTTTTTATTTTTCGCAAAACCTCCAACCTATCTGTGGCTTTTGGTGTTTCTTTCATACTTTTCTCTTTTTATTTAGTTTAATTTAGAAAACACTAAATCAAATTGTTTAAGTGTTTGTTTTTTTATTACAATTTAACAAGATTTAACTTTAATATTTCAAATTTATAAAATGTGTTTTAATTTTTTGACGTTAAAAAGCCAATTTTGTTTAGTAATTTATTGATTAAGCATTAACTTTCATTTCTGTGATAACTTTAAAGTTGGTTTTTGCTGTTTGTTTAAATAAATCCGCAACTTTTGGTGGGTTTTTCTCAATTGATTTTTTAAAGTTATTAGGGTCTGCAACCACAGTTACTGAATATGAAATCATATTTGCTGCTGCGGTATAATCCTTTTGACGTTGTTCTTCACTGTACATATCTCTTTGTTTTAAAATCAATGCATAGTATTCTGTTTTTCTTGCTGATTGCCAAAAATATTTATCAAACATAACATCATAATATTTCCAAGGTTTTTTAAACATATTGTAGTGAACAATGTGCAAATTTTTTTCATCAAACTCGCCATCTTCAACAGTCATTTTATTCCACCCCTTTTCCATATACAAAACCTTGTTTTTACAAAGGAAGTTAAGATAATCTTGGTCTGGACACAATGAACTGAAAGGATAATTGTTTAAATAATAAATAAATTGTTCTTCAATACTTTGATGCCTGAATTCTTTTAAATTCATAAGCAAAATACCCGAGTTGAAATATTTATCGCAATCAATACCAACTGCTTCTTGTACATAACTTTTAAATTGTTTATTTGAATTTACAACTTCATCAACAACTGCACCTACAAGATTGTTACCTAAATCTTTGTTATACATATTTGCAATATTATCAACAATGGTAATATCACAGTCTAAATAGATTGCCTTATCAAGTTTTGGAAACATTGATGCTATAAAAATTCTATAATAAATTGATGGTGAATAATAGTCTCTAAGTTGAGCCACAAGTTTATCACGTATAGATTTGATTTTATTGCCTACGTTAACAAATTTGATTTTTATATTTTTTGTTTCCATCTTTTTCAATGCAAACATATTTTCAATTTTTAAACGTTCGTTAAGCACATAAACACACACTTTTTGTTTGAGTGGTGTTGTGTCGATAAGTGACCTGATTGAAACTGCCAAGTAAGGCACATAGTTATCGTCCGATGAAAAGAACACTGGTACGATTTGATTTTGTTGATTGTTTTTTGAGTTATTCATAAATCTCCTTTATTTTTGATTTTAGTTTTTTGTTCATAAATTATTCTGCAAAAATTAAACTAGCAATAACATAATAATAATTGTTTACTCAATTTTTCAAGAGAATTGCCAAATTTTAATCTAAACTTAAAATATACAAATTAGAAGACGAAACGAGAAAATTAGAGTTGATGTTTTTGTTCTATTTTAATTTGATTGTTGGTTAAAAAATCTCTACTCTCAGTAGAATTTTACGTTTTCGACAAGTTTTTTTAGGTGAAATTTTAAAAATAATAGACTTTTTGGCGAATATATTTGCTTTGAAGCACTATTTTAGTTATAATAAAATTAATTTATAAAGGAGTTTTTATGGAAAAGTTCAAACACGAAAAACTTTATCGCGCCATACAAACAATCTCTATCATTGGTATGTTTGTTTCGGCTGCATTGGCCATTGCTATGATCTTCTACACTCAACTTTATAGTGCTGGCTTGCTTGCAACACTTTTATCAATTTTGGTTATTAGCGTTTCTTGCATCACAATTTTGCCTTGGATTAAGCAATATTCAAAAGGTGAATATAGAATTTTGTGTTATGTTATGTTTGGCATAACAATCGCAAGTTGCGTACTTTGGATTATTGACGTCATTGTTGGTGTAACAATGGTTAACACCGCAACATCAACAGTTGCTCAACTTAAATTTTTAAAGGTTAGTTTGATTATAACTTTTCAATTTATTGTAGCAAGCACTGTGGCATCTTTCTTTATCAGATACCGTAAAACTATGATTGCTTTTCAAGTTATCACCTACATAAGCAATTTATACATTGACATTTATGGTTCTTATGCCCTTGCATGTGTCCGCATAACCGGTGACGGTTTATCATTTGTTGGCAATTCTGGTTTTGTTACAAACAAATTGTCAGTTATGATTGCTGTTATTGCATTGGCATTTGTTATAATTTCAAGTGTTGTTATTAGAAGCATGGATAAACGTAAACAACGTGATACACTTGGCCCTATGTTTGGAAGCCAAGAAAAACCACAAGAAACTGCCACCGCTTCAAATGACGGAAGGTCTGTGCAAGAAAAGTTGAAAGAGCTTAAATCAATGTTGGATAATAACCTTATTTCAGAAGAAGAATACGCTAAAAAGCGTGATGAACTTATCAATCAACTTTAAAAAAATGAACACATAAATTTATTAAAACAAAAAGCCACCAAATTGCGGTGGTTTTTTTATTTGTTTTAAAACGGTGTTTATTGAAAATGGTTTGACCTTTTGGTTAAAGTTTTTTGGTGATTAAACAATTATTTTTGCAATAACAATACAATTTCTTTTACAAATTTGACAAAAGTTTTAAGCTTACTCTTATTACATATTAACTTTAATTTAGTGGACAAAACATTATTCTTTTGTTAAAATATGGAAAGTATTTTATTTAAAATATATTTAAGATTTTATTGAAAGGATATTTTTTATGGGATTATTTTCTTATTTATTTGCTTCTGACAATACCCGAAGCCTTAGAAAAATTGAAAAGATTGTAAAAAAAGTTGAAGATAAGGCCGACTTTTATGCCAAAATGTCTGATGACGAATTACAAGCACAAACTCCGATTTTGAAAGACCGTCTTGCTGCTGGTGAAACAACTGACGATATTTTGCCAGACGCTTTTGCTGTTGTACGTGAGGCCGCAACACGTGTGCTTGGTATGCGTCACTTTCATGTTCAACTTATCGGTGGTGTTGTTTTACACCAAGGTCGTATTGCTGAAATGCGTACCGGTGAAGGTAAAACTTTAACTGCAACCACAGCTGTTTATTTGAACGCCCTTACTGGTAAAAATGTGCATGTTATCACAGTTAACGAATATTTGGCAACAACCCAGGCAGAAATGATGGGCAAACTTTACAAATTCCTTGGTCTTACCATTGGTTGCACACTGGCTGGTCAACAAGCACCTGAAAAGAAAAAAGCATATGAGTGCGACATCACATACGGCACAAACAATGAATTTGGCTTTGACTATTTGCGTGATAATATGCAAGTTAGCAAAGAATATAAAGTTCAACGTGGTCACAACTTCTGTATTGTAGACGAAGTGGACTCTATTTTGATTGATGAAGCCCGTACCCCACTTATTATTTCTGGTGCAGGTGGCAAATCAACCGACCTTTACACTGTGGCCGACAACTTTGCAAAAAGGCTTAAAGAAGAAGATTATGATATTGATATTAAGCATAAACAGATCCGCCTTACTGAAACTGGTGTAACAAAGGCTGAAACCTTCTTTAAACTTGAAAATTTAAGTGATATTCAAAACCTTGAAATCAACCACCACATCAACAATGCTTTGCGTGCTAACTATATTATGGTGCGTGATATTAACTACATTGTTAAAAATGATGAAGTGCTTATCGTTGACGAATTTACTGGCCGTGTTATGCAAGGCAGACGTTATAGTGACGGTTTACACCAAGCCATTGAAGCAAAAGAAGGGGTTAAAATTCAAGAAGAAAACAAAACTCTTGCAACCATTACCCTTCAAAACTACTTTAAACTTTATTCAAAACTTAGCGGTATGACTGGTACTGCAAAAACAGAAGAAAGCGAATTTAACAAAATCTATAATTTAGACGTTGTTACAATTCCAACAAACAAACCAGTGCAACGTGTTGATGAACAAGACCTTATCTTCTACACCGAACAAGCAAAATACAACGCCATTGTTGAAGAAATTAAGGAAAAACACGAAAAAGGTCAACCTATTTTGGTTGGTACCGCATCTGTTGACAAGTCCGAACGCATAAGCAAGGAAATTAAAAAACTTGGTATTCCACACAACCTTTTGAACGCTAAAAACCACGAACTTGAAGGTCAAATTATTGCTCAATCTGGTCGTGTTGGTCAAGTTACTATTGCAACAAATATGGCTGGTCGTGGTACCGATATTTTGCTTGGTGGCAACCCAGAATTCTTGGCAAAACAAAAAATGCTTAATGAAAATATTGAGCCAGCAGTTATGGAAAAAATTACCGCCTATAACGTTGAATTGACGGACGAAGAAAAAGCACTTAAAGATAAATACCAAAAATATTATGCCGACTTTAAAAAGATAACAGACGAAGAAAAGAAAAAGGTTATCGAACTTGGCGGTTTGCATATCCTTGGCACTGAAAGGCACGAATCCCGCCGTATTGATAACCAGTTGCGTGGTCGTGCTGGCCGTCAAGGTGACCCAGGTTCAAGCATATTCTTTATCTCATTGGAAGATGATTTGCCACAACGTTTTGGTGAAAATAGGATGAAAAACTGGTTCTCCATTGTCTTCCGTGGCAATGAAGATATGCCTATTCAATCTAGACTTTTAACAAGATTCTTTGAATCTGCACAAAAGAAAGTTGAAGCAATGAACTTTGGCGCACGTAAAAATGTGCTTGAATATGATGACGTGCTTAATAAACAACGTCAAATTATTTACGGTGAACGTGATAAAGTGCTTGACGGCGTTGATATTCACCCTCAAATTTTGGAAATGCTTAAAGAGTTTACATTTGAAACTTGCTTGAACTATTTAGACGAAACCAAACCTTACTATGAGTGGGATTTAGAACCGCTTAACAAAGAATTGGAATCTAAATTATTGAAACCTGGCACAAACCTTGTTACAAGCGAATTTGTTGAAAATTTAGACGCTCAACAAGTTGCACAAAACGTTTACGATAAATTGTTAGAAATTTACGAAGCAAAAATTGCGGAAGTTAAAAAACTTAACCTTGATTTCAGCATTATTGAACGCAATGTGTTGTTGCGTGTTGTTGATAAGTTCTGGACAGACCATATTGACGCTATGAACACCCTTCGCAACGAAATTGGTATTATGGCTTATGGTCAAAAAGACCCTGTTGTTGCATATAAAAACGAAGGTTTTGATATGTTTGACAAGATGATTACAGACATACGTGACTACACCGCTGAAACATTGTTTAAATCACAACTTAAAATTGAAGTTGTGCCAAAACGCCCAGCAGGTCCAGTGAACCTTGGAAGCACCAACAAAACTGAACAATCAAGTGCACGCAACCGTGATGCTCATATTGGCCGTAACGACTTATGCCCTTGCGGTAGCGGTAAGAAATACAAAAATTGCTGTATGTTAAAAGACCAAAAATAAAAAAATAATAAAAAACCACCAAATTATGGTGGTTTTTTGTTTGTTATATTTAGAATTTATCTAGCAAAATTATTTCAAACGCTTAAAAGAAGACTTAAAACAGTTTACTGTATCGCACGTCAAACTTACATTTCACGGCGAGATTGAAGGGCTTTTGAAAGCGTCATTGCATCGGTGTATTCAAGTTCACTGCCCAAACTTACGCCCTGTGCAATACGTGTAACCTTTACGCCAAGTGGTTTAAGCAAGTTGGCAATATACATTGCTGTTGCTTCGCCTTCCACATCAGGGTTGGTTGCCACAATAACTTCTTGTGTGTTTTCAGTTTGAACACGTGATAAAAGTGATTTTATATTAATATCGTTTGGACCTTTGCCTTCAAGCGGATTGATAACACCGTGCAAAACGTGATAAGTGCCATTAAATTCACGCACCTTTTCAAGTGCTGCAACATCTTTTGGCTCTTTAACCACGCAAATAATATTATCTTTTTTAGGGCGAGAACAAATATCACACACTTCTTTATCTGTGAAATTGGCACAAATTTTGCAATAGTGAATTGTGCTTTTTGCGGTTACCATTGCGTCTGCAAAATCTTTAACTTCTGCTTCGCTTAAAGTAAGCAAAAAATACGCATACCTTTGTGCGGTTTTTTTGCCCACACCTGGGAGATGCGAAAATTCGTTAACCAGCCTTTCCATTGAGTCTATTTGATTCATTACATTAACCCGCCAAGGCCACCCATTGCGCCCATTTTATCTTTGCTTAATTCGTCTGCTTTTGCAACAGCATCGTTAAATGCAACAACAAGCAAATCTTCAAGCATTTCAACATCGTCTGGGTCAACTGCATTTTTGTTAAGTTTAACAGACTTTAATTCTTTTTTACCTGTCATCGTGATTTGCACCATATCACCGCCGGCTTTACCAACAACTTCGGTGTTTTCCAACTCTTCTTGTGCCTTTTCCATTTGTTCTTGCATTTTGCGGGCTTGTTGCATAAGGGCGTTCATATTCATACCGCCACCAAATCCACCATTAAATCCGTATGCCATAAAATTCTCCTTTAATTTTAAATCTTGATTATATATTTTTAATTTTTTTATTTATTTGTTTTTTCTTTTTCGTATTTTGATTTTAGTCTTGCTTTTTTAATTTTTTAGGTTGACTTAATATGCTTGTGCTATATTCTATTTTTATTCTTTAAACCTGATTTTAGACTTAAAAGCATCTTTTAAACCATCTTTAATATCTTGCACTGATGCGTTGGTTTTATCGTAAATCACTTCCACATCTTTAATGCTATCGTCAAACAAATTTATCAATTCCAATATTACTGCAAGGCGTTCTTTATTGTCAATCGTTTGGAAGCAACCTAAATCGTTTGTATGAAGCACTAAACGGTTCAATTTCTTTTCCACCTTAACAACATTGATAAGAGCATTGGAAAGTGCAAACAAATTGCGTTCTTTTGCTTTGATAAGCACATTGCCCCACACTTTGTCAATTTCATTTGAACTAACTGCCACTGGCTCAACAACTTTTGGTGCTGAAACTGGTTGTGCGGTTGGTTGAACAGTTGCTGTTGGTTGAACAACTGGTGTGCTTGCCACAGCAATAAGGTCAAGGCAGGTTGATTCAAACAAGTTTTCTGGATTAATGCTATATTTTAAATCTAATTCCACATTAGCAAAGCGGCTGAAAGCAGTTTTTAGATATGCCAAATCAAATTGAGAAGCAATATCGTTATATGTTGCAAATTCACCTGGCAAAATATCCAAAACTGAATAATCACCAACGCCAACTTTTATCATAATAAGGTTTTTGATAAAGTCTGCCATTTCCTTGCAAAGCACTTGAATGTTTTTACCACTGCCAAGTGCACGGTGCACCGCTGTGAACAGTTTGTTAATATCTTTGTTTGCAATGCAGGTTAAAATATCTTTGATGCTTTCCTTGCTGGATAAGCCAATAACGCTTTCTGCTTGTGCACACGTGATTTGATTGTTGCAATATGCTGCGACACTATCTGCTATTGACAGCATATCACGCACGCTACCCTCACCGGCTTTTGCAATAAGGTGCAATGATTTTTCGTCATAACTGATGCCACGTTTATCAAACACATTTTTAAGGTGTTCTGCAAGCAAATTGACTGGCAAAAGTTTGAAGTCAAAACGCATACAACGGCTTAAAATTGTGGCTGGCAATTTGTGAATTTCTGTTGTTGCTAAAATAAAGATAACATGTTGTGGTGGTTCTTCTAAAGTTTTAAGCAATGCGTTGAAGGCACTATCGGTTAACATATGCACTTCGTCCACAATATAAACTTTATATTTACCGATGAGTGGTGGATAAGCAACTTTTTCACGCAAATCACGGATTTCTTCTACTCTATTGTTTGAAGCGGCATCTATTTCAAAAATATCTGTGTTTGGTTGGCTTAAAGCAACACACTCTGCACACATATCACAAGGGTTGCCGTCTGTTGAGTGAGTGCAATTCACCGCACGTGCAAATATCTTTGCTGTGCTGGTTTTGCCTGTTCCGCGTGGACCACAAAAAAGGTAAGCATGAGATAAATGCCCTGTTTTAACTTGATTTTTGAGCGTTTGAACAATATAATCTTGCCCAATAACATCATCAAAGTTTTTTGGCCTAAATTCGCGATATAATGCTAAACTCATTGAATTTCTCCTTTAAAAGACCTTAATATTTTTTTGATTGCCTGCAAATTGTTGTCCACTTGCTTTGTGGTTATATTAAGTGCAGTTGCCATTTCAACATAACTTTTACCATTTAAGAACATTTTAAGCAACTTAAATTGCTCTGCTGAAAGCATATTTTTGATTTTTGCCATAACTTCTGTGTTAAGTTCACGATTTATATAGTTTTGTTCAAAATTGCTGTCATCATCAACAAGCACAAGTTTAAGTTTTTCTTCATCATCATTGCGGTCGTCAAACTGACTGATTGGCACATAACTATTAAGCGGATTATTTTTTAGTCTATTTGCATTTTTGATTGCGGTTTGAATTTGGTGTTCAATACAAAGAGAAGCGTACGAACCAAAATTGTGGTTTTTTTCTGGCTGATAACTATACACTGCTTTAAACAGACCTATCATACCTTCTTGAATAATATCGTCAAGCCCTGCACCAACCAAAAAGTATTCACGTGAAATTGCAGTCACTTTGGCACGAAAAAGTTGCACAATTTGTTCCATTGCACTTTCTTCACCTTGTTGGGCTTTTAAAATAAGTTCGTTTAACTCCAAGTTTTCTCCTATGTTGCGGTGTTTTTGTTTGTTATGTGGTCAATTTAAGCCTTGCGTGTGTTAATTTAATTTGATATTAAATTTTGCACTTGTTACTCATTTGATTTTGTTTTCGGTTTAAATTTACAAACGCAATACATCAACTTTAATGTCTGTTATTTAGCCACGTCTTTGACGCACAACTTCGTAAATAGCGATTGCCCCTGCACATGACGCATTAAGGCTGTTAACCAAGCCATACATATCAAGTGAAAGCACTTCGTCAGCGGTTTCTTTAACCAATCTTGAAACACCTTTACCTTCACTGCCAATAATAATTGCTGTTGGATAGGTGAAATCGGCGTCATAAATACGTTTGTTGCCTGCCTCCAATGCATAGGTCCACACGCCTTTTTCTTTTAAATATTCGATTGTTCGTGTTAAATTTTTAACCAATGCAACTTTGATGTGACTAACTGCACCAACACTGGTTTTGTAAACGGTTTCATTAATTAAACAAGCACGATTTTCAGGAATAATAACACCGTCAACACCTGCACACTCACAAGTTCTTATAATCGCACCAACATTATGTGGGTCAACAATGCTATCCAAAATAACAATAAATGGTGCTTTCCCCTTTTCGGCTGACACTTCTAAAATTTCATCAACGTCAGAATAGTGGAAATTTGGCACATATGCCAAAATACCTTGTGTTTTGCCTTTATTGATTTTTTCAAGCAATTCTTTATCTACAACTTCAACTGGAATATTTAATTTTCTTGCAGCGTCAACCAGATTGTTCACTTCAAAATTATTGCATTTTTCCGCTAAAATTTTATCAACACGTGAACGTGAACTGATAAGTTCTCTAACAACATTTATACCTTCAACTATCATAACTTTTCTTCAACAAACCTTTTAAACATATTTTTTAATTTTTCATTTTCTTTTTTTAGATACCAAAAGCCAACAAGTGCTTCAAATTGAGTTGCCAAACTGTATTCTTGCAAACTTGAATTTTTTGCCTTATTGTTTGGGTGTACGTTCCTTGCACGCAACACCAAATCGGTTTCTTCTTCATCTAATTCTGGTTTAAGTTGTTCCATTATTATTGCTTGATTTTTTGCACAAACAATACCATTTGCAATTTTATTTAAACCATTGGCTTTAAAATCTGTTTTGCTAACCAAATGTTCACGAACCATAAGTGTGAACACCGCATCACCAAGATAAGCCAACGTTAACGCATTTTTTTGAAAAACCGAATCGACAGAATAATTGTTCATAGCAAAATAATAACACAAACCCACAAATTTGTAAAGAAGAAACAAGTTTTACTTATGTTTAAATATTATTAATTTTTAATATAGTGACAAAATTGTAACAAAATAATAACGCAAAAATACATTTATAAAAAATTGAAGTAAAAAAAATTAATCACAATTTGTGGTTGAATTTAAACATTTTTTGCTATATATTGGCAAAATATAGTCAAAATCAGCCTTAAAAACGCAAGACAGTTTAAAAAATGGCTAAAATGTTTTGACAAAATCTTTATTTTTTTTTACACTTAATGTAGTTAGCATAAAACTTTTTTATCGAATATTGCTTTTTTGTTTGTTTTTTGTTAAATTGTTTTTATAAAAACTTAAAGTTTTAGGAGAGTTTATGGACTTCATCAAAAAGATGAGAAAACGTGAATTTATTGAAATGAGCCTTAAAACACTCATTGCAATTTTTGTTTGCTTTGCTTCAATTATCCTTATGTGCGGTATGATTTATTCAATCGGCGTAAAATCTTTTATGAAATACGGTAAAGGTTCAGTTTCTTACAACACTGAAACAATCGCATATTGCATTGAAGTTAAAGACGACCAATATTTTGTTTTGTATTATAACCCAGAAAACGAAAGTTCAAGATTAACAGCAAATGCTATTACTGATACAAACCTTAAATCAAAAGCAGATTGCACACCAGAAGGTCTTACTGTTAAAGAAGTTGTTTTTGGTGCACCAGAAGCAAAAATCATTTTGGACGAATTTGTTGAAGGTTGGCACATTGCTATTGTTGCAGTGATTGTTGCTGGTGTTATGGGCTATTTTGTTTACAGATTTATCAAACTCAGTTTAGACTACAAAAAAGTTGTTGATAAGTTTGAAAAAACTGGCGAAATTGAAATTCAAAACGCTTAATCAAATTAAAAGAATTTAAAAAAGGCATCGATCGATGCTTTTTTTGTTGCTTATATCAAATTAATTTTATTTTTTGCTTATCTGCTTCTCTTTCGCTTTGTGTTTATAATAGTTCTTTTTATTGAGTTAATTTACACCCAAACAAACATTATTAAGCACAAAGTTGGTTTTACATTTTTGTTCGATTATCTGTAATTTCCACTTTTGCTTGCTTTATCAGTGGCAAATAATCTTCCCACATATATTCCCTTATTGGTATTGGTCTGCTGTTATCAAAATATAACACCATTGCAGGATATATATGGTGATAACGGTCAAATATTGTTACGCCCAGCAAATGATTTGCTTTAATTAAATTTTTTGCTTTCGCGTGGTAATTAAAATAGGACATATTATAATATGTGAATTTTTAATTATTTTAATTACACTTGCATCTTCTTCGCATTATCTTTCACGCAAGTTAACAAAGAAGCACAGCATTTAAGTTGTGCTTTTTATTGTTTAATTTAATATATTAAAATTCAATGATTTAGTTTATAGATTGTGAATCTTACACAAGTTCGCCAGTGTTTATTGAATATATGTACATATGCTCAACTGGTTTATTAAACGCCTTTTCAACAGCAAGTTTATAAAGCTTTAATTGTTCGGCATATTTTTGTTTTAAAACTGACGCTTTTAAACTTGAAAATTTATAGTCCACTATAACAAAATAGTCTTCAAATTCAACAAGCATATCAAGCACGCCTTGAACCAAAACATTATCTGTAACCAACGAATTTGCAACAATTTGATTGTAAGGCATATTCATCATAAATTCTGCTTCTTTACGAATTTGCTTTGCCCCAACCACAATTTTTGAAAGCACATCATGTGCCAACTTTATTTTATCATAATCGACATCTGCAAAATTGGTGTTTTTGTTAAATGCTGTGGTTAAATCAAGCAATTCAAGTGCCTTGTGATAATGTGTACCAACAAGGGCTTTATCTTCGGTTGTGAGATATTGAGTTTGTGGTGTTAAATACGCCTTTGTGTCAAAATGTTGTTGTTCACTTTGTTTTGTGTTAAGCCCTGTAACTGAATTTTTGATTGAAATGTTAAATTTTGATTTATTTTCATATTCAAAATCCGGTTTTATAAATTCAATTTCTGGGGTTGGCTCTGCTGTTGAAACAGTGTTGCTTTCAATTTCATCACGGAACACAAATTTGCAAAGTTCAAAGTCTGTTCTGCCAGCCAAAATTGCCGATTGATAGCATGACAAAATCATATTTAAATAACTTGTCTTTTTAAGTTTTTCTTTAAGTGATTTTGGTGAATATGTGCCAGTTATTATAAGTTTGTTTTTTGCCCTTGTGAGTGCAACATACAGCAAGCGTAATTCTTCTTTATACCCTTTTGTTGAATTTGCCACTTTGATTGCATATTTTGGCAAACTGAAAGATTTTTGACGTGTGGCAAAATCATAATAATTTACGCCCAAACCAATATCGGCATTGAAAGATATATCATCATGGTCACGCAAATATGAAAATGTTTTGCTTGCATTAAACAAAATCACAACAGGATATTCAAGCCCTTTGCTTTTATGGATAGTTTCAAAAGTTACGCTATCTTCTTTATCCATATCCAAGTAGTCGTTGCCACGGCTTACGTTCGCTTCAATCACTGTTACAAAATCTGCCAAACTGAGTGAGTTTTCAACGCCTAAATTTGAAACAAATTGTTCAATTAACTTAACTTCCTTTTCACCAAAGCGTGTGGCTTGAAGATAGTTTTTAACTTGCATTTCGTTCAAAATATAGTTGATAAGTTGATTGTTGGTGCTTGCGTAAGATTGCAAACGTATTTTATTCAATTTTTCAAAGCCCAAAGCAATTTGTGGATTGGTTTGATTTTCCAACAAATCTTGAATCAAACTTTGCTCACGTTTACGGATTGCCATAACATCGTCAAGTTGCAAATCGGTTAATGCCATAAATGTGGCAAGATAATCAACATCATCTGCGGTGTTATTAACGCATTTTAAAATGGATAAAATAAGTTTAACACCTTCGCTGGTGCTGGTTTGCAATTTATTGTTAAGGTTAACTGGAATATTGCATTGCCTTAAAACGTCAATAAGAATTTCAGAATTTTCATCATTTGTGGAACGTGTTAAAATTGCAATATCTTTATAAGTTAAAGTTCGAGTTTGTTTAAGGTTCGCATCATAAAATTGCTTGCCAATTAAATCTTTTGTTATCAGTTCAGCAATCCAAGCCGATTCATATACTTTTGGGTCGGCGAATTGCTCTATATTCGTGCCATTTTTAACACTATAAACGCCTTTTGCTGTTGGTTTTGGTTGGTCGTTGCTTACAAGCATAATGGTTGGTTTTTCGTCAACAATATCCGTACGGCGTGGGTCAATTTGTGCAGTGTTTTTATAATCAATATCTGCGGTGTGAGTTGTCATCAACGGCACAAAAATTTGATTAATAAAATTTAAAATTATTGGGTTGCTACGATAGTTGATATTCATATCAAACGCACTGCCAACTGTTTGGTTTTGTTTAAAATTGTTATATTTTTGCAAAAACCACTCTGGGCTTGAACCACGGAAGCCATAA
Source organism: uncultured Clostridia bacterium (assembly GCA_934777435.1). GTDB lineage: Bacteria > Bacillota > Clostridia > Christensenellales > UBA1242 > Onthoplasma. Next base: position 324,017 of record CAKVNK010000001.1, read on the forward strand.
ATAGATTGTTTAACATCACCAACTGTGAACACTTTTGTGTCTTTACCTGTGATTTGCTCCATTATATTATCTTGTAATGGGTTAACGTCTTGATATTCGTCTATGAAAATGTATTTATACCTTTGTTGCAAATCTGCCCTCACACGCTCGATTGACAAAAGTTCCAACATCTTGCGTGACATATCATTAAAGTCCATTAAATTGTTTTTTGCTTTGATATTTTCATAGTTTTGCATAAACAATTCAAGCAAATCACACACGTAGCCAAAATATTCGGCAATTTGTTCATTATGCAAATCATAATTTTCATCTATTCCGCTTGTTTTTAACTTTTTAACATAGTCTTTAAACTCATTGATTTCATCATTTAAGTCCGCCAAACTTTCATACTCTTTGGTTTGCTTTGATGTGAAAGTAACTAAATCAATGCCGTTTAATGCAATAAGATTGGCTTTAAGTGTTAATGCTTTGTTGATTTTTTGCAACTGGTCAATGTTATGGTTAAATTTATCCAAAATATCTTGTGGATAACCACCTATTTCATGCTTCAATGCAGTGCTTAAATCAGTGGCTTGTTGAATAATATAATCGTTAACAATATTTTCACTTTTTTGATTGGTGATATATTCCTTTTTAGCATCTTGCACAAAAGCAACATAATCTTCAAGATTGATAATGTTGTTGTATGTATCAACAATCAGTTGCTCCAAGTTTTTAAGATTGCGTGCATTGCCACCAAAAATATCAAGCAAAATGCTGATTTTACTTTTATCTTTGCTTATTGTTTCAACCGCACGATTCATTGCTCGATTTATGTAAAAATCACGTGTTGTGTCTGAAATTATTTCAACATTTGGATTTAAATTCAACTCGTAAAAATACTTTTTGATTGTTTTTGCATTAAAACCGTCAATAGTGTCAATGCTGGCGGTTTGTATTTCATCAAGTTTGTTTAAAATATTGCGTTTTTTTGCTTCAATTTGTTCGGCTGTTTGGTTTGAATCTGCGTCAACTGCGGCAAGCTTTTGTTTAAGTTTTGCTTCTAACCTTTGCCTCATTTCAGTTGCTGCCAAAACTGTGAAAGTAACCACCAAAAGCGAAGAAATCGGCACATCTTGTTCGATAATAAGGTTTGCAATTTTTTCAATCATAACTGTGGTTTTACCACTGCCTGCACCAGCACTTACAAGTTGATTTTTGGCCGAACTGTTGATAATGTCTAACTGTATTTGTTCAAAATTCATTGTTCGCCCCCTTCAAAACTTTTGGTTGTAACTTGTTTTGGCTTACGTTCTGCTATATTACGGCAATTTTTTAAGCAAATTTGGCTGTATGGGCAATTTTCACACAATGGGTTTACACCTGTTGGTGTTGGATTGATGTAGCCCGATTTGATTTCTTCAATCGCAGTTGCTGAAACAATTTTTGAATATTCTTTAAGCATGTCAAGTTTATCTGTTTCCAACGCTTTATCACTCTTGCGGGCAAGGCTATCATTTGTCAAAGAAATATTCACAATATCGCTTTTGCCACCAGGGGTTAGGCGTTTATCCATATTAAGCACATTTTGCTCTGTATTTTCAAAAAAGCCTTTTAAAGAATAGTTGCTTTCTTCTGCTGTATAACTATTGTGAAGTGGCAGATAAAAACTGCCAACCACACGCTGTTTGCTTGCACTTTCCATTGCCAAAGCATACAAAAACAACTGCAATTTATTGCCATAATAAAGTTCTTTAAGGTTGGCTTCTGCTTTGCCGGTTTTATAGTCCACAATACGCAAATTATTGCCATCACTATCAACACGGTCAATCTGCCCTGTAAGATATGCGTTGCCAAGATTTAACGCTGTGCTGTTTTTGAAAGAAAATTCAAATTTTTGTGGCACAAAATTGCTGTTTTGGTCAATATAATTCACACCATTTAAAACACGCACTGCTTCATCAATCAAATTCACAAGCACAGGGCTTTTTGCGTTTATTTTAAGCCTATCATTTGCGTCAACTTCACTGAATATTTGTTGCTTTGCAAATTCATATAAATCACCAACTTTTTTGTTTGCTTTATAGTAGTTAAACAAAAGTTTATGCAAAATTATACCAGTATCAAACGGCAAAATTTCGTTTTTAGGGCGTTGTTGCACTTTGATTGTATAGTTCAAAAAATGGTGAAATGGACATTTAAAATAGTCTTCCAAACGGCTGGCACTTATAGTTTCAATTTTTATTTGTTCAGCGTTTGCTTTGTTCAAATTAATTATGCTTTTTTGTTGCACATATTGGCTTGAAAGATTAGTGTTAAAAATCAAATTCTTTTCAATATAATCCTGCTTTGAAAGTGCCACATATTGCCCACCAAAAGCATATTCAGGGTGTAAATTAAACACTGCTCCACCTTGTGTGTTTTGCAAACGAAAACAAAACTCTTTTATCAATTCACTTTGTGTGTGTGAATAAGATATGGTTAAAGTTTTGTTAAACAGCAAACAAGTATTAAACACACGCAAACGTGCAAGTTTGTTAATATGCCCAATGGTTGGTGCAAGTTTGTGTGCAAAGTTAAGTTCTTCAATTTCAGCATCAACTATTATGCCACAATCATTTTTAAATGCTGGGGCGTTATCCGCTGTGCAGTTTGCAATATATAAATGGTCAAATTCTTCACAAAAATTGTTTGCATCAACAATTTTAACCGCATCAAGTGTTTGTGGAAGATTGCTTATCTCTGTTATTTCACCAAGGCGAGAAAACATATCCGCAAGTTGATTTGCTGATAATGTTGGATAAAACTTTTCAATTTCTTCAAACAAATTCATCACAGTTTCAACTGATTTGTTAAGTAAAATTTGTTTATTAAATAGCAATGTTTGACTGGCAATATCTTGCAAAATTTCAGCAAATTTAAACTTTTCAAAACCAAGTGCAAAGGTTTGCTTTATCTGCCATATGGTTTGATTTTCAAATGTGAAGGCACGCAAAAAATCAATCAACTCATCACGTGCTGGGTTTAAATCTGCAAAATCAAACTTTGTTGTTAATTCACCTTTAAAATCAATGCTTATAAGTTTTAAAATCAGTTGTTGTTTGGTTTGAGCATCCAACACAAAAAATGGTGAGTTTATAATATCAATTAAGTGCGACAATTCATAATTTTCTGCTTCTCGGCGGAAAATATCACACACAAATTTAAACAACACGCTTTGATTTAATTTTAGTGGGCTGTCAAGGTAAAAATTGATGTCATACTTATCAAAAATTTGTTTTGCTTGTTCTGTGTAAGCATCAAGACCAAAAACCGCCACCCCAAATTGAAAATATTTAGCACCGTTAAGCACTTTTAAGCGAATATCTCTGGCAATTTGTTCCAATTCATCTGCAACATCTCGGCAGGCTTTAATTTTAACCGCAGATTGTTCGTCAACAAAACCGCTTGTCCTAACGCCAAAAATGTTGGCTTGCAGATATTGTTTTAACGCATCAGTTTGCTGAACTTGTTGCGTTTGTTTATTTGACTCTGTTTTAGCGGTGCTGTTTGTTGTTTGATTTTGATTATCATTTGCTATTGCATTGTTTAAAGTTTCAAATGGTAAAGTGCAAGTGTATGCAATATTTTTAAGTTGACTTGCAACTTCATCATTATATATGTGCTGATTGTTTGATTTTGCAAAATAATTCACAACACTCACATTGTTTGTGTATGCCAAGCACTCTATTGCAGTGTATTCAACAGCGGTAAAATCATCAAAACCAACAAACAAAAGATTGAGATTATTGTATTTATCCTTTAACCCCATGCAAGATAACAAAAACTGGTCGGTTATGTCTAATAAACCAGCCTTTTGTTCTTCATATTGTTGGTAAATCAATGCCAAATCTTGAATCTTTGCTTGCAGTTGTGCGTTGTTGGATTCAAATTTGCACATTTCTTCATATCCAATTTTTGATGCTTTAAGTTGTGCAATGGTGTTAAATATTTCTTCCGCATAACTAAATGAATATGCTTTATTCCTTAACAACTGCAATTTATCAAAGTTTTCGGTTAAAATTTTATGCACCAAAACCACACAACCAAGTTTGCTTAATGTTTTAGATTTATCCAAATCAACATCTTTTTTCACAAACCTATCAAGTGTGCTGACTTTTATGCAAAAACTGGCCTGTAAATTAAGGCTTTCAAAAAGGTGCTTTTCCATAAACAAACTGAGTTTGTCAGGCACTATTATAGTTGCATTAGTGGTCAATTTATCACGGCAAAAATCGGTTGCATATTTCAGTGCAACATTAAAAGACGGCAAATTAACCAATTTAATCATATTGTCATTTTATCACATAATCTAACATTTGGCAATTCTTTTTGTTTTGTTTAAACTTTGTTTAAAAGTTTGAAATATAATATCATTTGCCTCTAAATATAAATTGCCAAAAATTGTAAGCATGCTTTTTGTATATCACAACAATTACTGCACAAAATACACTTGGAGGTGCTATATGTCTAACACAAAGCAATGGAAACCTGGTGAAACAGTGCCAAAATCAGCATCATACACAGCGTATGATAGCGAAGGTCACAATGGTGGCAGTTTATACCTTGAAAAAGGCAAAAGATTCCCTGCCACTCAACATTCAGGTAGTTATTACACTTTAGGTGAATAGTACGCCCGCCCTATCAAGGGCAAAAAGGTCAAAAAGCAACCTGCTTTAGACCTACATAAACACTGGCATAACGCCACAAGCAAACCAAATTTCTTCATAAGACGAAACAAAAGTTTGCAAAAAGGAAGGTGATTTTACCTTCCTTTTTATTGTGTAAATAACAACAAAACGTAATCTATTAAAAAACATTTTATCTGTTCCATTATAATATGAATAGTTAGTTTATTATGCAAAGCACAAAAAATAAAAAAATAAGTTTAATTTTATGTTGACAATGTTTTTTCAATTTGATATACTAACAGTGTTTTACCTAAAAACGCATTTTATTGCGATAGTATCAAATAAGATGAAAAATTTAAAGTTAGCAAAGATTAAATAGTAAACAAAATTCGCGTGGAGAGTTACTCAAGAGGTCGAAGAGGCGTCCCTGCTAAGGATGTAGGCGTCGAAAGGCGCGCGAGGGTTCAAATCCCTCACTCTCCGCCAACCACCACAACACATTGTGGTTTAACAATTAAAGCATACTAGACATAGTGTGCTTTTTTTAGTCATTTTTTCGGCTGAGTATAATTTGAGTATAAAAAATTCGTATTTTTTGCTATATACAGCATATAAAATACCAATCGAATTATATTAGCAAGTGTTATTTAATGTTTAACAGTAATGTTATTAATTTCTTGTTAAAAGCGCAGGTGCTTCTTTTTTGTTATTGAATGCAGTTGAAAGTGCAATTAATGTTTGAGATGGTATATAAAACAACCATGCGATGTTGCCACTTATCATTTTGCTTATTGTAAGATTTGAAATTGTGAAATATACACCATTTGCACACGCAAGGCCAATAAAGATATCGCAAAGTACAAAGAACACCAAGCCAATGGCAAACAATTTATGCTTTTTAAATTGTATAAATGCAAATATAATATTTATCACCAAATTGAATATATAAAACATTGAAATTGCACTTACAAAATCAAATTTATCTTTAAGCACCAAGAATGTGATAAGCACAATTAATGCTGAGCCAATAACGCGCACGATTATACTTGCAATGTTAAAAGTGCACGCTTTGCATCTATCATTAAATAAACAGCGTAAATGATTTGAGCGATGCTAAAAAACACCATACCAGGGCCTTGCTTTGGCGGAATATTTAATACCAAGCAAGCATCTGCGCCAAGCGTAAAGAGCAAGCCTAAAACAATTATAAAGTTAAATTTTTTTGTTGCAATAAACACAAGAGCAAAAACATAACACAAGCAAATTGACGTATACTCCACTGCTTGCATCGCTGTGCCAGAAAGGGTTTGCGCAAGCACTGTGAAAACTATTTCCGCCACCAAAAATATAACAACTAAACTAATTTGCCAGTTCTTGATTTTCATTACTTTGTTTCCTTTTCTTGCAAAACTTGCCTGTGCAAAGCATATAAATAAGATGAATTACAAATGCTGCCAAGCAGAAACCTAAAATATAAATAAGCAAGAAAACTAGATAAGGTACTTTTGGATAAATCAAACTTAAAAGTGGTAATGTGCAAGGGAATTTTGGACTTATATAGAACATGTTAAATGTTTCTGGTGTAAAGTTTGGAACAATAGCATTCAAAATCATTGCAACCGCAATTGCAACTACAAACACGTAGATTGCTTTTAAGAAATATTTAAAATTAATTTTTTCTCTATTATAAGCCACAAAATAGATACCTGTTACTAATTGCAATCCGTGGTGAACCATTGTTTGAATATTGATACCAATAGTTCTAACAAAAACATCACCAGGATAGGCAAACACAACAAATCCGCCAAAGAAGGCAAATGTTGAGATGTAACTCATTAAAGCATCTCTAACCTTGCCAGGTTTTAAACAACCTATAATTGGCAAAACATATAGCGGTGTTGAGCAAAGTTGATAAGGGAAAGCATACCATTGATAATGCCAAGTTGGAACACCATCAACAAGCCTAAAACTATATATAAGTTGTTTATACAACTCCAACACAAACATAATTGACCAGCAAACCCAAACAATTATTTTAAAAGATTTTTCAGTCCTATGCTTTTTTGCCTGCATAACACATAAAATGCAAAGTGCGACAAAGATAGCAATAAACAAGCAGTGGAACCAACCATAATAAGTTGGTGTTTGCATTTTACCTTGAAGGGCATATATCAACTTTTCAAACCAATTCATATATTCATCCTTTATCTTGTGTAATTTTAAAAGCAGTATATCATTTTCAACATTATTTGACAAATAAATTTTTTAATATTTATTTTGGCTATCTTTTTGCTTATATTTAAACAGAAACTTAAATTTTTTGTCTATTTTAAAAAATTTTCTTATTTTAGTTGACCAATTTATATATTAAATTGTTAAAATAGCAATACCACGATAAAATTGTAAATAAGAAAATTTGATAAAATACTTATCACATTTAGTGGTAAATTATTAAGAAGCAATTTCTTATAGTGCAGTAAAAAATTGATGCAAATTTAATTATCATTTATTAACATTAAATAGCAAGGAGAAATATGTACGAAATTTTAAACAAAATTAACAGTCCTAAAGACTTAAAAAAATTGGATATTAAAAGCCTAACTCAACTAGCAGGCGAAATTAGAGAAGCACTTTTTAACCGCCTTACCAAAATTGGCGGACACTTTGGCCCAAATTTTGGTGTTGTTGAAGCTGAAATTGCCATGCACTATGTGTTCAATTCTCCTGTTGACAAGTTTGTTTTTGATGTATCACACCAAAGTTATACACACAAAATTTTAACAGGCAGAAAACTTGGATATATTAGTGATAAACATTTTAGCGAAGATAGTGGTTACACCAACCCTGAAGAAAGCAAGCACGATTTATTTAATGTTGGACACACTTCCACTTCAATATCTCTTGCAACGGGGCTTGCAAAGGCGCGTGAATTACAGCACGGCAAACACAATGTTATTGCTTTGATTGGTGATGGAAGTCTATCAGGTGGCGAAGCTTTGGAAGGGCTTAATGTTGCTGGCAGTGAAATAAAATCCAACTTAATTATTATTGTTAACGACAACCAACAATCCATCGCCGATACTCATGGTGGAATTTACAAAAATTTAAAAGAGTTGCGTGAAACAAATGGCAAATCACCAAATAATATTTTTAAAGCATTTGGTTTAGATTATGTCTATGAAGCAAACGGCAATGATATTGCAAGTTTGATTAAGGTTTTTGAAAAAGTTAAAGATATTAACCACCCTATTGTTGTTCATATCAACACTCAAAAAGGCAAAGGTTATCAACCAGCCGAACAAAATAAAGAAGCTTGGCATTGGACTATGCCTTTTGACCGTGCAACAGGCAAAGCAACAATAAATTTTGGTAATACTGAAAATTATTTTGACATTACTCAAGCATATATTGTTGAAAAAGCGAAAAAAGATAAAGATTTTGTTGTTGTAACCCCTGACATGCCTTCTAGTGCAAAACTCACACCAGATATAAGGCAAAAATTAGGTGAACAATATGTGGATGTTGGTATCGCCGAAGAGCAAGCTGTTGCAATGGCATCTGGTTTAGCTAAAGCAGGTGCAAAACCTTTAGTTGTAACAAACACAACATTTATGCAACGTGCTTACGACCAAATTTCACATGACGTTTCCATCAATAATTCGCCTGTAACAATTTTGCTTAACTACACCAGTTTTGCAGGTTTAACCGATGTCAGTCATCTTGGCATTTTTGGCATAGCAGCATTCAGTAATATTCCAAATTTAGTTGTGCTTTCACCAACTTGCAAACAAGAATATTTAAACATGTTAGATTGGTCAATTGACCAACATGAACATCCTGTTATGATTCTTATTCCAGGCAACGAAGTTACTGATAGAAATGCCGATAAAGATTATAGCAAAATTAACAGTTTTAAAGTTGAATGTAAAGGTGAAAAAGTTGCCATTTTGGCACTTGGTGATTTCTTCCAATTTGGTGAAAACTTAGCAACAAAAATTGAAGAAAAATTTGGCTTTAAACCAACACTTATTAATCCAAGATTTGCTTCTGGCATTGACAAAAATTTGCTTAAGAATTTAACAAAAAATCACAGTGTTATTTTAACATTTGAAGATGGAATTTTAAACGGCGGCTTCGGTGAAAAAGTTGCTTCATACCTTGGCACATCAAATGTTAAAGTTAAAAACTATGGCCTTGAAAAATTGTTCTATGACCGATACAATCCAGCCGAACTTTTAGCTTCTCTTGGCATAACTGAAAAAGATATTTTAAAAGATGTTGAAAAATTTTTAAAATAAATTTTCTTTTAAAAAATTAATAGCAACAAAATTTATTTAAATAAAAATTAATAATTTATTCAAAAAAACCACTAAAAATGTGGTTTTTTTTATTGTTTTTTATGATTTTCAAATATTTTTATTAATATTTTTTATTTAATTTATAAAAATTTATTTTTGTATGAAAATCATATCAATTAAAATTTACTTTTTAGATTAACAAAAATTAGACCTTTAAACATAAAAATAACAAAGGTGGTTTATGGGTTACAATATTGCAATTATTGGAGCAACCGGTTTGGTTGGCAGAAAAACTTTGGAAGTTTTATCCAAACACGGGATCAGCGAAAAACACAATTTATTTTTATTTGCCTCGCAAAAATCTGCTGGTAAAAAAATCAGAATTTCAAACAACAAAAAACAAATTGTTGAAGAACTGAATAAAGAAAATTTAACAAAGCAAAAATTGGATTTTGCCCTGTTTTGCGTGCGTGAAAATATAAGCCAAATTTACGTAAAATTTTTAGCACACAATGGTGTTAAGGTGATTGATTTTTCTTCCGCTTTTAGGCACAAATTTCCACTTATTGTGCCAGAGATAAATTCACAAGATATTTCCAACTGTAACATCATTTGCAATCCTAATTGCTCAACCGCAATCAGTGTTGTTGCATTAAATAAAATTGCTTTAAAATTTGGGCTTAAAAACATAGTTTATTCCACCTATCAAGCAGTGAGCGGTGCTGGACAATTAGCCCTTAAAGATTTCAAAAAAACTAATGCTCACAAATTAAAAAAACTAGACTATCCCATTACAAACAACTTGATACCTTACATAGGCAAAATTGACAAGCAGGGCTACAGTCAAGAAGAAAACAAGATGATTTATGAAACACAAAAAATCTTGCACTTACAAAACACAAACATCACAGCGACATGTATAAGAGTTCCTGTTAAAAATTGTCACACAATATCTGTTTATTTTGAAACCGATAATCCTTGCACTTTAAAACAAGTTAAAAATTTATTAGCAGATAGCCTAGGTGTTGATTTTGAACACACCATACCAATGCCGATTAATGCGAACAATATGGAAAATGTTTTTGTTGGCCGGCTTAAAGCACATAAAACCAAACCAAACTGTTTTTCTTTTGTGGTATGCGGTGACAATTTGCTTAAAGGTGCAAGCCTTAACGCTGTTCAAATTTTAGAAAAATTGATTGAGGTGAAAAATGAAAATAAATAACAGCATTTTAAGCACCAAAGAAAAGATAAATTTACTACGTTCAGAAACCGGCAAAAAACAAACAAAATCAATACCAATTTTTAAAACTTGCACTGCCCTTATCACACCTTTCACTGCAAACAACAAAATTGATTATGTTGCATTAAAAAGAATTATAGAATATCAAATTGCAAATGGTATTGATGCCATTTTATTGCTTGGCACAACTGGTGAAGGAACAACCGTCACATCAAAAGAGAGAAAAGACATTATAACTTTTGCCGTTAACCTTATAGCCAAACGCTGTTTAGTTTTTGTTGGCACTGGTTCAAACAACACTGCAACCGCAATAAAACTTACAAAGCAAGCAAAAACTCTTGGGGCTGACGGAGCAGTTATTGTCACGCCTTATTACAACAAATGCACACAACATGGGCTTATTGCTCATTACAAAGCAATAAACAAAATCGGTTTACCTTTTATTGTTTATAACGTGCCAAGCAGAACAGGGCTTAATATATCACCAACCAGTTTGTTACAACTTGAAAAGTTAAGCAATATGGTAGGAACAAAAGAAGCCAGCGGAGATATAAACCAAATATTACAAGTTCTTAACACTCACACAAAACCCGTCTATAGTGGTAATGATAAATATAATCATTTTTTCTTCACTCATAGTGGAAATGGTTGCATAAGTGTTGCAAGCAACCTTGTACCCAATATGATTGTTGAACAATTTAAATCAGAAAATAAAAGCCTACAAATACATAACAAATTATTTGAACTTAACATCAATTTGTTTTGCGAAGTTAACCCTATACCTATAAAGTATGCCATGAATAAATTTGGTTTTTGCAAAAATATCGTTAGAAAACCTTTATCTAAACTGACAAAAGAAAATGCAGAAAAATTATTAAAGACTATCAAAAATTTAAAAAATTAATAAAAATTTAACAAAAAACATAAAAAAACAGGCAAATTTTATAATTTTTTTTAAGTTTTATATTTAATTTTCAATTTTTTTAGTTTAAATTTCAATAAGTCAATTTCAGATTTAAACATAAGGAGCAATATGAAAGTACTTTTAATTGGCAGTAATGGACGCATGGGCAAACAAATGCAAAACTATATGACACAAAATAAAATTGATTTTTTGGCAGTGGACAAACAAAATTTTGATGCTGTTTTTGAATCTGATTTTGATGTGATAGTTGACTTTTCAACAGCGGACGCATTAAAACAAAATTTAGATTTAGCCTTAAAAAAGAATAAGCCAATTTTAATAGCCACAACTAATCACAATTCAAAAAATGAACATATGATTGAACGAGCAAGTAAGCATATTGCCATTGCTGTTTGCCCTAATTTAAGTGTGGGCATAATGACTGTATGCAAAATGGTTGAACAATTAAAGGCTGTTTCTAATTACGATTTTGTTGTTTCTGAAATTCACCATAAAAATAAGTTAGATTCACCAAGTGGCACAGCAAAACAATTAATTAAAGTTTTAAACAAACTAGGCATCACTCCAACAGTAAACAGTGTGCGTGCTGGCAGTATTGTAGGCACACACTCAATAACGGCATATGGTTTAAATGAAGTTATTGAAATTAAGCATATCGCTCTATCACGCGACTGTTTTTGCGAAGGTGCTTTATCAGTTTGCAACAAACTTGTAAATAAGCAGGCCGGCAGTTTTTCCATAGGTGATTTAATATGATTGTATGCAAATTTGGCGGTTCGTCCACTGCCACAAAACAAGCAGTTGAAAATGTAAAAAAATTAAAATCTGACAATCGAGTTGTTTGGGTGTTTTCCGCTATTGGAAAAGAAAATAAGTCAGATGTTAAAACAACTGATTTACTTATTTCTTATACAAAGCAAAAAGCAAACAAAGTAAACATAAAACAGCAAATTATAAAAAAGGTGGAAAAGTTATGCCGTTACACAAACATAAAACTTAACATACCACAAATTATCACTACATATTGCAAAGAATATGAAAAAACTGGTGATAAAGATTGGTTTATATCACGTGGCGAATTTTTGACAACACAAATTATGGCTTTATATTTGAATATTAAGTTTATTCCAGCAGAGCAAGTGCTTTTTTTAGAAAATAATAAACTTAATTTAACAAAAACTGAAAAGGCAATTAAAAGGTTAGTTTTAAAATATAAACAAATTGCTATCCCCGGTTTTTACGCTTTGAACAATATACACAATAATGAAAACAAACAATCATCAATAAAGTTATTTAGCCGTGGCGGAAGTGATTATTCTGCATGTGTTTTGGCAAAATGTCTAGGTGCAAGCATGTGCGAAAACTGGACAGATGTGGACGGAATTTACCCTATCAACCCCAAACTGCAAAAATCAAAAGTTCTGCAACAAATTTCTTATATGGATCTTGACACAATGGTAAAAATGGACGCAAAAGTTATACACAAAAATTGCGCAGAACTGCTTAATGGTAGTGGCACAATTTTGCAAGTTAGAAACATTTTAAATTTAAACAATGTTGGCACATTGGTTTCTTCCACATATCCATATCATACCGAATTTCTTTCTTACTTAAAAAGGAAATCAAATTGTGTTTTGGTTCAAGGTTTAAAAAACGGTGGCAAGATCAAGTTAACGTTACCCATTTCAGACTTTCAAAAAGGCTTTAAATATTTGCAAAAAACAAAAAAACAACTCTAATTTACATAGATTTTGGCACATTATCTCTAATTTGGCTAGAATACAGCATTTTGTTTGCATTTTTACGTATTCAGTGATAAAATATAACTCATATAGGAGTTATAATGGAAAACCAAGATATTAATACAATTATTGGCCAAAACCTACTTAAACTTAGACGAAACAAAAAGTTGACTCAACTTGAATTGGCTGAACAGTTTAACTATTCAGATAAATCAATTTCCAAATGGGAAAAAGGTGAATCCTTACCAAGTGTTGACGTGCTTTATCAACTTGCAAAATTTTATGGTGTTACATTAGACACGCTCACAAGTGAAGAAGAAATCACTTTACTAACCCCCGAGCAAAAACCAGCAAATCGTGATAAATCATTTCCAACAAAACTTATTATTTCATTGCTTGCTGTAAGTACGGTTTGGATTGCTGCAACAATTTGGTTTATTACATACAAACTTACAAATGGTGGCACACCATATATGCTTTTCTTATGGTCTGTGCCAATATCATGCGTTTTGTTGATAATATTTAACTCAATTTGGGGCAAACGTGAGTGGCTGTTCTGGATTGTTTCGGTTCTGGTGTGGACAATATTGGCATGTGTGCATATTCAACTGATTGAATATAACAATTTTTGGATAATTTACTTTATCGGCATACCACTTCAAATTGCAGTTATTCTCTGGGGTGCTTTAATGAAAGGTCCAAGCAAAAAGCAGAAAAACAAATCAGCAAAAGAAGATTCCTTAAAAGAAAAACCTATTAAAGAAAAGAAAATTAAAAAAAATAAACAAAAAAATGAAACTCAAACGGTAGTGAGTGTCAGTGCTAGCGAACAAAACAATGCTGACAATTCCAACATTTTGCGTAAAGACTTATAATCATAACCTATCAAAACATTATAGTTTGCTTTAAAGTGTTTACAAAACATGGTTGCCAAAGTTATTCGCTTCACAATGTGAACATTGTTTGATATTCAATTAAAAAACAATAAAGATAAAACAAAGGTAGATATTTCACGCCTTTGTTTTTTGTTATTCATATCAACTTTTAACATAAATAAAAAAAACAAACTCAACGCACTTTCAAATTGTTTTGCCACTTTATCAGCGGAATTTTGCTAGATTTTTAAAAATCAAGTTCATTTGCGAATATGCACAAATTAACATTTATACAATTTTTGTTTGCATTTTGTTTTTAAAAACTCGATTTTTGTTGTATAATTAAATTAATTAAAATATTTATAGGGGTCGATTATGAAATTAGTTTACGTGGTGGACAGCATTAGTGACATCAAAAACAAAATCAATATGATGCAAACCAGATTTGGCAACAATATTTGTTTTGTTGTTAAAAGCCCATTTGTTACTCTATTTAAATCTTTTGGATATAACATTAATGCAGTGTATACAAAAAATTTAGCAAAGGTTATGCATGCAATGCTTTTAAAATGCCCTGCTGAAGACATTTTGATTTGTTATTCAAGTTTAGAATTAGACAATCAAATGTTAAATAAATTTATGGGCAAAATTGGTGACAGAAACCACTTCGTAAACCTTGTTCCTAATTATAATTTATTTGAGCAAATCAGCAACGGCACATATAATCTTTATGTTAAATCTATGTTTAAAAATAAAGATGGTTTAGCCAGCCCAAAACTACAATATATCCCTAAACAATATGTTGGTGATTTACTTGCAAGCCATATAGCAAACAGATTGTTTGAAATTGACCCACGTTATGTTGTTAATGTTTATCTAGACAATACACAAAAAGAATTGAACAAATCAGCAAAAACAAAAACAAAATTTAGCAAATTTGATATTATACCTATCATCGTTGCGTTGTTGATAACTATTGCTATGATTGTTACTCTTGCATTTACTCATGCTGGATATGTGTTCTGGCTTGTTATTGTGTTCGCATATTTATTAGACATTGTTATTGCCGTAATTTTCAGTTGCAAAACCAAATTTGACACTCGATTCTTGAATTGAGTTCCTTAAATTGATTAATAAAAAAGGACCTGAAATAGGTCTTTTTTTAGTGTAAACACCCTGTCAACATAATCAAAAAAGGCTTAATTATAAGCCTTTTTAATAATCAAATTTTTGATTTAAATATATCGATTTGTTAGATTTTTGCTTCAACAGTGGCAATCTTTCTGCCCCTAGCATCGCGTTTGAAACGAACAACGCCATCGATTAAAGCAAACAATGTATAGTCTTTACCGCAACCAACATTTGTTGAAGGATAAATCTTTGTGCCCCTTTGGCGAACAAGGATTGAACCAGCGTGAACAAATTGACCATCACCGGCTTTGACGCCAAGACGTTTTGATTCACTATCACGACCGTTCTTTGTGCTACCGCCACCTTTCTTGTGGGCAAACATTTGAATATTGAACTTAATCATAGTTACTCCTACTCCTTTATTTTAATGTACTTTTTGTAATCGTCTGCAATTTGTTTAAGTGCCAGATATGCACTCTTCATAAGGACTTGTGCCTTTTCATCTTCCGCTTTTACAGTTATGCGTAAAAATGGAATATCTTGGTTGACTTCATAATCAACATCGGTTTTTGTTACTTCCAACAAACCATTTAATGTGGTTTGCATAATTGTGGAAACCGCACTGCACACTATATCTTGCCCCGCTTCAGCATAACCAGAGTGACCTTTTGCTTGAAGTGTTGTTATTGCATCGTTACTTTTTAAAATTGTTAAGTTAATCATCTATTAACCTATGCTTTCGATTGTTATTTTTGTGTATGGTTGTCTGTGACCTTGTTTTTTACGTTCGTTCTTCTTTGCTTTGTATTTGAAAACTGTGATTTTCTTATCCAAAACGTGTTCAACTACTTTGGCACTTACAACAACATCTTTAACAACAGGACTGCCAACTTTTGATTTGCTACCATCAACAATCATAAGCACTGGGAAAGTTACAACTTCACCTGCTTCTGCATTAAGACGATCAACAACAAGAGTATTGCCAGTTTCAACTTTATATTGTTTACCTGAAATATTTGCTATTGCGTACATACTAGTTACCTCCTATAAAGACTCACTTTTAAGGCACTCAAACATAATTTTGAGATTTTTAAAGCCTGTTCAATGTGGTACTACGGGGCTATTATAACAAACCACAAAAAAATTGTCAACAGTTTGCTGTTAAAATCTTTTTGGTTCAATATACATTTGAAACCATTAAAACACTCTTTAAACACTCAAAAAGCGTTTAATATGAAGATGTAGCCGTAAGTGTCAAAATTATTGAGCTCATTATTGACTATCTAAACAAAAGCTCAACAATAGATTGCTTGTTTGTGTATTGATTTCTTTAATCTTTTTCATTAATCTTTTCTATCACTTTGTATTAGGTTAAATTAGGCAATTTTACTGATTTGAGTGTTAAGCGGATATTTAAGTGCCAAGCCAACAATGCCATCTTCATCAATAAACTTTGCATTTGTGTTAGAACAATAGAATATGGTGAATTGATGATTGTTAACCTTTTTTAAAAGGTCGAATAAATTTATGCATCCGTCAACTTTAACAAGTGCAACTTTTTCATATTTGTTGTGTTTGGTTTTAGCCTTGAATAAAGATAAATTCGGCTTTAAATTCGGCTTACTTAGCACAAAGAAAAGTGCGAACAATAGATAGAACAAATTAATGTTATGCCAAATTGAACATATGAACAAAACCGCAAATATTACGCTTAAAACACACCTAACAACTAAATCTGCAATTTTGTATGCTTTGTTAGATTTGAAAACATTTTTAAAGATTTTGCCACCGTCAAGTGGATACACCGGCAACAAGTTAAAGAAAGCAAGCACCAAATTGCAACTGCAAAACTGATTTAACAAGCCATTTAAACTTGGCCAAATTGCGAAACTAGCAAGACATACAACACTTAATACCAAATTACACAATGGACCAGCAATATTAATTGCAAACGCATCTTGGCTGGCAATTTCTTCATCAAGTTGAACAAACAATCCAAACATTGATAGTTTAACATACTTAATTTTATATCCACGTTTTGAAGCAATCAACATATGTGCTAGTTCATGCAAAATCAAAGCAAAAAGATAGTTTAACATCAACAAAAATTTGTGGCAAAAAACACATAAAGCAATCAGCACAAACAAACTTATGTCTACTTTAAACTTTTTCATATATTAAGATATTGTTTTTGAGTTTGATTTAGCACTTTAATTTGGCAAAGTGTGCATCAATTTTATCCTATCACCAACACAAAGAATTGTTATTTCGTAGTCTGTTTTGGTTGCTGTTATATCAACTTTTATATCGTCAAAATTCACTTCAAAATAGTTGCTGATAAGGTAAAAAAAATCTGATTTTATTATTTCTTTTAAACTTTTAGGATTGCTTTGCTTATCTTTTTCAATCATTGCTGATAGGCGATTTTTTAAATCCATACCACTCCTCAAATGTTTTTATAAATTAACTTTTACTTTCTGTTTTTGTTTGTCGTTGAATTCAACAACTACGCTTTAACAATTTTTTTATCTTACCAAACAATCCACGATATTTATATGTACAATCAAACAACTTCTTTTCACCTGTTAAAATGTTTTCAGCAAGAATATCAAAAGCACGATTAAGTGCCAAACGCTGGTCGGCAACATTTTCACTTGTGGCTGTTATAACACTGTCGTCATCTGGTATCACACCGCCAAAATCAATACGCAAAGATTTACCAACATCATATACGTCAAGCATAAGTTTATCTTGTATCAAATCTCCCCTAGCACGATTGATAACAAATCGCTTACTGGTTAGATGATAACTTGAAAGTATTGTAACAACCTTATCTGCATCTCTTATACTGCTTAAATGTGGTGTGGTTATAACAAGTGCTTCGTCTGCACAAAAAACCGCACGTTTAAACCCCGCATCTATACCTGCTGGGCAATCTATAAGCACAAAATCAAAATTGGCAGATAAATGATTGATAACTGCCTTTATGTCGGCAAGGCTTATTGTTAAATTTTGATTTAAACCACCAGTTGAAAGCAAATACAAAAGTGGGAAACAATCATCTTGAACCAGTGCTTCTTTCAACCTACAACGGCCTTCTAAAACGTCAAGCAAAGTGTAAACAATGCGGTCTTCCATATTCATAACAACATCTAAATTATTTAAGCCAATATCCATATCAATTAAACAAACACGCAAGTTGCGTCTTGCAAGTTGTCGGCCAAGATTTGCCGTTACAGTAGTTTTACCGACACCACCCTTACCAGAAGTTAAAACAATCACACGTGCCATAATTCCCCCTTTGTTTTGAACAAATTTAACACGTAAGAATAAAAAAACAAAGGCGAAATATGTTTTATTTTCGCCTTCGCTAAATTTATTTATTTATATTTATTTTGCTTTAATTTTACTAAAAATTTAACAAAATTGCACATTTTTCTGTGTTTTTTTACAAAATTTTATTGTTTTTATGAAAATTAATAAAATTTTTAACATATTATTTTAACAAATTTATTAAACTTTCAACTTTAAAAATTCCTTTTCACTGCTGAGCAATTTTCCAAGCCCTAGCACGACTGCATCGGCTGGTTCGTCTGCAACAATAACCGAAAAATCTAATTTGTTTTTTGCATACTCATAAAGCCCTGCAATTTTACTGCCACCACCGACAAACACAATGCCAGTGTTATAGATATCATTAATGACATCTGCTGGCAAAGTTTTTACAATTTGACCAATACGTTCAAACACTGCATCGTAAACATTGCTGATTGCCAAACGCACATCGTTTGCAGTGATTGATGCACGTGTCATATTTCCGTTTTCATTTGTGCCAACAAATTCGTAAGCGTACATATCACGGTTGTAAAGTGAAGCAACTTCATTTTTAATTTTTTCAGCGGTCTGGGTGCTGATTTTTAAGCCATAGTTATCTGCAACAAAAGTTACAATGCTTTTGTCCATATCTTCACCGCCTAAAAAGTACATCCTGCCAAAGCAAAAGTTATACTCATTAAGCACTGAAATGTCTGTAATATTTTTACCAATATCAACAACCATAATATGTGCATGAGAATCAAAGTCCAAACTTGATTGAACGCAAACACTGTTAAACACAAATTCAACTTTATTTACGCCGCACTCTCTTAACACTTTTTTGATAAGCAAAAGTTGTTGTTCATTGAGTGCACTTGGCACAGCAACCAAAGCATAAATGTATGTGATAAGCAAATTATCTTCAACCACATTTTCTATGATTTTACCAAGCAAAAGTTTTGCCATTTTTTCGTCTACAATTTCGCCATTTTCGATTGGGCGGAAAACTTGATAATTTGTGCTTTTGGCATTGAACAACTTTTCAGCCTTTTTGCCAATTGCATGAACTTTAACAATCCTACCATTTGTGGACACTGCCAAATATGCTGGCTCTTTAGCCACAATACCACAGCCCTTTTTGTAAACAATAATTTCGTTGCTACCAAATTTAAGCCCTAAATCAATTCTAAACATAAATCCCCCTCAGTTTTGTTTGTTTATTCGGCCTTATAATATTTGCAAGTTTTTGCCATACACTTTTTTGAAGTCGCCAGCAACTGACATTGCTTGTGAAATTTCAAGTGTAGCATCACGTTCAACTTCAGTTTTTAATATAACTGTATCGCCAAGCACGTCACATGCTATATCTTTAACACTGTTTGAACCTGTGATGTTGAGCATTGTTGCCATTTTGATTATGATAGCAAGTTTTTTAACAGCATCTAAATCTTCATCTGTAACTAAATCTTTATATCTAATCCATTCTGTTAAACTGAAATCATCTACATTTTGACTGCTTGCAACAAAGGCTGCCAACAAAATGTCTTTATGATTTGCACCATAGATATTGCTGTTTAAAATAACTGGGAAGTTGTTTTTGATATAGTTGTCAAAAGCAATACGTTTGCCAGACATACACATACTTGCAGCAATACGCAAAACTTTAACATATGGACGGCTGAGTTTGTGCAAAACTTTAAGTTGCTTATAAAGAATTACCGCCAAAGAATAGTTGCTATCTAAATTTGAGTTTGTTGGGTAAAATTCATTGATTGCACTGAGTGAGTAGCCAAGAATATCAAGCAATGGTTTTTCACCGGTTTGAGCAAGCAAGTTTTTAGCAACAATACCATACATTTCACCATTTGTTGATACACGCACTTCTCCACGCACAAATTCGTTGTACATGGCTTTTACAATAGCAATACCAACAGCAATCACGTCTGCACGCTTTTCGCTGATACCTTTAAGTTTTTTGGCTTTATCTAAATCTAAACCACGGATAAGGTTATAAATGTTTACAAAACTATCAGTTGTGATTGGATAGTTGTGTGCAACATCAATAGGATAACGTGTTGATTTACGGCTCAACTTACCAACAGACAAGAAAACTTCACCCAAACCAAAGAATTCACAATCTTCATCCAAATTGTAAAGCCAGTCAAGTTTTTTAAGTTCTTTTGAAACATATTCAACAACCTTATCCATACGCTCTGTTATTGGAAGTGATGAAAATTGTTCAAGCAAGGTTACGCTACCAAATGGCAGAGAAACACTGTTTGCCACAACACGGCGGTTGAATTTAACAATTTCAGTTGAATAATCGCCAACTTGAATAAGCACGCCACGTGTCATTGCAAAAGAATACATAATTGCACTGTGCAATGCAGTAACTTGTTCTTCAGTTGTAAGCACTTTGAAATACAAAGAAACTGTTTTATACACTTCATCTAAAAATGCAATTTGGTTGCGTGCATTTGCAATCACAGGGTTTGCATAACAAATGTGATTTTCAATTTTTGCATTGTCCACAATCTTTCTAAAATTTTTCAAAACTGCGATGGTTTCTTGTATGCGTGCTGGCTTGATGTAACCATCACGTTCCATATCTTGAATCAGTTTCACTGGTTCAGTGATTTGTTGTTCAATGGCAAAAAAGCCAGTCTGTGTGCAATTAAAAATGGTGAGTTTTATATCGTTAACTCCCAATTCAAAAACTGCTAATTTATTGTTCATTTGTTTCTCCTTAAAACGCACTAACTGTCAAAATAAATTTATACTAATTTCACCTTAAAATTAATGCCCTTTTACTATAACCTTATTTATAAAGTTACTTATTTGTAACACTAATTTTAGTTATAGTCAATAGGTTTTTTAAAAATTTTTTTGACTTTTTTTTGAGTTGTAAAAATCGGCATAAAACACTTGAAAATGTTTAAAATATTCGCATTGAAAAAATAATTAAAAAATATCACAAAAAACCATAAAAAACACAAAAAAATACGTATTTTTACGTATTTTTTAAAATATTTTTATTAAATTTTATTTATTTTTTTGTTTTTTTATTTTTGCAAAAAATTTTACTCAATAAAACTTTTGTATAACTTTTTCTTTTTAAGCCTTAAATCAATTTTTCAATTTCATTTTGGAATGAACAGAAAATTGAATTTTTGTAATCTGGTTCAGCTTTAAAAACCATATTTTGTTTTGTCGTTGGATGCACAAATTCTAACTTATACGCCCATAGTGCAAGATTGCCTTTGTGGGCTTTGTCACCATACTTAAAGTCAGCATAAATTGGAGCATTGAGTTGCTTTGACATTTGCACGCGGATTTGGTGACTACGGCCTGTTATTAAGTCCACTTCCACCAAACTTAAATTTGTGTCTTGACCATTTTCAACAAATTGTTTTGAAGTTAAAACTTGATAGTTTAAAATTGCTTCTTTTGCACCTTCTTCTAACTTTGGTGCGATTGAAACAGTGTTTGTTTTTTCGTCCTTTTTAAGGTAAGTTACAAGTTGGTCATTTGCAAGTTGTGGCTTGCCACAGATAACTGCCAAATAAGTTTTGTGCATATCTTTTGATTTAAGTTCTTTACTAAGCCTTGACGCCGCTTTGCTTGTTTTTGCAAAAACCATAACACCGCCTGTTGGTCTATCAAGCCTATGCACCAATCCCAAGAAAACGTTGCCTGGTTTGTTGTCACGTTGTTTGATATACTCTTTGATGATTGTAAGCATATCTAAATCTTTGCTTTCGTCTTCTTGCACAGAAACATTGTGTGGCTTTACCACAACAATAATATGGTTATCTTCGTATAAAATTTTAGGTTCTATTTGCATTTAATTTCCTTTTAAAATGTTTTTATTGCACTGCAACCACAAGGCAACACCACACCATTTTCTTTTGTTGGAAGCCCAACTTCATATGCTTCTGTCTTGCCACCAGCAATGGTTAAATTTAAAATATTTGCCATAACAGTTGGTTGAAGCCCTGTTGTGTAACTATTGATAAGCACAAATGCTGGATTGTTGCTCAACACTTTGCTACAAAGACGTACAAAATCAAAGATATTATCTTCAATCTTCCATGTTTCACCCTTTGGGCCTCTGCCAAAAGAAGGCGGATCCATAATTATAGCATCATAAAAGTTGCCACGCCTTATTTCACGTTCCACAAATTTGGCACAATCGTCCATAATATAACGAATATTGGTTATATTGTTTAATCTTGCATTTTCTTTTGCAATTTCAATCATACTTTTGCTTGCGTCAACATGTGTAACTTGAGCCCCTGCCAAAGCACATGCAACTGACGCCCCGCCAGTGTAGGCAAACAAATTTAAAACTTTTATTGGACGGTTGGCAGATTTGATTATATTTGCCATAATATCCCAATTAACCGCTTGTTCAGGGAACAAACATATATGTTTAAAACTCATTGGTTCTATGTGAAATTTGACACCTTTACGTTCAATAACAAAACTTTTTGGCATTTTAGGGTTAATTTTCCACTCACCAGACTTATTTTCAGTACGAGTATAGTGTGCATCAACTTTTTGCTTGATTGGTGTATCCATATTCCAGATAACTTGTGGATCAGGACGCAAAAAAGTAAAACCGCCAATTTGCTCTAACTTTTCGCCCTTAGCGGTTTTTAAAACTAAATAATCTTTCCAATCTGTTGCTATCTTCATATTTTTATAATATATCTAATTAAGTGGTTTGTCAATATTTGCCGTGCCTTAAAGTGTGGCAAAATTAACTCATTGATTTGACAAAAATGAATTTAATAAACTCTTTTTAGTAAACGTCCAAAATCTTTTTCATATCAATAATATCTGCTTGTGTGATAATGCAAAGTGGACGGCTTGTATCTCTGCCCTCTTTTGTGATAATTATTATCAACAATTTGCGGTTGTTTTCAAAATAATTCATGGCAGCGTCTATGGTGAGTTTATCATCTGCCAAAATGTAATAATAATCGTCACCCATTTCTGAAATAACTTCAATAACGGCGGTTGTGTCAATATAGTCTTGCAAATTTACACCATCACTCACTTTTGCGCCAAGCACACCCATCAATTTGCGAGCATTAAGCACACCAATAAGTTTATTGCCATTATATACTGGCAAGTTTGAATAACCTGTGCGTGAAACAATTTCCATTGCTTCGCCAATCTTCATATCTTGTTCAATAACAATAACATCTTTGTTGCCAACACGGTCTATTGCGCGTGGTGGTTCAGCAATAATTGCAGACAATTTTTCAATTTTTTCCACAATATCATCATGCGGTTCAGCAATGACAAACTTGTTGTTGCCTGTGTGAACAATGGCGTTACGAAGCCTGCCAAAATCAATTAAATCTTCTTCATATTTACGCACGACAGAGTTCAACAAAACCGCACGGCGTATAACATCGCTAAAAGACATACTGCGTTTAAAATCATAAATAGCACGCAAGTTATAGTCAATTTGATTGTATGCGGTTATAAAACGTTCTGCGTTTGATTTTTTCATAGCTACTCCTTATGTGTTGTTAGTTTAGAATATGTTTTTCTTGTTCTTATTGCTTAAATTATACCATACAAAGGCAAATTCTTCCAACAAATGCAAGGGAATTACACATAAAATTATTTGCCAAATTTGCAAAAATGTTGTTAAAACCTTTAAATTTACAATCATTTTTAAAAAAACTGTTGTTTTTTTTGTTGGTTTAAGATATAATACCATTAAGTTGTACTAGGCGGGGAGCTAGTGGTGCCCTGTAACCTGCAATCCACTACAGCAGGGCCGAGGTGCCTATGCGGGGCAAACTTAACTGTGTTGAGTAGACTTTGTGTATGTTGAAATTAAGGTCTTATACAATATTGCCCATCGAATCATGTCAGGGTCGGAAGACAGCAGCATTAAGAAGGATACAGTATGTGCTGTAAGGTTGCTTTGATGGAGT
This sequence comes from uncultured Clostridia bacterium, assembly GCA_934777435.1. Classification (GTDB taxonomy): domain Bacteria; phylum Bacillota; class Clostridia; order Christensenellales; family UBA1242; genus Onthoplasma. The sequence continues at coordinate 348,152 of CAKVNK010000001.1, forward strand.
GCAAAAAGTTTATGCCAGCAGTTAATTTGTTTCAAGTATGCATGTGCAACTTACCAGATAAACTTGGTTGATTAAACCAAGTTTTTTTATTGAATTATTTAAAGAATTATACACTTGAAACAAACAATTTTGTGTTAACACAATTATTTTGAAAGTAAGGATAACACAACTTACCGTAAAAAAAAGTTCGTATTATCTACGAACTTTTTTGTTTAGTCTCTCTTGGTTTCTTTTTGCTTGTTTAAATATGTGGCACGGCGTGCAATCGCATCTTTTTCACTTTGTTTAATCAGTTTTGCCTTGTTGGTTTTGTTTACTTTGCTTAAAATGGCAAAACGGTTTTCACTTTCTACATATTCATCATATGGCATTGTTGGGTCGTAACTATCAACTTGCATAGGTTGTTTTGCTGTTGGATTATAGCGGAACAATGTGTTATAGCCACTTTTTACTGAATTCCAACTATGGATTTGGCTGAATCGCATATTATAACCATGATTTATACATGGTGCATAAGCAATAATAACACTTGGTCCATTATACTTTTCTGCTTCTTCAAACGCTTGCACGCATTGATCTGGGTTTGCCCCCATTGCAACTGTTGCAACATATACGTCCTTATACGTCATAAGCATTGAAGCCAAATCTTTTTTCTTTGTTGTTTTGCCTGTGCTGTTAAATTTGGCAGTTGCACCCCTTGGTGTTGACTTGCTGGTTTGACCGCCAGTGTTTGAATACACTTCTGTGTCAAGCACCAAAATGTTAACATTTTCGCCACTCGCAACAACATGGTCAAGCCCGCCAAAGCCTATATCATAAGCCCAGCCATCACCACCAAATATCCAAACACTTGGGCTGATAATCAAATGCAAGTTATCAAACAAGTATTGGTCTTGTGGTTCAATTATGTGACCTTTTTTATAATCTTTAAGTTTGAGGGTTAATGCTTTGTTGTTCTCATGATTCTCTGGGTTTGCAAGGAACTCTTTAACCATATTTGCAACTTTACGAGAAAGTTTGATTGTTTTTAATTTTTCAATAAAGTTGTTACGTTCATTACGGCGAGCGATTGAAATGCCAAAGCCAAATTCTGCGTTGTCTTCAAACAAACTGTTTGCCCAACTTGGGCCAAAACCGTCTTTATCTTTACTGTATGGGCAAGTTGGATATGTCCCACCATAAATTGATGAACAACCAGTTGCGTTAGCAATAAGCATACGGTCTCCAAACAGTTGAGTTGCAAGTTTGATATATGGTGTTTCACCACAACCAGCACATGCCCCACTAAATTCAAAATAAGGTTTTTTGAATTGCACACCTTTTGTTGTGTTTGGTGTGAAAGGTGTGTTTTGTGGCAATGTAAGCATAAATTGATAGTTTGCAATCTCTTTATCTCTTATTTTGTTTGCATCTTCCATTATCAATGCTTTAACTGGGCACACGGTTGAACAAACGCCACAGCCTGTGCAGTCCAAAGTGTTTACTTGCATACGATAGTTGCCTTCGCACACAAAGGCTTTACGACTTGTGAAAGTTTTTGGAGTTTTGCGTTTTTCACTAAACACAACTGGGCGAATTGCAGCGTGTGGACACATCATTGTGCATCTGCCACATTGAATACATTTTTCACTTATCCAATTTGGCAATTCTTCTGCCAAGGCACGCTTTTCAAATTTCGCTGTGTCGGTTGGCATACGTCCAGAAATATCAAATTTGCTTACTGGAATATCGTTGCCTTGTTGATTTGATGTTGGCACAATAATTTCTTCGTAATATTCAGATTGTGGCACTTTGCAAGCCAAATTATGGCTAATTGTGAGTTTTGCAACATCAACCGCCACCAAATTTTGTGTGGCTTGCTTTATTGCTTTAAGGTTTGCATCAACCACAGCCTGCCCTTTGCGTGAATATGTTTTAACAATGCTTTTTTGTATATTTGCCATTGCAACGTCAAAAGGTAAAAGCCCTGATACATGGAAAAGTGCAGTTTGCATAACTGTGTTAATTTTTGCCCCCAACCCGTTTTCCATTGCTATTTTGGTTGCATCTAAGGTGTAAACACGTGTGTGTTTTGAAATTAAATCTTGCTTCATCTGATCTGGCATCAAGCGGTTGAGTGTTTCAAAATCATATGGGCAGTTGATAAGCATAATACCGTTGTTTTTAAGGCAATCTGTCATATCATATTTTTCAATGAAACCAGCGTTATTGCACATTAATAAATCAACTTGTTGTGGATTAAACGGTGCAATGATTGGTTTAAAACTTGCACGCATATGTGAAATGGTAAGGCTACCTGATTTTTTGCTATCATAATCAAAATAGCCTTGCATATAACTTGTTGTTTCTTCACCTAAAATTTTGATTGTGTTTTTAACTGAACTTACGCTACCATCACTGCCAAGACCATACACACGCATACTGAAATCAGCAATCCTATCTTGGAACAGAGGCTTAACTTCCAAACTTGTGCCTGAAACATCATCATAAACGCCAACAGTGAAAAATTGTTTTTTTCGTTTAAACATATTTTCAAAAACTGCCAAAGCCATATCTGGCGTAAACTCTTTGCCACCAAGCCCAAAGCAACCAGAATATGTGTTGCAGTTGATTTTGTTTTTATGTAATGTTGAAAGCACCATACTTGTGAGTGTATCGGTGCCATTTACATCAAGGTTGCGTTCCAAAATTGTGATATTTCGCACATTTTTAGGCAATTTGTTTATAAAGGTTTGTTCATCAAAAGGTTTAAGCAAACGCACTTTTATAATACCTACATTTTTGCCATACTGCTTTTGTGCAAGGCGTAAAACATCAGCAGAACTGCCAATAGAAACAACAATATCTCTTGCATATTTATCGCCAAAATATTCCACTGTGTCATAATGACGATTTGTGATTTCTGCTTGTTTGTTCAAGCAATATTTAACATCTTCCACAACATTTTTATATCGGCTTAAAGCCAAAATGCGGTTTTGCATAAACACGTCTGGATTTTGGTTTGTGCCAGCACTAAAACTGTTGTAATTATTCAAAGCACGTTGTTTAAATCGCAAAATATCTTGTTCGTCAACCACTTTTTTAAGGTCTTCTAAATCAGAAACATAAATTGTGCTGATTTCGTGGCTGGTTCTAAATCCGTCAAAAAAGCAAATGAAAGGTGTGCCAGTTTTTGCTGATGCAAGTTCTGTTGCAATAGCAATATCATTAACTTCTTGCACCGATGAGCAGTTGATAATATTAAAACCAGTTTTCATGCAAGCATAAATATCGCTATAATCACAAAAGATACTCAATGCGTGGCTGGCAACAGTGCGGGCTGCAACATAGAAAACAGTTGGCAAGCACTCGCCTGCTATTTTATACATATTTGGTATCATCAACATTAAGCCTTGGCTTGAAGTGAAAGTTGTGGTTTTTGCGCCAGCCATTAAACTGCCATGCACTGCACCTGCAACGCCTGCTTCACTTTGCATTTGAGCAATACGCACAGTATTGCCAAAAATGTTTTTACGGCCTTCTGCCATAAAAGTGTCGCAATTTTCTGCCATTGGGCTGGACGGAGTGATTGGATAAATCACTGCAACATCGTTCATCATATACGCTATATTGCTTGCTGCATAGTTGCCATCAACTGTTAATTTTTGCATAATTCCCCTTTAAAATATTTACGCCTAAAATAAGTTTCTAGTGCTTGATTTGTGGCTTAAATATAATCTAAAATTTGGTGTTTAATAATGCTTTTTAACGGTGCTTGCTGATAATAAATTAAACATCTGTTAATAGTATAAAAAAAAATTAACCCTTTTGCAAATATTTGCAAAGATTTTTAAGTTTTGTTACAATTAATTTAAATTTAAGCACAAAAGCTTTCAGGTTAAGGAGAAATATGCGCTATTTAATGATTGTAACTTATGACGGCAAAAATTATTCTGGCTTTCAAAAACAAAATTCAACAAACAAAACAATTCAATTTGAATTGGAAAAAGCAATAAATATCATTACAAAGAAACAAGTGGAGTGCGTTGCAAGTGGCAGAACAGACGCTGGCGTTTCAGCATATCATCAACCTGTTCATTTTGATATTGATATTAGCCTTACCCCAACCAAATTTTTAAAATCAATCAACGCCCTTTTGCCAGACGAAATTAAAGTGCTATCTTTTGAACCTTCAACAATTCATGCAAGATTTAGTGCAAAACAAAAAACTTACGCTTACAAAATGTATGTTTCACCTATCAATTTACCACTGGAAAAAGATAAATTAATCATATCACCAACACTAAATTTAAAGGCAATGAAAAAGTTTTGTTCACTTATCACTGGCACGCACGATTTTAGCGGTTTTAAAGCAACAGGTGGACAAACTGAAAACGATGTTCGCACAATTTATTCAGCAAAACTAAAAAAGAAAGGCAACAATTTAACATTTTATGTTACTGGCAACGGCTTTTTATATAAAATGGTACGTAATCTTGTTGGCACAATGCTTAAAATTGGCGAAGGCAAAATTGACCTAACCGAACTTAAACATACCATATTCACCAGTTATAAATCGACCTATACCGCCAAGCCAGAATACTTATATCTTTACGATGTGGTGTATAAATAATGGAAGAAATTAAATACGCTTATTATGACGGCGGTAAAGATATTGTTTTGATAATCACTGGTATTGGTGGCTCAACTATCGGCTACAAAAATAAATATGACATTATGGCAAAAAACATTGTTCAGCAAACTAATTGTTCAGTGTTGATTGCTAGTTCACCGCAAGGCACTTGGCTTCATATTAAAGAAAATTTAATTCAAATAATAAATGAAAACAAAAAAACTCGATTTATCATCGAGTTTTTTGGCGCCCCGAGTAGGGCTCGAACCTACAACCTATCGGTTAACAGCCGAGTGCTCCACCATTGAGCTATCGAGGCACATTTGTTGACATCTGCCAAATTACTTTCACAGACAATGCCCTTATTATATCATCTAAAAGCATTGTTGTCAACAATTTTTTATTATTTTTTTATGTTTTTTGTTTGTCTATTTTTTTGTTTAATCATGCTTAAAATAGAGTTGTATTTTTATCTTTACAAACCATTAAATAACCGCTTTAAACGAAAGTTTGTTTAGGCTTTTTGTTTTTATATATTTGCTTTTTATTGCAATAAAATGCACAATTTTATTTTACTGATATTTTGTTGTAAACACCATACAAATCAAGCATATACAAGTAGTTTAACCTTGTAAGCACTTTGCTAGATTCGGTTTTAAACATTTCAATAATGTTGTCGTCTGCGTTTGGATTGAGTTTTACAAATGTTGATAAATCATCTGTTTCCACTTCCAAACTATAAATCCCGCCAGTGTTTGAATAATAAACAACCATATCACGTGTTTCACCGTCAATTTCGTAAACAGTATCTGCTGGGCGGAACAATGAGTGCCCCACATAAAAGTTTTCGTTATAACTTATACCCAACAAATCAAGCAAGGTTGGTACAATGTCATATGCTGAACAGAAACGTGTGTTGAGTGTGAGTTTGTTTTCGTCTGACAATGTTGTGTTAAGGTTTTTAACGCCTGGGCTTGAAAGAATCATTGGAATACGGTGCAAATCTGTCAAATAATATTCGATTGGGTTAATATCTTTAACCATATATGACATATTGTTGTAGTAAGCAAAATGGTCAGCATAAAGCAAAATTGTTGTATGGTCATACAAACTATCCCCGTTAGAATATTGTTTTGATTTAAGTTCGTCAATTATGTTGCCGATTGCTTCGTCCATACCACAAACGCCACATTGATAGTATGTGAGCATTGTAACTAAATTTTCTTTATCTGAAAAGTTATTAAGCACATTTTGATACCAATTTGTGTATGTTGCTTCCGCTTCAGGTTTGTTCAGCACATACTGGTTGTTTTCGTCCAAAACGCAGTCGTCTGCACCATATTTAACATAGTTCATATATTTATGTGCATCGCCGTCATATTTGTTGTATTGTGGCAACCAACTGCCGTGTGAAGAAACATTAAGATAGAATGTGTAGAAAGGTTTTTCTTCATAATTATCTGGCACAATATATCTCATTGCATTTTTAACATATTCTCCTTCTGGTGCCCAGTGGTCCCACCAAAGTTCATCACCTGAATACATTTTGTTGCCAGCACGATCGGTTAAATTTTCTTTACCTATAACATTTTGAAAACCTATGTTGCCGTGAGATTGGTCACGGTTATAGAAGGTTGAACGGTTAGAGTGGACATAGTTTGTTGTATAGCCTTTTGATTGCAAAATGTTTGGCAATGTAAAGCCTAACGCATTTGATTTTTTATCATATTTTTTACCAGCATATGAAAGCACATCAAGACCGTTTGGGAAACTGCCCATAATGCCTATACCTTCACTAATATTTGTTTTTGCTTTACCAAAGAAATTGTAAGCAACAATACTATTGTCATCTTGTGTTGATGTACTGCCATTTATAAGTTTATATACATTTGGCGTAAGTTCGCTTGAAAGGTTTTGAATTGTTGGGTCATAACTGCCGTCACCAAAAGCAAACCACTCAATACTTTCCATCATAAAGCAGATAACATTATTGCCCCTATCCAAGCCAAATGAAGATGTGCTACTGCCAGGAATTGCAGAGCCCGAATACATATTGCCAGAGTTGAAATAATCGACAGTGATTTTTTGTTTCATTTTATCTGCATTGGTTGTGATTGTGCCGTCCATTTCATTGATAAGCAAATTAACAAAATAACCATACGAGCCAAACTTTTTGTAACTTCTGCGTTTTAAGAAACTGGTGTTCATCAAAAACGCATCACTGTTAACATAATCAATGCTATCTATGCCTTCTTGATATGCTTGAATACGGTGGCGGTAAACATAATAGTTTGTAATTGAGAAACATTGTGCAAACAAAATCATCATAACGCACAAAATTGAAAAGTGTTGTTTGATTGTGATTTTATTTTTTCTTGCAAAATGCAATAAAAGCACACCAATCAAAATTATTGCAGTCATCAAACCAACAAGTTCTAAAATGATACCCCAATATACAAAGCCAGATGCTGCGGCTTCGGTGGCTTCCTTCATCATCTTTATCATATCAAAGGTGAACATATCACCATAAATTGTGTAAAGTGTATAGTTGGTGTAAATTAAAATGGCTTGCAAAGCCAAAACTGTTGTTGCCAAAGCAAACTGCCAACCATAGTTAGGTATTGTAAAAACAACCACACCGACAAACACGATGATTGAAAAGTTATATAAAAAATATTCAGGCATAAAGCCGAGATTTAATACTGAAAAAGAAAATGCTTCTAAAACCAAAGCACCTAGCACATAATAAAAAAACATCAAGAATTTGCTAAAACCAGTCTTTACCATATAAATAATTTTAGTTTATAGAGTTTAAATAGTCAAGTTAAAACGTAAAATGTTGCCAAATTTAAAAAAAAATTGTATAATTCAAGTATGTTTAATTGGTTAAAAAAATTATTTAATCCTAACAAACTTTTGCCAAAGGACGTTGAAACCGGATTGATGACGTCTATGTTTTGCAATGTAAAATTTGGCGAAAAATTGGTTGTACCTGATAACTGTGTGTGTTATCTATCTTATCGTGACAAAATTTACAATGAATTTACTGCTGGCAGTTATGATTTAGACGAGAAAACCCTTGACCCAATCGCTGCAAAACAGTTTAAATCAGCCAGCAAAAAGAAAAAGCAAGTTAAGTTTGATTTATTTTTTGTTAATTTAGGCGTTTTTGAATATGAAACAAGGCAAAGAGAAGTTATCCCAGTTGATAAAAAATTAACAAAGTTTGACATTAAATCAAACTTTTCATGCCTTGTGATTGACCCCACTAAATTTAGGAAATATGCTTTAAGTTTTTATGCTCTTATCCGCCCTATTGATGCTGAAAATTTGGTTAAAGATTTTGTGCGTGAACACATCAATAAATATTATCTTAAACGTGAATTATTCACACCTATTGAACCAACAGCCGAAAGTGCAAGTTTTAAAGTTTATTTAAACAAAAAGGCTGAAAAATATGGCTTTACATTTAACAGTTTTGATATGGCTTTATGGATAAAAGCAAAAGGCAACAAGCAACCAGAAAAACAAGAGCAAGTTAAACATTTTTCCTTTTTTGAAAGGCAAGAAAGCAATGTGACAGAAACAAAGCCTAGCACTGTCAAAACAGAAACAATAAATCAACCAATGGCACAAGAAAAAAGCATTGACAATGCCGATAACAAGGAATATAATTTAAACAATGCTGAAACAAAAGAAGAAAAACAAATAAAAGAAGATGTTTGCCCAAATTGTCAAAGTAAACGTATTGCAAATTCGGCATTTTGCCATAGGTGCGGATACAAGTTTTAACTTTTAAGTTTGGCAAATGTTAAATAGTTAAACTATAAAAGGAGAGATTATGAAATTTAAAAAGACAGATATTATTGCAACTGTGCTTGAAAAACACCCAAAAGGTGAAGAAATTTTAACAGAATTTGGCTTCCACTGCCTTTACTGCCCTTGCAGTCAAATGGAAACTTTGGAAGAAGCATGTGAAGTTCATGAAATTGACATCAACAAATTGTTAAAAGCACTTAACGCTTAATACATTATTTAACACCCCAAGAGTACATGCTTTTGGGGTGTTTCTTGTTTTAATAACCTAATCAAACTGAAAGCAAAGACAAAAAAATAGTTGAAACGGTTAAAATAGTTAATTTAAATACGCTATATTGTTTTAACAAACTATTATTTGCAAAATTTAAAACAAAACTGAAATCTTGTTTTATCACAAAAATCATAAAATTACATTTAGGGGGTAGTATGCAAAATATACTTATCACTGGTGGAGCTGGTTTTATTGGCACAAATTTAACTGCCGAATTGTTGCAACGTGGTGCAAATGTGGTTGTTGTGGACGATTTTAAAAATGCGTATGCAAAGAACATAAACAAACTAAAACTTCAATTCAAAAATTTACAGGTGTTTAAAACCAACTGTTGCAATATACAAACTATGGAAGATATTGTTAAAAACTTTAAATTTGACACACTTATCCACCTTGCCGCAAAAAAGTATGTGTTTGAAAGTTTTGCTCACTCCAAAGAATATATGCAAAACAATATGAACAGTTTATCTGTTTCGCTTGCTTTGGCTGAAAAATACAATATACAAAAGATTGTGTTTGCTTCAAGCATAACTGTTTATGGTGAAACACACACTGCAAATGTAAAAGAAAACCGTTCATACGCCCCAACTTCGCCATACGCCAAAACAAAACAACTTGGTGAAGAAAAAATTTTGGATTGGCAAGCACATAATAAAGATAAAACCGCAATTATTTTTAGATTCACAAATCCAACAAGTGCAAACACAAAGTATATGTTAGGCAACAACCCAAAAAAGAAAAAATTGACATTAACATCTGTGGTTGTGGATAGCGTATTAAATGGCACAAGTTTAAAATTAAACGGCAACAATCACCCAACACCTGACGGCACACCTGTTAGAGATTATATACATATTACAGACCTAGCACGCATTGTATGTGATGTGGTTGAAAAAACCAACAAGGCCGGCATTGAAATTTTAAATGTTGGCTGTGGTGGAAATGGTTATTCAGTTTTGCAAGTTGTTAATGCGGTTGAAAATGCCACAAACAAAAAAGTCAACTACACTTTTGGCTCAAAAGTTGAAGGTGACATTGCCTACATTGTTTGCGATAACAACAAACTAATAAACAAATATGGCAAACAAACCTTTGCTGATATTGAACAAATGGTAAATGAAGAATTTGCTTTTAGAAAATATTTAAAAGATAACGCTTGTAAAAAATAGCGTGTAACACTTTGATACAAGTATATACAACCGATTTAGTTTACTTTCACATAAACAGATTAATTTAATACAAAACACGTGTTTACAATCAAGTTTGATATATTGTCACAATCGTGTTTAATAATTAATAACTAACAAAAAAGCACTCGTTATGAGTGCTTTTTTATTCCCCTTTTGCAAACTAGCAACAAACATAAATTTTTTACCTAATTTGATTTGCTGTCAGCGGTCAACCTGAAAATTACTTTTTCTTTTTGATTTTTGTGTTCTTTTCAAGTTCTTTTTTAGACGCTTCAAGTTTTGCATTTTCTTTTGCAATTTCGTCATCAATCTCTTTTAAGAACGCATCAATATCTTGAATTTCATTTGCTGGTGCGTTTTCTGATTGAGTGGCTTTTTTAGGTCTGCCTACTGCCTTTTTAGGTTGTGGTGCTGTACCTTCTTCCACAACTTTTTTAGGTCTACCTGGTTTACCCTTTGGTTTGCTTTCTTGCCTTTCAGCGGTGGACGCTTCAACTTGTTTTTTAGGTCTGCCAGCCTTACGCTTTGGTTTTTCAACTTTTGGTTGTTCAGTTACTTCTTTGCGTGGGCGACCTGCTTTACGTTTTGGCTCTGCTGTTGGTTGTTCAGTTACTGGTTCTGATTGTTTTTTAGGTCTACCAACTGATTTTTTCTTTTCAACTGGTGTTGCTACAGCAGTTTCAGTTTTACGTGGACGACCTGCCTTACGTTTTGGTTGTTCTGCCACAGTTTCTACTGGTTGTTCAGGTTGAACCTTACGTGGTCTACCTGGTTTTCCTGGTTGTTTAACTTCTGGTTCTGCAACAACTTTACGTGGACGACCAGGTTTCTTTTTCTCTACTGGCTCGGTTACAATTTTACGTGGCCTGCCTGGTTTGCCTTTTGGTTTGCTTTCTTCCGTTTGAACAGTGGAAATTTCAACATCTTCCTGTGCAGGTTCTTCTGCTGGAAGTTCTGCTTCAACCGTTTCCCCCGAATCGGTTGACTGTTCTTGTTCTGCTTGCTCTGGTTGTTCTGCTTCAACTGGAGTTTCTGGTTCTGACTCAAGTTCTGGTTTAACAGTGTTGGCTTGGTCATCTTCAGGTTCGTCTAAATAGTTGAAGGTATAAGTTTGTTCAGGTTGAGTTGGTGCTTGTTCTTGCACTGGCTCAGTTTTTTGTTCTTGATTATCTTGCTCATCTAAATAATTAAATGTGTAAGTGCCTTGTTCAGCAGGTTGTTCATTTGTTTGTTCAACTGGTTGTTCTGCTGGTTGTGTTTCTTCCGTTTGTTCAACTGGTTGATAATCTTGGTTGGAATAATTATCCAGTTGAGCATATTGTTGGTCATATTGATTGTTTGCATAATTTGCATTGTCATAATATTGACCATTGTTTGGATTGTATTGATCCGTATACTCAGGTTGTGCATATTCAGGTTGCACTGTTTCTGTAGGTGGTTCTTCCGGTTGAGAATGTTGTTTTTTACCATGTTTTACACGGTTAACTTCTTCAGAAACACGAGAGATGATTTGTTCACTTTCAGTTAATTTTTGTTGATATTCTGTATCAAGGTTTGAAAGTTGATCTTTAAGTTGTTCATTTTCAGTGTAAAGCCCGTTTACTTCAGTTTCTTTATGTTGCAACTTTTCTTCCAAAGACTTAATGTTATCTTGAACTTTGTTGTATTTATCTGCTTCACGTTCTTCAACAACACGCAAGGCTTCGTCATAAACTTTACCACTGTATGTGTCAAATTCGCTCATCATAGATTTTTCAAGAGCATTACGTGCCTTTTTAATTTGATTTTCAACATCTGTGATTTCTGCTTGGTAAGTTTCCAAAACTTTTTTATGCCTATCAGTTGCTGTGTCGTAATCACGTTCCAAGTTACGTTGACGGTCAAGTTCTTGTTGTTGTTGCTTTTTAAGATAGTTTGCTTCAATGCTTGAAGTAACATCGTCCATTTGTTGTTTAAAGTTATCAAATGTTTCTTTACTTACTTGCATTTGACGTTGATATTCTTTGGTTATTTCACGGAAACTGTTTTCTTCTTGGTAAACTTCATTGTTGATTTGTTCCATATCTTGCATAAGTTTTTTACGCTCTGCAATATAGTTTTCCGCTTCTGTCATTGCACGTTCAAGCACAAGTGAACGTTCAACGCCGGCTTCATCAAAGTTGAATTTTTCATGTTCTACGTTACGCAAACGTGCACGTTCCAACTCTTTCTTTTCTTCTTCTGCACGCTTTTGAAGGTATGCATACAAAATTGGAATACCACGTTTGATTTCGTTTTTATCAAACAACACTTCATAGTCAACATAGTCTGGCAATGTTTCAGTTGCTTTATCGATGTTAACTTCAAAATATTGATAGTTTGAATAAAGGTCACTAATAATTGCATTATGCCTAATATTGAAAAATATGGTTATTAAATAGTTAAGCACCAAAATCAAAATTGGGCAAAGCAAGCAGTGTTGCAATACGTCAACCAAACTTTCTTCATAAGAACAATACAAATTAAGCAAGAAACTTAAACCTGCAAAAATGTAAGCCAAGATATTCATTGTTTGAACATCACGAGTGTATGTGCTGTTTTTAACAGGAATAGTTACGCAACTGTCAAATGACATATATTTGCTGGCCTTTTCTTCCCTATACAACACATATTGTTGCCATTGTTTACGAAGTTGTTTTGGCACACGACTTGATTTCATTTTATTGTTAAATGCAATCAAATTATCTTCGTTGATTTGTGGATTGTCCAAGAAATAATTGTTGAACATATCAATAGCTTTAATCAACCTTGATTCATATGAGTTAGATGTGGAAATAATAACACATAAAACTGTGAAAAGGAATAAAGCACAAAATATAATAAAATAACGATTGTAATTTAAATAGTTGGCAAATGAAGAAAAGAATTTGTCAACTGACTCGAATATTTTATCCATAAAAACCCCTTTAATTAATTTTAAATTAATTCATTATGCTAATTGTATTATAACACAAAGAATTATTAATTACTAATATTTTTTAATATTTTTTTTAATTTTTTAAATATTTTTCTATTTATTTTTATAGCGTTTTAGCAATCGCAAAACCACTATATTTAGGTATTTTAATGGGGTTTTTATGATTTCTACACCAACTGAAAGGTTTGAATATTATTAATATTAAATTTTAAATTGTTAAAATTTGTAAAAAATAATTTAATAATTATTTAATTAATTTTTGATTAAAACCATTTTTGTTTGATGAAATGATAATAATTTATTGCTTTTATTTTGATAAATTAAAAATAAAAATATTAAACGTTTGCCCCTAAAATGGCAAAAAATTATGGCAGAAAATAATTGTAAAATTAAATATCTTTTAGTATAATATATAAAATTATATAAAAGGAATATTATACATATGGACGCATATTGGCTTTATTACGTTTTAGGTGTTGTGCTTGTGCCTGGCATCATTATGGGCTTATGGGCACAAATAAAAGTTACCACAACATTTAATGAATATAACAAAATTGAAACTAAACACGGCAAACCTGCAAATGTGGTTGCAAGGTATATGCTTGACGGTGGTGGTTGTATTGACACAAAGATTGGCAGAATTGCCGGTAGCCTTACCGACAACTATGACCCAACAACTGACACTATTTCTCTTTCAGAAGATGTGTATGATAAAAGCACAGTTGCCGCAGTTGGTGTTACCGCACATGAAATTGGTCACGTTTTTCAACATAAAAGCAACTACACACCAGTTAAGTTGCGTAAAGCATTAGTGCCTATTTTAAACATTTCTGGTTATCTTGTTTGGCCACTTATCATTATTGGTTTGATTTTAGAATTAGGCTACATTTGGTCTGGTGCAAAATGGTTGGTTGTGGCTGGTATTGTGCTTTACAGTTTGAACATTGTTTTCTGTTTGGTTACATTGCCTGTTGAACTTAACGCAAGTAAACGTGCATATAAAATGCTTGTATCCACTGGCGAGATGGACCAAGAAGAAGCCGAAGGTGTGAAAAAAGTGCTTAACGCTGCCGCTTGGACTTATGTTGCAGCACTTATAACTTCAATTTTATCTTTGCTGAGATTACTTTTGTTTGTTTTCTCCATGCGTGGCAAAAATGATTAATACAAACAGTTGTTTGCAATTCACAAAATAATTTTATTTAATAACTTTGTGTGTTGCACGGATATGACCGAACTTACACATAACTTCATATTCGCTTGTGGAAGCAAAATCTGCATATAATTTTAAAGGGTTGGCAGGGCTTAATATTTTAACCTTGTCGCCCTTTTTTAATGTTGTGTTGGTTACATCTAACATAAAGCAGTCCATACAAATGTTGACAACTCTACAACTTTTGCCATTTATGTTGAGTTTAAGCCCTAGATAGTGCATATCAAAGCCGTCCGCATACCCCACTGGCACAACAGCCACTTTTTTTGTGGAATTTGCAACAAAACGGTTATCATACCCCACAAGTTGGTTCTTTTTAACCCAGTTGATTTGCGTTATTTGCGATTCAATTTCAACAACTGGCAGATATGGTGACACACTGCTGTTATATAAATTAAAACCTATGCGTGCCATATCAAAATTGTGTTGTCGTAAATCAAACACATGGCTATTATCCGCATGAATCAGTGGTTTTAGATTGTGTTTTTTTAACACTGCCAAAAATTTTAAAAACATTTGCATTTGCTGTTCTACATAGTTATCAGTTGTTGCAAAATGTGTGTAAACACCTTTTAAAATTAGTTTGCTGTTTTGAATTAAATTCAAGCATTTTTCAAACTCTTGCACTGATGAAATGCCATAACGGTTCATACCAGTGTTGATTTTTAACTGAACATTTAAAGGCTTTTTTGTGTCAATCAATGTTTGCACGTCAAGAAGGCTGTTGCAGGTATAGTCAAAGTGTGTGGAAATTTTAGAAGTGTCCAACGCCCCAGTGATAAGGATAGGTTTGTTTGTATATTTTTTAACTTGTTGTGCTTCACTCACATTTGACACGCCAAAATATGAAACATATTTGTTCAGCGTAACAACTGTGTTTTTTAGCCCCGTGCCATACGCATTTGCTTTTACCATTGCACAAATTTTTTGGGTTCTCGCACGCTTTTTGATTTGCAAAATGTTATGCACTAAATTTAATTTGTTAAAAAAAACTATGTTAAACATAAATTTTTATATGAGTAAAAATTTGTTATTGTTAACATAGTTAAAGTTTAAATTCAATGTATTAATCTTATTCTTTTTCTTTTTTATAGATTGAAAATTCACAACCGCAATAATCTTGCCTGTAAATATCTTTTTGTTTACAAATTTGTGTGGAACGAAGGTATCCGTTTTCCTTTTTAAAATCTGCATGCAGATATTTTACGCCATATTTTTGTTGGTTATATTCACCAAGTTGGTTTATAAATTCACAATCTTTATGTGGGCTAATTGTAAGTGTTGTTGTAACCATATCAAAGTTGTTTTCAACCGCATATTTAAATGTTTGGTCAAGCCTTTCAGCAATACAAATTCTGCACCTTGCCCCACCTTCTGGCTCTTTTTCTTGCCCTTTTGTTAAATCTACAAAAGTTTGATGATTATATCCAATATCAACAACATTTACGCCCAATTTTTTAAACTCTTGTTTGCGGTGCTCAAATTCCTGTGCTGGATAAATGTTTGGGTTATAAAAGAAGTAAGTTATTTCAAAATACTGGCAAAGTTTTTCAATCACAGCAGACGAACATGGTGCACAACAACAATGCAAAAGCAGTTTTGGCTTGGTGTTGCCAAAACTGCTTATTTCTTCATGCATAAGTTTGTTGTAGTCAATTTTCATATGATTTAAGTATAGCACAAAGTTTAAATTTGTCAAATTTTTTATAAATTTCTAGTTTGATTTAACCAAACTAAACACTTAAACGTGCAATAACCAATCTATATGGTGACGCAATAACAGTGAATTTATATGTATAACCAACTTGTGATACCACATCGGTTAACAATGATTCAATATCAAAAGATGTGAAATCTAACACATAATTGTCAGTGATTGAGAAAATTTCATATTCATCCACACTGGTCATATTTGTCAACACGCCTTGTGATTTTGTTACATAAAAGCCTTCACTTGTTTTGTTTGTGAGTTTTGTGTAAGTTTTTGCAAATGCAAAACACTCACCAGTAAAGCCATTTTGTGTAAGCCAGAAATCAAATGTTGAGATACGTGCACCTACCATATACAAAATTGCACTTGTATCTGCAAAATCTTTTGGCAAATCAAATTTTGTAATGATATTGATAAAGCCGATTGTAAATTCTGTTTGGTAGTCACCTTTCGTTAAGGTTTTTGTTATATAGCCAACTGCGTCTATATCATATCCGCCGTTAACAATCAAAGCGTTTGCCTTGGTGTCATCGTAGCCATATCTGAAGCCATATTCAGTTTGTTTATCAGTCAAACCAACAACCAAACCAAACACCTTTTTGGCTTTTTGTTCAACTAGTTTGTTAATTTCTTGATATGTGTAATAGTCCTTTAAACTTAAAATCAAGTTTTCAATCAACGCTTTGCCAATTTGTAAATTTGACAAATTGTTAATGCCTGAATAAGTTGAACTTGCCATTGATGCTAAGTCTGTTTGTGAAATTTTGATTGCACCGCCACCGCCGGCTGATGTTTTGCTTGCAAATGTGTTAATACCATAGTCTGCACCAATAATTGCACCGACATACTGTCCTGCAAACAAACCGTCTACGCTGATATTTTGAACATAACCATTAAGGTTACGTCCAACCACACCAGCAACAACTGATTGATTTGTTTTTGTTATTTCAGCATAAACATTTACGTTTTCAATATAGCCATTAAGGTTAAAGCCAACTAAACCTGCTGAAACATAAGTTGAATTTTTAAATAAATTTTCGCCAGTAATTGACGCTTGAACGTTTTGAATTATGCCACGATTTTCACCAACCAAACCTGCTGAATATTGATAGCCTGATAAGTTGCCACCAGTGATATTAACTTTTGCAGAGTTGAGTTTGATGTTTTTACCCAGTAAACCGATTGCTCCGCCCACGGTGTCGCCAAATATAATAGGTGTTCCGCTGACTGTGATATGCCTGATAACTTGCAAAACGTTTTCATTTGTTGGGTTAACTGATTGTGAACTGCCATTAAATGAATCTGCAATACCAATCACGCCACCAGCATAATACACTGAACCTAAATTGCTTGTGCTGAATTTGTTTGCAACATAAGTTGACCTAAATATGCTGTAAGTGTTTTCGTTTTGAGAACGGCTTGCATATGCACCTATATTTGCACTTAAACCGTCAACATCAAACTTGCCACGTAACAAGCCAACAACGCCACCAACAGCATTACCGCCAACTATTGTGATGCTTGATGCGTCTATGTCAATGTTGTAGATATTATAATCATCTGCAATACCAACAAGTGCACCAACAGCCATTGTTCTTGATGCTGTTATGCTGGTTGGCAACAAATCAATGTTACGAATTGCACTTTCTATACTACCATTGTTAAGTGAAATTGCTTGTGCAAACAAACCGATTGTTGAAAGGTTTTGTGATGAATAAACTTTAAAGTTTGAAATATCCATATTATTACCTTGCAAGTTACCATTAAAGGTTACTGTGCTAGTTGATGGATTGTTATAAACTGAACTAAAATCTATATCATTAACTAATCTATAATAGAATTTTGTGTTGTTGTAATATGAATTTGCAACATCTGTTTGTCCTAAATAATAGTTCCATGTTGCCAAAGAGTAAATCAATATTGGGTTTTGTTTATCACCAAAGTTGTTTGCAAGGGTTTTATATTTATATTCCCTATTGATAACCACACCAAGGTCATTTTTAACTTCCTTTACAACAAGTTGTAAATCTTTAAGCCCATGATATAAACTTGGATATTGTTTGTTTCTATCTTCCACTGAAAGTGTTTCGCCAGTAAACTCAACCTTTTCTTGTGTTGCAACAAGTTTAGGTAGGTTAGATTGTGCTTTATTCCAAACCGCAGTTGAATTATCACCAAACATCAATGTTGGGTAACTATCTTTATTCATACGTGCCAAAACGCTGATTGTGGTTAAGCCTTCAACATTGTTTTTATAGCCTGCAACATCTTGCTTGATTTCGTAACAATCTTCAATGCCTTTTGTGTTTTCAAGTGTAAACATACTGATAAGGTTTGTTTTTCTGCCTTCATTGATGTATGAATAACAATTTTTAACACTGCCTGAGTTTTCATAAACAAAACCAGAAATGTGGTTGTGGCTGGATTCACCAATCAAATCAATATCAGCATAGCAATCATAAATTGAGCCAGAGTTAGAGAACACAAAACCTGATGAATAGTCTTTTGCTGAAATGTTGCCAATGGTTGAACCATTTTTTTGATGTGTGCCAGATTCAACATAGCACATAGAAATTTCCGCTTGAGAAGCATTTTGCAAAGCAAAACCTGACACTTGAATTGAATATGGCACTGTTATGCTGTTGTTGTAAGCATAAATTTTGCCTTTATCGTTGTTTGCATCAAAGTATGTTGAAGCAATTTTACCATTATTTTCAACAACCACGCCCGCAATATTTGCTTTTGCAATCATAACAAGTGAACTTGCACTGTTGGTTATGCGACCAGTTGTTGCATTTTGATATACCAAACCGCCGATATTGAAGTTGATTGTATCATCTGAAATTGATTGTTCAACGCCAGAGGCTGAAAGCACAACTTCACCACTCACCTTGCAGTTTGTTATGATACCATTATTGATTGCTGTTACGCCACCAAATGATGCTTCTGAATAACTAACTGCTGAAGTGTTGTTGCAAAGGTCGTAATAATAACTTGTGTCTTCCCTACCCAAAGCATAATTTATGTTAAGGTTCATGACAACCATATTTTCATAAATTTGTTTGAACAAGCCTGCACTGATTGAACTTTCACTAAACAATGCAAAACTTTTGATTGTTATTGTGTGTCCATTGCCGTCAAAACTATTCAAACTTACGTCAATAGGTGAATAATCTTCAAGTGTAATATCTTGTGCCAAAATGTAGTCACCTGTGCTGGACATATTGATAAAGTCATCTGCTGAACGCACTGCAAGTGGTTCCAAGAATGAACTTTCTTCAATAAAGTCAAGTTGATAAGTGAATTTAACTTGTTTAAGCACTGAACCTTTTTCGTTTTCAAGGTCGGTTACAATATAGAAGTTGTTGTTTTTAAGCCCTAAATTGAGTGTTAACACAACATCAATATTTGCTGATGTGTTTTGATAGATATTAACAAAGTTTTTGCTTACGCCATTGTTTGTTTGTTTTGTAAGTGACAACGATGCTATAAGCACTTTTTCAGTGTTGCTATCTTTGGTGTAGTAAACTGAACGTTTTGTCACATATTCCACTGAATCAACAGTTGTTTTTTCTTCTTTTAATGAATATTTATCCCTTTCCTCAATCTGCCTTGATAAGTCAAATGTGAGATAGTTAAGTGCGTTTGCACCATTTATTTCATTAATAAGAGTGTTGATTGCTTGTTTTGCTTGATATATGTTTGGTGTTTCGTCACTCATTGTTGATTGGTCATCTTTATATGAAGCATATGTTGTTTGATCATACTTAATTAAATCTTCAACAAAACTTAAATCAGAATTATTTAAGTAGAATTCAACAGGAACATTTTGCCCCAAATTGCCATAAATTTTTGTTACATTTTGTTCGCCAACTGTATTTGTAGTGCTGTGAGTTACGCTGACACCATTGATAACATAATTTACAATTTTATACCTTTGTGTGGTTGAAGATGTTTCAATGTCACCATTATCAAGTGTAAGTTGTGTGGTTGCTTCAATTTGCAAGAAATTGCCTTGATAACTGCCAACATCTACTGAATAATAGCCATTGCCAAGGTTAACTATTGAAGAAGTTATGTCGCCATTTTCAACAACCGTAGAAGAATTGTTAACAATTTTTGCTGTGATTTTTGGCTCCACATTATCGCTGTTGCGTGTTTCCACTTTAAAGCGAACTGTTGTGCCTTGTGCAATATATTGAAGTTCATTTGTATTGCGTTCAATTTTACCATTTGTTACAAGGTAAATGCTTGCTTCTGGCAACATTTTAACGTCAATTTCAAGTGTTGTTGATTTAATAACAGTGTTAGAAGCATAAGCACGCACTTCAACTGTATGTTTACGATTTGTAAAGTTGCTGTCAATCATTGTTGCAACATACAAAGTGTTGCTGTTTGCACTATTGTTTGATTTAATGTTTTGCAGCCTTATGCCTTTGTCATCTGCTGATGGTTGCACATTTGTTAAAACACGTTCACCATGTGCACCATTTGTTTGAACAAACACAATTTCTTCTGTTCCTGTTGTGTCGCTGATTTCCAAATAATCATAATTGCCGTTGATTGGTGCAAGGTCGATTGTGATTAACCCTTCACTTACTGGGCGTAAGGTGTTATTTTGATTGTAAATATTATAATCAAATGTTCCATCTTGATTGCGTTGGTAAATATAATTACGCACAATTAATTCATCAATGCGTTGTTTAAGCAGGCTGAGTTGCAAACTATCTTGTGTGCCATTGCCAATGCCTACCCCCGCTTTGAAGTTTACAAACATTGTGTTTGTAACATTTTGGATAAGTTTTTCTTTAATATCTTGTGGGATTGTTAATGTGTATCTAACAATTTGTGTTTTTGTTTCAATGTTCATACTGCCACAATCTAACAATGTGATAAAGTTAGTGATTGTGCCAAATTTGCCGGTTGAAGTTGTTGTTATAATTTCACTGTTTAGTTTGATATTTTCAATCAACTGCATTGCTTGTTCAGCACTGATTTGCTTATCAGTTGTTAAGTATGCTGTGATTGTTGTTGTATCGTTAGGATACAAAATTATGTTTTCACAATCCAAAGACATATCTGTGACGCCTGCGGTTGTTTCCACTTCAAACACAAACACTTGTTTGCTTGTGCGTTGATAGTTTTGAATACCAAATTCAACATAAGGTGTAACAACAAAATTGAATTTAACACCTTCTATCTTTTTGATTGCTTTTATGCTGAAAGGTGTGTTGTTATCAAGGTTTACCACACCACCATTAAGTTTATTACCACCAATTTCAAAATAGTTATCCACTGAATCATTTTCAGCCAAATTGCCATCAGTTACTGTAACTTTAACATTTAAGCGTGTTTGTGGGTTTGTGATAACTGTAACTATTCTTGTTTCACCATTTACTGATGTTTCATCAGTTTGCATTGTTTGATAATCTAACAAAATTGCTTCTTGTTCAGTCAATTTGATATTTTGCAATTTTGCTGGTACCGTTTCTGTTGCTGTGATTGTTAAATTATCACGTGCAACATACAACATTAATGTTTTACCAATAGGTTCACCAACATAAACTGTTATTCTTGATGAAATTGCTTTATTTAACACAGAAGTGAAAGTTAATGTGGTTGTGCCAGCAGTTCTTGCCACTAATTTGCCATTGCTTACCATTGCAACCGCTGGGTTTGAAGATGTTACATTTAACCTAACTTCTGCAAGCATATCTTTTGGTTCTGCTGAAATTGTGTAAAGAACGGTTAAATCAAGTGTATTTTTGTTTGTTTGTTGTTGATAAAGTTGTGTGTAGTCCTTACTGTTTGCATCTATATCATAACTTATCAATTCAACATAAATAGCGTCATTTATGTATTCGCCAGTTGAATCTTTTACGCCATAAACGGCTTTTTTGTCTTCATTTAATTTTAAATCAATGCTTGTTGGGGCAACTTCAAATATTGGCATATTTTCATTGCCTTGTTCAGCCAAACTTAAATAACTGCTTCCGCCATTGATATTCTTATTTGTTTGCCAACCTGCTCTACCATCAACAACATAAGTGTATGTGC
The DNA here is from genome assembly GCA_934777435.1 of uncultured Clostridia bacterium. Classification (GTDB taxonomy): domain Bacteria; phylum Bacillota; class Clostridia; order Christensenellales; family UBA1242; genus Onthoplasma. Next base: position 369,981 of record CAKVNK010000001.1, read on the forward strand.
CGTTTTCGTGCTTTTCTGTGATTTGACCATTTTCAGTGCTAAGGTTAGGGATATATGTGTTTAATGTTGTATCTACAGTTGAAGCATAAACAAAGTTAACGCTAGCATTATCAGCAATACCAATCGATTGTGTTTGAGTGCTGTTTGTACTGCTGATTTTACCAAGATAATAGCAATCTAACACGCCAGAAATTGTTTTTGTTGTATCTTCATATTGAAGGCCAACAAACATATTAACTTTAACATCAGTGTTAGCTGTGCCAGCAACAAAAGCGTTTACACTTGAATTTTTGATTGCCACCAAGTTAAGTTCGCCCGCTTGCAAAGCTGTTGCTGTTGAAACAGCAAAACCAACCATACCAGCAACGGCAGATTCTGCACTAATATCCGCATCTGAACCGATTTGGTTAATTTGTGCATAGTCCCAACGATAACTAAACACTGAACAGTATTCAAGCATACTGTTTGTTGCGTGCCCAATCAAACCGCCAACATTTGTTTTACCAACAATGCCATAGGTTGAATTTGCCAAAATTTGATATTTACTGTTTGAATATATACCATTTTCGTCCACACCAGTTACACCACCAACATTTGTGGTTGCACTGATTTGAACGGCTGATTTTAAGTTGTTTAAAATTGCAGTTGCAAAATCAAAATTCAATGGGCTTGTGCCAGTTAAAGTTACATTAACTGGTTGTTGTGTTTGCTTATTTTTACCAATCACACCACCAACATTATTGAGTGTTTCGCCTTGTTTTGTGAGGATTTTACCATCTGCATAAACATTTGTAAGTTTGCCTGAATCGTTCAAACCAACAACGCCACCAACAGCACCACTATCAAAGCCAGATGCAGTGATATTCACGCTTGCAACATTGCCTTGACTAGCCAAGAAACTAACAAATTTTATGGTTTGTTCACCAGTTTCTGTTGCTTTAAATATTGTTTTGATTGTGCCTTGATTTAAGCCGACCAAACCACCAAAGTATGCTTTATTGCCTACCAAACTTACATTGGCTGTTGTACCTGTAAGTGTTTGATTTGTGTATTCAATAACACCATTATTCAAACCGGCTAACGCCCCAAAATTCAAGTATTTATCATCACTGCCAAACATATTCAAGCCAGCCCCAGTTGCATTAACCGTCACATTTGTAAGTGTTGCATTTTCATTGATATTGCCAAACACACCAAAGTTGATATTTGTTAAATTATCTGCTGAATTAATGTTATATGTGAATCTAACATCAAAATTGATGTTTTGCATTGTTCCGCCAAAGTTGGTGAATAAGTTTTGTGTTGTGTTTGAAAGTGTTAATCCATAAATTGTGTAATATGTGTTGTTTGTGTAAGTTGAAATTCCGCCTGTGAAATCATTGATTGTTTTAACATTGTTCAAATAAATGTTATTCATCAACTGATAGTGTTTTGTTTTTGCAAGCCCAGTTGAATCATTATCAATAGCCCAAAAATCTTGTTCATTGAAAATTGGATAAGGGTTTTGTTTTGAACCGTTTGAAACAACCAAATCAATAACAGCATATGCTGACCTATGGTCAAACAATGGGTTATCTGGATTTGAACTATCCCACATCAAGAAATCACTAGGATTGTTGTATCCAGAAGCATCTTGCAATCTATCTTTCAATGCGTCACGGGCAAACACCAAAACACGTAAATCTGCTGTTAAAACAAAGTTCTCTTTAACACGCAAAGTGTTGCCAACAACAGACACAACACTATCATGTATGTTGCCTGATTTATCAATAACAAGCATTTCAAAACCTGGGTTTGTGATAATACGCTGATTGCTTGGCAAAGTTTCAAATTGGTTGGAATAATATTCCACTTCCATTGTGTAACTTTCGCCCGCTTTAAGGCTTATAACACGTTTGCCTTCATTTCCTGAAATTTGCTTTGTTGGGCTAACAATGGTAATTTTATCTGTAACAATAGGTTCACTTATCACAATGTGACATCTCAACACCACTTCTGGTAAATTGAATTGTTTAACCATTGCATAAACGTCATATTCAATGTTTCCGCTTTTGCCTACAAATTCAAGGTTGATTCCGTTTTGAGTTTGCACGGTTGTTTTTAATGCATCACTATTTGAAGTGTACCAAACAACATTTGCAGATTTCACATACAAAGTTGCCTTTTTATCTTCAAAGTCTGCTTCGCTGGTTATTGTAATTGTTGAGCCGTCAACTAAATAATAGAGTTCAGTTTCGCTGTATGAAGCAGAGTCAGCAACTTTAACTAACTCGCTACCAATTTTATAGTTTTCCACATCTTGCACTTGTGGTTGAACATAATTCCACAATGTGTTGTTCGACATGCTAACTTCTAAATTAGCACCACTGTCTGACTTATCATACGCACCAAGCAAACTGTTCCAATAGCCATTAACAAAGGTGTGATTGAGTTTGATTTGGTCTTTTTTAATTTCTTCATAAGCAAAGAAACGAATTTTAATTATGCCAGATTCAGTTATACCACCTTTTGTGATGATATTTACAAAATTTTGCTTTCTAACCTTTATTGAAAGTTCAATATAAGCCAATTTGCCCTCAAACACGCTACCTTGCACAAATGAAAGCAGTGCTTTATTGTTTGCCAAAGTGAGTGTTGCATATTCTTGCACATCTGCTTCAAGGTCTGGTTCTTCTGGGTTCAAACTATCATTAACAACATTAATTTCAAAGTTATAGCCAGAAATATAATCGGTTGTGAATTGTGAAGGAAGTTCCACACCAACCACAATCGCATTAGTTCTGTCAGCTTTAACAATGTAGTCAGCATTATATGATGAATACAATTTTTTGCCGTCAGCAAGATTGTTTGCAATCAAAACCGGGTTTTCTTCAACATTTACCGTGATTTCTTCGTCTGTTAATTCTTCATAAACAAAACAACTGAATTCAAACACAGTTTCATCAGCATAACTGATTATAATTTGATAATATCCAACATCTGTGATAGGCAAATTATCTTGCCACTCAAAGCCAAATATTACCGCATTGTTTGGGTTACCACCAATAATATCATAAGCAAAGTTGATTTCTGTTTTTGCGTTTGTTAAATCTAAATTACCTTTTATGTTTTGCAACAATTTAACTGGGTGATTTTGCCCACCAATAACCTTAATGTTAAAGTTTGCTGTGCTGATTGCTTTGTTTTTGTCGCCTTTAATGTTGGTAAGGAAGAACACATTGTTATCTCTGTTTGCACGATTTATGTAAACTTGTGTGATTGAAGTTGTATCGTCCAAAGTTGTAACATTATCTGTTTCAGCACCTTTTGTTAACACACCGGCAAACACATCAACTGATTGTATGCCTTCTTTATGGTTAAATTGTAAAGTTGCTTTGGTTGGTTCAATGTTTTTTAAATATTCCAATTCACCACTATAATAGTTTTCAACTTCACAATTAAGTTGCCAATCGTTAGCATTTGTGGATATTTCTGTATACTTAATTTGCACACGTTTTAAATCTTCTTGATAAAGCACTGGTTCTGACACTGCCATACCAGTTGCTTTATCAATTTCAAACCTAATAGGTCTGCCACCAATATGAAATTGAAGCAAATATCTGTTTGAAGCATATGCAGATTGCAAATTTTCCAGCCCAGACACTGGGTTTGTGCCTGTTGAAGTTGTTGCATCTAAATCACGCACAACGTCAAGCACTGCTGGGGCAACAATGATTTTGACATTTTTTAAATCAGCATAAGAGTATTCAACCAAAGGTTTAAATGTAAAGTTTGCACCATATGCACTGTCTGCTGAACGGTAATAGTCATACAAATCTATGTTGTAAACATTTTTTGTGCCGTTATTTTGTTGCACTTTGCCTTGCACGCTGATTTCAAAAGAAGTTGGTTTAACATCACACTTAATTTGGACAGTTCTTTCAGCAATAGGCAAATTACCTTCCACTTTTGGTGTTAAACGAATTGCAATTTTAGCAATATCTGTTGCATAGTCTTTTGCTTCAACAACAACTTGCATTGTTTGGGTTGTTTCGTTTAAGAACACTTCCAAAAGGTTTTTAAATTGTGCAGACACTTCCCACTCAACATTATAATATTTTTGCAAATATTCAAGCCCAACAGTGTTTGTTGTGCCGTCTTCATTTGTTGTAAATGAAACAGTGCCGTTGTTTGAATTTACATATTTTAAATCAAAACCGATATTATTATATTGATAGTTTTGACCAGTTGCTTGGTTTGTATCCTTTGCAATCAAATGGAAAGGTTGACTCAAATTTAACACACCATCAACTTTATGCGCATCATCAGTGTCAAGCACAAACAAATCACTGCTAATAGCACGCACAAAAGTGATTTTTATTGTTTCAGTTGGGTATTCATCAACACTGTCATATCCTTCCATAAATCCAACTGGATAAATTGTCACACTATCATTGTGCTTAATGTTGCCATTAAGGATAAGCCCTTGCATAACAGTTGTTTCTTTTTCATCTTTAAAATCTGTTGTTAAAGGCAAAACCCCAGTTGGCATTGTGCCATTGTTTGCAAGTTTAAAGCCAATTTGGTCTGAGCCATTTTGGCTGATAAGTTTGCTTTGGTCAAAATAATAAATTTCTTCATCGGCTGGAATAGCCACAACAAATTCTTTAACTTTTGTTGTTACACTTGTTGCCTTTTTATCCACAACCAAATCAAGTGATGTTGTTTTGCCAGTTGCCAAATGTTTAACCACAATTTTGCCACTGCCTTGTTCAACCGCTGTCAAATCAAAAAAGCATTTGTTACCTTCCAAATTTTGGTTGCTTATAACAGCCAAACTTGCTGGCATGGTTGAAACCAAAACTTCACCGATATGTTTTTCTTTAATACCACTAAATTCAACTGCGATTGTTTGCCTGTCCAAATACTCATTTGCCCTTTCAGCATCAATCAACAATCTAACTGAATCAATCGATTTCCCACTGTTGGAGCAAAACGACATTTTCAAACCACTATAATCAATTTTGCACGCCGAAAAAAACGCACATACAAAAAATGTTAAAATTAAACAAATTATTCTGCCAGTTTTTTTCATTTATTCCCCTATTATAATTTAACCTAAATGCAGTAAATTATTTTTAATTTTGTTTCTTTAATGATTATAAATTTTTATGGCAAAATTTGTCAAACAATTTGTTTATAAATTATATAAAATAATTTTTTAAATATTATTAAAATATTTTATTCATATTTTTTGCTAACAAATATTAATTATTTAAAAGTTAATTTTGGCATAATTAAATCGCCAGATAAATATTAATTTTAAAAGGGTGAATTATGGAACAAAATAAAAATCCAATTTCAAAAGAACAAACAATAAGTTTGGTTAACCGCAAAAATTTGTCAGTATCTGGCGTTAACAAAATAATCAGTTTAAAGCCTGAACTTATACAGTTAGACACAGTGTTCGGCGGACTTGTTATTACTGGAAGCAGTTTGGAATTAGTTAAACTTGATAACAACATAAACAAGGCAGATATTGTTGGAGAAGTTAATTGTTTGCGTTTTGTTGAAGGCAAAGATAAACAACCATTTTTTAGGAAATTATTTAAATGATATTTGCAACCGTAAATCAATTAAATTGTTTTTTAATTTTTTTTAGTTTAGGAATTATTTTTAATTTAATTTTTAATTTAATAAAAATCATTTTTTGTTTAAATTTTTCAAAAAATATCATAAAAAATATAATTAATTGCATATTTTTTAGTATTTTTTCAATTATTTTTGTGATTTTTATTAATTTTTTTAATTTTGGTTCACTTTCCTTCACTTTAATTTTAGCCTGCCTTTTGGGTTGGTTTTTGTTTGAAATGTTGGTTAAAAAAACAGTTGTCTTTTTGCAAGCCAAGTGGTATAATGTGTTAAATTTAAAACACAAAAAAGGAGATATCAAACCACAAAATGAAAGCAAATGCAAAAGTTAAATCAATCATTGCTTCAGCAATCCTTTTGATTGTTTGTCTAATTATGGTTTCAATTTGGCAGTTGGTTGCAATCAACAAAAAGCAACGCCAATTAAACGCACAGCAAGCAGAAATTTCACGCCTTAATGATAAACTTAAATATTATGAAGACCACACCGAATCTGGCCCTTCTGGTGACGGTAGCAATATTACAGCGGAAGGTGAAAACTAATGATTATAACAGTAACAGGTAAGCCTTGTAGCGGTAAAGGTGCAGCAAGCAAAATATTATGTGAAAAATATGGCTTTGATTATCTTTGTGCTGGTGACATTATGCGTGAAGTTGCCGAGCAAGAAGGATATACAAATGTGTTGGAGTTTCAATTAAACTCACCAAAGGTTAAAAAAGTTGATAAATTTATAGATAACAAAATTGCCGTGATTGGCAAAAAGCGAGCAAAAGATAATCTGCTTATAGATAGTCGCCTTGCTTGGCATTTTGTTAAAAAATCATTTAAAGTTTTTGTTGATGTGGATATTGATACAGCATGTGACCGTTTAATTACTGCAAATCGCAAACATGAGCAAGCCACATCAAAAGCACATGCAAAACAACTTTTAACAAACAGGTGGGACACTGAAAACGAAAGGTATTTAGAACTTTACAAAACCGACAACACCAATATGCAAAATTATGATTTTGTGATTGATAGCACAAATTTATCACCAGAACAAATGGCAGATATAATTTTTGAAGAATACAAAAAATTTGCCAAAAACATATAAAAAACATTAAAAATTTAAAAAATATTGCGTTTTTGCAATATTTTTTTTGTTATTTTTGTCACTTTTAATAAATTTTATAGTTTTTATGTATAACAAAGCAGTTTAAAAATTTTTAAGCATCTTACCTTTTAAATATATTTTTTAATCAACACTTATAAATTCAACACTTTTTTATTATGAGTTTTTATCTATCTAAATATGGATTTTTAAACCCTGTTTTATTTGTTTGACGTGAACGTGCAATAGCAAATTCATTTGCCGGAATGTTTTGTGTGATTGTACTTCCACCTGCAATATACGCATTGTCACCAATATTTACTGGTGCAATCAAATTTGTGTTTGAACCAACAAACACATTATCACCCAAAGTTGAACGTTGTTTTATCTTGCCGTTATAGTTGCAAAAAATCACCCCACAACCAATGTTGCAATTCTTACCAACAGTGGCGTCACCAATGTATGCCAAATGTGCCATTTTGCTTTCACTGCCAATTTGTGCATTTTTTATTTCAACAAAATTGCCCACTCTACACTTATCACCTAAGGTTGCTCCACCACGGATATGTGCAAACGGACCAATCGAACAATTTGCCCCAACAGTACAATCTTCTAAAAATGAAGACTTAACAATAGTTCCTTGCCCCAACTTTGCATGTTGCAAAACACTATTTGAAGTTATCTCGCAGGCATCATCAACAACTGTGCCTTGTTTTAAACAAACACTGCTCCAAATTTTTGTGTTTTCCGCCACCACACAATCGTCCGTGATGACAATGTTTTTTTGTTTAAGCACTGATTTGCTTATATCTTTTTTGTAAATTATATATTCCATATAGATATATATGCAAGCAGACAGAAAAAAGCGAACACTGTTTTGATTGCTTTTAAGCCCGAATTTTGTTAAAATATTACAGTTTAAACATCAAGGTAATTATGGAAACAGTTAACACAGAAAAAAGAGAATTAAATGTTAAAGATAGTTCAATAGCATTTGTTACCAGTTTTTTGCTTGGTCAAGTTATGCTGGTGCTTTTTACTGTGATTTGCATGCTTGTTTTTAAGTTTAGTGGAAATAGTAACAGTTTTAGCGAATTTAGTGCCACCGATGTTGGTTATTTAATTTCAGCCATTGTGTTAAACTTTGGCTTTTTGATTATTTATTTTGTCTTACGTCACAACAAGTCAGATAAAATTGCTGGTAAAGTTAAACCTTTAAAATTGCTTATGTACGCTGGCATTGCCGTTTTGTGTTATTTTATGCTTTACCCTGTGATTGTAAGTTTTAACCAACTTTGTCACATAAAAGGCAGTTTGCTTAATATTTCAGGCGTTAGATATGTTTACGCTGTATTTTCTCGTGTGTTGATACCTGCAATTTGTGAAGAATTGATTTTCCGTGGCATTATGTTTAAAGGTTTGGCAAACAAAAACAAACAACTTGCAATATTAGTTAGTGCAGTTATGTTTAGCATTTTCCATATGTCAAAAGAACAACTGCTTTACCCTTTGCTTATGGGTTTGCTGTTTGGGGTTATAATGGCATATGAAAACAACATAATATATTGTATCATTGTGCATGTTATTAATAACAGTTTGGCACTTGCCGGTCTTGGCTATTATTTCTCACATTGGACATATTATTTGCTTGCAGTGGTACTCTTTGCTATTTTTGTTGGCATTTCAATGTGGTTAACATTTAAAGGTACACAAAAATTTAAACTTGAAAAAGAAGAACTTATCTATTTACTTGTTTCACTCGGCATCATGATAGTGTTTTGGGTGCTTATGAATTTTGTTGCTGTGGCTTAAATATTTCCTAGCCTAACACAAAATTAAACACCGAATTTTAGCAAAACAAACAAACCACAAACAAAAAATTTGACATAGTTTAAAATATTTGTTAAACCATAAAGATTAGTTTAAAAGGATAGTTGCAAATTTCAACAAATTAAACCAACAAAATAAGGACAAATTAAAACAAAATGAAGAACAAAAACTTAATCAAAATTGGATTTATATACTTTGTTTCAATCACACTGGTTGCGATTGTTTTTGTGCTTGGCAGTTTCGGGCTTATAACAAATGGTTGGTTGAGCGCATCTTTAATTCAATGTGTGGTTTTGTTTGGTGTTCCTTTCTTGCTTTACACCATTATGGTAAGCAAAAATGCAAAACAAACTTTTGCCGATACTGGCTTTAAAAAAATCAATGGCAAAATGATTGTTATTTCAATTTTGCTTGGCGTTGTGTTATATATTATCAACTCTTTTGTTGCATCAACATTTTCTGGGCTTATCACTTTGCTTGGTTACGAGTCAATCAAACTTGGCACAGTTACTGAAACAATAAGTTACGCAACTCTACTTAAAGAATTGTTGCTTTCATGCTTTTTACCTGCCGTTTGTGAAGAGTTTTTACACCGTGGTATTATGCTTTTAGCACACAAAAAGCAAACCAACCCAAGGTATGCTTTGATTATATCTTCACTTTTATTTGGTCTTATTCATTTAAACATCAACCAGTTCTTTTACGCCAGCATTTTAGGTGGTTTTATGGGTTACATCGCTTTGGTTAGTGACAGCATTTTCCCAAGCATGATTGTGCATTTTATGAACAATGCCCTTTCAACATATTTCTATTATGGTTTCTATTTAAAATGGCCTTTTGCAACTTTTGTTAACGATGTTGAAGTGTTTGTCTCTGGCAATGCTTTCCTATATATTGGTGTTGTAAGCCTTGCTGTTGTGCTAATGCTTTGGATTTATAAGTTGTTAACTAAACAGTTGATGAAAGAGCGTGCACAAATGGATATTAAAAAGATTATCAACTATCTAAAAGTCAATAGTTTGACTATTGAAGAAGCACAAGAAAAAATCAATCAAGTTAATGAGGTTCTCAATCAAAGTGAATTATTAAAAAGGCAAAAACAGCACAAAAATATGGCAAGCACTGTGTTTGTTGTGTCCAGCATTGTGTTGGGTGCACTTGTTACTATTTCTTCATTTATTTGGGGGTTGATTTAATGCTTAAAATAAATTTGATTGTCATGGGCGATATTAAAGAAAAATACTTGGCCGAAGCCATAGCCGAATACAGCAAACGCATTTCAAGGTTTGCCGAACTTAAAATCATAGAATTAAATGAAAACAACCCAAAATCTGCCAGTCAAAAAGATATTGATTTAGCACTTGAAAAGGATGCCAAAAGCATTGAAAAACATATAAAGGGCTATGCAATTTGTTTGGATATTGACGCACCGCAATTCACAAGCCCACAATTTGCAAAAAAACTTAACAATCTTTCACTTCAAACTAGTGAAATATCATTTATTATTGGTGCATCAAATGGCATTGCAGAACGCATTAAGTCAATGTGTAAAGAAAAAATTTCATTTTCAAAAATGACCTTTCCACACCAACTTATGCGTGTGATATTTTTAGAGCAACTTTACCGTGCTTTTACAATTAACAACAATATTGCTTATCATAAATAAAATTTTTACCACACACAAACCACTCACCAATATTTAAAACATTATTATCTTCAATCCTATTAACATATAAGTTGTTTTAGTCATAAATACTTCTAGTAAATTAGGAGAAAACATGACCTATCAAGAACTTATAGACCGCATTTTACAACTGCAAGACGAAGGATTGGAGATTTTTAATGCAGGTAAATCAACACTTGGCAAAAATATTTTAGCAACCCATGTTGGAGATTATGATGGCACGCAAATTTTAATTCAAGCCGGCATACATGCACGTGAATACATTACAAGTTTATTGTTAATTGAAATGGCACGTGAATTATACCATAATGACCTTGTTAAAAATGGTGGCATATATTTTATATTTTTAGTCAATCCAGACGGTGCACAGATAGTGCTTGACGGTATATCAAGTTTACCATGCAATATTACAAGGCAATATTTAACATTAGCAAACAACGGAAGCAACAATTTTAGCCAGTATAAAGCAAATGTAAATTTGGTTGATTTAAACACAAATTTTGATGCCAACTGGGGAGGTGGAAGCCAAAATGTAACCTGTCCTAGCACACAAAATTTTATAGGGTTTTATCCACAAAGTGAACGTGAAGTTAATTCTCTTATTGATTTCACATTAAAAACAAAACCAAAGTTAACAATTTCCTATCACAGCAAAGGTGATATTATCTATTATGGCTTTGAAGGTCAAACAGAACAAGACCGTCAACGTGATTTTGATATAGGCACAGCATTATCAAAAACAACTGGTTATCCACTTGTTTTAACTGAAAACTCAACTGGCGGTTATAAAGACTGGTGTATTCAAAAACTTACAATTCCAGCCTACACAATCGAAGTAGGAAGTGAAGAGTTGCCACACCCAATAGGTGAAGAAAACCTGCCTGAAATTTATGCTCAAAACAAAGATGTGCCATTAATTGCACTTAATAAAGCACGTGGATATGCCAATTCAATTGACTTTAAACAACCATATGTGCAAAATATGAAGTATGGAAAAATACAATTCACCAATGCAGTTGGCAACAATGCTCGCATACAAAGCAAAGCAGAAAGGCGAAGTTCCAGTTGGCGCAGTTATCGTAAAAAATGGTAAAGTGATTGCCAAGGCTTTTAACAAACGTGAACATCACCAAATTGCCACACATCATGCAGAAATTTTAGCAATTCAAAAAGCAAACAAAAAATTAAAATCTTGGCGTTTAGATGATTGTGATTTATTTGTCACCCTTGAACCATGCCCTATGTGTGCTGGTGCAATTTTAAATGCAAGAATTAAAAATGTTTATTACGCAACAGCAGATGAACAAAGTGGCGGACTTACAAAATTCAATCTTTCATCAAGTCTTAATCACACAATCAACGCCTTTCAGATGAAGGAATTTGAGCAAGAGAACAAAACTATAATTCAATCGTTTTTTAAAGAGAAAAGAAAAAAAGCAAAGTGATTTGCTTTTTTTGTTTATAAATTCAAAAACTAAATGAAAATTATAAAAAATCTAAATAAAATTTAATTTTTATAAAATTTTTTATAAATGTTTAATTTTTTACTCGTTTTTACAATATTTTTAATAATTTTTTATTGTTATTTTAATATTTTTTAATTTTTTTAATTTCAAAACACAAAGTAGAGTCTATTTCACACTGCGTTTCAAATTATCGCTAGCCTTAAAAACCGGTGCACGGCGTTCTTCCGCTAAATATGTTTTACCAGTTTGAAAACTATACATAGGTTTTGGTTTAACTTGATTCACCTTAAATTTGCCAAAGTTGGAAAGTGTCACACTGTCGCCGTTTCTAAGTGCGTCTTTAATAACCCCAACTATTGTTTCCAAGCAAAGTTTGCAATCTTTTTTTGTTAAACCAGTTTTTAAATTAACTTGATTGATAAATTCATTTTTATTCATAACAACTCCTTAATTTGGTTGTTACCAATAACACAAAATTTAATCACAAAAGTTAAATTTAACGTTTTATTGTTCCATATTTAAGCATGGCTATATCTTTTTTATTGAAAATTTTAAACATAAACAAACTCCCCACATAATTGAGTCCAACCAACATCAAGCCTAAAAGTGAACAGATTGCCCCATCGCAAATCATAAACACTGCAACAAGTGTCACCAGCATCACAACATTACAAAGCAAAAGTTTACACATAAATATATAGTCAAATTTCAATGGAAAACTTAAACCAATTTCAATATGATTCAAAACCATTGCAGTCACATAACAAGTAGTATTACCTATTGCCAAAGCATAAATATTAATCATTGCACTTGGCATAAAGGTTAGTTGAATAACATATTTCACAACAACCGCTATTATCAAATTTCTTATAGTTGTAAACCTTTTATCGATTGCCTGCAAACAACTTGAATATAGTTGATTGATTGCCAAAAACACAACACCAAGCCCACTTATTGCCAACAACCTATATGCCAAATTTAAACCTTCCACACCGTAACCTGAAAGTCTGTTTGCATATAAAATTGTTATCAATTTATCTGGTATTAATAAAAAGCAAATAACACATGGCAACGTGATTATAAGCACAATTTTAAGCCCTAAAGCAATTTTGTGTGTCTTGTTATAAATGTGTCCTTTTGCTGTTAAACTTGGCAATAAAACGCTTGCTATTGCAAACGAAAATATTGTTGGCAAACTTATCAGCGAACCAACCGCACCCGATTCCACACCATACATAAAAATTGACATTTGCCTGCTAAAATTTATAGCAAGCAAATTAACTACTAGTAAACTATCCACAAAGCCAGTGATTGGTAAAATAACATTTGTGAGTGTTATTGGCCAAACATCTTTAAAAATCTCTTTAACCGACAATTTTTCATGTGTTTCATTGTTCGTTGGTGGATTCTTCTTCAAATAAATAAGCAAAGTTGCAAGTGAAAATAACTCACTAATTGCAATAGCCACCATTGCCCCAACTATTGACGCAAACAGGCTAATTTTAACCAACACAACACACATTGTTAAGCCAAAAGTCAATTTGACAAATTGTTCTATAATATTTGAAACCATGCTTGGCGTAAAATATCCCGCACCTTGAAAATATCCACGCAGCACACTGCTTGCACTGATTAATATTAATGTTGGTGCTAACACTACATAACAAACCCAAATCTCAGTTGACCCTTGAAGCGTTGCAAGCGGTTTACTAACTATCACTAAAACAAAGCCCAAAGCGAGTGCAATTAAACTTGTTGTTAACAAACATTTTTTTACAATTTGCGATTGATTGTTTTTATACCTTGAAATAACTTTTGATATTGCCATTGGCAAGCCTGCCGTAGCAATAACCACGCATAAAGAATATAGCGGAAAAGCCAACTGATAAAGTCCGATTCCTTCTCCACCCAAAATACGTGTTAAAACAATGCGGTATATTGCACTAAAAATTTTAGCCAACACACCACCTATTGAAAGAATCAAAGCACCTGAAAATAAATTATTCTTTTTCATAACAATATTTTTTACAATCAAAATAAAAATATTTATTTATCTATATTAAAATTTAAATCAAAAAATAAATATTTAATTTAAAAATTTAATAAAAATTATTCAAAACCCTTAAAAAATAGTATTTTTCAATATATTTAAGTGTTTTTTTAATATATTTAAATTATTTTTTATAAATTATTTATGTGAATTATAATAATTTTAGATTATATTTTTTATTAACTTAAAGCCTATAAAAAATCACTGCAAGCATAAATTTAAAAAATATTTATCATTTACAAACTTAAAAAACACTAGGAAATTTTTTACAATTTTTATATAATAATATTATGAAATTAAAATTCAACAAGTTCATCTATGCACTTGCTCCCATGGCAGGTGTAACTGATTTTGCATTTAGAAAAATATGTGCAGACTTTGGTGCAGACATGGTTGTTACTGAAATGATAAGTTTAAAAGCATTTGAAAATAACAGCCGTCAAACATCAAAAATGTTAAGAGAAGAAGCCAACGCAATATGCGGTTGTCAAGTGTTTTTTCATGATCCTAATATTGCTCATCTTGTTGCAGATAAACAGTTTGAAAAATTTGATTTTATAGATTTAAACTGTGGTTGCCCAGCACCCAAAATTGTTAAGAACAAAGATGGCAGTGCAATGATGAAAGATATTGATAATTCACGTGAAGTCATTTCTGCCCTTGTTAAAAGTACAAGCAAACCAGTATCAGTTAAATTTAGGCTTGGTATCGACGGCAATGAAAACTATTTAGAATTTGCCAAAATGTGTGAACAATGTGGTGTTGCTTTTGTAACTTTGCATGCCCGCACACGTGAACAAGGCTATGCTGGAAATGTGGATAAAGACGCATATAAAAAACTTATTAATGCTGTTAATATCCCTGTGTTTTGGTCTGGTGATATTATATCCAAACAAGATGCAGAATTTGCAAAATCTATTGGTTGTGCTGGTGTTATGATTGGACGTTCTGCAATGGGTTGCCCTGAAATATTTTGCGAATTTAAAGGCACAAATAAACCATACAGCAAAAAACAAGCAATTCAAACACATTTGGAATTGTTAAAAACATATTTTAGAACTGAAAAAACATTAGTTGCATATTTTAAAAAACACCTTATGTGGTATGTTAAAAATGAACCTCTTGCAACGAAAAAGCGATTGGAAATTATGCAATACACCAATCTTGAAGAGATTGAAAATCTTATTTCTCTTTTACCAGATTAAAATATCTAGCCTTTACAATCAAAAATGTTAATTCTATAACCACATATAAAATTTGCATTTATATAAACTTAAATATCTATTTAACATTAATTAAAAAACAATATCTACAAAGCAAAATATATCAACATGCTAAAAATAAAATATATTGACAATTCAACAATAAAGCAGTTTAACACAAACCAAATAGGTTGTGCATATTTTTCAACTCGCTTTAACGAATACTCACAGCAACAAAACAAGTTAAATGTATATTGTGAATATGTTTTGCTTAAAAATTTATTAAAATCTATAAATATCGATTTAGATAAGCAAACCATTATAAAAATATCATCTGGTAAGCCTATTTTTGATAACTTAAAGATATTTTTTAACATATCACACAGCAAAGATCTTGTTGCTGTTGCGATTTCAAGCAATCCTATTGGTATTGACATACAAGCAATCAGCCCATACAACGCAAAAGTAGCACAAAAATATTTTAACACTGATGAACTTACTGTTATAGAGAAATCAAAAAATAAAGATATTCAGTTTACTAAATATTGGACAAAATATGAGAGCATGTTAAAACTTTTTGGCTCTCGCAAAGAGATGTTGAATAAAAATGTAAAAGTTAACACAAAGTTCAAAAACGTTAAAGATTTAAACAATACCAAATACAGTCTTTGCATTTCCACATCAAAACATATTTCACTTGACAATCCCACCACTCTATGATAACATATAAGCGTTTTAAAATTCTTGTTGACTAACATTAATGAATAACACAAACAACATTTGAATATTTAATTTTAAACCAAATTAAAACCAATATGTTCTCGTAGTAAAACGGATATTACGGAGCCCTCCTAAGTATCGACTTGTACAAAATAAAAATCGCTAAATATCCCTAAAATACGGACAATTTGCGATTACTTCAAACTCACACAAAACCAAAGTTCACCAAAAATTCACCCAAGCACCAATAAAACCCATTATGAGGGTATAGCTCAGCTGGATAGAGCGATCGCCTCCTAAGCGATAGGTCAGCAGTTCAAATCTGCTTACTCTCACCAATTCCAAAAGAAAAAAGACGGCTTATTTAGTCGTCTTTTTCTGTGATATTCTTACTATATCCGAACGATTAGATTTTATTTTTATTATTTTATTAATATACATATCAACATTTTTTGCGAATATGTAAAGCGTTTTTTCTTCTTTGTCTTTCAACGACATACATTTACATTCGTAAATTCTATATTTTAAAATGTTTAATGTGGGATTAATATAATACAAGTTTTCTCTTATATAAATAAATCCAAGTAGTAAATGTATCATACATATGAAAATACAATCAAATAGCAAATCTGTGTAGGGTACAGCAAAGGCTGTTAAAACCAACAAAGAAAAATGAGTAAAATATTGTTCTCCTGTATGATTTTTGCATTCAACTATTTTGTACTCTATTCCTAGTGAACTCTGTTTAAATTTTAATGTTTTAAAAAATATTAAAACGGAGGCTATCATGCCTATGAAAGTTAATAGTGTAACAATCCCAAAGCAAATCCATGATCCTAAATTCATTGTATAATCACTATTTATTAAATAATCTGGAATCATTCTTATCAAGAATATTATGTTCATAAAACATACAGCCATTAAATAATAAAAGATTTTTTCAATTATTCTCATTCTTCTACCTTATCTTCAAATATATTATATTTCAATTCTTTCGAGATTAAGTTGATAATTTTTTTACCATTCTTTTTAGTTACGTTTAACAAATCTTCTTTAAAATCTTCTTCACTAAACACATTTCTACATTTATCTAAAATACGATTTTTTAAATCTTTGGGATCAAATGCTTCTATTGCATTTAAATAACTAGTATCTTTACTAATTTTTGCAATTCCTCTATATGCATATTTATTTTTTAATAAATCCATAAATTTATCTGCATTATAAAATATTTTCCATTTTGAAACATGTTCAGATGCTGTTTTCATTGCTGTTTCTTTCAAATTTTCATCATAATCAAATATAGAGTTGAATCTTGTTTCACTTAATATATACACATTATCATTTAAGATGACAACATCTATATTATAATTTAATGTTAATGCCTTTGTATTCTCTTTTTCTTTAAAGCGACCATATTCTTCTAAGAATAATCGTTTATATTTCAATACTTTTTGTGTGTTTTGATATTTTGAAACAAAATAGCAATAAGAATCATCCGTTGTGTCTTTTATTTCAGTTACATAAAGATTTAATTCTTCATTATTATACGATAATTTTTCACTAGTATTTAATGTGTAGATATCTCTTTGCGATAGATTTCCACAACTATTTATTGTTTTGCATATAGCATCCCATCTTTTTTCAATTGACGATAAATTAAGAACTGGCAATGCACTATTATCATTCCCATTCGGATTATAGTTTTTTACTTCTCTATTGATAAATCCATATAAATAGTCATTGTAGTCTTTTAACAATGAAGAATTAATATCGTCTGGCAATAAAACCGCATTGTTAAGTTTCTCGCTTCTTGCATCGAATTTAACTAAATATATATTAATTTCACAATGCTTTAATTTATCAATTATATCAGTAATAACTATATTTTCCATAATATCTCCTTAAGTTAAGATATTATAACATAAATTATGTCAAATTACCATACATGTTGCCAATTTATTCAAATATTTTATTTATTACTTCACTTGCATGTATATCACTATTCTTTAGAAAGTGGCTATAGAAATCACTGGTGGTTGAGGCTTTGCTGTGGCCAGCTCTGGCTGATACAGTCTTCATATCTACGCCCGCCATTAGTTGCAATGTTATGTTTGTATGGCGAAGTGAGTGGAGTGTAACGATTGGCAGTCCTGCTCGTGCAAGAGTTTTTTGTAACCATACTCGTAGCAGTCCTGGGCAGATATCTTTGCCGTCTTCTGTGCAGAATAGTCTATCTGTGTCGCCAAACCTATCACCAAGATACTTCTTCTGGTTTTGCCACCAAGCTTCGTATTCGTGTAAGCATTCAATAAGTTTGTCTGGCATTGAGATTGTGCGTTTTTAATTTTCTGTCTTTGGCTCTTTGGTGATTATTCCAAACCCAACTATATCTTGAACAGATCTTGCTATTGTCATTGTTTTGTTTGAATAATCTATATCTTTCCATCCAAGACCTGCAAGTTCGCCACGTCTTATGCCCATAAAGAGTGCTATTAGCAAGGCGATTTTCCATCTTGGATTATCTAGTTTGTCTAGATACACAGCCAGTTGTTTTGCTTCTTTGTCATTAAGTATCTTAACTTCTTTTTTGTGTCCTTGAATTGGTGCAATGTAATCACGAGATGCAAAGTTGTGTTCAACTAATCTTTGCCTTTTCGCATCGGCTAGAATTGTTGCTAATATGCGTTTAAGTTTGAGTATAGTTTCTTTTGCGTACGGGCGACTAATTACTTTAACATCAAACCACTCATCAAAGTCTAAGTTGAGTGCACTACATATTGTTTTTGCGCTATCAATCCTTATGCCATTACCAACTGTGGCTGAGTAATAGATTGATCTAGAGATGCCACTATTTCTAGTAGCATCAATCAGTTTTATACAGTGAGATTTTAAATATTGAGTTAAATCTCGTTTGAGTATTGCATATCTTTGTTCATATTTCTTAGCCATCATTTCATCTAGGAAACCTTGCACCATGACTGGTGTTATTTGGTTAAGTTTAATATTCCCAAAGTATGCCTCAAACTTTCTAATATTGTCTCTGCCTTTTATGTAGTAGTTTAGCGATCTTGTATTTTTAATCTTTTCAAGCCACTTATTGGCATAATCTATAAAAGTTATGTCGTTATCTACTGTAAGCATACCGTTTAGTTGTTTTTTGAATTTATCTTCAAAGTCCAAGCAAACTCTTTGCAATTCTTTCTTGGCTTGAATTTCGGTTAACTCGTTTGGTTTCCTCCAACACATTGATTTCGCCACAAATTGTCCAGTCCTTAGATCTTTTGCTTTTACTTGTATTCTATATGATATTGATCCGTCATTTAGTTTTTTCTTTCTAACGCAATCCATTTTATTTCTCCCTTTTATCTAATAATTACTTGTTCCATTGGTAGTTCATAATCTTTGCTCTGCAAGAAGGCAAGCAGTGAATCATAGTCAATTAATACCTTCTTTCCAGTTTTAATTGATCTAATTTTGTATCCATCTGCCAACTTTCTTATTAAGAATTCACTTAGTCCAGTGTTTGGATCTTCTTGTTTAATCATTTGTAATGTTTCTTTAATTGTTCTAATTCTTTGCATTATTCCTCCAGGTGCTGTCACTACCTGGACTTGCATTCTTATGCGAAACAAAAAGTACCGCAAAAGAGTATACAAGTCCAGTGAAACAGCAAAATATATTCAAAATTAAACTCTGTATCTTTGAATTCTTTTTTGCTTTGTTTCTGTTTATATTTGTATCTCTGTTATCTTGGTCAAATTCGTGCCTTCTTTGATTTTTTAGCAGTCCACTTGACAATTTATTCAAGTCAAGATTTATCGCTCCTAAAACTTGAAATGACGGCTTATGTTTTCATAAAATTGCCAACTGAAATATTACATATTTGAACTATTTTGATTTAGATTTGATTGTTTTTGATTTTTATTTTGAAATCAAAATACGCAAAAGCCTTTCTTTTCCTAACTTTTTAATAAAATTTTGAAAAATTTTTTGATTTTTGATTATGCGAAAATTTGCGTGCGACTGCCTGTCCGCTTATTAAAAACCTTTGGCTAGAGATTTGACCGCCCCTTGGGGTTATGCATCCACCAGCTCTTTTATGGTTTCATCCAATGCTTCCTTAAACTTATTCCCATATTGTAATCCAAGAACTTTTACATTTGAGACATCAAAAAGGATATATGTATCTGTTATTTTATCAATAAACAAAAAATTATCAATATAAGCCTTAAATAAAGTTTCTCCAAAACGCAATTTGAGTTTAGCAAGAAGGTAAGTGAGGATATCGTTTTTATCCAGATCTTTCACGCGCGCGTTATCATGTATTATTTTAATTTTTTTAATATCATAATAATCTATTGTCAGCAGTCCGTTACCTTCATCGTGGAAGCCAATTTCCGACAAGTTAAAGTGGGCTGGCATTTTGTTGCCGAATAGGACATCAAAATCTATAAATAGATGCAGTTCGTTAATTTTTCCTGAAAGCCTTTGAATAATTTCTTTTTTTTCCAGCCTTGCTATTAAGTTTCCAATTTGTCGTTCTTTTATGTTAAGGATGGGTAAGTCCTCTAAAATCTTTTTGTAGGTTATTTTATAATATCTCTTTTGGTCTATGAATTTGTATCTCATATAACCACTATTTACGAATTGTAACAAATATTCCAAGAACAGAAGATCGTTGAGTTTTAAGCCAAGTCTTAACACAATTTGTTGATCGAATTCAAAAATGTAATTTCTCATTATTTCTCCTTGTATCTATTGTTTTGAATGCCATACCAAAGATCTTCTTTAAGTTCTTTTATAAAATGTTTAAGTTCTTTTATTGTTTTTGTGTGTTCCAAATGATTAATAATCAACCAATCGCTGTTTGCATCTTGTAATTGCCATACAGGTACTAATTGGTATTTTGGAATTGAATAATAACAACTCATAAATTTCCTTAAAGACATTTTGCGAATATCTTTTGTTGTTAACAATTTGTTTATGAACATAAAAAAATCCTCCTTTTTTAGATTAGAGGATTAATTCAAACGAGCTCTTTTTTGAAGTGACCCTCTACTTATAAGGGTGCACTTTTTTGTATATGTCCGAAAACTGTCCTAATGTAGTCTTTCTAATATTCCTGAGCTTTCTAATAATGTAAATATTTGATCTTTAATAGATTGATCTTCTATTTCTTGTAGGTCTGTTGCTTCTTCTTCAAATATCTCATCAAACACTGCTTGAGCGAGGTCATATCGCGCAAGTAATCCTGCAAAAATATATCTTGCCTTTTTTGTTTGATGTTCGACAGAACCTTTTGTCATATTATGTTTTTTTTGCATATTCTCTTATTGAAATACCTTTTAAAAACCGTTCAATAATAAGGTCGTGGTAGTTCTTCAATTCTGAATTTTTTAATGCATTTGATAAGCAGTTCATATTACTTGCAAGTTCCAATAATTCATCATAAGTCATACCAACGGGAATTAAACTCTTTTTGCCATTTTTTATTCTAATACAATTCTTATATCTAGGATAATCTGTTTTTAGGTTATCTAATATAAACTTTGCTTTGTAATCATAGCCAACTGGAACATTTCGTTTATGGTACTTGTGAGCATATCTTTTTTCGCCATAGTTTCCATCAGTATAATACTTATGAAAATAATCTCTCACTCTACCAATTTGGGTATGGTATTTTCTCATTACCATTTTCATGAAAAGTCTTTGATGGTATTTGTCAACTTCATCTGAATTATCAAATTCTTCAAGCAATTCATCTGTCAAACACATGTCTTGGATCTCTCTTGGAAGTTTTGCAAATTCAGCAAGTGGAAGATCAGCATATTCTTTTAATCGTTCTTTTGTAGGTTTATTATCAGATAGTTCTTCAATTATTTATTCTTCCATATTAGATTCATCTGCTATTGTATCCCAAATATCATAACTATCATCTTCGTACATAATCTTTCTCCGTTTCAACCATTATACATTAAATTCCATAAAATTACTTTTATTTTGCCTACATTTAATAAAAAAGAACGGATTTAATTTTCCGTTTCTTTCTAAGCTTCATATCCCCAGCGATCCCATCCATCAACAATTCTTCTTGCAAAAAGTTCAATTTTTGTCGTGTTTGCGCCAAATAATCGTTCAATCCTACGCATTATTTCATCTGGCTTTACAGAATGTCCCAACCTAGGATGCATTAAAACTTGAGGGACGGTTTTATCTACGCTTTTTATATGACCTCTCATGGCTAAAAGGCATAATTCTGCATTTGCTTTGGTATAACTCCCCATTCCTGATAGTGGTTGTCCATCTTTTTTTGTTTTTATCCAAGTAAATGCACATGTTTTATACTTAAAGCCCCATGATTCAATCACTTTAAAAACTTCTGGTAAACAGGGCATTGTTGTCCAAATAAAAAGGGCACAATTTTTATTTCTTAATTGTTTAATATGTTCACCCAACTGGCATATTTCTTCAGTTGACATTGTTTTATAATGCTTTTCAGGACAAAAATTACCACCTTTTTCTCCTTTCCCCCATAAATAAGCCCAAGGCGGATCTGCATATATAATGTCATATTTATTGTTTGTATTTGTAATATCTATTTTCATATTCTTCCTAGTTAAAATAAGTTTTATAATATTCTTTTACTTTTTCATATATTAATTCATCGAAGAACATTTTACCTGCTATTGTAGGTTTTAGTTGTCGTACTTTGTTAATATTGAAAACAATAAAATCATTTTCGAATTCGCAATCCTTTAAACGAATAAAAAACAAAGATGTAATTTTATAACCTGAAAGTTTTTGATTTCCTCCACGTTCTTTTCTTTCTCCGAGTAGGTTTTTATTAACTTTAACTATATTACCATTAATTTGCGCATTATAATCTTGCAAAAACTTTTTTAATGCAATAGGAGTCCATACTTTATAATGATTCCTACCAGCAGAACGTATTTCTCCTTCGGTGTTAGCCCATATAAATGCTTGATTTGATGGCAACATCACTAACAGTCCATTTATATCTTCTGTACATATTACTGTTATAATTTTATTCACTCCAACGTTTGAAACAGCCAATGAAATACTTTCTTTTGAAAAAGAATTTATATTATGACCTCTTATTTCAAAAAAATTAAGTTGTGATTGTTCTTCTAACATTTGTTTAAATTGAGGATTTTTAGACAACCATTTATCATCAATTTCAAGTAAACCATTTTCCCCGTATTTTGGTAAATCGGGCTCACCAGTTTTAGCCCCAGGCTCTTTAAATTCAATAGTGTAAAATACTAGATCTCCAATAACAGTTACTAAAGCACTATCAACTCCATCGCATCCGCCAGCCTGAATCAGCATTCTGCTTTTGTCTGCTTTGGAATATACATATCTAGGAACCATCTTATAAGAATCTAAAAAATTTCTTACAGATTGTGGAATATATGTATTATCATCATAGCAATTAATAAAATTATCAAGATTAAAAATGTTTGCAAGCGTTTGAGCATAGACGCATTCACTAAAAACTGCCGCTTGTATATTTTTCCCTGAATTATAACTTCTCATAATTTGATGTTCTAGTGCTGGACATATTCTTTTTAGCCAATCAAAATCTATTTCAGATATTCTTTTTGTAGCTTTATTCCATAGTATATCTCGTTCCTGTTTATTCAATACTACTTTTGTAGGCTTTTTTGAATAAAATTCCGACATGATTTCTTTTTGTTCTTTTGTTAATGGTATTCTATTGTTCATTTGTTTTTCTCCTTTTTATTCTTCAGAATTGTTTAGATTTCCGAAAAAACTATTTTTGTGTAATATATCAAAAGCTTGTGATCGTAAATAGTCAAAACCTAAAATTTTTAGCAGTCTATTGTTTATCTGATCTCTATATTTTGAGGGAAATTTTAAGTTTTCTTGGATTGATCCTGCATTTAATTTTGTAACTACACATTCCTTTTCGATTCTCATCATATCTTCACTTATTGCTCTAAAGAATTCCTTATCTTCATTATTTAGCAAGTTTATAAAGATCGGTAAAGAATTAAGCAAACCTATTGGATAGGTTATTCCACCATCAAACATTCTCCACCACCAGTAGGCAAAACTTGAGTTAATTAAACAATAGACAAATGAATACTCAATTTCATTTTCGAAACACAAATTGATAAAGCCAGTTCTTTTTAATTCATATGAAGATGCCGTTGTAAAATACCTACATGTGTTTGGGATAAATATTTTGTATTTTGATGATTTTGTTGAAACAATATTTTTTAAGCATTGATTTGATTTGTTCATCCAGGCATCTTTTATTAATTCTAAATCTTTTGGACATTTTATATATGCTTTATTATTTTTGTCCACAATTTGTTTTTTTGCAGATAATGTTGATTCAAGAATATTGCATTTTAGTATTTTATCTCTTTCTTCATTTTTAAATCTTATTAGAGGGCTTATATTAAACCCTTTGCCTTTGTTATCCACAACTGTTATTGCCGCTCTTACTGAATTACTAGTGTTTGTATTAAATATTCCGTGTTTTCTCCCACAAAATATATTACCTGGGACATTATCAAACGAAACTATGAAACCAGCATATTCATTCATAAGTAAACGAAGGGGATAAAACTTATTTCCTCCAATAAAACTATATGGAGTGATTATAACAGATTTATCGCTTTCTAATAAAATTTTTTCCATAAAACTAGAATATAGTTCTTTAGTATACATTTGTATTTTTGATCTATCCCATTCGTAAGGAATGGATGAAATGCCAGCGTATGGGGGATTGGATATTACTTTTGAATCGGAAGGTAAGTGAACTTTCTTGTTTAGGAAGTCGCAGTGGATTGCATGAATGTTTTTTGAGTATTGCTTTCCATACCTCATCAAAATTGCTGTCTTACAAATTGTAAGTGCGGTTTCATCCAAGTCGTAAAGATAAATTTTGCTTTCACTTAACAATCTATGTGCTTCATCGGTTCCGATCAAGTCTAGATATGTTAGTATTAGTATACCAGTACCACATGCCACATCACACACATTATGAGCATCAAGATCTTTCAACCATCCAGCCATAATAAGAGCAACATCTTCTGGTGTGTAATATTGGCCATTATCTTTCTTTTGTTTTTTGTCTTGTATAGCCAATGCTATTTCATATAACTCGCCAAAATTATTTACATTTAAGAACTCACTGACTTTATTCTCAATAACATAACCACATATATTATTCCATGTAGTCTGAATACCAAACTGTTCAATATCTTTAGTATATTTATTTATATCGTACGACCTAAATTTTTCTTTCCATGAATCAGGTATATTGGTATTTATTTCACCTAATTCTTCAATTTGATTATTTTCTGGCGAAGACTCTAGATAATCAAATAAAGTAAATTGATTATAATTTTCCATTATTCATCTCCACTAGGCAATACATCCATAATTTCTGATATATTACAATTCAACACTTGACAAATTCTCAAAAGAACATCCATGCTAACTTGCTGGTCTTTACTAAGTTTCGCGAGTGTAGCAGTCCCTAGATCTGCCTGTAATCTTAACTGTGTTTTTGTCATTTTTAAATCTATTAGTAGTTTCCATAATTTATTATAACTAATATTCATATTTTACTCCCAACTAAGTTTTATCTATTATAAAATATTTTAAATTAAAATGCTAATAAATTATTCAACTTCGCAAATAAATTATGTATAAAAAATTCTCTTAAATGACTTGCAAAAGAAATATATTTACGGTAAAACACAAACACGTTGGAGGTGGGTTATGAAAAAGATAGTTGAACTTGTTAATATGAGTTTTAAAAACTCGCAAGAATATTTCAAGCAAAGTATTGAAATTCAACACATTAAGGCTGATTTAATTGAAACATTGTTAGCCGAGCAAAAACAAAAGTTTGAGCAGTTGTTGGCTAGCATTTATAAGCTTCACAGACTAGACAACGAAGAATATATCGTTCATACCTTCAATATTTGCAAGGATATATTTAAACTTAGGTAGACTTACCTCTTAGGATGCTTTGGCCTATCCATTTTATTTTAGGAGATTTTATGAAAACTAGATTTGTTTGCAAGATGCCTGATGCGAGACTTGTGCGCAATGCTATCGATCGCAAAGAAGGACGAATGCGTGAATATATTGTTGAAAGAACGATTTATCTTTCAAAGTAAAAGTTTATACACTTTAGAAGTCATTTGCTCGATGATATTGATGAACTCAATAATTACAAAAATGAAATGTTTATTGATAAAAATGGTTGTTTTCATGTGTTGATGTTTGGCTCAATGATTGCTGATATTATGATCCTAGTTTACAGCGATGGCGAAGATTATGCCAAATATGTTTCTATAATTTCTAATGGAGGTGAAAAAGTTGAACCACGTTTTACAACTAGTGAAAGATATCCTAAAAAACGAAAAAATTAGTGCAGAAGAACAACTGCAATTAAATAAAATATGCGAACTTGAAGATAAATTTGTAAAGGGTTTTTCAAAAGAAAAATGGCGAGAGTATTTTGACTTAGACGTAGAAAAAGGTCAACTTGTAAACCTACAAATTGACCATATTGTTGAGATTACATATAGAGTTGTGAAAGAGTTAATACTGATTAAATAATATCGATTAAATTTTCAATATATTTGTAGTCTATTTCATTTTCGTCGTTTATCAAATATGGAACTTGTATTATTTTATCATCAACAGATACTTTAATTTTGTGATTGCCTCTTTGAAAAATATTGGCAACTATAACTTTTACACCTTGCACTGTGCCAAGTTTCCAATCAATGAAACGGCAATAACCATCATTGTCTTTTACAAAATAATCCCAATGTTTAAAATCGAAATAAAAGTTCTTAATTTTGAAGTCAAAAGCTTCATATTGCCCATTGTGATCAAGCTCTTCTAAATCATAACCAAGTGCTTTGTCTATAATATATTTTCCAACAACTTCTCCCAGTGCACCTTTGTAAACTTGTTTGTATAAGGACTCCGTCATAATGTATTTCCCACTCTTAAAATCGGTGGCATAACCGCTTTCTTCAAAATACTTCCTTAATTCTGGGATATTCATTAACCTAATTAATTCACTTTCTTCTGCAGAGACTTGATTTGTTTCATAAGAGTTATTAAAAGAAATTTTTGTAAACTCATGCTTATTGTTTAGTTTAAATGCATAGCCAGAATATGGTGTATCAAACTCAAGATACAAATCCCTATACTTTTCTGGAACAAAATTTGCTGTTGGGTTTTTTAATACAAAATCACGCAGATCCTGCCATTCTACAACAGCCTGTTCTGATTCTCGAACAGCTTTTGACATTCTACAAATTGTGACGAATGCTTGTTTGTTCCTATTAGTATATTTTACCAACTCTAAATCATCACTTTTAACTGGTTGACTTAACAATTGATAAAATTCTTTGTTAAAAATAAATTCACCATTAATTAATTCTTCTTGTATTATGCTTAATCGATTTAGCACTTCTTGGTCGTAAAAGATATTTATTACTTTGTTTTTATTTTTACACCTACAAATTCTTCCAACAGCTTGTATGGTCAACTGTGCTGTGTGCAGTAGTATATCTTGATTTCGCTTATAAGAGGAGATTATTCTGTCCCCATAAAAGGTTTTTCTGAATCCTGCCTCAATATTAGTCTTTCTTTCACTGTGATTTATATATTTTTTTTGATACAAATATTCTTGTTGAAAAAGATACTTACACAATTCATTTGCCTTATTTTCAGAGTCATAAGATAAAATTTGTATCAAATTCGTTGGCGTGGAAAGATAAATAGCATCAAAGTCCTTTTGAGGTTTATTTTCTGGAAAAGACACTACATTGGATTTAATATTTTGAATCTCTGGGATATCATATTGAATATTTTTGCCATTTCCAATTGTTTTATAGGTGCTTAAAACAAATACTTTTTTGCCTTCCGCCAGTTCTTCATCAATTTTGGCAAATTCTTCATCATATGTGCTACTTTTTACAATGTGCAAAATTGGAGGGGCGACATAATTATTTTGTGTAATTAAATCTTGTAGGCCTTTTTCTAAAATGTCCCTGTCTAAAAAGTGCTCGCTTTTTGCTTTCTCTTTAGTAGTTGGAAACGAATTTAAAAATGCTAAGAAAGAGAATATGTTTTTGCTTTCGGTCACTTCTTTAAAAAGTTTCAATAATTTGCAAATAATAAAGAAGTGATAATGGCTATTACTTTTTTCAAGATAATCTAAATATAATCTTTTATTTTCTTCATTAAATAATGAGTTGATTATTGTTATACATTTTTCTTTGTCTGAAAAAAAGTTAAAATCATCAATAGCAATGGTTTTTATTTTTATATCATTATCTTCGTATATCTTTTGACTTTCTACAAATTGCTTTTCTAACCTGCGATGATCGCTGTCTGGAACGCAATAAAAGCTATCTCTTAATATTTTTTTAAGATAATCAATATCATAATTTCCAATTACTGTATCAATAGATGCGGTAGCAGAAATTCCTACTACACGAGACTTTATACTCAACTTTGTTATTATATCCTCTGGAGTTGTATCAAATTTAAATGCGTGAGATTTGGTCTGCAAATCATGATTATGATCATCTTCAATTTCTGTGTATTCAAAGCCTTTACGCATAAATTCAAACTCAGTATCAATCGACAAATCTAGTTTTAAGTTAGCATCCTTGTCTATTATACGATCAAGCAAATATTGTTTAAATTCGTTAGCAATATTAAATGCTGATAATATAGTTAATACAGATTCTTCGAACGAGTATTTTGTTTGATAGCCTTTCAATGACTGATTCTTATAGTCTGTATAGTTCTTAGATATATATGCGGCTTTATTTACGAAATCATCGATAGCATATTTAACTTCTCTTAAGACATTGTCAAATCTTTTATTTTCTTGACCAACATAGCTTTTTGCCTCTGCATATAATGAAATATTGTTTTCGTCTTTATCTAACTTAGTATGAAGAACTCTTTTTGAATTATCATTAAAAATATTTAATGTTTTTCCGTCATCAAATATAAAAGCTTTTTTCTCTTCAAATCCTTTACTCTTTGTGAAGAATTCAAAATTATAATCTTGATATACTTCTACAAAATGCTTCTCTAGTTGACTTTTCAAGGTTTTAATATCATCCCATTCTTGATTTGCTATTTTTTCCTTTCTATAATCACTAAGCTTCATTAAAGAATTCGGGAACTTCAAATTTGTAAGAGAATAATAAATATTTAAAAATAATGCAAATATATCTATATCAAATTTTAATCCATCGTCAATTATCTGAGAAAGGAGAGTCTCTTTTGTAGTATCAAACTCATCAATGAACGTCACAGTATTGTTCATCATTGAGTTGTTGTTATAAATGTAAAACGGCATACGAGAAAATGTATCCATTGGACTAAAGAATTTTTTAGTGCTTGATAAAACAACTTTTATGTTTTCATCTTTTAATTTGCAAGTTGGATAAAGTTCCGCTATCCACTTATTGTTGTTCAGAAACTTGTCTTTGTCATTTGTTGATTTATTGTATAAGTAGTTCTTTTTTATAAATTGTCTAAATTTAATTTCAGTGTCTTTTTCAATTTTTTGTTCATAAGATTTAATCAATTTTTTTGTCTGCTTGTATTCGTGATCGAAATTTTCAATTTTAAATTTTTCTTTATCTGCTCTAAATTTATAAAGAGTTTCAATATCCAAATTTAAATTTTTATATTCATCTGAATTAAGAATTTCAGAATTATTGATTTGAACATATTTCCACTTTTCAGTTACCGATTGCCAATATGGTTTTAGATACAAGCAATAATCATTGTAAGCGCTTCCAAACAATTCCTTAAGCTGTTTCTCAGGAAGATTGTTTTTAAGGTTAGTGACGAAATAAACACGTTTTGCAACAGGCAATTCATTATTAATAAAATCTTTTATGAAGTTGATAACACTCGTTGTCTTACCAAACCCAGTTGGTAAATCTAAAAGCATCAAACCATTATCTTTACTTTCTACAAAATTTTCTATACTTTTAAGCATGCAATTTCTCCAAATACATTTACATTATAACATAAAAATTGTAAAATTGAATAATAGTAGCAAAGATTGTTTAAATTATCTAATTTTATAGAAATGCACCCAAAGTGCAAAATGAGTGAAATGTTCACCATTTGTGTACCGTGGGTTTGAAAGGAGTTGATTAAAAATTATAAAAGTTAGCCGTTTTGGTTAAAATACTGCACAATTTTGGCTAAAATTTTGATAAGAATTGCGATTTTTAATAAGAAATAGATTAAAATTATAATTTTCCATTGCTCCTAAGGCTTTGTTGTGGGTTCGATTCCCGCCGAGAACACCAAATAAAAAAACGGCTGTTTTAGCCATTTTTTTTGTTTTATAAAATGATAATTTAAAATTAAACAAATTAAAATCATTGAATTAAAAGAAGATTCTAATTTTTATTTTTCTGCTTTTTGCTTATGTTTTTTGATTAGAACCATAATTGTGATAGCTATTATAAAACCTAAAACAAAGGTTGTTGTCAATATTGGAACAATATACTCTTTTGCTGTATGCGCGACTTCTAACGTTGTGTCACCATTAATTATTACTTTGCTTCCGTCAATTTTTGTGCCATTATTTAACCAATATGAAACCGTTTCTTGATACAATGTGCTTAAATCTATTTCTGTGCCATATTCATAATATCCAGTATACACCACTTTGCCTTTATTTTTAAGAGTAAGCAAGAAAAGTTGTTCATAGACAGCAGTATAAGTTGTGTTGGAAATTGCAACAACTGGTTCTTGAATTGAATAAACTGCAGTACTATTGCCCCATGCAATCAATTTTTTATCTGCTTCCAACTCTGTTCCATCAAAATTTGGGAGACTGAACATGGTGTATGGTGTGTAATATGCTGTTTCAGTTTTTGCACCATAATCAAAATTAATTTTAACCTTATTGCCTAAATTTGCTGTAAGTGTAATATTTACTTGCATTGTGATTTTGCTATTAAAAGAATATTCATTGCCAAGTTGGTCTGAAAAACTTACAGCATATTGTGTTGGTAAAAGGTCAAAATCAAGTGTTACGATTTCGCCATATTTATAGGTTTTTGTTTGTTGCAAACTGCCAAAATTAAGAGTTAAACCAACTGGGCTTGCTTTGCCAATTATTGTATTATCTTTTAACTCTGCACTTATGTTTGAAGTTGATAAATTAACTAGTTCACAATATGCGTCTGTTAAGGCAAAATTGTTTGCCTTTAAAATGCACATATCGTCAACAAAATCAAGCAAATTGAAAGTGCAATTTGTTAAGTTTGTAAACACACCACCATCAAGTATCAATTCACTACCAAATTTGATATTGATTTGTGCTTGAATATTTGCCCCAGCATTTATTGTTGTTTTACCACCAAGCAAACTGATTTCTCCGGATTGCTCGTCACCGCCAACTATTGCGTTTTTAAGTGTTAAATTGCCTGACACAATCACAATATCGTTACCAGACACAGCGGTGTTGTCTTGAACAACGGAATTATCAATAATAAGTTGGCGAACTGCAACTGTTGTTGAATAATATATTCCACCTGCTTGTTTTGTTGCTGTGTTATTGCTTATTTGTGAATATTTAATATTTGTGTATCCGTCAATATGTAAACCCGCACCAATTTCAGCAGTGTTTTGTGTGATTATGCAGTTGTTTGTGTTTAAAATGCCACCTGCATAATTTTTGATTGTTCCATTTTGAGATTTGTTGTTTTTTATTTCACAACGATTTAAAGATATGTTACATTTGAAAGCCAAAACACCATCTTTTGTTGAAACATTATCAGAGATAATTGTTGTTAAAAATGTTGCACTCGCACTTGCGTAATCGCCGAAAAGTGCACTACCATTTTGTGCTTTGTTATTTGTGATTTTACAGTTTTCAAAGGTTGAATTTTTTGAGTTGTTAAGCAAAATTATTGCTCCACCATTGCCTGACGACACATTATTAGTTAACACAACATATTGTGCTTTAACTGTGCCAGCAGTACTGATTAAAGCCCCATTTTGAGTAAAGCCATTACCGTTCAAAATCAACCAATTTGTGCTTTTGCCTACCAAATTAAAGGTAGCACCTGTTACAACTGAAATCAAATTGCCAGCTTCAATTTTTGAAATTGTTATGTCACCTTCAACCCCTTCCGCAATAGCAAAAGTTAAGTTTTTATCTATTGTTAAATTTACGCTTGAACAACTTTTTAACAACAAAATTGTGTCGCCAGATTGAGCAAATTTGACTGCTTCAAGCAAAGAATTATATTCGGTTTCACCAATTTTACAAACCGCTTGACTGTTTGTTTGTGGTTGCATTGCCACACTTAAACATGAACTGCTGAAAGTGTTATCAACTGCAACAACTTTATAATTTGGTGTGTAGCCCTCTGGATAGGTTGTTGAATCTGTAAACGCATTTGTGTAACTGAAACCTATTTGTTTATAGCCGTTTGTTTCATCACCCTGCCAAATTTCATGGCCCAAATGATTTTCATTGTTTGTGTGATTGATAAATATATTATATCCTGTTGCAGTTTTTGTTATGCTTTGTATGTTTGCAACTGTGGAAGATGAATAAATTGGTGTTGTGTTTGTGTTGTGATATGCAGTGGCTGTTTGATACCATAATTTTGGCTGTTTTGTGTTGTCAATTATACCATTTGTTGTTGCCAGTGACATAAGTTCTTTAAATGTTTTGCTTGCGTTTTCAATTTTGAAAACTGGGTCATTCTCCAATTTATTTGTAAGCGAATAACCCCAACGGTCAAAATAATAACTCATATCTATGCCAGTAACCAAAGAAGAAAACAAAACTTGTTTTTCAGTTGGTTTAAGGTTATTTATTTGTGTTTGTATTGTGCTATCTAATGCCAAAAATAGCTTTAATGTTGCGTTTGTGCCACGATAACAATTTTCAAGGTTTGCCCAATAGCCTTTTTGCCAACACTCTATATACCACCAAATTAAAAAGTTATAGCGATTGCTGTTAAAATATGGTGTTGCATCATAAATTAAATCGTTTGAAAGTGTGGTTGTTGTTTTTGCAAACTCGCCACGTGCATTAAGTTTTTCAATAACTGTTTCATTATACTTTGCAAACATATTGTTGGTAGTTTCACCGATTGTGCGGTTTGGATTGTCCATCATATGCCCAATTTCGTGCGGGATACCCCAGCCAAAGCCTGAACCAGTGATTAAACTGCTTTGCCAACTGTAATATACACCAATATGTTCTGAATAAGCATAAGCTGCTGCCCCTGCCCATGGTTGCACAACCCTAATATTTACGTTGGCGTGCAAGTTACGTTCATCAAAAAGTGGATTAGATTTATTTTGTGTTATGCCATCAAATTCAAGCAGTTGGTCCATAAAAGTGTTCCAATTTGTGATTGCTTGGCTTGGATTAAAGTTTGCATAAATTTCGTTTGCCTTTGTGGCTGTTACTGTTAAAATCGCATGGTCAGTTACAATTTCAGTTAAGTCCACGACTTCGCTTGGGTTGGCTTGCACTTGTTTTGCATATTCATTAAGTTGCAATTTATATGCTTTTGTATCTGTTGTTGCGGTAAGCACTGGAAACAATGCTCCGCCTTCAATATACACTTTCACATTTGAACTTTGCTCTGTGCTTGAATAAGGATTGCAAATATAGATTGGCCCACCAAGTGGAACGTCTATTGAATAGTCATCTGTTTTAAAGTTTGGTACAGTGAACGTATTTTTGCCAACGCTTAACTGCAATTCTCCACTTAACCATTTACGCCAATAACCAACATGTTGTGAAAATCTTATTTTTGGTAATGGGTCGCTTGCTTCTGCTTCAACATACACGGTGATTTGTTGCCCTGCATACGCCAAGACACCCGTTGTTTGCCTGTTTGTGCCAAACGAATTAAGTTGCAAATTATTGCGACAATATGCTTCTATATTACCATACTGATTGATAACATTTTGTGCATTTTGATTGGTTGACAATTCCCTTTGTGGTGCGTAAACCACTTTGTTTAATGCCACTTGTTTTGCACGGTCAAGTTTAGTTTGAGTTAAAGAATAATTTACGTTTTGTTTAAGTTTGTTTTCAAGTTCTTTAACCTTTTCAAAAGTTGAATATTTGCTGTTTAATTTTGTTTGTGTGTAATCTGTGAAAAGGTTTGAATAATCTTCAAACAACTCATTTTCTGGTTGCAAGAAAATAATTTCCCTTGCTGTTGGCTGATATTTGTGATATGTTGGCACTTTAACATATTCAAACCTAAATTGTTTAACAGCAAAAGTTGTGCCAAAATCAAAAACAACAAGGTTTGATGTTTCAGTAGATTTTATGTTGCAAATTTGTTGCCAGCCATTGCCGTTGTTAAAATACAAATTAAGTTCGGTTGGATAACCCCTTGTTGTGCCGTTTTCTGTGCCATAAATTAAGCGGTTAATATTAACTGTTTGATTGAAAGTTACATCAATATGGTTAAGGAAGTTTGTTACAAGCACTTCATTAGTGGTTTTATCCACAACGTTAACATTGTTATCTTGTGCTGATTTAAAGCAAGTGTTAAAATTGCGGTCAAATGCTTTTGATAATTCATTGCCAGCCGCCGCACCACCATTGTTTGAATAACTGAACATACTGGTTGGCACTGAATAGAAGTTTAAATATTCACTTTGTATGCGGTAATCTCCACTTTCAAGCACGGTTGCCGTTGGGGTTGTTTGTTTAGGTGTTAAATCTATTGCTGTGTTTGTGATTTTGCTTGCTTTTTCAGATGTTGAAATGTCGGCTACAACTTTACTTTGATAAACACCAAAAAGTTTTGGTGTTTTAACGCCAAACAAAAATGGAACAGCGCTTAACATAAACACAAAAATGCTAAGTAAAGAACATTTAAAAACTTTTGATTTTGATTGTTTCATACACTATTCCTTTTGATTTTCAACGTAACAACAAATTAATCAATAAAATTATTTTACTTGTCTATATTTATTTATGTTGTTATATTGCTTTTTTTATATTCAAGTATATAATACTTGCTATTCAAGTATATTTTACTTGCAAACCAGTTAATAAGGCAAGCAAAAAAGCCACAATATTCTGTGGCTTTTTTATTGAATAAATTGTTTAAACAAATTAAATAAATTTATTAAATCAATTAAATTTAGTTTTTACCGGTTTTGACAACACCATTCCAATTTGCATAAATGGTTGTGTCACCAGTAACGGTTAAACTTGTGATATTTGAACCACCTTTTGAAGTTGACCAACCTTCAAATTCATAATGCCACCATTTTACAACCCATTTACCAGTTGAATAAACCCATGTTGGTGTATAGTTGCTTAAATTGATTGTTTCACCTTCAAGTACAAGCAAACTTTCAACTGGGAAACTTATATCTGATTTATACGCACTCGTAATATTTGTATCTTTGCTAAAGCTGATTGTAAAGTAGTTTTTGATTTGTTCGTCCCACGATGCAATAACTTCAATATCACTATTTGGCATTGTGATTGAAGATATATCTTCTACTTTGGTTTCATCAATATAATAGCCGTTAAATGTTAAATAAATGTGTTGAGATAATTGACCATTTGCATAGGTATCCCAATCAGAACTTGATTGTGATGCAACATCAAATGTTTCGCCTTGGTACAAACTGATTGCGTAATCTAATATTGTACCTTTTACTGAAACAATTTTTGCAGTATATTTATTACGAATATGAAGTTCAATATCTTGTTCAGGCATTGTGAAGTTTGCAATATCAATTTGATTTGTGAAATTGCTATCTAAATAGTACAAAGTATCATCTTTAAATTGACTGCCATTTAATGTGAGTGTTTGACCAACAAGCACACGGCGAACTAGCAATTTTTGACCAGCGTCATAAATTGTTAATTGATAACTTGTTGCACTATCCATAATCACCCATTTTGCATAAAGCACTGTGTTTTGACTTGGTGCAACATTTGAAGCAAATTCTGTTGTTAAACTTTCGTCAACAAACCAACCTTCAAATTGCTTTGTATAAGTTGTGTTGCCAACAACTTCAATTAACAAATCAACATATGTTGGCAATTCAAATGTTTCGCCTTCAAGCAAGGTAATTGAATCTTTTGCTTCTCCACCATTTGTAACAAAATTGATTGTTACATATTTTTTAACAACTGTTTCCCATTTTGCATAGATTGTTAAATCTTTTCTTGGCAAAATGTGTTCAGCATATTCGGTACCCATTGCAAAATCTTTGCTTGTGTACCAGCCAACAAAATTATAGTAAGTGCGTTCTGTGGCTGAATCCACATAATAGTTTTCCAAAACTGGCAAAGCAAATTCTGTGCCAGCAATACCTTTGACGTCTGCCACGGTGTGTATGCTGTTTGTTTCAAACTTCAATGTGAATTCACGTTGGCTTGAAAGTTTCCAGTCACCATCATAAGCGTCCCATGCCGCACCTTCTTGCAAACCGCTGTTGTTTGAAACAAAGTCATACATTGTTTGCATGTCAGTTTCTCCACCGATGTTGACAAGGTTAAGATTATCAGTTTTGATTGTGATTTCAACACTGCTTGCAACTGGCATAAACACGTCAAGTGTGATTCCTCTTACAACTTGTTTGCCGTTATAATCGGTTGTTCTTATGCCAAGGGTCATAGTGTCTAATTGGTCGTTTTCAGCAAGTTCTTTAAGGTTTAAAGTTAAAGCATAGTAATTGCTAGATGCGTTGAAACCTTTTAAGATGTTGCTGTAATCTAATGGATTTTGACGTTGCTTGTTCATAGAATCGTTGATTGCTGACATAATTTTGTCACTCATACCGAATCCGTATTGAAGCAAATAGTAAAGCGGATCTTCTAAGAAAGTGTCCATATGGACTTTCATTTTCTTTTCATAGGTCTTTGTGCCTGAAAGTGTTGTAATCTTTTCTGTTCTGTAAATATACACCATTTCATTTTTGATGTAGATATACAACATACGTTTGTCGCCCGCTGACAGATTACCGGTTTTGAAAGGCACATCGTTATTCACGCCCACAACAACTGGAATTGCACCCATTTTTACGCTTGCTTCAAACTTGCCGTTTTCAAGCAATTTGATTTTTGCGTTTACTGGAATATTCCAGTCAATGTTGATGCCGATAACATTAATTTTAAGTTTTACACTGCCGTCAATTTCAAAATCTTTAAAGTTTTTGCTGTTGTTAACCGCTTCAAGCAAATTGCCAACACCAGACAGGTCAATATAATCACCTTCTGGCAATGCACCGATTGGCTCAAATTCGTTTAAGCAAATTTCAACTTTATCAATAGCATTGTTTTTATATGTCAAATCTTTAAGTGTAACTTTGGTTAATCTTTCAGGTGAATAATCAACACTTAATTTAAGTTTATTAAACACTGATGTGTTAAAGCCCATATTGCTTAAATCTGCAATCAAACTTAAATTGCTATCGGTTAAACTGATTGATTTAAGCATTTCAATGCTGAGTTTATTTAAAATTGATTTATCGTTTGCTTGTCCAATTAAATTTTTGATGCTGTCAATCACGCTTGAACCAGTTTCAACGCCAAGCAATTCACAAACATTGTTAATAATTTGAACAATGTTTTCACCATTGATTTTAACATACATATTGTTGTAACGCACATATGCAACATTATTAAGGTAGTTGATTTGAATTGTATGTTCATTGTTAACTGTTCTTGCAACTGTATCGCTTCTTGCCCCAGTTGAACTATGCTCGTAAGTGTTGGTTGTTGTAACAGCATTTAGGTTAATGCTGATTTGCATTTTGGTGAAGTCAAATTTATTTTTGCCGTCCACCATTGAATAAGCGTTTGTCCAAACAAATTTTGCATTGCTGGTTGGCAACAAGTTTACAACTGTTTCAGTTGTGCTGATTGGTTGGTTATTTTCGTTATATGTTGTTTTTGTGTTTGTAAGTTGTGTTTGCAAGCCAAATGAAATGTGCTTGTTATCAACCACTTCAACCGCTGTGTTAAGTGCACTATTTACGGCTGATTTTAAGTTGTTAAGGCTTGTATATTCACTTGCGTCAACACTAGGCATATCAAATGAGTTAAGAATTGCCACATCACCAGATGCTGAAATGCCTTTGATATTCAATCCGTCAAAGCGAAGACCAGTTATGCTATCATTGAAGTTGATGTTAAATTCTAAATCTTCATTTGAGTCAAACAAGTGTTTTGCAAAGACAACACGTAAAGTTTGATTTTCAATGCTAATGTGTGAAAGCACGCTTAAATCTAACTTGCTGAAATCCTTGTTAATCAATGCGTCAATATCCAAGCCTGGCAAAATTGATTTTGCAAATGCTAATGCGTCAAATTTGCTTTCAGTGCTGGTTGTTTGTTTTGATTGTTCAACCAAATCACGCATTGAAATGTTTGAAAGGTCTTGTGTGATTAAATTATCACTGATAAATTTAATTTGCTTTAAAACTGCAATAATGTCTTTTAAATTTGCCACGTCAAGGCTGAGTTTTAAGTTGTTATATTTAACATAGATTGTGCCATCAATAACTTGTGCTGTAATATTGTGAGTGTAATTTTTTGCTGTATCTACCACCGCCAAGTTAACGTAAGCGGTTAAACCTGCTAAATTAAACTCTGTGCCTTGTTCTGTTTTTGTAAATGCGTTGTTTAAATCCGCATAAACTGTGCCAGTTAAGGCATAGGTTTTGCCTTTTAATTTAACAAACATATTGTTAACCGACAAAGCAATTTGTTTTGTTTTTGTGATATTGTTAACAGTTGTTAAAGCACTTGAAACAAGGTTTTCAACACCTGACAAATTGTTAAATTCTGCTGTGTTAACAGTTGAAGGAACAAATGCGTAATCAAGGTTGATGTTGGCATTTGCTTGAATATCACTAATAGACAAGTTGGCAATCTTTAAACTTTCCACTGCTGTGCCATATCCAACTGTTAAATCAACATCTTGGTTAAGGTTGATAAGTTCTTTTGCTAAACCGATTTGCAATATGTTTTCAGTTAAACTGATATTTTTGATAAGTGCCATGGTTAAATTGCTGAAATCTTTATTCAACAATTCTTCCAACACAGAGCCAGAGATAAGGCTTGTTAAATCAAATTCAGTTTTTGTTTCGTTTGTTGGCAATAATGGTTTGATTGTTTCAATCAATGCTTTGATGCTTTCAACTGAAATTTTAATTTTTTGATTTTGGAAGTTAATATAAGCCACACCATTTTCAAGCCATAATTCAACTGCATAACTGCTGTTTAAAACAAAGTTTAAATTTGCATATGCTTTGATGCTTTCAATGTTGTAAGGTTTGTTTAAGTTAGATAAATCTAAATAAAGTTTGCCATTTACACCTAAATTTAAATCTGCCTTTTTAATGTTCAAATTTAAATCAAGTGCAAATTGTTTGTTGCTTAAATTTTCAACGGTTTGTTTTACGGCTGTTGCTAAATTGGTGATATTCGATAAATCGCTATATTCACCAATAATTTCAGGCACGCCATATGTGTTGTATACTGTTACATTTGCATTTGCTTGAATATCTTTTATATCAATGCCTGAGATTGACAATGCTTGCAAACTTTCACCATAGGTTAATTTAAGCACGATGTTGGTTTTGGTTGCAATGTAAGCATTGCTGAGTTCAATGCGTGCGGTTGTTTCGCCAATTTCAATGCTTTCAATCAAGCCAAGGCTTAAACTGCTAAAATCGCCTGCTTTGATTTGTTCAAAGTTAAAGTTTGGTAAAATTTCTTTTAACACTGCATTAACATCAACTGAACCGCCTAAAATTGTTGTTAAATCTGTGATTTTGCTGATTGGCAATTTAACTTTTAAGCCGTCCAAATTCAAATAGATAACATTATCTTTAATATGTGCTTCAACCGGAATTGTTTTGCCTTCAACCACGGCATTTAAGTTAACATAAATTGTGCCATTGTTGTAAGCCATATCACCATTGACTGCCACTGTTTTGCCCTTAACAATAAGGCTTGAAGCAATGTTAACTGCAAATTTGTTGTTTGCTTTGAAGTTATCAACAGTGTTCATAACTGCTGAAATCAACTTGTTCGCGTTTTTTAAAGCGGTAAATTGGTATGATGTGGTGTCAAATTCAAATGCGGTTGCACCTAAACTTACGCTTGCGGTTGCGTGAACATTGTTAATATCTAAATTGCTTAACACAATGCTTGAAATTTGTGTGCCATAATTTAACAAGATATCCACATTTTGTTCGCTGTTTAAAAGTTGTTTATCAAGTTGCAAACCAAACTTGCCTGCTGTGGAACTGATAACCGCCACCACATTTTGTGGCAATTTGTTAAGGTTGCAAGCCACAACGTCAATAATAACGCTTGTGTTTGCCAAAATTTGTTTTGCAAGGTCTGCCACTTGCAAGACTGCTTGATTATTAAGTGCCAGTTTGATTGAAGCTAATATATTTTTAAAATCGTCAAAGGTCGCTTTGAATTTTAAGTTATCCACAACCATATATACTGTGCCGTCAACCACGCTTGCTTGAACAGAAATTGTTTTGTTGAATAAGTTTGCAACCAAGTTTGCACTGATTTTAAGGTTTGTGTTAAAGTCCACTGTTACAACGCCGTTAACCGCAACTGGTTTGCCGTCAGCCACAATGTTTGTTGCAAGGTTTAAACTAACTTGTTTGGTTGCCTTGATTTGTTTTACAGTGTTGATAACTGCATTTGTAAGCCCTGACAAATCATTAAGGCTTGTATATTGTGCTTTATTGATTGCTGGAATTTCAACTTGACTGCTATAACTGATTTTTGCACTTAAATTGCTATCCAACAACTTGATATTAGCAAGTGTGATTGAACTAAGTTGGTCGTTTTCGTCCAAAGCGATTTCAATTTTTAAATCATTTTCAATGCCAAGTGCTTTGCCTTTAAGGGTTACAATAATAACGTTTTCTTCCCCCCTTGCAAATTTAAGCAAGTTGTTGATATTGATATTAGATAAATCGCCTTCCAAGATTTTTGAAAGTTCAAAACCAGGAATAATTTTTGCAATCTTCACAAGCAAATTTTGCCCTGCTTGTTCGATATTGAATTGGCTTGAAATCGTGTCTACCACTGCTTGCAAGTTGGTTTTGCTTACCATAACTTTTAAGTTATTAAAGCAGATATATAAATCTTGTCCAACATAGCCAACACTTATTTGATGTGTTGTGCCGTCTAAATTCACATTTAAGTTTGCAAAAGCGTCAACATCGTTGTTAAAGTCCACATCAACATTGCCATTTACGCCGATATTAAACTTGCCTGTCATATTGGCTTTTAAATTTAAGTGGAATTTTTTGTTGGTTAAAATTTCTTTAACACTATCTAGAATGTTTAAAGTTTTTGTAACATCAACATATTCTTTTTCTTGCTCTGGACTAATGATTTCAATGGTTTCGTCCTTAACCAAGTTTGCGTTAAGGTTTGCTGTGTTGCCCTCAAATTGAAGGTTGTTTGCTTCCACTTTTTTGATAACATAGTTTGCATCTGTGATAAAGTTTAAAGCCAAAGTTTCTGTTAAGTTCAAAGGTAAAAGAAAATCGCCAGATTCAAGCACTTGTGCTTTCATTGTTTGGAAGTTTGACATAATTGCGTCAACATCTAACTTCTCCTTCATACTAGCTAAATCAATGTCAATACCAAGGGTTGGCAACAATGCAAGCACTTTGCTTAAACTGTTAACTTCCATTTTGATGTTCATTGATTGGTTGGCAATAAATAATCTGCCGTCCATATAAGTTAAGTCGATACTGATTGTTTGACCACTCATTTTAACATTGATTGTGCCTGTAACTTTGATGTTTTCAAGGTCCGGCATACTGAGTTTACCGTTAAATTCAACTTCCATCTTTGGTGTTGGTTGTGTTGCGTCTGCCAAAAGGTGTGTATTTGAATATTTTGTGTTTATTGTTTGAGGTGTTGGTTGTGTTGTTGTTTCATAGACATTAAAGTTAAGGTTTATGTTTGTGCCCCCCATATTAAGCAGACCGTCCAAAAGTTTTTCGCCGTCTGATTTTTCGGTTGGTTTGTTAGGAGTTTCAATATTTGTATGGTTGTTATCATGGCTATTAGAGCGTATTAAAAGGCTGCTTGTGGCAATAGTGCCAAAAGCTGCTGCAAATGCTACAAATATAAATGTTAATGCGTAAAGTAAAAACTTTTTCATTATTTTCTCCTTCAACCAACTAGGTTGACCTTGTTGCCTTAAACTTGGTGCTTTAATTCTGTTTGTATTTTTGTTTGTTTTATTAAATGTAAGTTTTATCTGTCAACGCTGGAATTTCAAAGTCTTGGTCGTAACTGAAAGTGTTGCTTAATCTACCAACACTTTTGTTTTCACCAACAATATAAACTGAATATCTTTCATAACTGGTGAATTGGATAATTCTAAATTGAGCATCCATTTCAACTGTGATTTCTGGGTTTGCTGTAAAGTCAGGATAATCTTTCAAATTACCAGTATCTTTCATTGTTTTAACATAGTTCACAACCGCCTTGCTTTTATCAAGGGTAAGGTTGAAAACATAATTGCCATCAGCGTTTTTCGTTACACTGCTGGCTGTAACCACGGTTTTGGAAGACACAATAAATGTCATATATTCATTGAGCGTGCTACCAAATTTGCTTTTATACTGTGCAACAGTTTTAACATCGTTTGCCCCAGTGTTATCTGGTGTGGTTGCCCAGTTTACAGTGGTTTTGCCAGACATTGAGCCTTTATAGTGCCTAATATCTTGTCCGTCAACATAATAACGATTAAGGGCCTTAACAAATGAACTTACGCTTACGTTTTCATAGAAAATTTTATCGTTCATTCTGATTGTCCTTGCATTGATTGATTGTGTTATTCCAGATGATTTAACACTACCAACACCAACAACACTCACACGTGGACAATTAAAAGTTGTGTCAAATGCCAACACACAGCACTTGGTTGCACCAAGTTCTTCTGGCGTTTTTGTGGCAGATTCTGTGCGGATTTCTGACACATTGTCAAGCAAAGCACTAACTTCAAAGTTATAGCGGTTTGGATCAAGGCTTCTTGGCCTTAAATAAATGCCTACACTTACACCAGTTACAAGCCCAACCATACATACAATAAGCAAGTTAACCAACGTGGTTTTATTCATCATTGGCGGTGCATTTTTACG
This sequence comes from uncultured Clostridia bacterium, assembly GCA_934777435.1. GTDB lineage: Bacteria > Bacillota > Clostridia > Christensenellales > UBA1242 > Onthoplasma. The sequence continues at coordinate 412,895 of CAKVNK010000001.1, forward strand.
TGCTTCTTTTCTAATTGCCTTTTTTTCTTGTTTCGTTTTGGCATTTTTAAGTGCCAATTTAACATCAGCCAAACGTTGTTTTTCTTTTTGTTTGGCTGTTATTCTATTCTCTTTGGCTTGTTGTTTTTTAGCCAACTTTTCTTCTTTAGTCAATTTTTTCTTTTCCATTTGCTACCTTCTGCACATCAGTATGAGTGTGCGGTTTTAACGATTTTGCCAAACTCCAAAGCATTCTGAGTGGCAAAGTTGATATCCTTGCAATCTGCCTTACGCTGGCCTTTGTAACGCTGAAAATCTGTGATAATGCCTTATTCATAAAGCCTTTTGGCATATTTTTTAAGTTTTCAGGTTGTATGTTAAAAGTGTTGATAATGTAGTTTGTAACTTCTTGGTCAGTCATCTTAATTGCTTGTTTATTTTGCTTTAACTGATTGCAATGCTCTAAAAATGCTGACTTCGTTTTGAAAAAGTTGAGTGGATAACCAGTTTTTACAAACTGATTTGCAAAATAATCTTGACTGGACGACATCGCTTCTGAATTGATTTCAGCCGCAGAGTGAACATTAACAATCAGTTGCCAAACATCTTCCATTGTGTGGGCTGGATAACTTGCGTATCTGCCATCAAAGATTTTTCCGCTTCTGTTATGCAATTTGTTGTACCATTTTGCAAACTTGATTGTTTGTGTGCGGATAATCACATCAAGTGGATTTTCCGTTTCCTTAACCACAAACAAAAAAGCATTGTTAAGCAAGGTGTAGCCTAACAAAAATGTGTTATTTTGAACTAAAATATTTAAAAAGTTTGTTTTGTCTAATGCGTCAAAAGCAACATCTTCAACGCTTTTAAGATAAACCATATATATTCCAAGTTCGCTCTTTTCCCTTGCTTTTCGAGCCACTTAAATTTCTCCCAAATCTGCTAAAAGTGCTTGCCTAATTTCTTATGCTTGTCAAAATATTGTGTTTTAAAAGCCAAAATCTTAACAAATTTAGCACTAATAGCATAGTTATACTAACAAAAACACAAGGTGTTGTCAATGGTTTAGTGTCCCTTTTGCAACATTTTTTAAAAATTTACCTATTTTTTTGTGTAAATACGGTCAATTTTACACCAAATCTGCAATTTTGCCATTTTGCTATCAATTTTGACGCTTCAAAGCCTAAATTTCGCCTTGATTGTGGGTTTAACTGCTATTCATTTCTCTTAGATTGTGAATACTCAACAATTTGAAAAAAGAGAAAAGTAAATTTGCCCTATGTGGTTGACAAATGCCATAAATAGTGTATAATACAATCAGTTTAATAATTAAGGAGTTTTTATGAAAAGTCATGTTGAAAGAATTAAAGATTTCGTCAACGGTTCAGACAAATATCAATACACATTTATCGCTTTAAAACCAAATGCCTTTGACCTTACCGCAATTGATGTGGTTATGAGCAAATTGGCAGAAAATAACCTTGAAGTTGTTTGGCACGGTCCAGCAATTTACACACCAGAAAATGTTAAAAAGCATTATAAAGAAATTTACGACGCTGCTATGGCTGACCCAAATAGTAAATATCACGATATTCTCATTTTCTTGTTGGAATATTTAACAAGTGGTCCTATTTATGGTTTGGTTGTCACAGGTCCTATGAAAGATGTTGTTAAATTTACAAAACAACTTGCTGGTGCAACCAAAGACCCAGCCCCAGGCACAATGAGATACAACCTTGCAAAACGCAAAGGCATTGAATATGATAAAGATAGAAATGGTATTCACGCTTCTGGCGAAGTTGATGAAGCAAGACGTGAAATTGCAAACTTTATCAGTGCTTATTACACAAATGTTTCCTTCACCCTTGAAGAAGCACAACAAGCAGCAAAAATATCTGACTTTATTAACAATTACAAAGATTGCCAAGAACACACACTTGAAAGATAAAGATATTAAATTGCTAACTAATTTTGTAGCATAACAAAGGAGAAATGGACAATGGAAGATGTTGTTAAATTTACAAAGAAACTTGCCGGTGCAACTAAAGACCCAGCCCCAGGCGCAATGAGATACAACCTTGCAAAACGCAAAGGCATTGAATATGATAAAGATAGAAATGGTATTCACGCTTCTGGCGAAGTTGATGAAGTAAAACGTGAAATTGCAAACTTTATCAGTGATCATCACACAAATGTTTCTTTCCCACCCGAAGAAGCAAAACAAGCAGCAGAAATATCTGACTCTATTGACAGTTGCACAGATTGCCAAGAACATACACTTGAAAGATAAGATATTAAATCGCTAACTAATTTTGTAGCATAACAAAGGAGAAATGGACAATGGAAGAACGTTTGGTTGAATTACAAGATAGCCCATATTTTAGACGTGAAGTGGAACATGACGCACGTGAAGGTGTTTATGAAGACTGTGTTTACAACACAAAAAATGGTCAAGAGTATTTTATGTTCTACGGCAACGGCTGTGCTTTGCACTTTTATGAAAATGGTATGTTGGTGGAAAACCGCACACCATACAGTGTTGAAAACAATTTGCAAAAATTCACTTTTTACAACAATGACGGCAATGTTGTTTTGGAAATAGACAACTTTGAAAATGACAAAGACCTGGCAAAGCCATTTATGTCAACAAAAGCATCTCACACTCTCAGTGTTGAAGTGTATAAACGTAATATTGTTGTGATTGAAAAAACTTTTGACGGCAGGCTTATCCGCTCCACTGCTTATGATGTTAAAACTGGTCAAGCGGTTGAGTTGGAAAAATCAAACGGCGTTCAATTATCCTTTGACATTTAATTAAAGTTTGGAAATATAATTAAAACATATATTATTAAAACATCAATGTTTAATTAAAATCAGTTTAATTATAGTAAACAAAATGATTTTATTTAAAGATAAAAAATTCGATTTATTACGAACAATAAAAAAACAAAAGAACACTATATCTAGTGTTCTTTTTTATTTTGTCTATTGCATTTTGTGTTTTACACCAAGTCTACGATTTAGTTTTCATCCATAGTGTAAACTTTATAAATTGCTTGTTCAATAGCGTCAACTGCTTTTTTAGGTTTAATTTCACCATTAACAATGCGTTGGTAAGTTTCAAGCAAATATGCCCTTAATTGCATTGCATCACTAACTTGGTTGTTGTAATTTATCATCCTTCTAATCAAGCCTGTAACCGCTTGTTTGCCTTCGATTGATTGGAAAGGCAATTCAGGGTTGCAAGTGCCCTGTTTAACAAGTTCCATACCAAAGGTTAAGTTATGGCTGTTTTTATCATACATTGTGGCATCGTAGTCACCCAACAAGGGCAAACGGCGTGCTGTTTTTGGTAAGCATTGCATAGCCTCCAAATATCTTTCCATTTCAGCCAAACTTGCACACATCAGTGAACCACGCAAAGTGTCGTTATGTGAACCAACGCACATACCACCTAAACCGCCATAAACATTTTTGGCAGCAGCACAAATTTCAACACCTTTAACGTCAAACAAAGGAAAAAGTGTGAAATTTGAATTTGTTAAAAGGTTTGCCACATGCTTTGCCATTTTAGAATCATAGCCAGCAACAACCATATGTGTTTTTTCACCGACAACGATTGATTGTGGGTGACCTGGACCTGCAAGCACGCAGATATTATCCTTATCAACGCCATTATCAATCAAAATTTCGCTTAAAGTGCGACCGGTTGTTTGTTCTATGCCTTTCATTGCCAAAATATATTTTTTGTTTTCATAGCCTGGAACTTGTTTGATTTCTTGCATCATTTCGTCCACACTTTGGCTTAAAATTGAGATGATAACATATTCACCAAAATTAAGTGTTTTTGCCAAATCATGTGTGGTTTTTAATGTGCTTGCTGACAAATCAACATACGCATTTTTATGTTCCTTATAAAATTGGCTTTCTTCCTTACCTTCAAAAACTTTTTCCCACACCAAAACATTATGTTTATTTTCAACACAAAGCCAAGCCATTGTTGATGCCCAACGGCCAGAGCCTATAATACCTATTTTCATATTTCTCCTTAAAGCAAAACTAAAATTAAAATTTATTGCGAAAGTTTATTGTTCATTTAAGCCGATTAATGCAACTTGTTTTTGTTTTGTTTAGTTGTTATTTAGCCAAAATAAGCACTCTTTCGCCTCACGATATGTTAATTATAATGTCTAATATACATTTTGTCAAATGTTTAATTAACAGCAAACCTAACACACATAAAAAAACCAACCAGCATTAACTGATTGGTTTACAAACACAAAGTTCAAAGCCTTTGCCTGATTTTGTTTTATACTTAAAATTTGGGTTGCGTTCAAAAATTGTTTTTAAATCTTGGTTAAAACCTTCACCTTTGCATTTAATCAAACTTTCCTTTTTTGCCCAAAGTTTGGTTAATTCCCTTGCTGGGTTACGGCTGTTATTAACTTGCTCCAACTCTTTTTCATTGCAAATTGTTTTTGCCAAAGCCTTATCATAAGGCAAAATTGTTTGAACGTCCACCCCAACGGTTTTATTGCTGATTGCCACAGCCAACATATTGCCAGAGTGCGACAAACTGAACTGTTTTGCACCTTCAAAATAAGGTTTGCCACGGTTGCCATACTTAATCAAACTTAAATCAATATTGAGTTTTTTTGCCAAATATGTGTACTCAAAAATGGTAACTGCACGGTCAAACTTGTCAACCTTTTTGTTTGCATAATCTTTTATATTTTGTGGCAAGGTCTGTTCGGTTTTTGCCAGCCACAAATCGTCAAATTTTAAATTACGGAACAATTTTACCATTTTGATTCTCTATATAATTTTCATATTTTTTAAGCAATTCTTGCCATTTTGCGTTGGTTGATTGGTCGGTTAATTCTGCATAGTTGGTTTTTAAAAATTCACCAACTGCAGTTGAAACCACTTTTGCCCCTTCAAAGTTACAGTGGTTGCCGTTATCTCTAAAATGGCGTGAATAATCAAAACCTTCAAGCCCTAAATTCATATCATAAAATTTAACTTCAAATTCAGGTGCGATTTGATTATATTTATCTGCCAACGCCTTTATTCCATTTGATTTAGCATTATCCCATGTGATAGGTGTTGGAATGGTGATTAAACTTAACTTGATATTATGTTCTTTGCAAAGTTTATAAATCTTATCAAAGTCGCGCAAAATTGATTTTTCTATCTTTGCTGGTTTGGCGGTTGGGTCTTGCATATAACCATCTTTAAGTGTGTAATCATACACTTTGTTTGAATATGTATAACCTTTTAAACAATTATCTTTGCCTTTCATTGTTGGAGGGGTTACAAAATCATTAAATCTTAATTCCTTCCACCTTGTGTGATACATGAAAGGTGCAACCAAAAAGGCGTAATCATAAGTTGCAGTACCTTTTAATTTTGGGTTTGGTTGGTAAAAACAGTCTGTATCCAATACAACCACTTTTGGTTTTTGAGTTTTGAGTGTGGTTTTGAGTTGCTTATAAATCGAATTCATTGTTTGTTGTGCCGCCCCACACCCATATGAAGTGATGCCAGTTTGCTTGTAAATTTCCATTGAAGAAATGCCACTATACACATCTGAATTGCCATAAAACATAACATCAAGTGTGTTTTTAGGTTCATATTTATATGACACTGCCCCATAATATTTTTCGCCACCCATATCGTTTAAATCTTTTGGCATAAACACCATGCCAGCATAGAAATAAAGCAATATAAACACAATTATAAATGAAGATATTTTAAGAAATTTTTTCATTAAAAACCTCCGTAAATAGGGTCTACTGGCACATAGCCTTGACCATAAGCCCCAAATATAATAATCACAAAGAATACACAAACATAAACCGCCAATCGAAGGGCTTGAGGCTTCGCCATAAGGTATTCTTTAACATTGACCTTATACTCTTTAAGTGCGTCTGCAACCAACAAAATTGCAACACCAATAAAGCACAAAATAACATCATGCACATCAATAACCGAAGTTGGAATATATCCCATGCCACCTTTAAAGATTTGACCTATCATGTTAAAGCCATCAATCAAAGTTGGTGCACGGAAGATAAGCATACCAATGTTAATTATGATAAAAGTGCGGACAACACGTAAAACATTTAAAAATTTTTCCTTTTTTGTACCTGGTTCAATATGCAGTTTTGCATATATCTTTTTTGCAAGCGGTTCAAGGCACATACCTATCATCATAATCAAATAATAGTATAGACCATAAACTATGTATTTCCCACTTGCACCATGCCACAATCCATTAAAGAACCAAACAAAGAACAAGGCAAACATTGATGGAATAAAACTTTCAAAGAAAGGGTTAACCTTGCCATGCAATTTCCTTGAAAGATTCATGAAAGGTTTGCTCATAGAAATTGGATAAAAAACATATTCTCTAAACCATACACCAAGTGACATATGCCATCTACGCCAGAACTCGTTAACGTTGCGTGAAAAGAAAGGTTGTTCAAAGTTTTTGGCAAGGTCTATGCCAAACATTTTGCTTACACCTGTTGCGATGTCGATAATGCCTGAAAATTCAGCATAAAGTTGGAAAGTGAACGCCAACACACCCAGCACAACAAAAAAGCCGTTGTATTGTGTGTAATTTTTAAAGATTTCGCCAGCGACAATCGCCAAGCGATCTGCAATCACAACCTTTTTTAAAAAGCCCCATAAAACAGTTAATATCCCATTTGAACAATTTTGTTTGTCAAAGGTGTGTCCTTCGCAAAGTTGTGGTGACAATTTATCAAATTGTGCAAAAGGGCCTTCCAACATTTGTGGAAAAAAGCACACAAAAAGCGCAACTTTAAAAAAGTTGGTTTCTGCCTTATATTTACCACGGTTAACATCAACCAAATAGCCGATTGATGATAATGTGTAATATGATATGCCCAGTGGCAAGCCAATTTTAAGCACTGGCAAATGTGCAGTAACTTTAAACCATGACAAAAAGCCTTCAAACATATCTGCAAACATGCCTGAATATTTAAGCACAGCAATAAAGCTCAAATTTAAAAGGATTGTCAAAATTACAACACAATTCTTTTTCTTTTTAAATTTTGCTTTTAAAAGTTTTCTTTGATCCTTTTCAATGTTCTGTTTTTGAACGTCAAATTTTGCATCAAGTTTGTTTATTCCAATACCCGCAAAATAAATTGTGGTAATTGTAAGCAACAAAAATACAGTTAAAAATTTGCTGTATATAGCATAAAACAGCAAACTTGCAACCAACAAAACGATATATCTTTTGTTTAACGGAACGGTAAAGTATAAACCAAAAACAACACTCATAAAAAGCAAAAACATTATGATGAGTGTTAAATCCATATGTTAGTCCTCGTCTTCAATTTTTTCAATCAATGCCATAATTGTTTTTGCTGAACTAAAATTTTCTGGCACGATGTGAATAGGTGTGATTTCAATATCAAATTCATTGTTAAGTTCAACAACTAATCTAATGATATCAAAAGATGTTAAAATACCTTTACCAATCAAATCGGTTTCGTGTTCAAAGTCCACATTTGGTTTTAATTCGTTTAAAATTTTTAAAAGTTTTTCCATATATTCTCCTTAATTTTTTGTGTTTTTCTTTATTTTAAATTTTTTTTATTTTGTTTTTTGTTTAGTGTGATTCTATTTTTTTAATTGAAATATTTTATTTTTTATTATTGTTTAATCTTTTTATGGTCTTTTTTAATCTAGATTAGTTTTCCATCAATGCCTTATAATTTGATTTTAAATATGCACGGTCAATTTTTCCGTTTGCATTTATTGGCATTTGTTTTGCTTTAATAAGCACGTTTGGCACCATATAGTAAGGCACTTTTTGTTTGATAGCGTCCATAACCACATCTTGTTTTGCTCTGCCCTCATAAATCATAACAATCAAATCGGCTTGTGTGTCATAAACGCATACAACCGAGTTAACATTTGCTATTGCACTGGCTGATGTTTCAATTTCGCCAAGTTCAATACGATAGCCCATGTGCTTAATTTGGAAATCTTTTCTGCCCATATACACATACTCACCATACTGATTAAGTTTCACCAAATCGCCGGTTTTGTAAACTTTTTCTGGGTAATGGTTATGTAATGGATTTTGAACAAATGCAGATGCCGTTTTTTCAGGATTATCATAATAGCCAGAAGCCACGAAACTGCCCCTAACATAAAGTTCACCAACCTTATCTTGTTCGGTAACTTCATGGTTGTTTTCATCGACAATAAAAGTGTTACAGTTGTTGCAATGCTTGCCTATTGGCAGGCTTTCGTCATCATTAAATGGACGATTAACAACATAATATGTACAAATATCCGTTGTTTCAGTTGGTCCAAACAAGTTTGCAAAACTTACATCTGGCAATGCCCTACGCCAATAGTTGAGTTGTTTGTTTGGCATAACTTCGCCAGCAAACATAACTTTGGTTAAATATTTTGGTTTTTCATAGTCAAACAATTTGATGTTAGCAACTATGCAAAGTGCACTTGGCACCCAATAAATTGTGTTAATTTGCCTTTCATTTAAAAACTTTACCAACTGAATAGGAAAGGAAAAATATGATTTTGGCACAATGTTAAAGGTTGCACCTGACATAACTGTGCCAAAAATATCTGACACAGACATAGAAAAATAAAATGGTGTTTGATTGCCAAAGATTGTGTCTTTATTGATTGAAAAACAATCCACAAACCAAGTTGTGTAATCTACCACATTTTGATGTGTTAAAATTGTGCCTTTTGGTGTGCCTGTTGAACCAGATGTGAATAGTGCATAAATTGGGTCAGTAGAGATAAGTTCTTCTCTCTTTTTTGAAATAAACTCTTGGTCAATCTCTGATTTTTCACAATCATCAATCATCAAAGCTGTTGCGTCAGTTTTAAGTGTGGCAAGCAATTCTTTGTTATGTTCTTCACCCAAAATTGCAATCGGTTTGATAACATCTAATATTTTTTGCAAGCGTTCGCTTGGTGATTTTGAATCTAAAACAATATAGTAGTTGCCTGAATACATAACCGCAAACATACCTTTTAAAGTGTTAATGTTGCGATTGTCAAAAACTGCTATTGGTTGATTATGGCTACCCCCCCCCAGCAGAATTTTCATTGAACTGGCAATCTTTTTACATTGCGTTTCAAACTGACTATAACTGATTGAATTTTCACTGTCAGCAAAAATGGTTTTATTCGGCATTTCAAGTGCATTTGCTTCTAAACATTGTAGAATGGTTTTCATTTCTTCTCCAAATTAACCTGTCATTAGGCTTGCTTTATTTGTGATATACTAGCAAATAAACATATTAAAGTCAAACAGATATGTGATTTTGTCGATTATTAACACCATTTTCACACTAAACAAAAAAATAATGAAATAAAATAAAAATAATATGTTTATAAAAATAAAAACAATATAATAAAAACCCCAACAAAAACAAACAAAAACAAAATTTTATATCAAAACAAACAAATTCTATTTTAAACCTAGTAATTAGATTTGTCATTTTTAAAAAAAAGTGCTACTATTATCGGTGTTGTTAACGTTTTAAGCGTTATTTAAAAGGTATTTATGAAAAACTCATTTAAAGATAAATTAAAAAATTTTTTTAAGTCGTTCACGCCATATCAAATTATTTATTTAGCTAGCGTTGTTGTTATTGTTGTTTTATTCACAATCTTTTTGCCAGATGAAATGCTTGAAAGCACAGATGGGCTTAGCAAAGGTATGGCAACTTTGGTTACAACTTGTGCCATAATTGCAGTTATTGCCAACCCTGTTTGTGAATTGTTAATTTCAAAACAAAGCAAATGGAATTTTATTGTATCTATCGTTTTTGTTGAAATCACTGAATCTGTTGTGTTGTTTGCACAAGGCAATTACGCATCAGCAATTATCACTCTTTTGTTTTGGATTCCTATTGATTTTGCATCATTCATCAACTGGAACAAACACCCAGACGAAAAAGATGAAGAAGTAACAAAAGTTAAAAAATTAAGTTGGAAGGCAGACATTTTAATTGTGCTTGGCATTGTTGCCTTTGGCTTTGGTGTTGGTTGGTTGTTAAAACTTATCCCAGGCGCTGAAAACACATTTATTGACGCATTTTGCAGTGCGGTTGGTATGGCTAATGCAATATTGCTTATGTTGCGTTACAACGAGCAATGGATTGCTTGGGGGCTTTATCTTATATTAGACGCAGTGTTGTATATTATGGCTGGTTCATACATTATGCTTATCACTGTTGTGGCAATGATGATAAACACAATTTATGGTTTGATAAAATGGTTGGTTTATATTAAAAAACATAAAAAAGAAAATGCCACAACTATTAATGCTGAACAAGAAAAAAATAATTCAGCAAATGAAATTGCCAACACAAACAATGAAGCAAATAAATAATACAAAATAAATATTTAAACGAATTAAAAAAAATTAAAAACACTAAAAATAATTAATTTTTATTTGATTAAAAATAAATTTTAATTATTTTTTTATTTAAAAAATTAATTTATGTTGAAAATATTACCATAAAATATATAAAAATACATTAATATTTTATTTTTTAAATTTTTATTTTAAATAAAATTAATTAAATATAAAATTGTATTTTTAATTTTGAATAATTTTATTTATTATTTACAAATTAAAATTATGAAAAAGTTGATGTTATATTTAAGTGCTTTTGTTCCTTTGTATTTTTTGCTTATTTTAAAAATTTTGGTTGATATTCTTTTTGGCAATTTAACTTTTAATGTGCTTAACAGTTTATCTTTGATTTTGTATTCCTTGGCAATGATTATGGGAATTGCTGGTGCAATAAATGCACTAAAACACAATCAAACAAAACCAACAAAAATTGAAATTGTTGAAAAGCACAGTTTAACTGAACAATATTTTTTAGGCTACTTTTCTTTATTCGTTTTGTTTGCACTCAGTTTTGAAATTGAAAAAGTGAGTATGTTTGTTGTGTTTGTATCTATTATAATTTTGATTGGCATTGTATACATCAAGAACGATTTGTTTTATATCAATCCATTTTTAAATTTGTTGGGTTACAATTTTTATCAGGTCACTTTTATGTTAGACGGCAAAACTGAAAAGCAAGTGGCAAAATTTTTATTCAAGGGTCAACTTAAAACAAAACAGAAATACAACGCCAAATTAAGCCATGAAAATTTCAGTATTATTGAAAAGTTTTAAAAGTATAAAACACAAATTTGCACACAAACTATTTTAAGGAGAAATTATATGGAAGGAAAAGGAATTGTCCGCCGTGTGGACGAATTGGGGCGTATTGTTTTGCCACGTGAAATGCGTAAAATGATTAATGTTCGTGTTGGCAGTAAATTGGAAATAGGTATTGTTGATGGCAATAAATTTTTGCTTACAAAATATAGTGATATGGACGCATTAAAAGAATATAGTGACGCGGTTGCATCTGCCATTTCAGTTAGCATAGAACACGATGTACTTATAAGTGATATGGAAAAAATTTTATCTTCAAACCGCAAAAAATATATAGGTAAACAGATGAACGAAGATGTGCAAGAATTGATATATGCAAAAGAGATAATTATAAAAAAGCAAGATGACGATAGTGAAATGTTAAACTTCTTTCCCAACACAGAAAATGAATTTTGCTGTCAACTGGTTGTTCCAATTATCAAAGATGGTGACGCAATAGGTTCAATTATTATTTTAGCAACCGAAAACAAGTGCTTTGACGACAGTGCCGTCAAAATCTGTAAAGCTTTTAGTAAGTATCTATCCGACCAGTTAAGTTAACTTAATATATAAATAAAAAAACACCTAAAATTTAGGTGCTTTTTTACTTTTTCTATTAGAAAATTGTGTTTTGTTTAGCAAATAATATTTCTATTTCTTTGCTTCACCAATCATCACTTTAACCATATCGTAAGCGTAAATATCAATAAACAAACGTGTCATAGGGCTTGTGATTAAGAATGCACGACCTAATGGTGCGGTTACAATACCCTCTTGTTCGTTTTTATTGATACCACCTGCTGATTTGTAAAGTTCCAACAAGTCCGCCATATCGTTTGGTGCAAGTTGCAAAATCATACTGTATTGGCAGGCGTTAATAATAGCCGCTGACCTACGTTGAATTTCTGGTGTTCCCAAGAAGTCTTTAATATTTTGTGTAATAACAATTTGCATACCTTGATATTTACGGATACGTTTAGCCATTTCAGCCATGAAGTTAAGTGCTACTGGGCTATCTGGGTCAATGAACATGTGCGCTTCATCGACAGCGATAACAACTTGACGTTTAATATCTTCGCCTGTACGTTGGTAATATTCTTCATTAAAGCGTTTGTTGTTAATAATTTCGTTGTTCAAATATTTAAACACAAGCAACATTTGAGCATTTGCCAACTTGTTGTTTTTGCTTGCAAACAATGTTTGGAAGTTAAATGTAATCAAGTTTTCATCTGTCAAAATGCTGGTTGGCCCGTTCCATAAGTCACTGTTACGACCACCTGACGCAAATTTTTGAATATATGTTTCAAGAACAAGCAAATTTTTACGGTAATAATCATCTTTAACTGTTTTAAGTTTGCTTTGTATAAGTGCAAACAAATCGTCAAATATTGGGTAATCTTCCGCTTTCAATTTACCGATATTTGTATGTTGGTTAATACCTTTATTATTGTAAAGTTCAACAACCAAAGTGTTAAGTGTTTCAAATGCGTCACTGTCAATACCTTCCAAAATTGCACGGAAGAATTGTTCCAAGAATTGCAAGTGAGTAAAGAAAGTTTTGTTGGTGCCTTTCATAACAAGGTCGTCAATGCTTTCATCGTCAACATCGTCTTTGCCTTCTGTTGCCGCATCCAAGTCTTCCAACGATGCCATGATGTGGAAAGGATTTAAGATACCTGATTTATTTGTGCCTACGTCAATAACTTTACCACCAAGGTTACGTGTCATCACGTCATATTCTTGTTCCGGGTCGAGAATAAACATTTTTGTTCTGTCCGCAGCCAAGTTTGCCAAAATGGTTTTTGTTGCATATGATTTACCAGAACCAGATTTACCAATAACCATCATATTAGAGTTAATACGGCCTGATTTTCTATCCCTTACAAAGAAGTCCACAAACACAGGATAGCCACTTGCTGTTGCCACACCAAGGCAGAAACCTGCTTTATCTTGCATAATACTATCAACCATTGGAAAAGATGCCGCAATAGTTGTTGATGGCATACTACGATAATAATTTTTTAATGTGTCAATACGGTTAACACTGCTTGATACAAATGCATCCACTTGCCTACCAAATAAATCTGATTGTTTAAAACCATTTTGTTTAAGCACGTTGCGGAATTCCTTACGGTCTTCTTCTTTAACACGTGCATGAATGGACACATCATAAAGTTGTTCGTTGTTAGTTTTTAAGTCACGTAGCAGTTGTTGTAAACTTTCAATATCTGCTTGTTTTTCAATAATTTGGCTGGAACGATAAGTTCTATCCAACTTTGATTCTTTTTCCATAACCGCACGGTCGATTGCTTTTTCGCCTTTATCTTTATCAACCGGCATAATATTCATAACAACACGTGTGTTTTCCTGGTTAAAGATTGGATAAGCCCAACCATTACCAACTTCCAAAGGATAATTTGTAATAACAAATTGTTTAAATGGACGTTTGTCAATTTCCACACGTGACATTTTAAATTCTACCCTATTAGGCATAATCCAGTGTGTTAACTGACTTGGTGGCACACCGTCAATTTCACGTTCAGAGAACACTTCTTGATAGTTTGATTTTAAGAAACTGATTAAGTCCTTTTCCATCACAATATGAGAACTGATTGTGTATTGTCCAACACCCAAATCACCAACAATACCTTTGGCAGTGTCGTCCAAACTGGTTTTATCTGAACCATAGATAACAAGGTAATAGTGTGCTTGCAAAATTGGTTCTGCTTTGATTGCGTTGTTAAGCCTTGCAACACGCTCACGGAATATCAATGAACGAGAGTCCATTTCCGCATCTGTATATTGCCCTTCTTCATAAAGCTTATCAAGCAAAGCGTATTTGCGGTCATCACTTTTTAAGAACACGTCAAAGTTCATTGGCTTTGTTGTTTTGATAATGCTTGCACGTTGGTATTGTGATATACGTTTAAGTGCTTTACTAAACGTGTTAATAACTGCATCTTGGGCTGGCTCTTGCATCAAGTCCAACGCAAGTGGGTCAATTTCGATAACAATGCCAGAATATTCACCAAAGTTAATATATTTACCAACTTCAATATTGAAGAAAGGTGTTAAGTTAGACATTGGTTTGATTGACCCTTTTGCACCTTCTTTAACATATTTTTTGCTAAATGCGGCGAAGCGGATAATCAACACCACCGAACTATACATCCTAAGCCCTTCATCAATAGGCAGGAAGAAAGACACACTAACAGCCAACCAGCCGATAAGTGCGTACCATCTGTAATCTACGTCATTGATTTTAAACAGGTTGCTTGCGATAATAACCACAGCAAAAGCCAAACAAAGAATAGCCAGGATAATATCGCCCAGCGTAATATTCTTTAAAAATTCTGTTTTAACCCGAGTTTTACCCGGAATATACCTAATCATTTAACCCCTATTTTTTAGGCCAAGCCTAAATACAATAATATTTTAACCTAAAACAAACAACTTTAATTCGTTTTTAGTTCCTAATTTAGTTCCTAACATAATTTGTTGTTAACATAAGAAAATATTTTTTTAATACGTTTTGTTGTTAACACATTAAACAAATTTAGGTGCATAGGCCAAGCAATATGAATTTGATTGCTCAGCCTAAGCCATAAATTTTTATTTAATTTATTTTAAATTGTCCAAAATTTGTCTTAACAATGCAAGCACCTGGTCAATGTCTTCATTTTTACCAGAACCAACTTGTGCATTTGCAACTGTTTCAAGTGAACGTTGCAAACTTACCAATTTTTCTTTTATTTCTTCTTGCTGGCGTTTCAATGTATCTGTTTTATCGGTTGAATCTTCTAAACTATTTTTAAGCCTTTGCATCTCATTTACTACTGAATTCGCAAGACCACGCAAAGAATTTATAGATTCTTCGTCCAATTTAATTGCATCAGAGCCACTATGACGTACCTCATCAGTTGGTGGAGTTGTTACACCTGGCACAGTTGCACCAGTGCCCGTGTTAGATTGCCCATTAAACAAAGGTATAAGCATTTGTTTTAATTTATCAATGGTTTCATCATTAAGACCAGCAGTTGCTGTTTCGCCAGTGCCGCCTGTGCCATATTTGCGTTCCATTTCGTATTTTTCGATATTTGCTGTATTTTCCTCCGCTTTGGCTTTTTGTTTTTTGTCTGCTTTAATTCTTTCCCTAATATCATCTTCGCCAACGCCAGTTTGTTCATGCACCAATTTAACAAACTCTTCTTGTGTTAAGCCTGCATTTTCTGCTTTATCCAATTCTGTCAACAAACTTGAATTAAATTTAATCATTGTGCCCTTATCATCAAGGTCTGCTGTGCCTTCAAGTAAATTGCCTGCACCATCGGCCACCAATGACTTGCCAGATTTTTTAAAGCCTTCCTCGTATCCTTTTTTAAGTTTCTTTTGTTCTGCTTCATAAGCAGCATCTTTTTGCCCCTTTTTATAATCGCCAATTGCAACGCCCAGACCTGTTGACTCCCATGTCTTTTTAAGTGAGCCCTTTTTGAATAAATCGTCGGCTTTAACTTCCTTGGTTTTTAAGCCCAGTGCGTCACCTGCGGCTTTATTGGTTATATTAAACAAGCCTGCTGTACCTTCTTTACCTAAATGACCAAGACCAGCACCAAAACTTTTGAAAAATCCAGCGCCATTTTCACGTGCTTCTTTTCTAGCCGCATTTGATCTTGAAAATGCACCAAAAGTTTTTATTGATTTATCAACAGTTGCTTTGCCATATTTTTTAAGTGCACCAGTTGCACTGCCACGGAGTGATTTGCCATCAGAGAAAGCATTGCCTGCACCAATGTAGCCCGAAATCATAGATATAAAATCGTTCATACAGAACAGTGCACATACCATAAGGATAAGTTGAATTATATCTGAAAGGAAAAGCACATTAGATGCCCAAGCCCCAAACATTGAACTTGCAATATTTATATTTTGAATAATTGGTAAGAAACTGAACAATAAGTTCATACCCGCAACAGCACCATATGCACTAAGAATATTCTTCTTTACATCGCCAGTCCAAGATTTTACAGCGTTACCATCATCTAATGGATACATTGCACAAAGTGCGGGGCTAACCACAAACAACATCATTAAGATAAATAAACGTTTTATCATGCCATACGTCACATTTATCATAACATACAGCATAAACACACCGCCAACAATAAGCAGCAGATAGTTAATCGACCATAATTGATAATAACCATGCTTTGGCGTTACGCCAATACCAACTGTAATATGGTTGTGTATGCCTATTCTATCAGTAGCATACATTTGGTCAACAACGTTTGCATAATAGTCGCTATTTTGCCCTTGTTTGATTTGTGACCTCATAGCATTTAAAACTGGGTCATTATATGCATCAATAGTTGCAATAATTGTGTTGTATGCATCCTCAGATTTTGCGGAACCCGCTTCAAAGCTGTTGACGCGATACGTGTTGGCATTATAAGCACAACTTAAAAACAATTTTCTATCCAAAAACACTGTGCCACCAGTTGATGTTGCACCATTAACTGCTTGAAGGATGATGTTGCCAACCCAAACGCCAAGCAAACAGCAAACTGGAAGAACAATAAAGTTAACTAAACCTTTAACCGCACTTGATACAATGTCTTTCCAACTTTTTGGCTTTTCAGCATAAATTGTTTTAATAAATGCCAAAGTTGTGAAAATGATAAGCAAGAACAAAGCCAAAATTATCATTGAGATTAAAATATTTTTAACAATGTCAGAGTTTAAAATATAGTAAAGCAAACCAGTGTCAGTTTTTCCACCCGATGGATTGCTACCTGTTATTTCGTCTTTCATACCGCTAAAACCAGCACCACCATAATAAACTGTACCTATGCCAGCAAAAGAATAGAACAAACCTTGAAGGATGCTTAACAATACAAAAATGATGCTAAAAAGTGGATATAAAATTGTACCCAATAGCCCCAACACTGCTTCTACCATAAAAACTCCTTATGTATTTCTTAAAGTTTGATTGTGTGCCCTATCTAAATTTGAATTTATTGTCATTTGTTTAGTTTGTTATTCAAGTTTAGAACTTGATTGTAATTAACAACAAACTAAATCGGCACATTCAAATCAAAATATCTAGTTATAGTTAGTATTATTATATACTAAAAAGCACAATTAAACAAACAATTCTAACAAACTTTTACAATTTTTTGCCTTTTATAACAACAATATTACAAGTTAAATACCAAATTTTTTGCCTTTGTTTGGTGTGCAACGTTTACACAAAGTGTAATTTGAATATTTTAAAGTAAATTTTTAATGTTTTTTCACAACGACACAACAAAAAAGTTACGCTATTTAACCTAGCGTAACTTCATCTGCAAATGCAAATGGTTGATTTGTGTTGAATCTGATAACCGTGCCAAAATCTGCATAAGTCACCAACCCATCTTCGTTAGTTGTGACGTAATTTGATTGTGTTGCACTATCAGCAAGTTTATAAAGTGCTGTTGGCTGTGTAACCGCTGTGGCAGAGTTGTAACTAACCGCTGATTGAGTGCCTACACCTGAAATTGTGTATTGATACATTGTAATATCGTCATTGATTGGCCACTCGCTAAAATCTGTAAAAGTTCTGCCATTATATTCGATTGAGAAATTGCTTGTATCCACACCATAAACATTGATCAGCAAATTGTTAAATGTCACATTTGTTTTTGGCAAATACATCATTGCAACATACTTCTTTTGAGCAACATTTTCAAGCATTTTATCGCCTTGCAAAACTTGGTCATAAACAAAATATTTTTCACTTCTTGTTGTGTTTTGTGTTGCAAAATAATTGTCTAATGCTGTTTGAATATTTGCTTTTACAGTTGCTTCGTTCACTTCTGCTTCACCAACAGGAGCAAATGACACAATGCCACCTTCGGCATTGAAATTGAAAAGGATAAAGTTTGAAACAATTTCTTCTTTAAACTGACTTATCAAATCCGCATTAATACCAAAATATTTGATGCCTTTTGCCTTTGCAGCCAGCGTTAAGGTTGACAAATCTATGCCTTGTTCTGAATATGTTGGATTATCATAAACATAGGCTTTTTCAGTGAGTACGCCCATAAGGTTTTTTATCTTTTCGTCTGCTGTTGATTCGTCAAAATTTGCTGTTTTATCTTCTGGCAAAGTTACGTTAATTGTAACGGTATAGTCTTCACCATTTTTAACTTCACCCAAAGCACCATAAATCAAATTTGCATAGTCGTTTAAAATGTATTTTGATGCTTCTTCATCATCTTCATACACTAATCTAACAGCGTGAAATTTTTTTCCGCTTGCACCAAATTGGCTGTTCATACCGCCACCGCCAGAACCACCGCCACTTGTGCCAAAAAGCCATGCAAACATAGCGTCAAACGCTGCCGCTATAGCAAGGGCTGCGATTATAACCAATGCACCTATTAAAAGCCATGGCAAAATCGGAGCAATAGCTTGAATCATTTTCAGCAACCATTGACCAACTGATTGTTTACGTTTAACTTCTGTTCTTGTTGCACGTGCTTTAAGTTGCTTGTTATGCATTGCGTCTTCCATAAGTTTTTTGTCGTCACGTTTTAAAAATGGTGGAAGCATGCTTGCTGTTTCAATTTTTCTTGTTATCTTTTTTTCAAGATTGTTATATTGCCTTGTTAAAATTTCTTGCCTTAACTCTTGTTCTGCTTCTTCTGGGTCTTCTGGCAATTCTTCTTGAGCTTCTTCAGACTCTTCATCTTCTTGATCTTCAGACGCTTCGTCTAATTCTTCTTGGTCAAGTTCATCAGGTGTTTGGTCTTCTTCACCTTTACCAGCGTTGTAATCAAACCTGTTAGCCATATCAACCCCCTTTTAATGTCGGTTGTTGTTTGTTTTGTTCAACTAAAAACAAAATTTTAACAACAATCTAAACATAATTCTCTATTAACTTTATTATACCAACAAAAAAGCAAAAATACAAACAAAATGTTTTATTATTTTTTGTTAAATGATTTCATGCAAAATTCACATTTTCAACTAGTCAAAAAGCAAAATTTACAATTTTTCAGTTTTACAAACCGCACAAAATTATAGTAAATAAAAAAAATGGGGATTGACCCCATTTATTTTTTTAATTAAGAAACTGTCATTTCAAAAGTTGCTGAAACTTTGCCACAATATACAGTTACAGTATAAGTACCTTTTTGACCAAGAATAAAATTATTCAAACGAATATTGTTTTTATTAAGTTGGTCAAGCCCTGTAAATGTTTCTGTTGAATTATCCGCATAAGTTAATGTTACTGAAAAATTGCTTAAAATTTCTTCTTTATATTTTTCAAGTGAACCATTAACAGCAGGATCGTACGCTGAGACAGTAACTGGTGCATTAGCAAGAGATATTGCACTAACACTCTTACCAGATTCGCACGCAGCAAAAAGTGTACAACAGCAAAGCAACATAAAACAACTTAAAACGACTAAAGAAATTTTACGTGCTTTTGTCATTAGATTGCTCCTTGAGCGCCTTGTACAAGACTATCAATATTCAAAGCCAACCAGTAGAATAACGCAATCAACACTAATGTTACTACGATACCAACAATAACAGAAATGAGTTTTGCTTTTGCTTCGTCACGTGCACCTTTATCTTCTGCTTTAACAAATTTTACACCAACCCAAATTGCGTAAATAATACCAGCAAGTGCAACGACAATCAAAACTGGGTTAAGTACTTTCATAATTGCTTGGCAAAGAGCCTCTACCCATTCAATGCTACTGAATTGTCCTAAAAACATATTCATATTTTCCCCCTTTAATTTGCACAATAATGCTTAACTTGTGCATTTATCTATTTCAATATTATCAATATCAAAAATTAAAATCAACTAAATTTTACATTTTTTTTAATTTTTTTTACATTGTCACATTGAAAATGACTTACATTTTTTATTTTAACATTGACATAATTTTAAATTTACCATTTAAAACCCCTGCAAAATATTAAAAATAAGGTTTTTATTGCAATTAAATTTTATTTACAAATTTATTTTGTGTTTTTATTTTTGTTTTATTCTTTTTTAAATATTATTTGTTATTTCCGCCTTGTATTTTTGTTAAAAAATTGTTTAACTTAAATAAATTTTACAATATTTTTGTGTCTCACCACCAACTTGATTTAAAATATTTAAACCACCCAGCCTGTGTAAAAATCGTTGACAAAACACAACCTTTTTTTTAAAATGATTAAAGTATTATTTATAAGGATAAATATATGAAGAATTTTTTAAAGGCAGTTTTAAAGTATATCATTATCTTTGCAATCGCATTTGTTGGCAGTATAATTCTTGTCACATATGTTAAAGAAAAAACTTTTGGCTTCAACATTAGATACCTTGGTTCAACCACATCAATTTTGATTATGGTTTTGGCTGTTGGTGGAACATTTGTTTATGATATGTTACGCATTTTAGACGGTAAAGGTAAAAAGAATGATACCGGCAAGGCAGAAGACAAAGTTAAAGATGCCAAAGGCCGTGAAACCACACAATTCTTCAACCGTGACTTTTTAACAGACGAAGACTTGAAAAAAATTGAAGGCTTTAACTACAACACATTAAGTTCAATTCAAAACAGCAAAAAAGATGGTATCTTAATACGTGCAGAAGAAAAGCATAATAAAATGGAAATTAATTTTGTTACACCTATTCATACTTTGGTCGTAGGTACAACTTCTTCTGGTAAAACATCACGTTTTGTTGTGCCAAGTTTGCAATTAATGAGTATGACAGCAGCAAAACCATCATTTGTTATTACCGACCCTAAAGGCGAACTTTATGATAAGTGTTGCAACAAGTTTATTGAAGAAGGTTATGACGTTAAAATTATTAACTTGCGTGACCCGTTCTCATCTGTGCAATGGAACCCACTTTCCTATCCATATGATATGTACCAACGCAGTTATCATTTGGAAAAAGAAGTTAAAGTTCACCCACCGGGGGACAATCCAAAACAATACAATTTGATTATTCAACGTCCATTTGATTACAACACAACAACATGGTTTGAATTTAACAACTTCGCATATGCAGATAAAGACAAACTTGAAAATGATATGCGAGTAACAAGCCGTGAATTACAAGACAAAACATTTACAGCACTCAATGATATTTGTGCAACCCTTGCACCTATTGAAAGCACCAAAGACCCTTCATGGGAGCGTACAGCACAAAAACTTATCCACGCAATTATGCTTGCAATGTTGGAAGATAGCCGTATACCAGAACTTGGTATGACTCGTGAAAAATACAACTTGTACAATGTTTACAAAATCGGCAACATGACAGATAACGGACGTGACACTTATGCCACACTTAAAAAATATTTGTTTGAATACCGTAGCAAATTTAGCAAAGTGCATGATTTGGCATCAACCGCACTTAACAACGCTGAAAGCACAACCAAAAACTATATGGGCTTTGTGTCAAGCAAAACCGCATTATTCAGCGATACTGGTATCAGTTTCTTAACTGCACACAGCGAAATTGACTTTGTTAATATGGACGAAAAGCCAACAGCAATCTTCCTTATTATTCCTGATGAAATCCGCACACGTTATCCACTTGCTATTTTGTTTGTAACCCAGTTATATAAAAAATTGGTTGATAAAGCACAACAAATTGGTGGCCAACTTAAACGTCACGTTTACTTCATGCTTGACGAATTTGGTAATATGCCTAAATTCCCAGATTTCGGTTCTATTATGACAGTCGGCCGTAGCCGTGGTATATTCTTTGAACTTTGCGTTCAATCATATAGCCAGTTGTATCAAGTTTATGGTCAGGACGAAGGCAAAATCATTAAAGATAACTGCCCTATCCAAATTTATATTGCATCAGAAGATACAACAACAAACAAAGAATTTAGCGAACTTTTGGGTAAAAAGACCATCGTTGAAACAAACGAAAATAAATCAAAAGGTCCAGACGGAAAAGAAAGCACTTCTACAAGCACAGTTGTTAAATCTATTCCTATTGCTTACCCTGAAGAACTTATGTCATTTAGAGATAAAGGTCAAATTATCATCAAAACATTTGAACCAAACGCATGTTTAAAAACAGTTATCACACCATACTTTAAATCAAAAATTTATAACACCACACGTGTGTATGGTCAATATCAGGAAAAACGTATGTTTGATGAAGACCAAGTATACTACGACATCAAACAACGTAATAGTATCCTTGCAAAGCAAAATGATGACGATGATGACGATGACGATTTGTTCTAATCCGCTAAAATAAATCAAGTTTGAAGCAAAACTTTAAGTTTGGTTAAAACACTTTGTTGTAAATTGACATAGCATAAAATAAAAAGCACTCTAAATTCAATTAGAGTGTTTTTTCGTTTTCAATATCAATCAATCTTCTTATTTGCACTTTTGAGCCATAAATTTTATCTATAATCTCATCAGTACTTTGTGGTCTTTTGCTTCTTTCATGAATATTTCTATCTTCATCTTTAAGCATCTTACATATTGTTATGCTATTCAATATTTTGAAGATGTTCTCATTTGTCAATTTATTAGCCTTTTCAAGTTCGCAAAGCTTTTTAATAATTTGCGAAACAGGAATTATGTGGTCTTCATGAAAAACATCATTATAAACAAATTCCACACCTTTTTGCAATGTCAGTTCTTCTGTTTCAGGGGTTAAATTGCTTCCCTTATAAACTTTCACCTTTATAGGCTCAATGTTTTCGCAGATAATTTTTTGCTTGTAATTCACTTCTCGTATATCATAATTTTTTGGACTTATCTTTTGCCATAATTCGTATGCTTTATTTGATATATAAATATTATCATCTGGCAAAGTTAATTGTCTTAATGTTTGATTTAAAATATATTTTGTATTACCCATAACCAAACAATCGCCATTATATTCACTTTCGATTTTTGAATCATTTACAACACTGCGTGTTAAAATTTTAATTAATTTAAAAATATCTTCATTTATTTCCATATTTCTATTATAAATCAACATTTTTATTTGTCAATATTGAATATAAAACTAATGACACCACAAACTGATTTATTAAAAAACACCACAATCAAAATATAACTGTTACAATAAATTACAAACCACAAAACATAGTGGTTACCACCAACGATTTGCAATCTCATCACCAATAATATTTATTATTTTCAAACCTTTAAAAAGGCCAAGAAGTCAACAAAAAAAAACAACCTTTCGGTTGTTTACTGGTTGCGGGGGTTGGATTTGAACCAACGACCTTTCGCTATTTATACTTCGTATAACCCTCGGTCTAATAATAAAAAAAGCAAGTCTTTTGAAACTTGCCTTATTTGGTTGCGGGGGTTGGATTTGAACCAACGACCTTCGGGTTATGAGCCCGACGAGCTGCCGTGCTGCTCCACCCCGCGATATATTAAGTCAACATTGAATTGTATGCTAAACCATCAAGTTCTATGCTTCAATGCTTTATTAATATATCATATTTTTACTATATTGTCAATATTTTTGGCAAAAAAATTAAAATTTACATTTACGACCATATTTTGTTGGTTAATCTGTTAAATAAAATGTGCAAGTTGAAAGTTTTTTACGTTTGAGTTTAAACCTTTTGCCTGTGTTTAAAACATACTCATAACCACTATGATATGGGCAAGATGCACAATTTGCTTTTAAATGCTCTTTCATTGGGCAATGACGTAATGTCATATAAGGCATAGTATGTTGTTCCACATTTTCTGCTGCAATGTATGGCAACGCATAAACAGAAGCCGTATAATCATTATAAATATTCATACCGCCACCAAGATATATTTTTGTATCAAAATCAAGGGCATAAAGATTATTTGCCAAAATTGTAATTTTGTGTTTTTCCACAATTTCACGCAACATCTCCACATCTTCTTTTAATGCAAAGTTTGGCAAATTAAGTACGAAAATTTTGCCTTGTTTTTCAATTTGATTTTTATAATTTACAATTTCATCTTCATCGTAAGTTTCAGGGTCAAAAATCACAATTTTGGCATATATTTCCTGCTTTGTGTCTTCAACAAATTCAAAATCTGTTATTTGTTTGGTTTGTGTTGGTTTTGTTAATTCAATTTTTTCTGCAATATTGTGATTAATTTGATTGCTTAATTCAACCATTTTATCAACAACCGCACGCCTAAACTCGTTTAACTTTTGTTTTGGTATAAACACATTTCCTAAATCGGCTAAAATGTTAAATTCAAAATAAGGATTCTTTTTAAAGTTAATTTGTAATTCTTCTATGCTTAATGGGCTGTTTTGTGCTTGGTCACATACAATACCTTGCACTTCAACTGGTTTGCCATTATCTTGCCAAATTGCAGTGATTGACTCGCCTACTTTTGCACTGATTTTAATGTTTTTATTCACCTTTCTTTCAGTTGCAAGCATTGTTTGTTCTAGTGAATAATCATTTATCAAATTAACCTTATCACCTTTTTGTACGCTATTAGTTGTGGTTATGCGATACAGTTGCCCAACTTTTGTTAAATCATAAGCCGTAACAATCGCAACTTCCTGCCCTTGCCTAAAAAATTTAAAACTTGATTTTGGTGCAAGTTCTCTATTAGAATTTATAAATATTTCATTAAACCTTTTACCCTTTTTAACCCTTTCCACAGTTCCGATTTCAACGCCAATATGGTTTTGAAGTTTTGATATAATGCCTGTGTTTCCATTGAAATATCCTTCCGTATAACCACGGTTAAAAGCCAAAGGTAAATCATTGTCTGTTACATTCACGCCGTCCAAAGCCTGCCTATAAGTCTTGGTTGCAACACCAACATAATAAGGTCTTCTTGCTCTACCTTCAATTTTAATTGCGTCCACACCTGCGGTTTGCAAATCACCCAATCTATCAAGCATATTAAAATCTTTAGCACTGAGCAAATATCCAGTTGCCAACGCCTTATTATTCAAACGCAAATCATAAGGCAAACGGCACAACTGCTTACATTTGCCACGATTTCCGCTAGCCCCAAGCACATATGATGACATATAACAGTTACCAGAGAAACTGACACACAACGCCCCTTGTGCAAAATATTCTATTTCCACATTTGTGTTTTGTCTAATGCGTGCAATTTCATTTAATAGCGTTTCACGTGCCAAAACAACACGTTTAAAACCAAATTTTTCCGCTTGTTTTACACCTTCTAAATTATGCAACCCCATTTGTGTGCTTGCATGTAGTTCAATTTGCGGATAATATTTATGTACCAAATTAATAAGTCCCAAATCTTGCACAATAAAGGCATCAACGCCCAAATTGTAAGCATCAACAATCAAATCTAATGCTTGTTGCATTTCTTCATTTGTAAACAAAATATTCACAGCCAAATGCACTTTAACACCATAGATGTGTGCATATTCAACAGCTTGCTTTAAAGTTTCAAGTGAAAAACCTTCAATGTTGCGTGCATTAAAATCTTTAACGCCAAGGTACACCTCGTCCGCACCATTAATAACAGCCATTTTTAAACTTTGTTCGTCACCTGCTGGCGACAATAATTTCATTTTCATATTGTTATCTTACCATAAAAAGACATAAATGTAAATGTTAACAAAAAGATTAATATATTTGTACTCAATTTTTTTATTTTGTGGTATAATTATATCGTTTAAAAATTTGAAACTGACAAGGAGAAGTTTATGCAAGAATTTAAAACTGTACCAATCACTTTGGTTACTGGATATTTGGGCAGTGGCAAAACCACATTGCTTAACCACATTTTAACAAACACAAAAGGATATAAAGTTGCGGTTATTGTTAACGATATAGGTGAAGTTAATATTGATGCTGACCTTATTGAAAAAGGCGGTATTGTTGGAAAAAAAGATGAAAACTTGATTGCCCTTCAAAATGGTTGTATTTGTTGCACATTGCGTCAAGATTTGATTGAACAAATCCACGATATTATTAAACAACGTAAATTTGACCATATTATAATTGAAGCAAGCGGTATCTGTGAACCTATACCTATTGCTCAAACTCTCACATTTTTAACTGATAGTTTCCGCCAAAAACATATGCCGATTTTTTGCAAACTTGATGCTATTGTAAGCGTTGTTGACGCTTTGCGTATGGTGCAAGAATTTGGCTGTGGTGACGATCTAACAAAACATAATATCAGTGAAGATGATATTGAAAATCTTGTTATTCAACAAATTGAATTTTGTGATGTGCTTATTTTGAACAAAGTTAGTGAAGTGAGTGCAGAAGAACTTGCAAGAGTTAGAAAAATAATTCAAAATATTCAACCAAAAGCAAAATTGATTGAATCAGATTATAGCAATGTTGAAATAAAAGATATTTTGGATACAAACCTTTTTGATATGGAAAATGCACTTACCAGTGCTGGTTGGTTTAAAGGTTTAGATGAAGATGTTGAAGATGCCGACCATTTCCATCACGAAGAACATGACGAACATGATGATGACGAAGACGAGCATAAACACCACCACGAGCATCATGAGCATGACCACGACCATGAACATGGTGAAACAGAAGAATATGGCATTGGCACATTTGTATACTATCGTCGCCGTCCATTTGACAGGCTTAAATTTGAAGACTGGGCACAAAAAGATTATGGCAAGCAAATCATACGTTCAAAAGGTCTTGTTTACTTTGCTGGTGACAACCGTATGAGTTATGTTTACGAACAAGCCGGCAAACAAAAAGTTTTAACTGAAAATGGCCCATGGTATGCAACTTTGCCAAGATACCAAATTGAACAAATGTTGTTAAATGATGACCGCTTCCGTCACGATTGGGACCCTCAATACGGCGACAGGATGATTAAACTTGTGTTCATTGGTCAGCATATAGATAAGCAAGCAATTATAGACGAGTTGGATAAAATTTAGCATCGTTAAGTTTAACAAACTGACGTAGCATAGCAAGGCAGTTTATTAACTTGTGTTCATCGGTCAGCATATAGATAAGCAAGCAATTATAGACGAGTTGGATAAAATTTAGCATCGTTAAGTTTAACAAACTGACGTAGCATAGCAAGGCAGTTTATTAACTTGTGTTCATCGGTCAGCATATAAACAAGCAAGCAATCATTGATGAGTTGGATAAAATTTAATTTTAAGCAATAAAAATATTGAGATTAAAAATTGAACAATTATTTCAAAAAAATATTAAACAAAAATAATTTAAAATATCCATTAAAAAACAATATTTTATTATTAAAAAAATATCAAAAAAATTAATTAAATTAACAAAAAAATGGGTT
Source organism: uncultured Clostridia bacterium (assembly GCA_934777435.1). Taxonomy (GTDB): domain Bacteria; phylum Bacillota; class Clostridia; order Christensenellales; family UBA1242; genus Onthoplasma. The sequence goes on from CAKVNK010000001.1 coordinate 440,391, forward strand.
TTTAACCCATTTTTTTAATATTTCTTAATATTTTTTTTGAATTTTTTAGTTAATTTTATTTAATATCAATTTGTTTTGTATTTTTATTTATGTGTTGAATTTTAATTAATTAAAGTGTTAAATTTCTATTCAATAATTCTATAGCCATCATTGTTTGAACGCACAGATTCAAACCAATTTTCTTCGTCATCTTTTTCTCTTTGTTCTTCTGCGGTTAAGCAACTAAACAATTTTAAAATTTCTTTAACACCATCAATTTGATTATTAACTAAAATTTGCTCGTCATTTCTAGACATTTTATACTTACGCAATTCTTTTGGGCAATCGCCACTGTATGTATACTTACCAAAAGCGTGATGTTCTAATTTTGTAATACGGTCTTTGACTTGTTGTTTAACTACACTGTCTGTTTTTGCTTTTTGATATTCTTTTTCAAGCCCAAGGCAATCAACAATTTTAACAAGATCGTTAACTTTGTAAATATTATCATTTAATAAAAGTGCACAAACAAAAGCATATCTGAAAGACGATTTCCTTTTTAAATAACTATCCACAAATTCATAAAAATAATCAAAGCAATCTAATGGGTTTAAACTTGTTCTTGCAAGTTCCAAAACAAAGGCTTCATCGTTCATCAGATTTGGAAAGTTTTTAAATGAGATGTGATATTGTTGGCTTATAATTTTTCTGCCAAGTTCCTTTTCATCATAACCACATGGTTTAATCGCTGTGCCATTGTAAATTCGTGTCATAATTCTTCTTAAAGCAACACCTTCTAACAACTTGCTGTTGTATTTATAGTTTTTGTTGTTCACAATTTCTTCCATACTTATCTCCTTAAATTTTTCTTGCCTAAAATTAACACCAAAACACCAACTTGTCAATATTGAATTTTAAAATACTTTTAAAAAATTTTAAAAAATGTAAAAATTGTGCCGTTTTTAATGTTTTTATTTAAAATTTTGCGATTTTTGCTTAATTTTTGAATTTTAATAAATCAAAAAAATTAAAAAAACGTATTGTAAATAAGTTTTAGTATGTTATAATAGAAATATTAAATAACACAAATTTTGGATAACAACTTTTGACTTTAATATTGCAAATTATCATATTTGTGGGGTTCGTTTAAACACTCACATTTTAACTTATTAGGAGTTTTTATGAAAATTATTGTTGGCCTTGGCAACCCTGAAGGTAAATATAGCAAAACTTAGCAGCCAGTTTTATTCAAAACTTGCTGGGTGCGTTATGCACCACACATCTTAACTTATTAGGAGTTCTTATGAAAATTATTGTTGGTCTTGGTAATCCCGAAGGTAAATATAGCAAAACTTACCACAACGTTGGTTTTAGTGTTGTGGACCTTTTTGCAAGGAAAAATGGGCTTAAATTTACAACCACAAAATGCCAAGCAGAGATTGCAAAAGGTGACGGCTTTATTTTGGCAAAGCCTAACACATATATGAATTTAAGCGGTAATTCGGTTTATGAATTACGTAAATATTTTAAAATACCATTGACTGACATTTTGATTGTGCTTGACGATATTGATATGCCAAAAGGCAAAATCAGGTTCCGCCTTAATGGGTCAGCAGGCACACATAATGGGCTTAGAGATATTGTTGCAAAAGTTGGCGAAACACCACGTTTGCGTATAGGTATTGACCGAGATAAAAATATGAATTTAGCCGACTACGTTTTAAGCACCATTGATGAGCAATCTAAACAAATTTTAGATGTTTCTTACACAAAAGCATGTGATTTAATACAAGCATTTATAAACGGAGATTTATGCCAAGATTTGACGATGTAAAAGCAAACATCAAACAAAAAACCATTTTTTGTTCCAACCTTGGTTTTGGTGAACAATGTGCTGTTTTAAGCCATGTTGACAAGGCAATTTATATCACTTCTTCAACCGAATCAGCAAAGCAAGCAAAACAACAACTTGACGCCCTTAATAAACCATGTGCTTTGGTTGATGATTTTGACAAGCCTTTTACCCTTTCAACATTTCAAAGCAGTGAGAACAAATTTGATTTGCTTGATGCAATAAGCAAACTTTTATCTGAAGATTTAATTTTAATCTCTACCGAGAGATTGTTTTTTTGCTTGTTGCCAGAGCTACAATCTTTTAAAAATGCCATAATTTCTTTACAAAAAGGTGCAGATTACAACTTGCTTGAAATTGAACGCAAGTTGGTTGAAAACGGATACAAAAAAGTTGAAACAGTTTCTGCACGTGGTGAGTTTGCTGTGCGTGGTGACATATTAGACGTGTTTAACTCAACAAGTGAAATGCCTGTTAGATTTGACTTTTTTGATACAAACCTTGAACACATTTATGAGTTTGATTTTTTGACATTCGAAAAAAATGCAACGCTCAATCATTTTACTATTGTGCCTAACAAATTGTTATTGCTTGATAGTGAAGAAAGACAAAATATTATCTCTCAAATTGACAGCCAAAAGTCTGGCAATCAAACCTTAACCGATTTGGCATTAAGCCTTGACCGTGGTGACGATGTACCACTTGAATTTTTAACACCTTACACACAAAAAATAGAAACAATTTTTGATTTAGATTTGCCTATTGTTATTTCAAATTCTTTGGTCGTTGAAGCATCAACAAACAAACTTTATAAACAAATTAAAGAAAAAGTTGAAAATATTTTCAATGCAGAAAATAGTGAAAAAATATTAAAAAAATATCAAAATTGTGAAAAAATATATAAAAATTACGCTAAAAATTTAATTTTTTTAGAAAATTTTGATATTTCAACCACTGAACTTGCAACAAGGTTTGCTAGTGAAAATGTTTATGAAGTTAAATATAATTGTTTTTCTATGCCACCGCTTATACATAATTTGCAAGCAATAAAACAAGTTTTAATAGACCATAAAGACAAACAAATTTACCTGTGTTTATCTAGCCTAGACACATTGAATTCTGTTGCAAAAATTTTTGATGAAACACAGATACCTTACACCAAAAATAAAAATGCAAAAGGCTTGATTTTAACCGATTTAAGCATACCTTACAACATCTGTTTTGCAGACGAAGAAAAATTATATATTGGTTCAACAAACTTTGCACATAAACGTGTTGCAAACGGCAAAACAAAAACCCAAATTAAATACTTGCCAAAAGCGGGTGAATATGTTGTTCACTCCACACACGGTATTGGACGTTGTGATGGCGTTGTAACCATGAACGTGCAAGGTGTGGATAAGGAATTTTTTAAACTCACCTATCGTGGCGGTGATGTGCTTTATGTACCAAGTGAAAATGCAGATTGCTTATCACTTTATATGGCAGATGACAGTAATGTTATATTGAACAAACTTGGTGGCAAAGAGTTCTTCAATCAAAAACAAAAAGCACTTAAATCCATTGAAGATATGAGCCAAGAATTGATTGAACTTTACGCAAAACGCAAAGCAGTTAAAGGCTTTGCTTATTCTGCTGACGATTATTTATACACTGAATTTGAAAACGCCTTTAAATACACCGAAACCGCAGACCAGTTACAAGCCATTGCAGACGTTAAACGTGATATGATTTCTGGCAAAGTTATGGACAGGTTGATTTGTGGTGATGTTGGTTTTGGCAAAACCGAAGTTGCAATGCGAGCAATGTTTAAAGCCGTGGAAAATGGCAAACAAGTTGCTATCCTTGCCCCAACCACAATTTTAAGTTTACAACATTATTTAACAGCCAGTGAACGCACGAAAGATTTTGGTGTTAAAGTGGAAATGCTGAATAGGTTTAAATCATCAAAACAGCAAAAACAGATTATTGACGACCTTGCAAAAGGTAAAATAAATGTTATTTGTGGCACACACAGGTTGCTTTCTGATGACGTGAAATTCTTTGATATTGGTTTGCTTATACTTGACGAAGAACAACGTTTTGGTGTTAAAGCCAAAGAAAAAATCAAACATCTTAAAAACAATGTGGACGTTTTAACACTTTCCGCAACACCTATCCCACGCACGTTGAGTATGTCGCTTATGTCAATACGTGATATTTCTATTATCAACACTGCCCCAGTGAACCGTCTGCCTGTAAAAACCTATGTTTTGGGTTATAATGAAGATGTGGTTTTAAACGCCATAAATGATGAAATTAACCGTGGTGGTCAAGTGTTGATAGTTTACAACGATATTGAAAAATTGCCAGCATTTACCAACGATTTAAACAAAAAGTTGAATAATAAAAATGCAAAATTTGACACTGCACATGGTCAAATGAGTGAAGTTGCCCTTGAAAACGCAATTAAACGTTTATATGACCGTGAAACAAATGTGTTTGTGTCCACCACTCTTATTGAAAATGGCATAGACTTGCCAAAAGCAAACACTCTTATTGTAATTGATAGCGACCGTTTAGGTTTAAGCCAAATGTATCAGTTGCGTGGGCGTGTGGGCAGAAATGCTGATCAAGCGTATGCATATTTCACATACGCAAAAGGCAAAGTTTTAACCGAAGAAAGTATGGCACGTTTGCAAGCCATTGCTGAAAACACCGAACTAGGAAGCGGCTTTAAAATTGCCATGCGTGACCTTGCTATACGTGGTGCGGGTGAATTGTTGGGCAAAACTCAACATGGACATATGATAAAAATTGGTTATGATATGTACAGCAAGTTATTAAACGAAACCTTACGCCGTATGCGTGGCGAAAAAGTGGATATTGAACGTGAAGTTAAGTTGGATATTGCCTTGCCAAGCAAAATTCCTGCTGAATTTGTGGCTGAAGAAAGTGAAAGGCTTAAAATAATTGCAAAAATATCTAACATTGATTGCAAAGACAAGGCTCGAGAAGTGGTTAATGAATTGCTGGTAAATTATGGCAAACTTCCGCCTGAAATTTACCACCTTGTTAATATTGCCTTATTAAAAGCACTTGCTGTTAAACAAAAGGTTAAACAAATTATAATAACAAAAACAAAAATTGCTGTTATTTTCTATGACGATATTGAACTTAAAGAGTTAATCAAAAAAGTGAATAAATTTGCACACTTTAAATTTGAAAATACATTTAATCCAACAATCAGTTTGAGCGTTAATGAATTTAGCGTGCAAACCGCCGTTGGCTATATAACTGAATTTTTATCTGTCTAAAATTTAAAGTTATGTAGATATTAATGCATTTTATCAAAAGATAAACACTCACAACAAAAGCACATACCTTTTAACCATAAAATTGGTGTGTGCTTTTTGCTTTTTATGCGTTTGAAATGCTTGATTTTTAAGCATAATTTATATATAATATAAAACAGCAACAAATGTTAGCAATTTAGGTTTATCCGTTTGCTTTAACAAATTATGGCAAAAGTTTGCCAAATGCAGTTTTATTATGGAGACAAAATGAAAAAATTTAATGCTTTTATCTTATGCTTATTGTTATTAATCACTTGTGCTTTAACTGGCTGTGCTGGTTTTGAAGTTAACCGTGTGAAATATTACAACGAAACAGTTGCAACTGTGGGTGACACTCATATTACAAGATATGAATTGCTTTTTGCTTACAACAGTTACGGCAACAATTATTATGTTAACCAACAAGGCAAAACTGAAAAAGAAGCCATGTCTGAAACTCTTAACCTTTTGATGGACAGAGAATCACTTTATCAATATTCTCACGGCAAAACTGAATATAAGCCAACACCATATCAAGTTAACACCGCTATTGAAGAATTGTTTGATTCTATGGACAGTTCAATGAAAGAATATGTTAAACAAGCAAAACGTATTTTAAATGTTAAAGTGGAAGATAGCACCGAAGATAGCAAAAGTGACACCGCTTATAAGTATTCAGATTACAACACTGTGCTTAAAGGTAAACGTGCTGAACTTAAAACAAAAACTGTTTATTATACAGACAACTCAAAGGAAACTGTTTCAACTGAACCAACCGATTTTGCTGAAACTGTTGATTACATTGTTTATGTTGAACAAGAAGAACCTTCATTTGACTGCGTGCTTGGTACAAATAGGATGAGCACTTTATCCGACTTTGAAGCAGAATCAACACTTGACCTTGTTATCTCAACATATTTTGATAGATTTAACACTTCCCTTGAAAATGAAGAAAAACAAACTGAAATTTACAATAAAGTTATTGCCCTTTTTAGCCAAGATTTGATTGAAGGCGAAAAATATTTAAGGGACGAAAATGGCAAAGCATACAATACAGTAACCAAAGATTTGATTAAAAGATATTTCAGAAAAGCATATAACGACAAAATTAAATCTTTATACTTAACCAATGTTCGCACAAATTATCTTAAAAATGCTTCTGGTGAGTTATCAATCACCGCTTTGCTTGATAAATATGTATCTTTGGTTAGAACTGGCTACAATAAATATGCAAACAATATTAAAAATGGTTATATCCCAGCAATGAAAGATTCTAGCACAAAAGCAGACGATATTTGGTATCACCCTATCTTAAACGATGGTGAAAATGGCAAAGCCAACACTAAATTTGGTTACTTTATTCACACTCTTATCAAATTCAGCGATGAACAAACAACAGCAATCAAAAATTTGGATAAAGCAAAATCTATTTACAATTTGTCTGATGAACAATATCGTGCACAATATGATGCCATTATTGCAAAAACAACAGCAACCGCACGTAATGCTTCAACAGGTTTGATTGATAAAGACGCAGAAAAAATTTCATTAAGCGAAATTTTATCTGAATACAACACAATCAGCAATATGGACGAATTTGTAACATTTATGTTCAAATACACTGGCGATACAGCAACATTAAGCCAAGGTATGCCTTATGTTGTTGGCACAAATGGTAACAGTGCAATGGAAACAGCATTTACTGACGAAGCCGTACGTTTGATGACAAACGGTCGCCCAGGTGATATGACATCTTCAACAACAAATACTGACAGCAAAAATGGCGATGTTATGTGCATAACTTCATACGGTATTCACTTGTTGTATTATGTTGGTGAAGTTGATATGTTTGATATTCCTTATGGCGAAATTGAAACTGCTTATATTGCAACATCAAACCGACAACGCATCACATATTATACTGATGCAACAAAAACTGTTGTTACAACAGATAAAACCGATTATTACACCGTAACTTACAATAACAATAACTTATACAAAATGGAAATCAACCCACTTACACACCAAACATATTTTGATAAATTGTTTGATTTGGTTTACCCTGCATCAAGTTCAACTGAAGTTTATGCAACATCAACTGGTTACACAGCAAAAGAAAACGAATTGATTGCTGAAATGCGTAAAACAAACCCAGCAAAAATTTATAAAACAAAACTTGATTCCACAAAAACAAGTTTATAAGTCAATTACTAATTTAAAATATTAAAAGACCAATTAACTTTGGTCTTTTTTTATTGTTATAAATCGGGACAAACTTTTAAACACTCACATCAATTTTTTAAATTTTGCATAAAATTTTACCTAGTCCACAAAATAGTAGTGTACATCAAAAAAGGAGAATTTTATGGCAAACACACAAACTAAAAGACGTGCAAACGGCTCTACAATCGCCATTGTGGCTTTATCTGTTTTATTGATTGCTGCAATCGGTGTTGGTATTGCTTTAGCGTTCTTCACTGGCACAGCGAATGTAACTGGTGACATCACTTTGGGTGACCCTGTAACAATCAATATCACACAAGGTGGAGCGTCTGTTTCTGCCCTTACATTTTCAGGCAAAGCATTGCCAGGCAGTGTTTACAATCAAGCGATTGGTGTAAGTGCACCTGCAAACACAACCGATGCTTTGGTTAGGGCAAAACTTACAATCACTAACGCTGAAGGTGCAAGCACAACCGTGCAAGCAACAACAACTGACACTTGGCAAAAAGGCGAAGATGACTACTACTATTACAAAGGCACTTTGACATCAAATAGCAAAGCAGATTTTGTAACATCAATCACTGTGCCAACCTCTTTAACAAACGCTGATGCTAACAAAACATACAACATCAGTGTGGTTGTAGAAGCAATACAAAAAGCCAACAATGCTGCTAACGCAACTTGGACAACTGCTCCAACTGATTGGTTAGCAACATATTCACCAGCCGCAGGTGAATAAACAACTTAACACGGCAATAATTAAAGGTTTTTTAGTTAATCTTAAACTTTAAAGTTTGCTGTTAATCTTAGTCAAAAAATCAGGGTTTATGCCCTGATTTTTTGCTTATTTAATATTAATTATTTTTGTTTAATATCCTTGAATTTTGGTTTCTATTTAAGAAATTGTTTTATATGAACTATGATGTTTTTTATATAAACTCTAATGTTTTAACATATTTTTATCATAGTTTAAGTTTATTTTGTGCCAAGGTCAATATAGTTGTTAGGGTCAACTTTTGCACCGTTCAACTTCATTTCAAAGTGCAAATGGTTGCCTGTATTAAGTTCTTGTGACATTGTCGCACTTGCTACACCAATAACTTGACCAGCACTCACTTTATCGCCTGTTGCAACGCTTGGGTTTTCAGCCAAAGATTTGTAAACTGAAACTAAACCATTTTTGTGGGTGATTTCAATAACTGTGCCTTCTAAATAATTGGTGTAGACATTTGAAACTGTGCCGTCAGCAACTGCAAACACGTTTGTTTCTTCCCCTGCAAGAAAATCTATTGCTTTATGCATTTCCCATTGCTTCATGGTATCGTTAAACTGCAATTCTGTGCTGGAATAGTCCTTTTGAATTGTGGCGTTTTTCATTGGCACAACATAAGTAACAGCCGCAACTGGAGTATCACCCCCGCCCACTTCACCATTATTTTTTGATTTTGCACTTGTTGTCATTGCAATGGTTACGGCACAAGCAATCACAAGCAAAGCAATTAAACTTGCATACACATAATTAATAACAATATTCTTCTTTTGTTGGGTGTTTGATTTTTCCATTTCCCCCTCCTACAAACTGATATTGACCAACTTGAAAACTTTTAAACAACAAAATTAAAAAATTTGTGCTTGTGTTGGTGTTTTTTAAAAACTGCCCACAATGAGTGGCCAACCTATAATGGTGTGTGTTTCATAATAAGCAATTTGCAAATTAACCTGTTTGCCGTCCACTGTAACACTGTTTGGCACAAGGTTTGAATATGCGTAAATAACCGTTGCACCAGTTGGCAAGTATTCAGTTTTAACCACTTTTGCCTGCAAGATTTTTATTGCATTGGCTGGCTCGAAATTTTGAATTGTTATGCTTTCACCAATCTTGTTTGTTGCTTTTGTGTTTGGAGTTTGAAAACATATGCCAAGGTTTGTTGAATCAATATCTGCGGTTGTTGTATATGCCAGATAATTGCCGTCAAAATATTGCAACAAACTGAAACGTGGTTGTTTTTGCCCACACAATAAAAAAACGAATATGAAAAGCATTATCCAAATTTTTTTCATATTCATATATTTGCCCTATTTGTGCATTTTAAACTGCAAATTTTAACGTTTTGGTTGAAAAACATACCGCAAAATTCAATTTTAAGTTGTTTATATTATTAGCATTGCTATTGTTTGTACTTTTGCTTGTTCCTTTGCTTGTGTGATGTATAACACTAATTAGATTTTTTATTATGTTTCAAAAACATTATATAAATAAAGATAATTCAAAATACCTGTGCTATTTTTTGCATAAAGTTTAACTGCTTGAACAATTTTAAGCACATCATCAGTTGGCAAAATTTGTAAAAACTGATGCACAGTTTGTTTTGATATGTTCAATTTGTTTTGCAAAAAATTAAAATTGAGTTCCACCATTGTAAGCATTGCATCATTTTGACTGAGTGCATAATATTTGTTGATAAGTTGCGGATTACCCTTTGCCACTTTGTATAAATCTGCAAACAAAAAATTGTGCTGTTTTACACCTGCAAAAAACGCTTCAAACCCAGCAAGCAACACAAAGTCAACAATCGGTAAAGTGCGATAATCAAGGTTTGAATTTGCAATGATTTCAACATCAACAAACTTAAAATTTGTGTTCAGTTCAGCAAAAGCGGACAATAATTTTTGGTTGGAAAACTCTTGCATATCAATTTTAAAGTTTGTTTCTGTTTGGGTGTAAACATCAAGAATATAATTATAAAAACCATTAAAAGCCAAACTTGAAAAGGCGGGTTTATCAAGTCTGTTTGTCTGTTGCAACAAATAAGTTTGTGCTTGGTTTATGGCGTAATCTTTGTTTAAACAATATGGCAGAATTGCGTTTTGGCAGATAAAGACATTAACAAATTCTTCTAAATTGAATGTTAAATTAATAACCGTTTCAGGGGTGCATAAAAAAATAAGCATTTTATAGCCATTGTAAATTTCATTTAATGTTTGATTTGCATTTGTTGCACCTGTGTTTACGCTTATATCTATTTGATTGAATATACACAATTCTTTGATTGTTTGGTGGATTTCTGCAATTTGCAAATTAGATGCGAATTGGTCGAACACCAACATCACTTTTTGATATTTTGCAAATCTTTCCACAATCGAAGATAAGTCTTCTATTTTGCCTGTTTGAATCATATTTTGATTTTAACACACAGCATCATTTTTGATTTGCAATATCTTGGCGAGTTTTGACATAGTTTTAAGAAAAATGACGTAAAGAATATTTTTGCTTTACATTTTTTGATGTTTAATATAAAATTAAAACTAGGAGGACGTATGCAAGAAAAAATTATTGCCCTTATTGCAGATAAATTGAATAAAAAAGTTGAATCTATCAGTTTAAATTCACGCCTTGTGGAAGATTTAGGTGCTGACAGCCTTGATGTTGTTGAAATGATTATGGCATTTGAAGATGAATTTGGTATCAGCCTTCCAGATGAAGATGTTGAAAATATGAAAACTGTTAAAGATGTTATTGATTACATATCTAAAATCAAAAAATAAAGATTAAAAATAAACCAATTTATGTTATTAGGCTCATAAATATGGCTTGTTGTGTTCACAAAATCAAAAAAACAAACAAAAAACCACCAAATTAATGGTGGTTTTTTTATTTCATCAACAAACAATATTATTTAACAATTTCAGCCAAATAATTGTAAAGGCTTGAGAAGTCTGCACTGAGTTCATAATACTTTGTGTATTTATTATCAACTGAAACTTCGCCGTCTGTATCATAGTAAGGAATTACATAAACTTTAACAGTTGCTTCACCATCAGTTTTTGTTACGCTGAACACCAATTCACGATATTTATATGTGCCTTGGTCGTCTTTATAATCTTTTTTGCCGTCTTGCAAAATTTGTGGTTTTTCATATTTATATGTTACATAATAACCCTCAGCAGATGGAAGATTTTTACCAACAGTGCTTTCAGAAACTATGTTTGCTTTTTTACCCAAATTGCCATTGAACATTGCTGAAATGAAAACTTCTTTACTTGCATCATCAATGTATGCTTTTATCTTTTTATATTCTTCATCGTTTACAACCCTACGTGAACTTGAAGATGTTTGAACATAAATTGCATCTGGTTTGTTGCATTTGATACTGTAATCATATTTAACATTTGCGAAAATGATTGTAAGCACAATCAAAACACCTATGATTGATAAACTTACGATTGCTCCTACTTTTTTTGCCATTGTGTCTCCTTTTGTAACAAGTTAGTTAATATTATTTTGTTATTCTAGCGTCATTTTACACTTTTTTTTATTTAAAATCAAGCAAAAACGGCCACACCAAAGCAATTTGAAAGGCTTTTACAATTTAAACTAAAAGCCTTTACTTATGCTTTATATTATTTGTTTTCGCCTTGGTTTGAAGAATCGCTATCTTTTGGCTTATCTTCTTCAACTGGTTGGTTTGGTTTTGATTCAGTTGTATCAGCGGTTGTTTGTGCTGTTGCAACTTTGCTTGCTTGCATTTCACTTTCAGCGTCTGCTTTAATTTTTTCAAAGTCTTGTTTACTGATTACGCCTGCTTTTGCAAGTGCTTCTGCAGTTTCTATACGTGCTTTAATATCACGTGCCTTATGTTCTGCAAGGGCTTGTTGTTTCGCCTTTTCTTGATAGTCACGTTTTTCTTGTTCCTTTTTATCAATGGCTTGTTCAACTTCTTCAACAGTTGCACCATTGTAAAGCATTTCAAACTCTTCTTTATATATTGTTTCCTTATCAATCAAAATTTTAACAACTTTTTCAATAACATCTTTTTTGCTGTTTAAAATTTCTTTTGCTTGCTTGTGTGCCGTATCAATAATATTTTTAACTTCTTGGTCGATTGTATAAGCCAATTCTTGACTATATGGAATTTGTTTTTGATAGTTTCTACCAACGAACACTTCTTCGCCTTCACCAAATGATACAAGACCAATTTTATCGGTCATACCCCACTCGGTTACCATACGTCTTGCAAGTTTTGTTGCACGTTCAATATCGTTTGAAGCACCAGTTGTAACATCTTCCAACATCACTTCCTCACTGCTACGGCCACCCAACATCATTGCAAGGCTATCAAGCAATTTTGCTTTTGGCATATGTGAACTATCCTTTTCATCAAATGTTAAGGTATATCCACCAGCCATGCCACGTGGGATAATAGAAATTTCTTGTACATTATCGCAGTTTGGCAATGCTTGGCTGACGATTGCGTGGCCAGCTTCATGCACTGCGGTTATATATTTATCTCTATCAGTTATAACACGAGAAACCTTTTTAGGGCCCATCAAGGCTTTGTTTAAACCTTCTTGAATATCAATCATTGTGATTTTGTAACGACCATCACGGGCTGCAAGCAATGCGGCTTCGTTAAGTACGTTTTCAATGTCGGCACCAGCAAGGCCACTTGTTAACCTTGCAATACGTTTGATATCAACATCTTCGCTGAGAGGTTTGTTTCTTGTGTGAACTTTGATAATATCTTCACGGCCTTTAACATCTGGCAAGTGAACATAAATTTGCCTATCAAAACGGCCCGGACGTGAAAGTGCTGGGTCAAGAATATCGGCACGGTTTGTTGCTGCAAGCACGATGATACCGCTGTTTGTTTCAAAACCGTCCATTTCAACCAAAAGTTGGTTTAAGGTTTGTTCACGTTCATCATTGCCGCCACCCATACCGGCACCACGTTGACGACCAACTGCGTCAATTTCATCAATAAATACAATACAAGGTGCATTTTGTTTTGCGCTTTCAAATAAGTCACGCACACGGCTTGCACCAACGCCTACGTACAATTCAACAAAGTCACTACCTGAAATGCTGAAGAAAGGCACTTTGCTTTCACCAGCAACTGCTTTTGCAAGCAATGTTTTACCTGTTCCCGGTGGGCCAACCAACAACACGCCTTTTGGAATGCGTGCACCAAGTTCTGTGAACCTTGATGGATTTTTTAAGAATTCCACAATCTCTTGAAGTTCTTGTTTTTCTTCGTCTGCACCGGCAACATCTGTAAATTTAACACTTGAACTAACAACCAATTTTGCTTTTGATTTGCCAAAGCCAAAACCTTTGCTGTTGCCAGACATACTGCGATACAAGAATATGCCCATAACAACAATAAGAATCAAACTTGCATAAGGCAACAATTTGCTGAACCAACTTTCAGTTTTATAACCATATGATGCAGCAATGAAAACTTTGCCTTCTTCAACCTTGCGGTTGCCGTCTTCATCATAAATGAAGTTGCCTTCACTATCTTTTTGAGAGATAGAATCGTTATATTCATTTATAAGTAGGTTAACATCACAATTTTCAGTGATTGTGCAATAAGCGTCCACTTTGCGTGGGAAGGCTTTTTCTTCAACGCCGTTCACTTTCCTTACACGGATAGTGTAGCCATATACATCAATCTCTGCAACTTGACCTGTTTCTACCATATTTTGAAATTCTGTATAACTAATCTTTTTGGCTGAACTGCTTTTTGCAACTATTGCCCATATCATAACAGCAACTAACACCAAAGTTATGATGTAAAATATTGCTGATTTCCAACCTTGATTTTTCTTTTTTTCCATATTCACCTCAGTATGTTTCATTATATCATAACAAAAAAATATTAACAAACAAATTTAGGATAGTTACACTTAAATTATATTTTCCAACACTGAAATATAAATACTATTTTATGTGAATAATTTGACTGATTTTGTTCTAAAACCAAAAACAATAATTTCAGCATAAATTAGATATAAATTTTGGGCGTTTTGGTTTGTTTTTTATGATTTATCCAAATTAAATTTGTGTTTTAAACAATCATATAATGTGGCAAAAAGGTATTATGTTATACGTATGAAAAAAATACCGTAAACAAGCAAAATAATAAGTAATTTTGTATATATCGAGTGTAAATCTGCCAATAATTTTGGTTGGATTAATAATTAAATTTTAAATGGATATTGCATATATAAATTCAAATTGTTGGGCTAAATTTGTTAAATTCTTTTACATTATTGTTAATTTGTGCTATCATTTAACAAACAAAAGGCCTGTTTTGTGCTTAAAAGCACAGATATTAGTTTTGCTTTAACCACAAAACAAAAGGAGAAATTATGAAAGTTGTAGGCATCATCATTGATATTGCCCTTGTGTTAGTTGTGCTTATCTTTGCACTTATCGGCACTAAAAAAGGGTTCTTCAAATCTTTGCTTTCCTTGTTCAACTGGGTTATATGCTTGGTTGTTTCAATTTGGTTGGCAAAATATATTGCTAACTGGGTTGGCAGTTGGTTTGGTATGGAAAATGCTATCGGTGGCAAAATTTCAAGTTCACTGGTTGGCATGAACGCTGAACTTGGCAACACTGTTGCAAGTTTTGGCAATAAAGATTCAATTATGACCGCATGTGCTGGTATGAACGGTTTGCTTAAAACAATCATTGGTATGATTTTTAGTTCAAGCAAAGTTGATTTCACAAGTGAAGCAACCGTGGCTGATGTGGCAGGTGCTGGTATTGCTCATGTTTGCGTGATTGCAATTTCTGCATTAATGTTGTTTATTGTTATTAAAATTGTGCTTGCTATACTTGGCAAATTGTTTGACAACATTGCCCGCACAAAAGTGTTGGGTGGTTTAAATCGTGCCCTTGGCTTTGTGTTCGGCTTGGTTAAAGGTGCTTGCATTGTGATTATTATTAACATTGTGGCTGTTGCCCTTTCACTTATACCTATGGTTAACAACACTGTTATCAAACCAGTGTTACAAGAAAACACCAAAATTGAAAGTTTTGTTTATGAAAAAACTGACGAAGTGATTGGTAAATATGTGGTAGACGGTCAAATTATACAAAAATGGATAGACGGACTTTGGGAGAATAGATAAAAATGGGTTTATTTGAAACACTTAAAGATAGAAATTTATTATATCAAACAACTGACGAAGCATTGCTTAAAGATATGTTGGACAACAAAAAAATTGCATTGTATTGTGGCACAGACCCAACTGCGGATAGCATGCACATTGGTCACTGTGTGCCTTGCACAATTTTAAGGCGTTTTCAACAGGCTGGGCACAAAGTTATTGTGCTTGTTGGCGGTGCAACTGCTGCCATTGGTGACCCTTCTGGCAAAACAGATATGCGTCCTATGCTCAGCAAAGAACAACTTGAAAAGAATATTGAAGGCATCAAACGTGCTTATAGCCACTTCCTTGATTTTGACGGCGACAACCCAGCAATTATTGTAAATAATGCGGACTGGTTTAAAGGTTATGATTATGTTGACTTTATGCGTAATATCGGTGTGCATTTTAATGTTAACAAAATGATAACAAATGAAATTTATGCAAAGCGTATTGCCGAAGGTGGCTTAACTTTCTTTGAAATGGGTTATATGTTAATGCAAGCATACGATTTCTTGCATCTTAATGAAGCATATGGTTGCTCTCTTGAGTGGGGCGGTGCTGACCAATGGGGCAACATTGTTGCTGGCACAGAACTTGGCAGAAAAATGAACTTTATTGACGGCAAAAACCGTGTTATGGTTGGTGCTACTAACCCACTTTTGTTAACACCAGAAGGGAAAAAAATGGGTAAAACCGAAAAAGGTGCAATTTGGATTGATAAAGACAAAATTTCAGCATACGACTTTTACCAAGGTGTTTACCAAACACCAGACGCATGCGTTGAAATGATGTTTGCCCTTTTCACAGATATTCCTATGGACGAAGTCCGTTCAATGATTAAAACCGATATTGTTGCAAGCAAAAATCGTTTAGCTTACGAAATAACAAAGTTTATTCGTGGCGAAGCAGATGCCATTGAAGCAGAAAACATGAGCAAAAATTTGTTTGCTTCAAACACTATTAATAAAGACAATGCCCCAGCAATCGAACTAGAAATTGCAGAGCCAACCATTGGTGTGTTAGATTTGCTTTTAAATGCAAAATTTGTTGCAAGCAAAGGCGAAGCACGTAGATTGATTGAACAAAATGGTTTAAGTATGGACGGAGAAACTATCACCGACCCATATATGCAACTTAACAAAGCAGATTTGATTGACGGCATACTTTTCAAAAAAGGCAAAAAAAATTATCTTTTAATCAAAGTTAAATAGAATATTATTAAAATTAAACAAACAAAAAACTCTCAAGTGATTGAGAGTTTTTTTATTACCTATCTATTATTAATCTCACCTATTTAATTAGTTGTTGACCAGGTGCGGTGAGTGGCGAACCATTCGGTATCTTTTAATTTTGTGGAGTTGTTGCTGAAAGCCAAACTTATTTTTGTTTGTATTATGTGTGAAATAATCATTATGTTGCCGTTCATTGATGTGAATTGGTTGTTATCATAATCAATGCACAAGGTGGTTACGTAAATTTGGTCGGTATATTTTGCAACACGGGTTACAAAATCTTGTGTTGGAAATTGATTTGCATCGGTTTTTGTGTATTCCTTACTTCCAGCACAACAACAAATGCAAACAACTTGTGGTTGAATTGCCGCAAGCAATTTTTCGTTTGAACTGGTTTTGCTACCATGATGTCCTGCTTTGTACAAATCAACTTTTAAATTGCCTTTTTCATAACCGTCTTTCAACACTTGGTTGTTATCAACAAGCATATCTTCGCCGTCTTTTTCAAGGTCACCAGTGAATAAAAAGTGTTTGCTGTTATGTGTGAAAAGTGTGCAAACTGAATAATCATTTTCTGTGCTTGCGGGGTTTGTGTAAAAATAGTTGTAAAGCACTTCAAATTTGAACAGGCTGCCAGTTGTTGAACCGTCATCAATTACAAATTCACGATTGTTGCCCAGTGTTGTGATTTCTGGTGCTGGATAATAATTCGCACCATCATTATCAATTTCGTTTTGACGTTTTGCCAAATAATTTTGATATGCCACGCCTGTTGTTTGGTTTGTGCCTGTGCCAAAGTCAATAATATTTTGGCATTTATACAAATCAAATATGCCTTTTGTTTTGCCACTTGTTGCAAAGCCTGCATAATGGTCAAGGTGAGCGTGGGTTACAATAACATATTCAATAATGCCGTCTGTGATATATTTGTTAAGATAATTTGTTACGGTTGGCACACTGCTTGCTTTTGAACCGCAGTCGATAAGAATATCAACATTACCATATTTAATGTAAGTGCAATCACCAGTATATTTATTGCCCAACTCTAAAAAGTGAATTGATAGTTCACCATCTTCACCTGTAAGTTCGCCTGTTGTTAAGTCTGCATCGTTGCGAGAATAATACACTTCTTCGCTGGCGTTTAAAATTTCAGTATCTGGAATTGTGGCATATGTAAAACCAAATGCTCCACCAACAAAGCCAAACAAAAGTGCAAAAATACTTAATATAACACCTAAAGTTTTCTTTTTCATTTATGCCCCCATTAATCTATTTTCTCGCTTGGTTCACTTGGTAAAACAAATGAAACAAGGCGTATTTTTTCAACTTTAAACAATTTGCCATATTTAAAACAATCTGATTTATATTTTATGTAAAATGTGCCTTCTTCGTTTGAAGTTAGGCTTCCGTCAGCGTTTTTTGTAAGGTTTGTTTCAATGCTTACACTGGCGGATTCATCCTTCCCAAATGCCACAATTTTAACGCCTTGATCCACATAATTTGTGCCGATTTCGATTGATATTTCGTCCATACCAACAATATCAAAGCAATCATTTTTACAAATTATGCTGGTTGCAAGCCACCCAGCACCTAAACCAACAACCAAAAACAATATTGCAACAATTATTGCAACTGGACTTGCTTTTTTGATTGCTTTTTCCACCTTCTTTTGTGTGCGTTTGCTTGGTTGAGCAATATTTGAACTTGTGCTTCTGCTTGTGCTTGATTTACGCCCCCTTGAAGAAGTTGACCTTGATTTTTTGCTTTTGCTGGCTAAATTGTCAACATTATCACCAAAGCCCAAATTAAGTTTGGCTTTTTGAGTGGTTTTTGTTGCAGTTTTTCTTGTTGCCATTATGCCCCCTTTATTTATATTCCTATTTTAACAGCAAGCAACAAAAAAATGAAACAAATTGTTCCACTTTTTTTAATTAATTAAAAATATCAATGCTGAGTATTACACAATTAAAATTCAAAGCATTGCATATTGAATTTGTATTATATTGCATCTAATTATAATTTTTTAATCAATGCGTTTATGCGGTTTTTACATTCGGTTTCACCCAACACTTTCATAATTGAATAAAGTTCTGGGCTGTTTTCTCTGCCTGTGATTGCAAGACGCACAAATTTTGCAGCATCACTCACGCTACCGGCATATTGGCTTGGATTTTGCTTGTAAGTTTTGTTATCAACAAAGTTATATTTTGCACTTTTTTGTTTTAAATCTTCAAACCAATCTTGATTGCTTGCAAGGCAAGCATAATTTAAAGCATAATCGGTTAAAAATTCGACCAAACTATCACGGTTAACTTGCCCTAACTCAACGGATATGTTATCTAAATTAAAGCCAGGCAAAACATATGAATATAAATCAACAACTTCACTATAATATGTTATATCTTTACGTGGGCGTTCACCACCACGGTCAATAGACAACACTTGCAACAATTTTTCCCTATTTTCGCTGATTGTTTTATATGCTTGTTCGTCCCACTCTTTTGCCCATGCAACAGCATTTTCATACACTTGTTCAGCGGTCAACTTTGAAATGATTGTTTTTGAAATATCATTGATTTTTGCAAAGTCAAACATAGGGTTTGTTACACCTATCTTCTTTATGCTAAATGGAAATTCAGTGTAAGGCAAATTTGGGTTTTGTTTACGCCACAATTCAAAGTCGCTGTTAAGCAAATTCAACAAATATTCCACAACCGCAGTTGTTGGATAACCCTTTTTTAAGAAGAAACGCACATCTGCAAATGGGTCTTTACGCTTGCTGATTTTACGCTTGTTGCCGTTTTCGTCTAACACACAAATGCTTGGTGTGTGTGCATACTTAAATGGTTTAAAGCCAAATTTTTGTGCAATTTCCAAATGCACTGGCAATGATTGGAACCACTCTTGCCCACGGATAACTGTGGTTGTGCCCATAAGGTGGTCGTCCACCACATGTGCAAAAGCATAAACTGGTATACCATTTGATTTGATAAGCACATCGTCCTTTGCATTTTCACGAACATCTTTTTTGCCCTTGATAATGTCATTTATCTCATGTGTTTTGTTCACATCACCTGTTGAAAATAACCTTAAAGCAAAAGGTTTGCCTGCTGACAAATTTTGTTTGATTTCTTCTAAACTTAAATCACGACAAGGGTCTTTAACTTCCAAATCGGAATTTTCTTCCAACTCTTCTTCACGTTTCTTTAATATTTCAGCCTTATCCGCGGAAGCAGAACAAAAACATGGGAAAGCCCCGCCACGTTTAACCAGTTCATGCGCAAAAGAGCGATAAATTTCTATCCTTTTAGATTGAACATATGGGCCATAATCACCAGTTTCTGGCGAATTATCACCACGGTAACCTTCGTCTGCAAACACGCCAAATCTATTTAACATATCATAGGCAATTTGACCTGCGTTTTCCACTTCACGTTTGTTATCTGTATCTTCCAAACGCAAATAGAAAACACCGTTTGTTGTTCTTGCCAAAGATGAGTGAATAACTGCTTGATAAAGTTGCCCAATATGCAAGTATCCGGTTGGGCTTGGTGCTAAACGGGTAACTTCACCTTTTACTTCACGTGGTTTGTATTTATCTATATAAAAAGAAGTATCCTTAACATTAGGATACAACAAATCTGCAAGTTCTTGAAGTTGTTTATCGGTCATTTTATACTCCTGCATTATTAATAGTTTGGATAATATCCACTAAAATATCATTATATTTACCAACAATATAGTTGTGGCTTTCAACCATTTTAACGCAAAATTGTTCATAATCAGTTGCGTTAGGGTCTGATTTTTTATTCAAATACACAATATCGTTCAACGCTTGTTCATAGATTTCGAAATCATTTTTCATAATACGTTGAACATTGCTCATTGCAACACGTTTTTCATAAAATGATTTTTTTAGTTCTGCATTTTGATTGATAATATCAGTTTTTGTTGCAAGGCTTGAAACAAACGCATCATTTAAACTAACTGATGAAACGGTTGTTAAATAATTTGTGTAATTGCTATCTGGTGTTGGGAAACTATCTGCTGCATTTTTGGTTGTGAAAACAGTTGTAAGTGCATTGCCTTTAACATATGTGCTGTAATAAGCACGTGTCAAGTTGATAATTTGATAGTCTGTTTGACTTTTTAAATTGATAACTGCCTTACCTGCATCAAATGTCTCAACTGTTTGTTGTGAATAATCTTCAACTGCACTTGTCAAACCATAATTGAAATATATGTTTGCCAAATCAAAATTGAATTTAAGTGCCGCTGACAACAGTGAATCATAAGAATCAAACAATGCACGATAACTGGTTGAACATATGATTGATGTGTAATTTGCTTCGTCTGCAAAGGCAACATTTTTTGCCAAACTGCCAACATGGTCGTCCACATTTTTTATGGCAGATTTAAGTGCCTTTAAATTGTTATCTAAATTTTCTTTTGTGCTTTCACTCACCCTGATGTTTTTGCTTGAACAAACGTCAATATATTTATAAGCAAAACTCATAGAATTTTGGAAAAGCGGATTATAGAAATCATTAAGCCTTGTGTATGGTGCTGTTGTGTTGATAACATTTTGAAAATAACTGTTGTTATCTTGTTTGTAAACACTATAATCAATCACAATTTTGCCACCAGACATTGATGTGGAAACACAATCGTCTGCAAGGGTTTCATATTCGGTTTTTAAATTGGCTAAATTTTGTTGCTTATTCTTACTGCACGCAGTAAAGCAAACAACACCTGTAAGTGCTGTTAAACATGTTAAAACTCCAACTAAAAACTTTTTCATAATATCCTTTTTAACCAAAAATGATGGTCATATAGTAAGTTGCAAGCAATTCGTCACTGGTTGAATCTGCCCCAGCGACTGCTAAATTAGCCATAAGATTTTTTGCAAAACTTTGTTTATCGCATCTATTGTAATGTTCAATAAACTTGTTGTTTTCAAATGCAAAATCACCATTTGGGTTGCCTGTGACTATATAGCCATTGTTAGTGTGGTATTTATTCATCATATAACTTAATGCTGGAAATTCTGTTGTTTGCGGTGTAACGTTTGATAAACTTGTTTTTATAACGTTTAAATATGCATCAGTTAAAGCAAAACGCACATCAACAGATGCTGTGCTTGCATATTTTGCAGATTCAGAATTCAAGTATTCCACAAAACCTGCAAAGTTAACAAGATAACTTGAAAACTTAACATAAATATCGTCTGCACCAGCAATGCGGTCAAACCCTGCAACTTCACATTTTACTGCATATTCGTCAAGCATATTTACAAGTTTACTGCCTTCACTTTTTAAAGTTGATAATTTTGAATTCACATTGTTGCCAACACTTGTGTTGTTCAAAGTTAACAAATTAGCGTTTGTGTAATACATTGATGTTTTTAAAAATGAATATGTGCTGTTAAGTTGATTGAACCTTGTGCCGCCAGTGCTTAAAACACGGTTGATTTTATATTGCAATTCATATTGCTCCACACTATTATAAAAAGTGTTGACACTTTCAAATGCTGAAACAGATTGTGTTAAGTTTGTGAAAAACAAATAACCTGTGCCAGCAGCCGCTGCCAAGCATAAAATCACAATTAAAATTGTTTTAAGTGCCTTTTTCATATTTTAATTATATAATTAAAGCCACCTTATGTCAAACATATTTGCAACATAAAGTCCGCTATAAAATTTATAATTCTGCAAAAATTGAATTTTTTTTTAAGTCATTATACCTATTTTAAATTTAAATTTGAAACAAAAAAAGCCAATCGAGTAAAGTTCCACGATTGACCTTTAAATTTCTGTGTATGCTTTTGTTTTAGCGTGTTGTTCGCCACAAAATAAATCAAACTATTTAATAAGTGGGATAATAACACCAACGATAACAACTAACAAGCAAACAATGTATAAAACTTTCCAAACTGCTTGCTTTTTAGCCACATAACGCCAAGCCAAAACTGCCACAATGCAAATCATAATTGCAGTTGCAACACCTTGAAGTGCTGCTACAATTTTGAAGTTTACACCACACAATGAAAGTATCATTGAGACAAGATACAAAACAGCAACAGCAATAATAACCCAAAGTGAAAATTTATTCAAACTGAAACCACTTGAAGATTTTGTTGAAGTTGATTTTGTGCTTGATTTTGTGTTTTTCTTTTCTGCCATAAGTTTCTCCTTTTACTGTTTTAATTTTATACTTACAGCAAAGCAAAAGTCAAACATTTAAAAACAAGTTTTTAATGTTGAATTTAAAACCCCATATAAAACCGCAAAAAACAAAACACGAAAAACAAACGAAAAAAATTTACGAACATTGCAAGCAAAACAATTTGAATTATCTTTGTTTAAATGTTATAATAAAAATATGAAAAACATATTAATAACAGGTGCCAGCGGTGGCATAGGGATTGAAATTGCAAAAGAGTTGGCTGAAAAAGGCAACCGTTTATTTTTAGTGTATCATCAAAATGATGTGCCAGTGATTATGCTTAAACAAAATCATGCAAAAGATTGCACTATTGAAATTTTTAAATGTGATTTAACAGATTCTAAAAGCGTTGATTCTTTGATTGAAACCATTGTAACAATCAACAAAAAAATTGACTGCGTTATCAACTGTGCAGGTGTAAGCACAACAAAGCAAATTCAAGATACAACAAGCAAAGATTTTGACTTTATTTTTAAAAGCAATGTTAAAAGCACTGTAAATGTGATTAAAAGTGCAAGCAAGTCAATGATAAGTGAAAAGTATGGCAGAATTATCAACATTTCTTCTGTTTGGGGCGTGGTTGGTTCTAGCACTGAAAGCCTTTACTCAGCAACAAAAGGTGCAATCAATTCTCTTACCCTTGCTTTAGCAAAAGAATTAGGGCCTAGTGGCATAACAGTCAATGCAATTTGCCCAGGCTTTATCAACACAAAAATGAACAGTCAATACAGCAAAGAAGATGTTGACGCTATCGCTTCTGAAACACCTATGCAACGCATCGGCCAACCTGAAGACGTTGCCGGTTTGGTTAAATTTTTGTTGGGTGATCAAGCATCATTTATCACTGGTCAAATCATACGTGTTGACGGTGGTTGGACTTTATAATTTATATCGTCTATCACAATCAATTTCAGAATTTCAGTTTTTTTCATTTTTAATATTGGCTTTTTTTAAATTTGGCAGTTTACAAATCACAACAAAACACAAAATAACAAACTAAAAAATAACAAAAAGAAAAAAGGCAACTTTGCTTGCCTTTTTTGTGCTTTAAAACAGCAACTTTATGTTGCCAAATTCAATTTAAAATTAAATTTAGTTAGGCTTTGTCTGCAATCTCTTTGTTTGCTGTTGCATGTTCAACAACAGATTCACCAACGCACCAAGTTGCAATCATATAACCAGTTGTGATAAGTGACAATATTGATGTTGACATATATGTTTGCATAAATGCTGGGTCAATACCTGCTGTTGTTGCATTAAGCAAATATAACAAAATTGTCATAGCCACAGCCATCACGCTTAACACATAAATGATAAAGCCTGAAATGGTTTTTGCTTGATGTGTGCAAGTGCAAATGATGTCAAAAACAACTGCACCAATAAGCAAGCCCACCCAAGCGTAATATATGATTTTAGCCCAAAGTGGCAAGCCATTAATCACCACAGCAAACACAAAAAATGCACCAACACCGATTGCCAAAGTTACCAATGTGTAATACACAATGATTGAAAGCACTTTCTTGTTAAAAACACTCATACGTCCTCCTAAGCATATTTTTCTCTAAAATAAAATTTTTATTCATTGATTAAATTTAGAAGAACTTTTACAAAATATAAAATTAAATTTATCACTCAAAATCAACAAAAAATATTAAAAAATTTAATTTTTTATTGTTTTTTTGCTATTTTTTAACATTTTTATTTATTTTTTTTATTATTTTTTAATTTTTTATTATTTTGAAAATATATCAATTTAATTTTATAGCGTTGGCTTTTTTTATTTTTAAAATTTTTTAGCACTAAACAGTAGCAAAAATTTTTGTGTTTACTTGTTTTTAACGTCTTAAAATTTTTATCTTTTTAAACATAATTTAAACACGTTTAATGTTATTTTGCTTTTTGATTGTGTGGTTGTTTGATATATTTTTGTGACTGTCTTTTTTCTGCCTTTAAAGATAAAATTGTTTTTATCAATTCACATGCTGGAATAATGATTATTGAAGCAATAGCAACAACCAACCATTGCGAGAAATTTAAAAATTCCAAACCAAACATTTTATACATAAACGGCAAGCACGCCACTGATAAATTTATCAACATTGTTAGCACAAAACAGAAATTAAACACCTTGTTATCCAACAAATTTTTGTGGCGAAGATTATTGTTTGTTTTGCAGTTTATGCTATGCAAGGTTTGCATAAAGATAATGGTGAAGAAAACCATTGTGCTAGCAACATTTGGTGAATAACAGAATATGCCAATCACAAACACCAACATAACGATTGCTGTTTGCAAAATCGATTGATAAATTATTGCCCCACCAACCTTGCCACCAAACAGCCCAGCACGTTTATCTCGTGGTGGTGAAAGCATAACTTCTGGTTCAACATTTTCCATACCTAAAGCAAACGCAGGCAGGCTATCCGTAACCAAATTTATAAACAACATTTGTGCGGGCAGTAAGAAAGTGAATTGTGGAAAAATCATAAGTGCAAGCAACATACCAAACACTTCCACGCAGTTGGTTGAAATCAAAAACTGCAATGCTTTTTGTATGTTGCTATAAACTTTTCTACCTTCTTCCACTGCTACAACTATTGATGCAAAGTTATCGTCAGTCACAACCATATCTGCCACATTTTTAACCACATCTGTGCCAGACTTACCCATACCAACGCCAATATCGGCAATTTTTAAACTAGGTGCATCGTTTACACCATCGCCTGTCATTGCCACAATTTTTTGTGTGGACTTAAATGCTTGAACAATTCGCACTTTATGTTCTGGGCTAACACGTGCAAAAACACAATATCTATTGCACGTTTTAACAAGTTCTTTATCGGTCAATTTATCAAGTTCGCCACCGGTTATCACTTGATTTAGATTGTTAGCAATTCCAAGTTGTTTTGCAATGGCAAAGGCGGTGCGTTTATGGTCGCCAGTTATCATCACTGGCTTTAACCCTGCTTTAAAACATTTTTCAATGCTGGCTTTAACTTCTGGGCGGGGATTATCCATTAAACCACACAACCCCAAAAACACAAGGTCTGATTCCATATCCATATTAGGATTAAACACATCAAACAGTTTAAAAGCAAATGCCATAACACGATAAGCCTTGTCTGTCATGGTGTCGTTTGCTTGTTGCAATTTTTGTTTTTGAGTGTCTGTTAGTGGCACAACTTTACCATCAAGCATTATGTGTGAACAACGATTTAGCACCACTTCTGGCGCACCTTTCACATAACTTTTAAGCCCATTTTCGTTAACAATAACACTCATCATTTTGCGGTTAGAGTTAAAAGGTATTTCATGCACAATTTTCATTTTTTTGTGATTTGTTTGCCCCAGTGCATATTCCAATATTGCAGTTTCTGTTGGCTCACCTTCCACTTTTCCGCCTTGCTGTTTTGCATTGTTGCAATTTATCATACAATCAAGCATTTCAGCAAAGGCTTGACCAGTTTTTAAGTTTGTTTGGTTGTCAACATAAGTTTCAACCACTTGCATTTTATTCATTGTTAGTGTGCCAGTTTTATCAGAACATATAATTTCACAACTGCCCAACGTTTCAACTGCATTAAGGTGTTTTATAATACATTTGCGTTTGGCAAGTTGTTGCACACCAAGGGCTAAAATGATTGTGATAACCGCTGGCAAACTTTCTGGAATAGCCGCCACCGCAAGGGATACCGAAGTCATAATAGCGTTTAATGCACCATGCCCAGCCACTAATTCAAACGCCAAAATTACAGCACACACAGCAAGCACTGTCCATGTGATAATCTTGCCTATTTTATTGATTGATTTTTGAAGTGGTGTGATTTCTTTTTTTGTGTTAAAAAGTATGTTTGCAATTTTGCCAATTTCGGTGTTGTTTGCTGTTGCTGTGACCACACCCAACGCCTTGCCACGCACAATCATACTACCTGAATAAACCATATTTTTTCTTTCTGCAAGTGGTGTGGAATCTAAAAGCACCAAATTTGCATTTTTTTCAACTGGCACACTTTCACCTGTAAGTGAACTTTCATCACACGCCAAATTGTTGGCATCAATCAGACGTATATCTGCCTGTGCTATATTGCCGGCTTCAAGTTCCACCACATCACCAGGCACTAAAAGGCTACTGTCCACATTGATTGTAACCCCACCACGCAACACTTTAACTGTGGTTTTGCAATATTTTTGTAAATCATCAATACACGCTTGGGCTTTACTTTCTTGAAAAACACCTATCAAGGCGTTCATTATAACAATAAAAAGAATAACAAACCCTTCAAACAAATCGCTATACTGTTTATGCACCAGCGCTATGGTTATTGACACCACCGCAGACGCAAGCAAAATAGCAACCATAATGTTCAAAAATTGTTTAAAAAAACATTTGATAAAAGATTGTTTTTTAGCCTTTTTTAACTCATTTTTACCGCAAGTTTTTAACAGCTCGTCCGCTTGCTTTGGACTCAACCCTTTTGTTGTTGTATTTAGTGTTTTTAACACTTGTTCAATGGTTTGTCTATACATATATTATTATACTATTGCTGTGATTTTGCCTTTATGATAAGCAGTTGCAGTTAGCAACATTAAACACACTCAAAATTTGCATTAAACGGCACAAAAGTAAAATTTATGATTTAATTTACAAATCTAGATAAATGTTTTAAAGAATTCTCACTATTAATTGAAAAATTATTTTATCTATGCTAAAATATAATACTAATATGGAACTGAACGAAATTAAAAAATTAATACCAGAGAATTTAGTAGCACAATCTAACACTTTGCTTTCTGTTTTGGAAGAAATGGGGCTTAGCGAAACAATCAAATGCGAAGGGCTACTTCACTTTTTAATCATCAACAATGTTTTACCACTTGAAAAGGCGGAGCAAGATTATCCAGAAGCCTCACAAACTTTAAACATTTTAGACAAACTTGAAAAAATTAAAATCACAAATGCAGCAGAGGAAGCAGAAAACATAAGAAAAATGTTCTTTGCTATCACCAAAGATATTCGTATTATCATGTTTAAAATTGGTCTTATTGTCACAAAACTCCGTCATCAAAACGATTTCAGTGAAGATGAAAGGCAAGAAATTGCAAAAGCAATCTTCTTGATGTATGCACCACTTGCAGCACGTCTTGGTATGTCCAACTTTAAAACCGAACTTGAAAATGGTGCGTTTTTAATTGCTGAACCTAAAAAATATCTTGAAATTCAAGTTGATGTGGATAAACGTTTCCACAGGCGTCAACCGATTGTTGAAAGATTGAAGGAATTGACCAAAAAGTGTATGGAAGAATTGGGTATTGACGGCAAAGTGATGGGCAGAAAAAAGCACATTTACTCAATTTATAAGAAATTGCAAGACCACACAATGGACCAGATTTACGACCTTATTGCCGTGCGTGCCATTGTTAACACAGTTGCCGAGTGCTATGCTTTGCTTGGAAGATTACACAGTGAAGTTGAACCTATCCCAGGCAGATTTAAAGATTATATTGCAATACCAAAACCAAACGGTTATCAATCTTTGCATACCACAGTGAAATTTGAAGGCTTCCCTGTTGAAATTCAAATCAGAACAAAAGAGATGCACCAATACGCAGAATACGGTATTGCTGCACACTGGCTTTACAAAGAAAAACGCAATCATCAAGATAGTTTAGATGTGCGTTTGGCTTGGTTAAGGCAAATGATGGAAAATGAAAATATCAGCATTGAAGAATTGGCAAATTCACTTAACCAAGATATTTACAACAATGAAATATTTGTTCAAACACCACGTGGCAAAGTTGTGTATTTACCTGCGGGGTCAACCCCACTTGATTTTGCTTACAATATCCACAGTGAAATTGGAAACAGATGTGTTGGTGCAAAAGTTAACGACAAAATGGTGCCTATTACCAGCAGTTTAAATAATGGTGATGTGGTTGAAATTATCACCAACCCAAATTCAAAAGGTCCTTCAAGAGATTGGCTTAAAATCTGCAAAACAAGTGAAGCACGCAAAAAGATTAATGAATTCTTTAAGCGTAACATGAAAGATGAAAATGTTAAACTTGGCAAGTCAATGCTTGAAAACGCAATCAAAGAAAAGGGCTACGCTGTTAACAAACTTATCAACACTGATGCAATGCAAGAAATTGTTGATTATTATAATGTTGCAGATATTGATGAATTTTATGCCCTTATCGGCACAAACGCAATCAAACCTATTGCCATCGCAAACAAGTTGGCACTTGCCTTCCAAAAACAATTTAAAGCCGAACAGGAAAAGATTATCGACCACAACACAATTTCACTTGCAACCCCACAAGAAAATCAAGTTGCATTGAAAGGGCTTAACAATATTTTGATGAAATTTGCAGGCTGTTGTAAACCTATGTATGGCGATGATATTATTGGCTTTGTATCAACTGGACGTGGTGTTATCATCCACCGTAAACAATGCCCAAATGTTGTATGCTTTGATGAAGGGCGTTTGATTGATGCAAGTTGGAAACCTATTGTAGAAAAACCTAAAAAGAAATCCACAAAAAATAAAAAATAAAATTTAATTACTAAATCAGAAAAATAAAATTTAATCAAAAAAATATTAAAAATAATAAAAATATATTAAAATTGGGTTAAAAATATAAATATTTAATTAATTTTAAAATAAAAAATATTTATTTTTGTTAAATTCAAATAAATTTTATTTTTATCTTTTAATCTTCACTATTGAACATAATAAAAAATTCCACATTAAATATAGTGAAATTTTTCTTTATCTATAACAAGGCTTAATGGTATATCTAAAATTGTGTATGCTCCATATTTTTGTTGTTTGGATAGATACATCAATGTAGGTGCAAACGCAACCAAAACACGGGCTGTAAATTCTGGATTAGACTTTAAGTTAAGTTCAAATTTCATTTCACAATTCGGTGCAATCACAACACCTTTATGATGAAAAGTTTTTAACTCGTCAAGTTGTTGTTGACTTACAAATTTTACAGTTGTTTTATACCCAACAAAATAATCTGGCATATTTATTATTTGTCTTTTTATCTGTTGCTGGAATTGTGGTTCACAAACCACATAACATAGACGTTTATGTAATTGTGTGGTATCGGCTAGTTCCATGCCTTGCTCAATTATTTTTATAGCATTTTTGTTTGGTATGGTGAATTGCAAAGCATCTTTAACATTTTTAATGCTTTTAACCGCTTGTGTATGCCCTTGACTTAACCCTTTACCCCAAAATGTGTGGTAGTTAACATTTAACGAACCAAAAATAGCACGCATCAGGCTGAATATTCCTGGGTCCCAACCCAAAGCACACAAACAGACCTTTTGATTTTGTTTTGCAATTTCTGCTCGCTTTTCTATATAAGGTTTTATGCGATTGTGATTATCATAACAATCAATAGTGTTAAAATCTTTTGCAAGGCTGAACGCTACCTGTTCTAAATCAGTTTGCGAACCAACACATAAAAACATAATATCAATTTTACCTTTGTAATTTGCTATTTCTTCATATGATACACAACCGGCAATTTTACGGCGTGAAAATGTTGCAACCAATTTAAAATTTTTGTTTGCTTCTATCTGCTGTTTTAACTGTTTACCTATATTGCCAAAACCAACAATACCAACTTTTATTTTTTGCATAATTTGTTTTATGCAATCAGTTGTTAAAAAGTTAAACATTTAAAATACTTTATGAATTAAAAATTTTTATCATTAAAGTAAGTTTTGATAAAAAATATTAAAAATAAATTAATTTAATTGAAGAAATATAATTTTTAATATTATTTTGATAATTTTTTATTATTTTTTTTCAATTTATTTTTTATTTACGTTTTAATTATTTTTATTTTAGTTTCAAAGTTTCACTTTTATTTTATTTTTGAATAATCACAAACCTATCAAACGTAAATTTGTTTTTTATGTTCAATTTTGATATAATAAAATTATGAAAAATAATAATGACTTAAAAAACAATAGTGAATCAGCAGAAAATAAAAATATAGTGGTTGAAGAAACGGTTATAAATAAATCTAGATTTATTGCTTACAGATTTAACTTAACAAGTCTAGAACAAGTTAAACAAATTTTGCAAGATTTAAAACGAGAACACAAAAAGGCAAACCATATTTGTTATGCTTATGTTTACAACATTGATTGCATAAGTGAAAAAGCGTGTGATGATGGTGAACCATCAGGAACTGCTGGCTACCCTATCTTAAATGTTTTGAAAAAGAAAAATGTTCAAAATACCTTGGTTGCAGTTGTAAGATATTTTGGTGGAATAAAACTTGGTGCTGGTGGTTTAACCCGTGCATACACAAAAGCCACAGCAAGTGTGTTATAAACTGATAGACAATGCGGGGTTAAACTATTGCAAAAATTATTTTATTATGATATTATTGGCGTATGGATATTAAAAAGATTTTAGCACAATGCGTTGACATTGATGCAGACGTTAACATTGAAAATTTGATTATTGAAAGCATAAGTGCAGACAAAGGCGATTACAGCCTGCCTTGTTTTGCATTGGCAAAAACATTACATAAAAACCCAGTTGAAATTGCAAACCAAATTGCACAAAATTTAAAACTTAATAATATTGTTGAAAAGGTTGAAGTTGTTGCTGGATATGTGAATTTCTTTTTAAATAAGGCGGAAATTGCAAACGAAGTTTTATCTGCATATAAAGTTGATGCTGATTTTAAATCAAACATCGGCAAAGGCAAAACTGTATGCTTTGACTTTGGTAGCCCTAACCTTGCAAAATATTTACATATTGGACATTTAAAATCTTTGATTGTTGGCGAAAGTTTGTGCAGATTATTTGAACAATTTGGTTACACAGTAAAGCGTCTTAACTTTGCTGGTGACTATGGCACACCTTTTGGTAAAATCATTGGCGGTATGCAAAAATGGGGAAGTTTGGCTGACGTGGAAGCACGTGGTAATGACGCATTGCAAGAGTATTATGTAAAATTCAACCAAATGGAAGCAGAAGATGAAAGTTACAGTCAACTTGCACGTGATATATTTAAAAAGATTGAAGAAAAAGATAGTGAAATTTACCCAATATATCAAAAAATTGTGGACATTGCGTTGAAAGATAGCCAACGTATGTTTAAATTGCTTGGAGTTGAATTTGATGACAACCGTGGTGAAAACTACTACAATCAATTTGTGCCAAAAGTTGTTAAAAAACTTACAGATGCCGGTTTGCTTGTTGAAAGTCAAGGTGCAAAAATTGTAGATTTATCCGCATACGATATGGCACCAAGTGTGATTATCAAAAATGACGGCACTTCTCTTTACGCCAGCCGTGACCTTGCCGCTGTTATGGATAGATACAACGATTATCATTTTGACCGCATTTTCTATGTTACAGATGTTGCCCAAAGTTTACACTTTAAACAATGGTTTAAAATTGTTGAATTGCTTGGGCTTGATTACGCCAATAAATTAGAGCATGTTGCATATGGTAGATTTAGTTTGCCAGATGGTAAAATAAGTTCTCGCCGTGGCAGACAAGCAGTTTTAGTTGACCTTATTGAATATGCACACAACAAAGCAGTCGAAATTATAAAAGACCGTAAATTTGAGTTGGAAAGCCCAGAAGAAATTGCGAACAAGGTTACAAGTGCAGTTTTGAATTATAGTGTGCTTAAAGTTGAACGTGTTAAAGACTGTGTGTTTGATGTGGAAAAATCATTTTCATTTGACGGTGAAACCGCACCATATATGCAATACACCTTCACCCGTTTGGAAAGTATTTTGCGTAAACATACTGAAACAAATGTGCTCCCTGATTATTCCTGCTTTAACACAGACGCATTTGAGTTGGTTAAAATGATTAACAATTTCAATTCTACCCTTGCCTTGGCAATGGAAAAACGTGACACCAGCATTGTTGCAAAGCGTGTTATGGACTTATGCAAAACATTTAACCATTTTTACACAACCACAAAAGTGCTTGACGGTAATGACAGCACAACAAAAGCAAAAATCAACCTTGTTTCAAGCCTTAAAGCCTGCCTTGCTGTTGGTTTTAACATAATTTGTATCAGCACAATGAAGGAAATGTAAAAAAAGTTTAACATTATTTAGTATAAAATTTGGTTATAAAAAAAGCACATTTAACTATGTGCTTTTTTGTTTTAACTTTGTTTTTCTAGTGGCAACATTTAGATTATTTATTCCACCATTTTAACTGATTTGTTAAATTGTGTTGAATTTATTTGTTGCCCTTAATTATGAAACTTCTTTAAGTTCGGTTGATGTTACTGTGTGACTGCCAGAATTTAAACCCGATTCACCACTACGTGTGTACGTGATTACAATTTTATCACCAGTGCGAACATTTAACAATAAGTCACCAAGTTCAAATGAACGATTGATAACATAAATTTTGTCATTGATTGTAAGATGAGTTATAATGTCACCTTTTTTAAGCCCTATGCTATATGCAATAGAATTTATTTTTGGTGATTCTGTAACCGCAATTTCATCAACAATGGTGAGTGAACCATTTACGTTATAAATCTGTTTTGAGTTTTGTGTTTTATATGTTACGCCAAGTTGAAGTTTTAACACATGGCTGAAACTGTTTTGTTCAGCATAATAGTACATAAGATTATCTGCAACTTTTGTTGCATTATCAAATGGCAAAGCATAAGCCATACCTTCGATTGGGGTTTTATCGCTTGCGTAAACAAGTTTTGCGTTTGCTATACCAACAAGTTCACCATTTTGATTGAACACACCGCCACCAGAGTTGCCGCCGTTTATTGCCGTGTCCATACGGAGAACACGGAAGTTAACATCTGTGCTACCGTCTGCCGCAGTAATTTCAACTGTTTCACTTTCAACTGACACGATGCCTTTTGTTACGCTTATGCCTTTACCTTCTGGGTTGCCTATTGCATAAATTGTTTCGCTGACTGAATAGCCTGTTGCAACATCAACTGCACGTGCATTGGAGTTGTTTGCCACCAAATTTGCTGTTTTTGCCCTTAAAACTGCAATATCATAATTCATTGAACCGCCGATGTAGTCACATTTAACGGCCGCCCCTCCTATAACATAATCATTATTAACAAGTTGAATTGATACATCAACACCATATTGATAAATATAAACTGATTCTGGATAACCTGTGCTGTTAAGGCTGGCACTATCGTACAAAACGTGATAGTTGGTGATGATGTAACTATACTCTGAATCCATTTTATAAATGACGCCTGCACCGCACAAAATTTCAGAGTTATTGTAAGGGTAATTACGGCTGGCTATTGGAAACTTTGCAAAAACGCTAACCGCTGATTGCATTGCCTTGCCAACGCCTGCTTCTGCTGTGATTTCAGTTGCACCACCTTTAACTAAATCGGTTAAAAACTTTTGATAACCAGTTAAATCGTCAGTATAATAGCCTTTTGTTACGCCCAACCTAAAAAGTGCTTCCACATCTATGCTTTGCCCATCTTTACCATTTTGAACTGTTATACTGCTGGTTGTGCCATTGGAATAATATACTGTGTAAACTGTGCCAGCCTCAGTTGTGTTAGTTTTTTGAATATCTATTACTGTTGGTGTGCCACAAGCAGTAAAAATAAACATTGCCGGCAACATTATTAAAACCAACACCAAAGATTTTAAAAATTTTTTCATATTTCACCTAGGTTTATTATATCACAATCAACTTCAAATTATAGCATTTTAAATTGAAGTTTAAAAAATTTTGTAGAATTTTGTCATAAATACGGCTGTGTTGTGCCTATTTTCTATTAATATGGTGTGAGTTGACAGATAAACACCAAATAAAGCCCTAAATTGTTGAAAATTTTTTGGATTTGTGCTAGTCTTTTTAAAATTTATGTCTACAAATATTAAGGACAAAATATGAAAAACAAAGATTTAAAAGATATAAAAAATTTGGTTGCTTCAAAAGAAAATAATGATGATGAAATTTCACATGCTGGTCATCGCAATCGTATGACAGAAAAAATTAAAAAGTATGGTGTGAAAAGTTTAGAAGCACACGAAGTGCTTGAATATCTTTTGTGGTTCACAATTCCAAGAAAGGATACTAACCCACTCGGTCACAAATTGTTGAAAAAGTTCGGCAGTTTAGCAAACGTGCTTAATGCTGACATAAAATCTTTGCAAAGTGTTACAGGCATAGGTGAACGCACCGCTTTGTTTTTAACCAGTTTGCCGGATGTGTTTGACATTTATAAAGAAAGTGCAAGCCTTGGCAAATTAGATGTTTTAAATGATGTTTCAAGTTGTGTAAGATTTTTTAGAAGCAGATTCGAAATACATAAAAAAGAATATCTTTATATCTTCTGTTTAAATGGCAAAAATAAAGTTGTTAAATATGAACAAATTGAAGGTGAAAATGATTTAACAATCAATGTTAATATAAAGTTTTTTACCGACTATATCAATGATGACAACACTGCAAGTGTGCTTATTTGCCACACTCACCCACTTGGTGAAACAAAACCAAGCAATGAAGATTTGGTACTAACTGAAAGATTGATGCGTATTTGTAATGTTATGCACAAAACTTTGATTGACCACATCATATTCAATGAAATGGATCACTTTTCAATGGGTGCAAATCACATTTTAGATTGTATGAGGCTTTCTGTAGCATTCGACATGGCACCTATGCAAGATAAAAAATTAAAGAGCAGAACTTTTACACCTTTTTCATATTTAGACAACAGTGAAGAAACTAAAATTAAAATTACAACTTGGGAAAAGCGTTATAAAGACCTTTTGGCACTTAAAAACTTACAAGACAAATGCAACAAACTTGAAACCGACACTGACAATGGAAATAAATAAGTGTTAAAATAAGAAACAAACTAAAAGCCAAAGAAATGAAAAAAGAATAAAGAAATAAAGAACCTCAATTAAACAAAACACAAAAATATACAAACATCATAATGTTAAATTGAGCCACAAAAAGCATCATCTAGTATTGTAGGCTTGAAAAGAACATAAAAAAAACACCATAAGGTGTTTTTTTATTAAGCCAGAACTGTTGGCTTTTTAGCAATGCAAATGCTTACTATATCGATAACCCAAAGGATTGCCCAACCGAGCAACAACCAAAGGATACCACCAAGTAAGATACCTGTTTTACCTTTTACTGCACCTTTTATGATACGGTAGACAGCCCAGATAATATCAAGACCAGGTAAAGCAAAGATGATTTTTGCCCAAAGTGGTAATTTATCCATCCAATTAACAAATGCCATAAAACCCTCCTATCTTTCTTTCATTATAGTAAATATATTCATCAAAAGCAAACTTTTTAACTTTATTTTAAATAATTTTAATTTATCCGCTTTTTATAGTTGTGTTTTATTATCTTTTATTAATTGAGTTAAATCCATAATTGCAAAGCCAGTTGCTGTTTTGCCAGTGCAAGTAAAACCAAAACTTTCGTAATACTTTAACAATCTTTTTGCGGCAACAAGTTGCATTTTTTCACATTGTTTTTGTTGTGCATAATTGACCAAATTTCCAATCATTGCACTGCCTATGCCTTGATTTCTAAATTCTTCATTAACCTTTATCATACGCAAATAAAAAGTTTTGTTATTGTCCTTAAATGCAAATTCCGCCCTGCCAACTTCTTGTGTTGACTTGCCGTTTTCTTTGATAAAAGCAAGTGCAGTTTTGCAAGGTTCACGATAAACAATAACAATATTTTTACCATCACGTGTTTTTGTGGTTTGATACTCAAAAGAGTTATCTTGTCCAGCCTGAACAAATTGTTTTAATTGAGATTCCATATTATCCTTTAATTTTGGCAAAAAAATGTAAATGCAAAGCATCTACACTTTTTTAGGTTTATAATTCATTGTGTTGTCTATAGTTTTTAACCAATGGTAAATCCATTGTAACAAGTGTACGTTCTGGCCAAACTGTCAAGCAACTGAGTTGATCGTCTGCCACATTAAAACCAAACTTTTCAAAGAATTCCATAGTTGATTTAAAACTTGTCACTCTAACGAATTCATAACGACCAGATTCAATAATAGATGCAAGTGCTTTTTTAACCAACATGCTACCAATACCAAGGCCTCTAAATTGTTCTTCAACTTTAACTGCTGAAAGTTCAATAAGTCTTGCATCGTCTTGGTCTGGGCTGAGTGTTAAAACACCAACGTCTGTAAGTGTATTTTCTGTAACAAGATATGCCCTAAAAACATGTAAAGGCAAAGTTTGAATTAGTAAGCATCTAGCACCTTTTGAAGTTGTAACGAGTGATGCTTTGCGTTTGCTTGCTGTTTGTTTTTTAACAAAATCTTCAACTGAACTAGTAATAATTTCCATAATCTACTCCCTATAACTATATAATTTTTATCTTAACAGCGTCATTATATCACACCAAAAAAAATTGTCAATATCAAGTTTAAAACATTTTTAAGAAATTGACAATTTTTGGGTTGTAAAATTTGCTTTTACGCTTTTAGACTACACACATGTTGTATTGTGCCAAATTTTAATATTCACAGTTGCCCGGTGTGCGTGGGAAAGGTATTGCATCACGGATATTTTCAACGCCTGTTAAATACATAACCAAACGTTCAAAGCCCATACCAAAACCAGAGTGAACACAACTGCCAAATTTACGCAAGTTTAAATACCAATCAATAGGCATTGTGTCAACGCCCATTTCTTTGCAACGTGCGATAATTTTTTCGTAGTTTTCTTCACGTTGGCTACCGCCCATAAGTTCGCCCGCACCTGGAACTTCCAAGTCAACCGCAGCAACAGTTTTGCCGTCTGGGTTTAACTTCATATAATACGCTTTAATATCTTTTGGCCAATTCTTAACAAACACTGGTCCACCAAAATATTCAGTTAAATATTTTTCATGTTCTTTGGCAATATCGCCACCTTCTTCAGGCTCAAATTCCCATTTAACTGGTGCTTGTTGAAGCAATTTTATAACATCTGCATGGTCAATACGCACAAAGTTGCTGTTTACAACTTTTGTTAACTTTTCAATCAAGCCCTTTTCAACAAAACTGTTTAAAAATTCCATTTCTTCTGGGCAAGTGTCAAGCACATATTTGATGACATATTTTAACATTTCTTCTTCAATGTCCATAAGGCCTTCAAGGTCGCAGAAAGACATTTCAGGTTCAATCATCCAAAATTCGTTTGCATGTGTTTTGGTGTTGCTGTTTTCTGTTCTAAATGTCGGGCCAAATGTGTAAATTTTGTTAAATGCCAAAGCAAACGCTTCACCATGAAGTTGACCCGAACCTGTGATATATGATTTTTTACCAAACAAATCTTTGCTGGTGTCAAGTGCACCGCTTTTTGTGATTGGTGGGTGTTCAAAGTTTAAAGTTGTGATTTTAAACATTTGGTCACTGCCTTCACAGTCAGTTGTTGTGATAAGTGGTGTATGAGTGTAAACATAGCCATGTTCTTGAAAATATTTGTGAATACCCATTGCAGCAACACTACGCACACGGAAGACCGCACTGAACAAGTTTGTGCGTGGGCGAAGATATGCCATTTCACGCAAATATTCAAGTGAATGACCTTTCTTTTGAAGTGGATAAGTTGAATCTGTTTCGTTAAAAACTTCAACTTTTTTAGCTTGCACTTCAAATGGTTGCTTCATTTCTGGTGTTAATTTAACAACACCAGTTACAATGATTGTTGAACCAGTGTTTAAGTGTGAAAGTTTTGCATAGTTGTCCAACTTTTCGGCAGATATAACCACTTGTGTGCCTTTAAAACTTGTGCCATCATTAAGGTCAATAAAGCCAAAGTTTTTCATATCTCTAACGCTTTTAACCCAGCCTGCAAGCACAATGGTTTTATCAGCATATTTTTGATAATCTTTTTTCAAATCTTTAATATCAATTTTTTGCATGTATGCTCCTCTAAATTTTTAATTTTTATCTGTTTAACTTTTATGTAAGAAATTTTAGCATATTTAATCTGCTTTGGCAAACAATTAGATTTGTTTAAAGCAATTCAATGCCATCAATTTTGCAAGTTTTGATTGTTTCTTTATCCCAATAACTTGCTTGCACTTCGCCAATATGTGCCCTGCCAAGTAACAACTGACACAGTCTACTTTGCCCTATGCCACCACCAATAGAAAGTGGAAGGCTACCATCAATGATTGATTTGTGGTAAGCAAGTTTTAACCTATCAGTATCACCTGTTTTTTGCAACTGGCTAAGTAAAGTGGACTTATCCACCCTTATGCCCATGCTTGAAATTTCCAAAGCCATATCAAGCACTGGGTGATAGAACATTAAATCGCCGTCAAGTGACCAATCGTCATAATCTGGTGCACGCAAATCGTGTGGTTTGCCGTCTGAAAGTTTATCACCGATTTGCATAATGAAAACTGTTTTATATTTTTTAACAATTTCATATTCACGTTGTTTTGCTGTTAAATATGGATACATATACAACAACTGCTGACTAGTGATAAAATGCACTGTTGGGCATATTTTAACCGCATCAAAACCACAACGGCTTAAATATTTGCTTGTTAAACAAACCGCTTTTACAATTTGTTTTACAGTTAATTTTAAATAATCAATGGTGCGGTCTTCTTTTAAAATAACCTTTTCCCAATCCCACTGATCCACATAGATAGAGTGTGTGGCGTCCATTTTATCGTCACGGCGAATTGCTTGCATATCTGTGTAAAGCCCAGTGTGAACCGGTAAACCATATCTTTGAAGTGCAAACCTTTTCCACTTTGCAAGTGATTGCACTATTTCAAGTTCTTGCCCGTCCTTTTTAACATCAAATTTAACCGGACGTTCAACACCTGTTAAATCGTCTTGCAAACCAGATTCTCTTGTAACCACAATAGGTGCTGAAACACGTGTTAAGCAAACTGCTTTTGCAAGTTCTTTTTCAAATTTATCTTTTATTATTTTAATGTATTTTTGTTTTTCCAAAATTGAAATTGGAATATATTTTTCTTTTATCATAATTATCTCCTTAAATTTTTGTTTTGTATTTTTTTTATTTTGTTTATTTAAAATTTTAACTTTCATTGCCTTTGTTTTGCTTTGAAAGTGTTTGCAATAATAAGGCATTTTGCCTATGCTGATTTGCATTTAAGGAGAAATTTTTGATTTAATTTTTACCCCTTAAATGCAGAATATTATTATCTTCTTCGCCTGCTACGGCATTTGTTTTTCTCATAATCTGCTCCTTTTATTTTTTCCATTTTGGGTGATTTGTTTTTGTAATTTAATTCAAAACTTGTTTTTGTTTTACTTTGCACCTTTTTATTCCACTTTTGCACATTGTTTAATTAGTTATTGATTGATTAATGTGTTTTAATTTTAATTATAAAAATATTTTAAAATGAAAAGTTTGTTGATAAGTATAACAAAAAAGCATCTGATGGGTTTCCAGTAGATGCTTTAAATTTAAAACTTTGTAAATTTATCTAACAAGCAATGAAAACTAAAACCCATTAACAAATGTGTTTAAGATTATTATTGTTGTTATTATTGATAAATTTAATCATAATCTCCCCTTTTAGGATAGTTTTATTATAACACAAAAAGTTTGCTAGTCAACAACTTTTGCACATTCTTTACTTGATTTTGTGGAAAAATAAATTTAAATTTTTGCTTAATTATTACATAATTAAACTGATAAATAAAATTTTTAATATTTTTTTCATTTATCAAATTTAATGCAATTTTTTGTTTCTATTCTTGCACGTCAAGTTTAATGTGAACATCTTTCAGTTGTTTTTCTGTAACTGTGTTTGGTGCGTTTGTAAGTGGGTCACAACCATTTTTATTCATTGGGAAAGCAATAACATCACGGATATAATCGTTGTGTGTTAAAAGCATCATTATACGATCAAACCCTGCACCCAAACCGCAGTGTGGTGGTGCACCAAATTGGAAAGCATTGTAAAGTGCTGGGAATTTGTTTTCCACAACAGATTTATCATATCCTGCAAGTTTAAACAATTCAACCATAACGTCTGGGCGGTGGTTACGCACTGCACCTGACAAACTTTCATAGCCATTGATAACCAAGTCGTATTGATATGCTTTTGCTCCAAGTGGATTTTTCTTAACTTCTTCCACATCAACTTGTGGCATACTAAATGGGTTGTGGCTGAAAGCAATATTGCCGTCATCATCCAATTCATAAAATGGGAAGTCAACAATCCAGACAAATTGATAATCATTTTGGTCAATCAAACCTAATTTATTGCCTAATTCATTACGCAACATATTTGCAAATTTAATTGCCCTATCTTTTGCATCAGCAATAAAGAAAATTGTGTCGCCAACATTAT
The DNA here is from genome assembly GCA_934777435.1 of uncultured Clostridia bacterium. Lineage (GTDB taxonomy): Bacteria > Bacillota > Clostridia > Christensenellales > UBA1242 > Onthoplasma. The sequence goes on from CAKVNK010000001.1 coordinate 481,504, forward strand.
AATTCAACAATGATTTAAGTGCTTGCTTTTCTTGCTCGGTAACAAATTTTGAAATACCAGTTTCAAATTCACCTTGTTCGTTTACTTTAACATATGCAAGGCCTTTTGCTTCACGTGATTTTAAAAACTCTGTAAGTGCGTCATAGAACTTACGCCCCTTTTCGCCACAGTTTGCTTTGATTGCTTTAACAACATTGCCATGGAAGGCGTTGAAAGCACTATCCTTAAACAATTCGGTGCAATCTGCAACTTTAAGTGGATTTCTAAGATCTGGTTTATCACTGCAATAGTCAACCATTGCTTGTTCATATGTCAAACGAGCAAACGGTGTTACTGGGCGTTTGCCAGCAAAATGTTCAAAAATGTTTGCATACAATTCTTCCGCAACTTTAAACACATCTTCTTGTGTGGCATACGCCATTTCCATATCTATTTGGTAAAATTCAGTTGGTGACCTATCTGCACGTGCATCTTCATCTCTGAAACATGGCGCAATTTGGAAATATCTATCAACACCACTTGTCATAAGCAGTTGCTTAAATTGTTGTGGTGCTTGTGGCAAAGCATAGAACTTGCCAGGGTTAAGACGGCTTGGAACAAGGAAGTCCCTTGCCCCTTCTGGGCTTGAAGCAGTCAAAATTGGGGTTTGAACTTCCAAAAAGTCATGCTTGTGCATAAATTCACGCACAAACATCATAAGGTCACTGCGAAGTTTTAACATTTGTTTGTTATAGTCTGCACGCAAGTCCAAATACCTATATTTCAAACGTAAATCTTCCATAACATCTTGGCTTGATTTAATTTCAAAAGGCAAAACGTTTGTGCATCTACCCAAAATTTTAATTTTATCTGCAACAACTTCAATATCACCAGTTGGCATGTTTGGGTTTTTACTGCTACGTTCAAGCACTTTACCATGCACACAAATATTATCTTCTTTATTCAATTCCACGCCAAGTTCATCAGGCACAACAATTTGTGTTTTGCCATAAAAGTCACGCAAAACAACAAATGTGATACCACCTAATTTACGGATAGTGTCAACAAAGCCAGACAAAGTTTCTTCTTGCCCTACATTGTTGATACGCAATTCGCCACAGTCAACTGACCTGTATATATTTTTTGCAATCATTTATTTTTCTCCTATTTAAACTTTTGTTAGCAGCAAGCAACATTAATTACACACGCACATTAATATCCAACATATAACAATTTCAGCAATATCAATACTAATCATATCAATGCGGTTGCAATTAACATTTTTGCCGTTATTTTTTATTTATTTTCGCCACCATACATTTGAGCTAATTGCCATGCATGACGTTTAAAGAAGTCTTCCTTCTCTTTAATAGGCACAATTTTGCCTTGTTTATCAGCGTCAAGCCAAGCATAAAATTTGTCAAAAATATTGTTCCAATTAAATGCTTTATCCTTATCTAGACCAATCATATCTGCAACACGTTCAGCCCCACTTGGTGCAACTGGGTGAATAAGCACGTCCGCCACCGCAATAAATTGCATTGTGTTTGCAACAAGGTGTGCAAGTTTTTCTTTGCTATCGGCTGAGTTGAATTCTTTTACCCAATACTTATTGATATTACGGATAAACACGTCAATACTGTTGAAAACTTGATTGAACTTTTTGTTGTACATATAAGTTTCAACATCTAAAATTGCCTTACGGCAGGTTTCCATAGTGCTATCGTCAATTTCAGCAACCGGTATTGTTGCATCAAAATTATTTTGCAAGGTGTAGAACATTGTTCTCAACACACGGTTATACACATTAGTAAGCAAGTTGCCTTCAACAACCATTGGGTCAGCATCTTCTGGTTTTGCATCTGGATTAAACGCTTTTGGGCTTAAACCAACATTATTGTTTGTTAAATTCATTGCCATAAGGTGCAAACGGAATTGTTCTGGTGTGTAATAATTCAAAAATTCATCAGCCATAGGTGGTTTAATTGCACCTGATGAACTTGCTTTTTGATTCATATATAAGATTGATTTGATAGGGCAAATTTTTGTGATTTGTAATTGCCCTTCTGGTGCATTAAATTTCCAATCTTTGCCTTGTGTGGCAAGGAACATCATTTGTTGTGCTGGACCGTAGAAATAAATATTATCTTCACCAAGGAATTGATAAACTTGGGCATCTTTACTGCACCAATATTTTTTCCACTCTTCCTTATCTTTACCTATGCTTTCAAGATATGTTTTTGTAAAACTGATAGGTGCCCATAAACTTTCTGGCCATACGTAGAATGTTTGATCTTTAATGCCTTGAATTTCTGGGCATGGAACGCCCCACGCAATGTCACCAGTTAATCTAAATGGTGTCATACATTTGCCAGTGCGGTAATGAATATCATTTTTAGCCAAAATTTCACAAGCCTTTTCACGGTCAGATAAATGTGGGAAAATCAATGTTGTGCTTGGTGCTTTTTCATTGATTTCTGGTTCTGTATGTGCTGGAAGTTGATTCTTTATTTCCTTCAACTTTTCAAAGTATTCACGTTTAATATAAATTTCAGGGTCTTTAAAGAACTCTTTAATCTCTTTAACCATAAATGGTGCTGTGTCTGGGTTTCTTTCGATGGACGCAATCCACTCTTTAAGTTCAGGCAAACAATCTTCAAGGTTAAAATATAAGTTTTCAACTTTAACAAGTTCAGGTGTTTCGCCAGACAATGTGCTAATAGGGTCAATCAAATCTTGTGGCAAATATTGATGGCCTAAACTACACTCATCAGCATAGCCCCTTTCACTTTGACAACCTTGAATTGGACATTTACCAACAACTTGCCTGCCGTTTAATAAACATTTGTGCTTTGGGTCATAAAACTGCAAACTGCCGTGCTTGCTAACCATGTGTGCATTATCAAGTGCACGCACAAACCAGTCACTCATTTCATTGTGAATTTCACCACTACGGCCAAGTGCTGATGCACCGTAAAGATTAAAACTTACTTCAAAGTTTTTAAATGTTTCATATTGCTTATCATGATTTACTTGGATAAAATCACGGATAGTTTTGTCGGTATACTGACCGCTTTGTTGCAATTTGCGGAAGGCTTCCACAGCAGGTGAGCCATAGCAGTCTGTGCCTGAAACAAACACAACATTTTCTTTGCCAATTCTATCACGAAGGAAACGCGCAAAAATATCCGCACGCACTGCCATGCCCACGTGTCCAAAGTGCAGTAACTTGTTGCCATATGGCATACCACCAGTTACAACTGCTCTTTTAGGAAAATTTGGCCTTGGTCTAACAAATTCCATAATTCTTTCTCCTTATAACTTAATTTTTTATTTTTTTGCAATTTGGTTTGATTTGCCCTTAAAAACAAAAAAACCTAATGCCAACTGCATTAGGACGAGGAACAACTCCCCCGCGGTGCCACCTAATTTGCCTTAACGGCCACTTTACCAAACTGCCACCTTTCGGTGTTAATCAAGACTCCAAAGTGTCTTCACCACACGCGTGCGATAAGTTCACACTATCCTTATCTCACTTTGCCACGTTGAGTGCGGTTACTCTTCTTTCTCAACATCTTAAAAAAATTATAAATATTTGATTTTCAAAAGTCAAGATTTTTAAACTACAAAACCAGAAATCTCAACATTTTTAAGGTAAAATGAAGGCTAGCACAAAAAAATCAACTTTTTTCTTGACAAACCTTGCCACAATTAATATAATAACCACAGACAGTGAAGCACTGCAAAACCATATGCTGGTGTGGCTCAGCGGTAGAGCACCACCTTGGTAAAACAAAAACGGCACTTTTTAACCACTAAATTTCACCGCAAAAATCATTCAAAAACAGCACTATGCTGGTGTGGCTCAGCGGTAGAGCACCACCTTGGTAAGGTGGGGGTCACGGGTCCGATTCCCGTCACCAGCTCCATTATTAAAAACCCTTGAAACCCTAGTAAAATAGGCACTTTTAAGGGTTTTTATTTTGCAAAAAATTAAATGAAATTTACTCTCAAAATTCCTAGTGTACCTGAAAGTGTACCTTGAAATTTTACTATTTTTTATCAAATTTTCAAAAAAATAGACCAACTTTTGTTGAATTTCAAAAGTCGGTCTAAAACTGCCCTAGTGTACCTAAAACTGCCCTTTAAGGTACACTTAGGTACACTAGATTTTTTCACTGTACCTTAAAAATAATTTTACTTGAAAAACAAAAAAACGAGAGCTGAAATTTTATCAACTCTCGCATTTCGTTTTAATTAACTATTATTAAATTTATATTTTACATTTCCATATCACTTTCTCGTTTTTTCTTACGGGCTTTTCGTTCTTCAAGGAGTTTAGTCAAGACATCATCAAATTCATCATCATTCATGTCCGCGACAAAATTATCTGTTCTTTGGTCTAGGATTTCTTCTCTTTGTTTCTTTTCCAGTAACATTTGGTCTTCTTTTACCTTTTCATTAAATTTGTCGGTTGTTTGGCGGATATACTCGTTATCTACTGAGTTGTAAACCATAATTGTAGTTTTTACATCGCGATGGCCTAAAAGTTGTTGAATTACTTTTGGGTTCTCATTCATTTCAAAAAGCATGTTTGAAAATGTATGGCGAAGCCCGTGGAAGTGAATATTACATTTGGTTAATTGATGTCGTCTTTTCCAGCCATCAAAAAGTTTTCTACAGCCATAATATGTTCTAACACTTCCATCATCATTAGAGAAAATATAGGCCATATTTGCCGTTAAATCAGCTGTAACTTTTGGATTGGATTTCTGTCTATCCTTTTGCTTTTCACGCCATTCTTTAAGCGTTTCAACGATTATATCAGCAATAGGGATTTCTCTCACACTACATGCAGTTTTTGTGTCTCCAACAACTGTTAAACGACTTGTTACATTGCCTTCATTATCAAACTTTGGTATTGTTGTTATTGCTCGTTCAACTTTTAATGTTTTAGTTTCAAAATTTACATTTCGCCATTTCAGTGCAAGTGCTTCACCAATACGAAGCCCACCAAACATTAGGCATACACAAAGTGGCTTAATAAAATTGCCGTCATCTTTTGCGAGTTCTTCTAAAAATCTAACTCTTACTTCTGGCGTAAGCGCCTTGTATTTTTCGCTATTACCAACTTTATCATGTGCCCTAACTTTTACCTTGTTAACTGGATTTTGCGTTACCCATTTGTTGTCTATGGCATATTCAAAAAATTGAGACATTAAGTGTTTAATCTTTTTTATTGTATTTACACTATAATCCTTGTCTATCATATTATTAATTACTCTTTGAACAACATAAGTATCAATTTCATAAACTTTCATATTCCCAACTTGTGGTTCAATATGTAATTTATAGTTCCTAATAATACCTTCAAAAGTTCTAGGTGTAACTGATGATTTTTTAAAAACCATCAGCCACTCTCCCATCAATTCTCCAAATGTTCGTTTTTCAACTATCTCATAAGAATTACTTTTAATCCTTCCACTAATATCAAACATCTTTTTTGCAACGGTTGCTCTATTTTTTCCATATACAACTTTTTTAACTTGTCTACCTTTATCATCATATCCAACGGTTATACTTCCAACCCATAGTCCATCAGAACTTCTTTTAAAAATACTACCTTCATTATTATTTGTTCTAACCTTACTTACAACTTTATTTTTATTTGTTGTTGGCTGTTTCTTCTTTCTAGGCATTTGGCGCCTCCATTTGTCCATTATTTAATGTTAGCCAAGTAACAAAATTAAGGACACTTACGACTTGTCGTTTGCCAACTTTGGTTGTTGGGAATGATTTACTTCTAAGTAAACTTCTAACATTATCTCTGCCAAGTCCAGTGATTTTAATAAGGTCATCACAATCTAAAAAGTCTTTGTTATATTTAATTGAAATACGCTGAGTTTCAGATTGAATTAAACTATTCAAATCAATATTTTTATCATTCATATTCAATTTTGGTCCTCCTTTCTAATTAAGTTAATTCGCTATCTTTTAGTTCTTGTACTTGCGTTCTCAATTGCGCCACTAAATCATCACACAAATCTTTTAAATCTTCAGATGTTATATTTTCAAGATTTCCATATCCATCAATTCTATATATGTCAGCACTGTAAGTATCACCTATAAAATATCTTAACCTATCAATGCTGTCCGAATTTTCGGATATAACCATATCTTCATCATCAGAAGTTACATAGTTTTGTTCTTCCAAATAATCTAAAATATCATCATCTGCAGAACAAGCATTGTAAATTTTTTTATATTCATCTTCAGTACCACAATCAATGGTTTCTTTTATATCGTTAAGTTCTTTGATAATTCTTCTTTTATCATTTATTAAGCTCATTTTTATCTCCTTCTTCCAATTTTGCTTTCTTTATTATTGGTTCCAATCTTTCGGAAATTCTTTTTATCATAAGTGGTGGAACACTCATTCCACACACATAAGACACACCATCAAGACTATCTGTTAAGAAATTGTAATCTTGTGGAAATGAAGATATTGAAATAATATCTTGCTTTGAAAGTCTTGTTTTTGTATCCCATCTTATGTTATTACAATGAGCAGTTAGTGTTGGTGCAACTTGGTCATCATATACAAAACAATAGTTAAAGAACGAACTTTTGCCACGAGCCTTCATGCAAGCGTTTTCAAGGTTTCTATCACCATACTTTGCGTATTTAATTAAACCAAGCAAATTATCAGTGATTCCTTCCATTGAGCCTTCTTGTGATTTAACTTCTTCAAAGTTAACTGGTGCATATAAAAAAGACATATCAAGTTTTTCTAAATCAACATTCAATTTTGTTGCTATAAAAAATACTCTATGTCTTTTTTGTGGCACGCCCATCTGCTCGCCTTTCAATAACCAATGTTTGACCTTGTATCCTATATCATGAAAATGTTTGTATATCCTTTGAACATATCTCCAAGCGTTGCCTTTCGTTAGTCCTTCGACATTTTCCATAATTACAAATCTTGGTCTTAACTTTTTAACAGTGTCTATAAAAACAAAAGATAAATCGTCAAGAGTTTGTTCTTTTTGTCCTTCACGAAATTTCTTTTTAACACCCCACGATTTTTCTCGCTTTCCTGCCATACTGAATGTTGTGCATGGTGGCGAGCCATCAAGAATGTCTAGGTCAAACAATTCTTTTGGTATTTGACTATCATCAATTTCGTTAAATTCTCGTATATCCATCACAAAATTATGTTTAGGATTATGATTGGCAAGATAGATAGAGTTCATTCTCTTATCTATCTCCAAATCACCAATCACATCGTATCCTGCAAGTTTATAGCCCATTGTAGAGCCACCACCGCAAGCGAAACACGAGAAAACTTTTAATCCATTCTTTTCTTTTGGATAGTCTTTGAAATGCCAATACCAATCGTTACTTTGTTTTGTTTTAAGATGATTAAAATCACTACCAAGCAAATCAAAAAAAGTCTGTTGCATAGTTTACTCCATTTCATCATCAAATTGTCTTGCCTTTCTATGCTCCCTTTCTTTAATAAGTGGAAAAATGATTTTGTTAATTTCTTCTGTGAATTTTTCTTTGTCAGACACAAGTGCTTGATTTGCGTCCTTAAAACCACAATTATCAAATGTGCAATAATTTATGTTGTTTTCATCAAAATACTCTATTAGAGCTTTGGTTGCTATTTGTCCTGCTTCGTCATTATCCAACGCCAAAATAAAGGTCTTATCAAGTGATTTTTTTCTTTCAATGAATTTATTTACATTGTTAGCACTTGAAAGTCCAATGGCATTTACTCCAACCGTTACAAAACTCAAACAATCGAACTCACCTTCTGTTATTACACAATATTTGCTATCGTTAGTTAATGCTTCTGTATTAAAGAGTTCAACTTGGCAACCCTTTGGTTTGTAATATCTCAATTTTTCACCACTCAGTATATTCCTAGCAGCAAAGCAATTTTTACTAACTGGAATTACAACAGCGTTAAACTTAAATTCTTTAAAGTCAAATGAGTTAAAACCAAGTTTGTAGTCTTTAATAATCTTTTTAGATAAACCTCGTGATAGAAGATAATCCATTGCTTCTTTGTTATGTCTGAGATTATACAACCAAACATTATAGGCCTTTGTATAGTCCTTTTCAGTCTGTTCTTTATCTTTTCTAATAGTAGAGTTATAGTCGAAATTCTTTCCATAATATTGCATTGTTTTCTTAAATGCACTTCTATTATCAAGGTTTTCCATTATACCTATAACATCTACAAGGTTATAACTTACGCCACAACCAAAACAATAACATCTTCCATCATCAAAGTATTTCATAGAAGCATTGCTATCTCTATGATTTGGATTTAGACAATGAAATAAACGACTTGTATTTATATTATGACTTTCAAGGTAGCTTTTAAGGTTATCCATCACTCCTGCAAGTTCATAATTATCCAAATCTACATTTCACCTTCTTGTTGTTTTTTTAATTTCTTAATGTAATCATCTGACATATAACCATAAAAGTCTTTTGGTCGTTTGATTCCAAGCTTCTTGTAATAGTCCTCCAAATCTTCCTTAACATTTTTAAATTCATCAAAAGGATAGCCCGAATACACCCATTCATTTTTTGTATTGAAAATGTAGATATATTCAATCCAATCCCAATCTTTCAATTCCTGCATTGAACAAAGAGTGCTTTCTTGTCCTTTTTCACCTCTATCCCTGCCATAAGCAACCGTAACATCATCTTGTCTTTCACTATAATCAAACGAATGTGGTCTAGTTGGGTCTGGGTCAATTTTTTCATTAAGACAAGAAATATTGCCTAATTTAATCAATTTTTCCACTTTTTCTCTATCATTGTAATGGTCATTAAGCATTTGACCATTGTAAGTTAAATATCCATCAGAGTGGCAATAAATCGCCTCGTATTTGTTCTTTCCCCTTTGGATACATATCAAACTTCTAGTTGACATTGTTTCCTCCTTAATAAAGTGCTTGATACAAACTCGAATAGTGCGACCAAGGACTTGTTGTTTTGTAATATTCAAGTGCTTCAAATGGCACATAAATGACATTCAAAGGACAATTTCCAAAGTGATTGTAATAATCATTGTGATTGGCCTGAATTTGGTTAGATTTAATCGTAACCGTCTTTAAATTAGTGCAGTTATAAAATGTGCCAATATGAAAGTTTCTTACTGTCTTTGGTATTGTTATTTCTTCTATTGCAGTTCCAAAAAACGCATAAGCGTCTATTTGCTTTGTTGTTTCAGATAATCTAACTTTTTTAAGGTTTGAACAACCATCAAAAATACCATCACCAACAACTTCAACCCCATCTTCAAAGTAAACTTCTTTTAAGTTAGGACAATTTTGAAATGCTCTCACACTCGTGGTTGTATATTCTTTTGGTATTTTCAAGGTTTCAATATATTCGTTGTTTTGTCCTGCATACCAAGCCATTGTATTAACCTTTACTTCATCACCTTCGATATAAGTAGGTCTGCCAATGGTATATTCATAATTCCAAGGATAACTATGAGTGTAAATCTCTTGATAAAATTCATAGTAACCCTCAGCTCCACAAGCATAGTGTTCTTGCCAAAATTGTCTTGCTTCCCATTGTGAATTAAATGTTGCTTTTCCAGAATAATAAACTGGTTCTCCAAAGGAATATGATGTCGGCAATGTAACATCTTTTTCTTGTCCTGTATAGGATTTTAGTTCACTGCCGACAAACACATATCCTTCTAAAACAACATCTGTTTTAGGGTTAAAATTCACTCTTACTGTTAATGCGTAAAGGAATAAAGCAAACACTTCAATCAAAAGAAACAACTGTCCCCAAGAAATAATATTTTTGCTCGTTTTTGTTTCCATTTATTATTCCTTTTTCGTCCATAAAGGTGGACCTTTATAGACAATTTTCTCGTTTTTTCTCTATTCTTATAAGTTCATTGAAAAGATAATGATATTGACTATCAGCAAATTGTTGCATTTCTTTAAGCATCTTGATTTTGTTATCATTAACAAATCCAGTCATTTTATCTACTAAATTATCATCTTCATCTGTTATCTCATAGTAGTAATAATCAATATCATTATTGAGATAATCGTTATATGTGGTTATCTCATTTTTAAGTTCAGTTTCCACTTTTTCATAATCATCTTGCGGAAATCCTAAGTCTTTTAAATCTTGCTTTGTGCAATAAATGTATCCCACTTGTCTACTATCAAACTTATCATTAAATGGAGTTGTGGATAATGCCAATCCTGAATGGTCATATAAATAAACTTTCAAAATGCAATAAACTTCATTATCCCTATCACTAACATATTCTTCAAAAAACTTTCGGTCTATAAAATTATGCTTATCACCAAGGTTATATCTTCCATGCCAACAAATTAAATGTCCAAGGTTATTTCCAACTCTTGGATTAACCGTAATATATGAATTATCAACACCGATTTTTAAAGAGTTTCCCCTTCTTTTTATTTCGCCATCTCTCATTTTTACATCTCCGCATTTTTCTTTTGTTGATGTTTGTATCTTTCAATCATACAAGCCTTAACAATGTAATAATCTTCATACAAATCCAAACCTTTTGGGAGTTCGTATGTTTTACAATAAGCCTTGCATTTCTTGATTTGATTATCTGTCAAACTCACATTATCACCTGTATCTGGGTCAAATCCAACCATATAAACTGTGCCACAAGCACAATCTTCATATTCTGGAAGCCAGAAGTTCCCCGGCAATTTGTTAAGTTTGCCTTCTTCATTCACATACAAGTCAACATTTCTCACACCGGGCATTTCGACACATTCAATGTATCCACCAACAATGCCTTGAAGAACACTGAGTTTATCTTCAATTTCTTTCTCATAAGGTTCTTTACCGGGTTCCTTAATCAAAACTCTGACAGTCTTTGTTCCTTCATCTTCAATGTCTTCTTCAATATCTTCTCTTTCATCTTCAAATTCCAAAGCGATTTCCTCCTTTAATTTCACAAAATTGTTTTTGAAAGGTTCTACAAATTCTGGATTTTCCGTTAATGTATCTGAGTTTTCAATTAAATACTCAATATCATTTTTATAAGAATAAAGATTTTCAGCATTAATTTGTTTGCCATCAACCATTAAAGATATTTTTATTGTTAAGAATTCACAATTAAAGCAATCGTTAATTGTAGAGAGCTCTCTGACATATTCTGAATTGATTTCATCAACATCTTCTTTTGATAGATTTTCTGGGAATTTCTTTCCAAAAAAGTTCTCATAATCCGTTTTATCAACACAAATATATCCTACAATTTCATCATTTGCTTCCATTGTTAAATTCATATCTTTTTCGTAAATTGGCAAAGCTAACATTAGATTTGGATTTTCTTTATAAAAATCGGTAAAATCCCAAATAGATTTAACATTTTGGTCTTCACTATATCTTTTAAAATCACCTTTAAAAATGATTATTGTAGAAAATTTTTCCATTTCATCTGGCGTGGCCTGTTCAACTGAAACATTCAGTGTTTTATTGTTCAGTTTTATCTGCATGGATATCTCCCTTGAAGTGGTTATTTGTTTTCTTAAATCTCAAAAGTTCATATTCACTAGCATAAAACGCTTGTTGAATAGATACAGCAAGATTTGGTCTAACTTTAAGCCTTTCTTCCTTTGGGACTTCTTGCAAGCCATCACGCATTGTTCTTAATTTGTCTAAAAGTTCTTGTTTAGAAGAATAATCAATGTCAGTAAGCAAGAACGAAAGTTCACCACCTAATCTCATTATTCCACCTCACTTTCTGCTTTTTTAGACTTTGAACTTGTCTTTTTTGCAGTTTCCTTTTCTACTGGTGCTTTAACTTCTTCTTCAACCTTTTGAGTTTGTTTTTCAAGTCCACGAATTGCAATTTCAATCGCAGTTTCAAAGTTAGAAAGAAGTTGCATACTTACTGAACGAACCTTTTGAAGATTGTTTTTAAACTCCAATTTTTCTTCATCAGAAAGGTTTGTAATGGCGTCATCATTAAAGTCTGGCAAATTAAGGCCAAGTTTTGATTTGATTGCATAAAGTGCGCAGTTGTATTCAATGTCATCAATATTTTCAACTGTTTTGCTTGTAATACCTTCTGGGCGTCTGCTATCAATCAATACTCTTGTTGTTTGATTGATTAGTGTATTGATAAGTTCATCAATAGAAAGTCCATCTTTGATGTAAACAACCTTGTTTTCTTTATCCATCTTGGCAAATGGTTCTTGGTCAACATACTCAAACTTATAACCTTTTGCTGTTCTTTCAAGAGAATTTTTAGCGGCTTCAAAGAACTTTGCAATGGTTTCTTTATTTGTGCTCATATATGGATATTCTCTACCTTCTGTTTGGCTAATATCAAATACATGACCAACACTCAAATCAAGTTTTTCAATACCTTTTGTGAACACATTACCATTTTCATCAGTGTAGTCTTGATTGTATTTTTTAAGACAAGGACTAATGATTTTCAATGATTTTTGGTGTTCTTTAACCTTTCTACCATCTTTGTTCCAACCAGTAAGTCTTTTTACAAGTTTAACATTTGGCATTTGGCTCATAATAAGAACATCATTCATAACTGTGTAATCTGGCATAAGCCCCATTACTTTCAAAATATCACGAAGTCTACCTTCACTTAAATATTTCAAATATTGTTCGTTTGCTTGTGCTGTCAAGCTTTCAACTGTTGCGTAATTTTTTTCTTCCATTTATTACTCCTTTTTTATAAAAAAAGTTGAAACATAATTCCAACCTTTTATGATAATTGAGCAAAATAAAATCAAGTTTAGATTACTCATTATCGTATATATTTCATTATTTTTCTTTATTTCGACATTAAATTTGACACAATTTATTGACTTTTATATAAATTCAGAGTAAAATAAAGTATAGTTTAGATTACTCGGGGGTGTATATAATGAGTTATGTCAATAGACTTGCAGAAAATAAATTTCAATTGCTTAATAGTATGTTTCAAGTAGTTCTTGTTTGTGGACCAAGACAAGTTGGAAAAACCACAATGTTAAAACATTTTGCTGATGGTACAAATCGTACCTATGTAACACTTGATGATTTGGATAATAGAGAACTTGCTCTTTCAGACCCAAAGCTCTTTTTCCAAAAATTCAAGCCACCTATTCTTATTGATGAAATTCAATTTGCACCAAATCTTTTCTCATACATTAAAATAATGGCTGACAACAATCAAATTGCTGGCGAATTTTGGCTTAGCGGTTCTCAAAGTTACAAAGTTATGAAACTTGCTTCTGAGTCCCTAGCTGGTAGAATTGGCATTATGAATATGTACTCTTTAACCTATCAAGAAATACTTGGTAACCTTGAAGATATTCCAAAAGATTTTTCATTTAGTACTCTAAATAGTTTAAATTCAAAGCCAAAACTAGAATTAAATAGTGTTTTCTCATACATCTTTAAAGGTGGCATGCCAAAGACCATTGATTATACCGATGAAATGAGAACTGAATATTTTAAATCTTATATTGAAACATATCTAATGAAAGATATACAAGAATTAGGCAAAATTACTGACGTTGTAAGATTTAAAAAATTCTTAACTGCATGTGCATCACAAAATGCAAATGTTGTAAACTATGCTAATCTTGCACTAGCATCTAACATTTCTCAACCAACAGCAAAAGAATGGCTTTCTACTTTGCAAGGAATTGGGATTGTATACTTAGTTCAACCTTATTTTAATAATTCTTTGAAAAGGCTTACTAAAACTCCAAAATTATATTTCTTTGATACTGGTCTTTGTGCATATCTTGCAAAAATACCATCAGAAGAAATGTTGCTTGCTAGTTCTCTTGCTGGAGCTTACTTTGAAAATTATGTTATGAACCAACTTGTTATTAAGAATGCACTTTCAAAAAATGAAAGAAATATATACTTCTATCGTGATATTGACCAAAACGAAGTTGATATTCTTCTCGAAGATGGAGATGGTATAACCCCACTAGAAGTTAAACTTTCTGCAAATCCAAATAAGAGAGATATAGAAAAGTTTAAAGTTTTGGAAAAATTAAATAGAAACATAAAAGATGGTGGCATAATTTGTTTAATAGATAGTGTCTACCCTGTGAATGAACATAATTCTTTAATTCCTGCTGGACTAATTTAATATCAAAATTTTATAGTGTTCCAAATTAAGCAAAATGCGTTAATTGGAGCACTTTTTTTCTTCAAAAATTTTTCTAACATGTGGTGTTGCGACAATTCTAATGTTAGTTCTATTTGCTGGTCCTGTTATTAGGAACGCACTTCCTCTTGGAAGATTTACAATGTTATCTGTTTCATTTTCGTTAATTTGACCGGCCTTCTCATACAATGTGCAAAGGTCTGACATATCATTTGGCGACAAAGAAAAAATAAACGAGTATTGACTAACGTTTATTATCGCAGATGATTTTCTTGCTATATCCGGACTTCCAACGAAATCCTTAACATTTTGCGTAATAACAATTTGCATTCCGTTGTATTTTCTAATACGTTTTGCAAGTTGATACATAAAGTCTAGTGCTATTGGAAATTTCTCATCAATGAACACGTGAGCTTCATCTATTGCTATTACTATCTTTCTATTTGCACCAAAGATTTGGTTGTAATCCCTATTCTTAATTACTTCATTGTCTAGCCATTTAAGAACCAAAAGCATTTGAGCATTACCTATCAAATTATTTTTGTTTGACAATAGTTTTTGAAAGTTAAAGCATACAAAGTTTTCAGTTGGATTAAATGTTGTAAATCCATTCCAAAGGGCTGAATTTCTACCATCCCTTCTGAATTTGCTTACAGTTAGAACAACTAACTGGAATATATCATAGTACAATGAATGCAATAATGAATGATAGGTGTAAATCTTCAAATTTTAAAACTATGGCATTAATTATTAGAGAACTTGGAATGAGTATACCTGAATTTTTTAATAGTCCTATATTCGCAGATTTTGACAACTTAAATATTGATGACTAAATTTAAAAAAACACTGATTTCTCTCATTGAGACTTCAGTGTTTTTTACTTTTTATTTCAATTAATATACTCTCTTTAATATTTTATCTCTTAACGAGCATAAATCTTTAATACTATCATCAAAAGAAAGAAAATAATTTTTAAATTCTAAAGAGCCGGCTCCAGTTATCCATGCCTCATGCATATTTAATCTATCATCAGCCAAATTAATTAAATTGTTTGGTTCATAATGTAGATAATAGTTTAGTATCAATGTTTCCATATCTTCCGATACGGAGTACAAATAGTCATATCCTTTTTTAAATGTTTTATCAAAAAGAATATTTATTAACTTTAAATAATCTTTCTCATCAATATACATTCCATACTTTGAAATTAATCTATTTGTACCATTCGAACGCAATCCATATTCAAAATTATCAAGAATGTATTTAATTATAATTTCATCAACAACCAACTTCTTACTTTGTTCACTTATGACATCTGCAATTCTTTCTAGAAAACCGGCAGCATGATAATTTAAATTTTCAAGATTATTTTTAATATTTTTTAATTCAACATCAGTTAATCCATTCAATTTTATATCATTTAATAATTTACCCATTACATCATTTTCAACTTTATTATTATGTAATATCAAATTATTTTCCTCTTCAATTGTATCTTTTACTAATTCATTTGGATATTTTGAAGAATATGTCGACCTTAAGTCCTCATCTTTAATTTTTTGTATTAACATATAATTATTGGCTTTTAACTGATTTGCTTTTGTATTCCCTTCAAATCTATCTACTTTTTCTATTTCAATTTTTGTCCATGCGTTGTAAATGTCTAAAAATGAACATATTTCTTTATCACTACAAAATAAATCTTGATTTATTTTTTTTATATAAGCTTCCAGCAAATACCTTCGCCAATTATAAAAGTTATATTTATCATTTTTTAATTCATATAATGCATAAACGAACTTTGGTCCAAGTTTTACAGCACTTTGAACTATAAATTTATCAATAGATATTCCAATTCGGTTATCACCAATATCACTTGCATAATCAGAAATGCGAAGTAGCTTTATACATTGATTGCTAAATATAGACGGAGAAATATCCATACATTCAAATAATGAAAGTGTTTCACACAATGAATAATCTTTATGCCCAATATAAGATAAAAATCTAAGGTTTCTACGTATGCTTAATTCTTCATACTCATTAACCTTATTAAACTTCTTTAGTCCTCCAGCAATAGATGAAAAAATATAATCAATATCACTGAAAGATTCTTTCCAAATAAGCCCATTGTTTCCAGCCCAAGCATTATAGATTTGCATAAATTCATTTTCCATATTTACTTTGCAAAATAATGGTATGAAACAATCAAAGAATCTATTTTCCTTATCTATATAAATAGATAAAATGCGTTTGCAAAAATCACTGACAATTTGGTCATCCTTTAGAATTAAATTGTTATATATAATAGCAAAAATAAAGTTACGAACTTTAATAGAATTGCTATCGTTTATAGAACCCGCCCCAAATCTCTTATCTATAAAACCCATACAATATGAAGTTTCAATATCTTTATCAATTTTATAATTTTTAGCATAGAAATTATCAATACTTTGTTCACATAATCGGAATTGCTCCATAGCTGGTGCAAAACCACGGTCTTTCTCATTGATGTATGATAACGACAAAATTTCTTTATATATTTTTTTAAATTCATCACTTTGTTCTAAATATTTGTCTTGATATATACAAAACATCAGTTTAAAGAAGTATTCAATTTTATCATGATAAAAATCCAATTCATTACAAGTTAAAATGTTTTTATAATGTTGTGATAAAAATAATATTAATTCTTTTGATTCATAGTTATTAATAATCCCCAAAACACAAAGATTTATTAAACATGAAAATGGTACATTCTTGCTTTTTAAACAAAAATCAACTAAAAATTGAAATGAATGCTTATTATTTAATTCATTAATGTTATTAAAATATTCACATAAAATTTTAGTATTAAAAAATTTAAAAGAAAATGTTATTTTTAATTCATCTATAGAAAAATGTCCAATACTTGCATTCATCCAACCTTTAAAAATGCTATAAAATAAATTTTCATCAAGTTGTTCATCAAACAATTTAATATTAAAAAATCTACATAAGAAACCGTATTTTTCCGCCAAATCATGTGCTGTACTTTCATCAAAAGAATTTAAATAGTCAACAATAGATTTCAAACCCAATTTTGATAAATGTTCATCATATAATCTTTGTGCCCTTTCTTTTATATTATGTAAACATAGGCAATAAATATCATTTATTAATTTTTCAAAATCTTTAGGTAATTCAATTACATATGTTTCACTGAATGTATGTTCCAAACATTCATCATTTTCTATAAGTTCTTTTTCTTTATCATTCCAACGTATGCAACCATAATATTGAGATAATGAAGCTAAAGATAATGAAAACTTGTTAATCAAATTAAAATCTTCAGAATTTTTAATATTTGAAAATAATTTTTCTAGTTGCTTATATAATAAAATAAATGGAACTTGGTAACTCAAAGATTTTACTATATATTCAACATTAAACAAGTCTACCGTTTCTAATGTTTGGCTACTTTCTATTAACATATCAAATAAAAAGTAATATTTTAATATAAATAATTCATTATTTGTTAAAATTTGTTTTTTCATTGAATTAGAAATAGTATGAAAGTTGCTATTATGTACAATATAATCTTTTAAAAAAATTTTAACATCGTTATGGAATGTATAATACTCACTATTATCTTCTTGAATTAATGGAAATAACTTATTTAAAGTATAAACAACAGCTTCATAATTCGTATCACAACTTTTAAAAATCTCTTCTATTGTTAATTTTTTTGTTGTAAACGCAAATAAAGCTAATACTTTTAAAACCAATAAGTCATTAATTTCAAATGCTCCTATTATCCATTCGTAATATTTTGTAATTGTATTGCATAAATTTTTTTCTTTTAAGTGATTAATAAATTCATCATAATTATTTGTTGATATTTTTGTACACTCATAAATTGCAAAAATGATATTTAATGCATTATTTCCAACTAAATCAATTATATTTTTTGATAATGTTTCAATTTTTGCATTATTAATAGTAATTTTATATTTATCTATTAACATTGTAACATCATCTTCTTCTAATGATGGTAAAGAAATTTTCAATACTTCATCATTGTTTTGAATCCAACTTGGATACTTATCATATAATGGTTGTCCTACTAAGATAAATTTGATATTATTAGGTATTTCGTTTGGCATTGGCAATTCATTTAAAAATGTTGTTCCGCTATATCTTGCAGCATGGTCTATTCCATCAATAAAAATATTACAAATTTTGTTTGTCTCTAATACATATATATCTAAATATTTTAGAACCAGTTTTTTCAATTCTGTATCATCCAAATAATCATAAACTAGTGGGAAATTATACTTACTTAATACGTTTAGCTCTTCAAATTTTTCTTTTAGCTGAAATAAAATTGCTGTCCACAAAAATTTACCTGAAAAATAACCCGAATCGTTATTAAAAAATGTCGTCGAAAGCGTAATTGGTAAATAGGTATAAAATCTAAAGTGAACATATTCGGGAAAACTATTCGCTAAATAGCTTATAAAATTTGTCTTTCCTGAGCCGGGTAACCCCTGTAAGAATATCATTTTTTGCTCACACTCATTTATTGTGTTAATAAAGTTTTTTGCAAAGCGTATTCTCGATGGGAAAATAGGTAACTCAGGGTTGTGTTTATACTTAACTGGAGTAGAATATTCACACAAAATTTTATAAATATCTTCTTTGTAGACGATTTCTTTAGCACGTTGAGAAGTTGTCCATTCTTGTAATTTTCCAAATAATAATAAACATTTTTCTTCAATTTTATTTTTATCTTCTATTCCAAGAATAATTCCTATTTTATCATATATTTTCTTATCTAATTCATCAATATCTCCTTTACTTTCAAAATTAAGTAATTTTATAAATTCAACTGCATCATTCCCAAGTTTAGATAATTGACTTTTTATTTCTATGGCTATATTATTTTCTTTTTCACTTTCAAAAATATAGTTATAATCTCTCTTTAGCTTAGGTAATACACGTTGCACAAAATCAACAAATGAACAATATTTTTCTGTAGCATTTGGACCATGTTTTTTGTTTGATATGATTTTTATTTCAGTAATATTATTTTTATATTTATTTTTTACCCAATCATTAGCCCAACTTTGCAACATAGATTCTTCGCCACTAAGCAATGTTGAACATGTAAAATTTTTATCAATATCAGTGTGTTTTACCTGAATATTTACTGTGCATTTATCTTTATAGAACACGACAACATCATCTAACGATTGATAATCCGAAGATTGAAATGCCACACCCTCAATTGTATCATCATATAACATATCTAAACATTTTAATAAACCAATCTCCCATTCATACCAATAAGGAGTTCCTATCCCTGCATTATATTTTTCCATTTACATTCTTTCCTATTTCATTATTACATATTGAACAAATATCATAGAAGCATTTTTTTATTTGATATGCATCTAACCTTATATAATATCCATTTCTTACGCTGTCAATTAAATATTTAAAAGCAGCATCGTAATCCAATTTATTTATATCTACTTCAAATGCATTTAAAATAGCATCGACCATTTTCCCCAACTCATAATAATTGCGTGGTTCATAAATACTAATTTTGTTTTTGATGATATAATTTATTGCTTTTTTATTTGATAATAAGTTGTTACATAATAAAAATAATGGACCATTTTCTTTGAAACAGTTTTCGTTTAATAAGAAAAGCCATTCAATATAAAACCTAGACCATAAATATTTTGGTCTTGTTGATATATTATAATCAACAAGTTCCTTTTTACATTCCTCATTTAAACTGTTATAAACTCCTTCAAATAAAACAATTTTATCTTGTTGTATGTCAATAGGAAAATCATTTAGGTTTTCATCAAACAAAAAGCACCCTATTATGATATAGTACTTTAATAATATATCAATAGAATCTAAGGAAAATAATACTGAACCAACCACGATATCATCATCATAGTTATTTTTATTTAATTCTCTAAAATTTCCATTTTCATCATACACTTTTATACTGGTTTGTTTCACAATAATTTCAATACTCCCGTTAACTATTTTTAATAATCTAATTCTCATTTATAATTAAAACATTAACCCTCTTCGAATAAGTAGTGCAAGCATCTATGGCTATCATATTTTTGGCTATGAATGGCTCAAAGTTGGCTTTATCTCCAAATTCTTCGTATTTGTCCGGATTTTGTTCGTGCCACAGTGCAGAACAATGCCAATGTCCACAAACTATTGTTTTGTTTGGTTCATAGATTTCATATTTATACATTTCTACTGGGTTTGTCCAACGAGCCTTTTCCCAACGTTCTTTTCTTGCTGTTCGCCAATTACTATCATACAAATAACAATTTTCAACAATCGGTATCCAACCATGAACGAATATGTAATGCTTTGTTTCATAGTAATCAACACACATGTCTAGGACTTCTTGAAGCCTCGTTTCTTTTGCTATCTTTTTAAGGTCAAATTCACTTATTTGCCACTCTGGATATAAGTCAACAATTGTTTGTGCAGTGCCATTACAAAGGTCGCCATAATCACTTGAATTTCTTTCAATCATTTGTTCCATCAAGTTTTCGTGATTGCCACGAATAAGAATTACTTTGTCTTTGTGTTTAAGAACGAACTCAATAATTTCTTTTGGTTGGTTTCCTCTATCGAACAAATCTCCACAAAGAATTATTTTGTGTTCAGGATTGCTTATATCAAATCCTTTTTCTTTTAATGCTGACTGCCATTCATCATAAAATCCATGAATGTCGCCAGATACAAAATATTTCATAAAAACCTCTGATTTTAAACTGACTGTAATTTTTTTGTTATCTCAATAAAAAATTCTTTACTCCACAAATCAAGTTTTGTTTTGTCTTTTATGAAAGGCAATACATCTTGTTTTGCTTGTTCTATATCTAGACTTTCAAATCTTTCGTTTAGTAATGCTTTTAGATTATCAATAGTTAAATCATAATCTTCATTAATAAACTTTGATTGAACCAATTTTGTTTTCAAATTTTCCAAATTCACTTTTGCACCGATTGACAAAAAGAAAATATAATCGTAAAAATCTCTACCTTTCACTCTTGATTTCCAATTCCTGCAAAGGCAGGCATGAATTTTACCTGCAAATAATGATTGCAAATCATATAATCTTACTTGATAAGGAGAAGGCAACAGTCCAAACTTAGTTTCATAAGTTGCACCAGTTGGTGGGTTAATGTCCACTTCAAACTTAATTCGTATAGCTTCTTCTTTATTGATAAATCTAGAATCTTCACTATCTTCATAGAAAGATAAAATATGTTCTTTTGTGTTACCCTTTAAGAAAGCAGATTTTATATTGGAATCAACAGATTTAATTTTCTCTGTCACATTGAAATTTAAGCCAAGTGATTTTGTCTCGTTTTCAATATATTGAAAATACTTGGTTAAATCGAAATCTGGATTTTGTGTTATTAATGAAAAATCTAAATCTTCACTAAATCTATCCAATCCATAAAATATTCTTAGTGCAGTTCCACCATAAAATGCTGCTTCTTTAAAAAATCCACCACGAGATAGTCCACAAAGAACGATTTCTTGGACAATCTCTTTTATGGCATTCTTTTTATCTTCGATATTGTTAATTTGATATTTTGATAACATCTGGCTTAATACTTGTTGCATTTCACTTTTCTCCTTTAATAAATTTTGCAAGTAAATTTAAGTTTGTTGAGTGATATAGTGGCGCAAGTTTTAAAATGTCTTGCTTGTTTAATTCGTTAAACTTGTCTTCATCTATTCTTAAATCTTCAAACAGCAATCTTTCTAAATCTTTAATAGTTCTCACGGGAGATATAGTATAAAGTTTATCGCAAAGCGCTTTTTCTGCTGTTGCCATTTGATATGAATATTCTTCATCTTGAAAAGCAAGGACTCCCAAACTAAATACCGCTTTAGGAACATCTCTATAAATAAAAGTTCCAAAACGATTTGTATATGTCTTAATTTTTTTCTTATTGTAGGTTGCACATGTAAATGTGTTGTAAACCGCTTCGGGAATTAATCCTTGCTGATACAAAACATAATCAAAGGATAAATAGGATGGACCATAAATAAATTGTGCAAGCCTTGAACCATTAGTATTTGGATTTGTTTCATAAATTCCTTTAACCAAAGGAAATAATTTTCCTTGTATTACATCTCTATTTATTTTTGCTATTGGATTTGAATAATCAACATATTGTTCTTTTAATTGTTGAGTTGTGACTATCATATATTCCCTCCAGATAATGCAATTATATAATATTATCTGGAAAAAATCAACCAATTTCACGATATTTTCTCCAAATAATACAGTAAAAGGGTATTTTATGGAGAAAATATGGTTTTGTAAAAAATCAATTCACATAGTTTAATGGTATAAACTTAACTGCTTTTAATAATTTTTATATCATTGCAATGATACAGTTTCTCAAAAAGCATATAAAATTTGGGATAATTTATAAGCACACTGAAAAACTTTCAAACTTTCACTAGCAAAGTTTTAGATATTTTTAGGCGATTTTAGACAGGTTTAAAAAGCCAAAAATGTTGAGAAAAGTGCGTGTAGGTACATGTAGGTACATAGGTTTGAAATGGTTATGTACCTAATAAGAAAAATACTAGCGAAAATGCTAGTATTTATGGGCGGTTTTGGGGTGTAGGCACAAGTTTGGAGCAAAGGTTCGTGTGTTGGTAAGGTGGGGGTCACGGGGTCTGATTCCCGTCACCAGCTCCATTAAACAAAAATCGCTAAAATCCTTTATTTTCCTAGGGGTTCGGCGATTTTTTTATACTCATATTTTAACGAAGATTTTAAGTCTAAAAAAACATTTGCTGTCAATATTTGCTCCATGAAAAAGACCGGTAGCCCCAAAATTAACTATCGGTCTAATTCGTTCTGTTAATACCTAAAACCGGCACATTTGCTGTCAATTGCTGTCAAATAATTCACATTCAGTGAAATAAATTTTTTTTAAAACTTTTCCCCCATATTCTCCTGTTAACTTAAATTTTAAATATGAGCATCTTAAATCTTTAACAGAAAAATTTATGTTAAATTTTTTGCCAGCATTTAGACACTTATAAAATTGTTGTCACACACCGCATTTTGAAATACGTTTTAGCAACATAACTAGATTTATTGAGTTAAAATATAACCCAAGCTGCTAGCCTATAAAATCTTCGCTTAAACTTGGTTCATTTCCCAAAATCCAAAATTCATAAGTTTTACCTTTTAAATAAGGTTTATCGGTTGTAGATTTAAACACAATTTGGTAATGTCCTGTTTGCATAGGTTGTGAGAAATCTTCAATATTTTCATATGTAGATAAAGACATTATAGAATATGTGTAATAATTGTTGTCAAATGAAGATGTTAACACTGAGAACTCTTGTCCTATAGAATCGATAAAATATAAATAACTTTGTTGTGTATTTGGGTCTGTAAATACTGAGAGTGTGCGTGTCAAATTTAATTGCTCAACATAATCAACTTTTTTAAGTTCAATTACAAAAATTTTGCTAAATAACGCTATATTCTGATTGCCAGCAAAACTGATTTCAACGGCAAGATAAACATAATCGCCATCATTAGCATTGCCAGTAGTTAAAACAATCTTTTTAAACAAATTAGAATCTTTATTTTCATATGTTTGAAGTTCACCAGTAACTGTGCTAACTTGTCCAGCGTCGTTTGTTGTATTCACTGGTTTAACTGCCCAATTAAGTGTTACGCCGTTTGCGGTGAGATTGATATTACTGTTATTTCCACAGCCAGCACCTAAATAAAGTGCAAACACTGATTGTGAACCAGTCGATTCATTAACAATGTGGAAATTATCATCACTAGCCTTATCATCAAAAATATAGAAGCCTAAACTATTATCAGTTAAGTTCAATTTTGAAATTGTCCAAGAATATGTGATTGAAGTTATTAATTCCACACCATTATAATTTATTGTGTTTGCGGTGTATGTATAACCACTTGTTGCAAGGTTGCTTGGAATACGCCAGAAGAAATTGTTATGGTCACCTTTAAATTTAAATGTTGCTGAATAACTGCCTGCGTTAGTTGTTGAAAATTCGTGCCTACCTTCAACTGTATTGTAACTATAATCAATGCCAGAACTATAACTAATTTGGAAAGGTTCAAAATCTGAACTGATTGTTAACTTTTTAGTTTCTGCTTGACCATTTTGGTCAAAGGTGAATTCAGTAGAACTAATTTCTGCTGGAATCATATAATATTCACCTGGGTTAACTTTGATAAGCATATCAAAAGGTGCAGATTCAGTATACAAATTTTGGTAAGTTTCATTTGGAACAAATTTTACTTTAACTTTCTTGTATCCGTCAACAGCGTTGAATAATACTTCAGATACTCCATCTTCCGCAACAGCAACAAAATCACCATAATGCAAAATGTTGTTGATTGAATTTGCGTCTTGGTCCGATGTATCCACAATGTTTGTTAATGCAATTTTATTTTTGTAAATTAAGGTGTTGTCATCTTGACACAAAACAAGAGCAAATGCGTCACCAGAAAAACCTTCATTAACATAAGTTGAACGTGATGAAATCATATAACTTAATGTTACATCTGATTTATACTCTCTTGAGAAATTATAATTCCAATCAAATTTAATGCCTTTATATGAAGAAAGGTTTGTTTCATCCACAATGTCATTTTCCACAACAAAAGGTGCTTTTTCAACAGTGATTGTTTTAAATTGAGAAAAAGTTGCATTATGGTTGGCATCAATTTTAATATTTGCACAAACTAAATATTTGCCAGGTTGCAAAATTGACCAATCGTCAGATGTCTCATCTGCCGACATTTCTAAAAGCAAATTTTGTTCATAATATTCAGCAGGTGTTTTAAGGTCTTCCGGCAATCCAGCAGAAACATCTAAATATTTAGCATAACCATCAACAGATTCTGCCAAAACATAAACACTGCTTTCAGCAACTGATTGCACTTGTTGATTGCCATTGTAAATGCCAAAACTGATATTGGTGTATCTTGTTCCAAAGAACATAGTATTATCACCAGATATTGTTTTGCCACCCATTTGTCTGGTTGTAGAGTTCAAATTGATTGTGTAGGTAGAAACATCTTCTGCAGGCAAAACTGAAATGTTTACAGTGAAATTAAAATCTTTGTAACTGAACACAAGCACATATCCACCAATAGACAATCCACCATTTTCAATCGCTGTTTGATAAGCGGTCAATGTTGAATCAACGCCGTCAACACTAACAGTCACTTCAACATCTTCAATATCCAGTGTTTTTGTGGAGTTATCTGAATAGGTTGCAGTGATAACAAAATTATTTAAATCAGAGGTATTACCATAACTCCTTTCAACGCAAATTGAATTTTGACTTTCAGTTTGTACATCAGCCACGCCAACACTTATAGAAGAAATAGTTTTAGATTCTCCGCAAGCGACAAAACAAATTGCACTGACACACAAGAAAAATGCAGTCAACAATCCTAAAATAGATTTTCTTTTTGCCATAATAAAATCCTCCTTTAATTGGATACTGAACTATCTATAACCATATTCCTATTGATAATGTTGTTAGTATTCCAACCAAAAAACTCATTTTAATTATAACACGAACTGAAAAATTTTCAAATTTTTTTTAAAAAAGAATAAATAATGTAAATCTCTCTGAAAAATGTTTAAAAATATTAAAAAATTAATTTTAATTTGGTTTTTTAACCTTGTTTTATGGTTTTTTACGATATTTTTTAGTATTTTTTAATTATTTTAATTTTTTATTTTATTTTTCATCACTTTTATTTTATTAGAAATTTTTTAAACGTAAATACATTTTTAACAATCCGAACAGTCTAGCCCATTGTTGTATCTAAAATTATCATCAGCAAAAAGCCAATAACAAATGATACTGTCGCCAGGTTTTTATGTTCACCAGATTGTGACGCTGGCACTAAATCTTTAACCACAACAAACAAAGTTGCTCCACTTGCAAATGCCAAAATATATGGCAAAACTTTTGCAAGCATTTCCGTTAGGAAGAAGGCAACCAATGCACTTACCAATTCTAACACGCCAGATAGCACGCCCAACCAAAAAGATTTGGCTTTGCTATGTCCATCAATATAAATCGGCAAACTAACCATAGCCCCATCAGGTATATTTTGCACAGCAATACCAATAGCAAGTGTTAAAGCACTGGCAAGTGAAATCATTGCGTGACCATAATAAGCCCCAGCAATAGCAACTCCAACAGCCATACCTTCTGGAATATTGTGTATTGTTATAGCAAACATCATCCTGCCAATTTTTTCACCATTAAACACAGATTTTTTATTCGGCTTTTGCAGATGTGAAGATACCACGTCCACAATCAGTAGAAATATTATACCAACAATAAAGCCAATTATTGCAGGCAACCAACTAACCGCTTGCATTGTGGTGGTTTGATTTAGTGCAGGCAACAGCAAAGACCAAACCGATGCTGCCATCATCATACCAGACGCAAAGCCAAGCAAAACCTGCTCAAATTTTTGATTTAGATTTTTACCTATAACAAACACAACTGCAGAGCCTAACACCGTGCCAAGCAAAGGCAAAAAAAAGCCCAAAAACAGTTGAAACATAACTCTCCTTTAAAAGTGCAGTTAGCACCTTATTTCAAGTTATGCAGTTTTGGGCATAAATGTAAATGCTAATATGTTTTTGATTTATAATAATTAAATATGTAATCTCTGCCAGTTGTCTATCTTACAATTTTAAACATATCAAATATATAAAGAAACAAACGCAAATTTAAACTTTTATCTAAAATTCAATCTCTGTAAAAAATTGTTAAATCATTATATATTAACAGCCAATGTTGTAACAAAAGTACACCAAACTATATTATTTGTTTAAAGGTCTGCCACAGTATGGGCAAAAAATCTTTTCACCAGCAACAATTTCAACAGGCGCACCACAGCCTTTGCAGACAATGGTTTCTGTATCACGTGCTTGACGCAAAGCTTCACTTTTACTTATTCTTTTTTCAGATTGTTTTACAATAAATTTATTATCAACAATTTCATATCCCAATAAGTATCTTTTATTGATAAGTTCACAAAGACGATTGATCATAGCATCTTCATCAACATTGTTGAGTTGTGCAAGATAATTAATTTCTTGCAAATTATCAAGTTGTATTTTTTCACATAACTTTTTATCTGATTTTAACTTTGCATAATGAAGCCACAAAATAGGCATACAATAAAAGCCTAAAACTGCAAGCACTATACCTAGTGTCAACAACAATGGCTGACGTGCAAACATAACAATCAGCACTATTCCACAAGGGAATCCCACTGAAAGCAATAATGCGAATATAAAAGTTAAAGCAATTTTTCTTTTTAACATAATTTATCCTTATATACTATATATTGTGTATTATTCAAACACATAAATCAATTCATGTACAAATTCTACTCAATAAACTTATAAAACTTTATCTTATATTGACTTGGATTATGGTTTGATAACCAAATAATTTACTTCGTCAACTGTTCTAAATGAATAGTCTGTTGCACCCAAGTCTTTAAGAGAATATACAAAACCTTGTGTGGTTTCATTGCCAATAAGCATATCCACAAACGTTTGACCAACTGATTTATTTAACTCGTCTGCTGTACCAGTTGAAGCAACCATATCAAGCAATTTAACAATGTTTGCTGTTTGTGCTTTATCAAGATTGTTAAGTGTAAGTTCTTTGCTTTCTACACTATAATTAAACTTACCTTCCAACTTTGTTACAGTTGTTGTTGAAGATATATACAACACTTTTGGAATATATTTTTTAAACATATTAAGTGGAAAACCTTTCATTTGTTCTTGTATTGAAGAAATGTCAATTTTTGCGACAACATTAACATCTGCTGTACCAGTTGCGTTGTCAATATTTAAAAATTGAATTTGCACCAATTCAATATTGTATTTTTCACCACCAATTATGATACCCATACCGTCAGTTTGGTCTTTAATAATCACGTCCGCAATGGCTGCAAGTTGTTTATCTGAAATTAATAATTCCAAAGTCAACTTTGATTCTGCTGTTAAACCTTCAGTAGACACTTTATAACCGCTTTCTTCTGTGTAACTAATCAAGCCTGAAATTTTTGCATTGACATTTGTTTGAGCAGCAGCCATATCTGTTGAATCAAACTTATTTTTAAACTTTTCATCTTCGTTAATTGGCTGAGATAAAATTTTAACTTGTGAATAAGTTTCAAACACGTTGATACCAAATTTTTTGTTGATATAAATGCAACCAACGCCAACAATCACTGCAAACACAAGCACGGTTGTAAGTATTCCGCATAAGAAACGCACAATAAAAGGTTTTTTCTTCATAAATTACTCCTCGCAAACATAGTTTTTGTTATCTTATTTATAAAACATATGATATGTTTGCCACTTTTATTTGTATAAACATATTATAAACGAAAACTTGCCAGTTTGTAAAATGTTTTTAAAGTTTATCTTATTATTAATCTATTAACAAGCCACAAAATAGAATTTCATTTTTGTGTTTTTATTGACATAACAACAATTTTAGATTAGACTAAATATATGAAAACTTTTACAAAAAACGATAATGCTTTCACTTGTCAATTTTGCGGGCAGTTAGTTTCCCCATTAGGCTACACTTCACGTGATCACTGTCCTAAATGTTTGGCATCTTTACATGTAGATATAAACCCAGGAGACAGAGCCAACAACTGCGGTGGATTAATGTTTCCTATCGACATTGAAATCGACAGCAAAAAGGGATATAAAATAAAATATAAATGTTCAAAATGTGGAAAGATTCACAACAACAAATCAGCCGAAGATGATAATTTTAAAACGATTTTATCAGTTATGAATCATAGTTACAATAAAGAAAATTTTATAAAAAAATAAATCATACAAACTTCAAAGTTTACAAAATTTTAAATATAAAAAATTATTTAGAATTAAAATTGAATTGAAATAAAAAGATAAATTAATTCATAAAAACCCTAAAAAAATTATAAAAAACACCATTTTATAGGTGTTTTTTGCTTTTTTAATTAATTTTTATTGTTTTTTATCTATTTTGTTTTTTTCTTGTAATATTAAAATTAAATAAACATCACAACAGCAAAACCGTTAACAGTTTTTATTTTTATATTTTAGTTTTTAAAATTACAAATCAAATTTTTCTTTAACACCAAGCCTATCAACCACATAACCAACAGCCAATGCTTTTGGACCAGTGTGGCAAGCAACAAATAATGGTAAAGATTCTCTTGTAAAGAATTTCATTTCTGGGAATTGTTCTTTGACTTCTTTTTCAAAAGCAACCAATTCTTCATCTTCTAAATCTTGATAAGTATGTGCAATGCTAACTGTAACCAAACCCTGCTTCAATTCTTCTGGGAATCTATCTTCAATTTCTTTGCGTGTGGCTTGAATTATTTTACCTTTTGCTTGTCGCATAGACAAAACTTTTGCATAAGCATCTAATTTGCCACCATGAACTTGCAAAATAGGTTTGATATTTAATATTGAACCAATCATTGCGGCTGCCGGTGTTATTCTGCCACCTTTTTTCAAAAATTTTAAAGTGTCAACTGCAATATATGCGCCAGTTTCACCACGGTGTTGTTCAAGAATATCTTTTATTTCTTTGGCTGATTTGCCTTGTTCAATTAATATGCTTGCTTCATACATGCTGCACTTATTCATAAACGAAATACGTTGGGTGTTAGCAACAAAAACCTTACCTTCAAATTCTTCCAAATGGCTAGCGTTTATTGCTGTGTTACAACCTTCACTTAAACCACTAGACAAACACACATACACCAATTCATCAAACTCTTTAAGTGTTTCACGCCAAGCATCTTTTACAAGTTCAATGTTAGGTTGCGATGTGCTAACTTGTGTATTGCGGTCATGAAGATATGCAAAAAAATCTTCACGTGACATGTTTTCACCTTCTTCAAAAATTTCACCGTTGATAATGTATGGTGTGTGGATAAATCTGTACGCCTTTACCTTTTCAATATCTTTTAAAGTAAAAGCACCTGAATCATCAACAACCAAGCCAACCTTAGCCATAAATTCTCCTTTAAACTTCTTCTTATTATAATATAAAGGCTTAAATTTGACAAATAAATTCGACATTTAACTCAAAGTTGTATATTAATTGTACCAAATTTATAAAATTAAGCCGATTTATACTAACTTTTAAAAACTTTATCTAATAGTCAATTTATATTAATTTGTGCAACTTGTCAATAAAAAAAACAAAAGCAACAAAAAGTTAAGTCTATAAAATAACCAAATCTAAACAATCAAAACCTATTGTTAAAATTTTGTAGATATGCTAAACTTAAAAATATGAAATTAACAATTATAAATCAAGGCATTAATGGTGAAGGCGTTGCCACAGATAATGGCAAAGTATATTTTGTGCCCAACGCATTAATTGGTGAAACTGTTGAGTGTGAAACAGTAAAAGATTTTGGCAATTATGCCAACACTAAACTTATCAATATAATTAAGCAATCAGAAAATCGTGTTAAACCTGTTTGCCCTTATTATGAAAAATGTGGTGGCTGTGATTTGCAACACATAAACTATGCAACACAACTTAAATTCAAGCAAAACTTGATTAAATCAACATTAAAAAAAGTTGGAGGAATTGAAGTTGAAGTTGCCACAACCATTGCTTGCAACAATCAGTTTAACTATCGCAACAAAATAAGTTTTTCTTGCAGTGAAAATGCAATCGGTTTTAAGGCAAAATCAACCAACCAAATTGTTGATGTTGATTTTTGCCCACTTGCAGATAATGGTATAAATCAAGTTTACAAAGTTATCAAATCCTATTTATCCACAAACAATATTCAAACATTAAAAAACATTGTTATACGTCAACTTGCAGGTCAAACATTGATTGCAGTGGTAGTTAGCAAAAAACAAGATATGCGGGGGTTGTATGATTTACTAAAACATCAAATTGAAAATTTTGGCTTGTTTATGGTTATAAACCCACGTAAAGATTCAGTTGTGTTGACAAACAATATTATCCACATCGGCGGACTTAAAAATATCCACCTTTTAAAAGATTACGATTTAACACTCACAGTGGATAGTTTTTATCAAACAAATGTGGATATACAATACAAACTTTATAATCATATTTTATCGCAAATTGAAAACAACGAAAAAGTTATAAATGGGTATAGTGGTGCAGGGATTTTAAGTGCTGAAATTGCAAAAAAAGCACAAAGTGTTTATGGTATTGAAATTAATAAATCAGCACACGCTGACGCAGAAAATTTAAAAAAACACAACAAAATAAGCAATTTATTTAATATTTGTGGTGATTTTTTGGAAAATTTTAAAAATTTAACTAATATTTCAAACCAACAAAACAACCAGACAACAAATAACAAAAGAAAACCCTACAATAACAAAACATTATATAATAGCACTTTAACAAACAATCAAGTTTGCAATGTTTTGGTTTTAGACCCAAGCAAAAAAGGCTGTGGTAAACAAGTTATGCAAGCAATTTGCGAAGTTAAAAAAATTATTTATGTGTCTTGCAATCCTATTGCTCTTGCTAAAGATTTAAGAGAAATTAAAGACGAATATGAAATCACAAATGTTCAACCTTTTGATATGTTCCCAAACACTGTAAGTGTTGAAACTTGTGTTACTCTTATAAAAAAATAGATCTCAATTAAAAAAACAAAAAAGAAATTTCTGTTATTGAAACTTCTTTTTTTATCCGACCTATAATTTTTTCTTAATAAGGCGGTATTGACGTTTATCGTAGTCAATGATGCCTTCTTTTTTCATTTTACCAAGTTCATTTGAAAGTGCACTACGGTCAACTGAAAGGTAATTTGCAAGTTCTGTTACATTGTAAGGAATTTCAAAGTATGTACTGTTATTTTTTTCAGTCATTGTTAAAAAATATGACATCAATTTTTCACGTATAGTCTTTTTGGATAAGTGCATAAGTTTATTTTGCAATTCAATGTTATTTTCAGCAATCATTTGATTTATCTTTTTTATTACAATTTCATGACGTTTGCAACGATTATCACATTGATTAAGCAAGCGATATCTATTCATAAACAACACCAAAGTTTTTTCAGTTGCTATCAAACTATCCTTATAGTTTTCGTCACCAGCGTAGGCGGTTTCCAAGCCATATGCGTCCCCAGCCTTCAACTGCATTAAAATATTGATATTGCCAAGGCTATCCATATTTTCGATTTTCGCTTCACCTTTGACAATGAGCACCACATTTTCCATTGGGTCACCTTGACGCACAATAGTTTGGTGTTTTTCAAAATTTACAAATCTAGTTTTAAAGCAAAACATCATAGCCTGACACTCAAACTCACTGCTGTATGAAAATATTTTTGTTTGTGATAATTCTTTATAATGTTCCATAAACTCCCCCCCCTTGTGTTTGGCTATATAACATCGTAGCGTAGCAAGATGATATATAACTGACACTCAAATTCACTGCTGTATGAAAAGATTTTTGTTTGCTTAATTTCTTATAGCCCAACTTTTAAAATGGTAACTATATCCTTTTATCGTTATACATCTTTCTATTCTATCTATATATAATATTCATCTTTTTTAATAACCACATATAACAGTATAAAACTTTAAAATTTCCAGCCTTCAATCTTAAAATTTATAATTTACTACTATTTATTAACTACAAAATCAAAGTGCGTTTCAGTCCAAATTTATGGTCAAATTTTATGCACATAAAGTTAAAAACTTACTAAAAGTTTAAGAATTTGCTGATTGCAAAACACGTTTGACAGCGCACATCTCAAATCTTTAAAATTTTGCAGTGGCCATATATTTGGTGGGTAGCATTACAACCACACACAATTCAGTTTTAAAAATTACTAAAAATTGCATTTTTTGTTGTTAAAACAACACTTTTTACGTTTTTAGTATAGTATAATGTGGTTGTAAAGTCAAGAATATTGGCTTTTTATGTTGAAAATTGTTTAAAGCAAAATCAACTCAATCACATTAATTTTGCTTAAAAATCAAACAATTTTGGCAACATTTAAGCACAAATTCAGCAATAATTTTGGCCAGATTTTGTTGAATTTTTAAATTTATCAGTTTTACGATTTTAAAGGGAGAAAAATTATGAAGGTGATTAAAAGAAACAGCCAAGAAGTGGTGTTTGACGGAAACAAAATTCGCATCGCTGTTGGCAAAGCAAGCAACTCTATGGACGACCCAAACAAAAAATTAAGTGATGCACAAATTGACAAGATTGTTACAAATGTAACCAAAGAGTGCGAAAGTTTAGGCCGTGCTGTAAGTGTTGAAGAAATTCAAGACATGGTTGAATTTGCAATCATGGGCGAAGGCAAATTTGATGTTGCAAAACACTATATCACATATAGATATGACCGCCAACTGGCACGTCAAAAGAACACAACTGACGATAAAATCTTTTCGCTGATTGATTGTCAAAACGAAGAAGTTAAACAAGAAAACAGCAACAAAAATCCAACAGTAAACAGTGTTCAACGTGACTATATGGCTGGTGAAATGTCTAAAGACCTTACTAAAAGATTTTTGCTCCCAGAAGATATTTGGAAAGCACATGAAGAAGGTTTAATTCACTTCCATGATGCTGACTATTTTGCACAACGTATGCACAACTGCGATTTGGTTAACCTTGAAGATATGTTGCAAAACGGAACAGTTATTTCTAACACAATGATTGAACGTCCGCACTCATTTTCAACAGCCTGCAACATTGCAACCCAAATTGTTGCACAAGTTGCTTCTAGTCAATACGGTGGTCAAAGCATCAGTTTAACCCACCTTGCACCATTTGTTGAAATTTCACGTCAAAAAATTCGCAAAGATGTTGAAGCCGAACTTAAAGAAGCAAGCAAAGGTGGTGAAGTTGACCAAGATTTAGTGCATAAAATCACTGAAAAACGTGTGCGTCAAGAAATTAACCGTGGTGTGCAAATTTTACAATACCAAGTTATCACTCTTATGACAACAAACGGGCAAGCACCTTTTATCACTGTGTTTATGTACCTTGGTGAAGCAAGGAACGAACGTGAACGTGAAGACCTTGCAATGATTATTGAAGAAGTGCTTGAACAACGCTATCAAGGTGTTAAAAACGAAAAAGGTGTTTGGGTTACACCTGCCTTCCCAAAACTGATTTATGTGCTTGAAGAAAGCAATATTCACCCAGAAAGCAAATACTACTATTTAACCGAACTTGCAGCAAAATGTACTGCACGCCGTCTTGTTCCAGACTATATCAGTGAAAAGAAAATGCTTGAACTGAAAGTTGACAAAAATGGTGAAGGTCACTGCTACACATGCATGGGTTGCAGAAGTTTCTTAACTCCTTATATTGACGAAAATGGCAAACCAAAATATTATGGCAGATTCAACCAAGGCGTTGTAACTGTTAACCTTATTGACATTGCCCTTTCAAGCCACAAGGATATGAAGGAATTTTGGAAAATCTTTGATGAGCGTATGGAATTGTGCCACCGTGCTTTGCAATGCAGACATAATCGTTTGACTGGCACATTAAGTGATGCTGCACCAATTTTATGGCAACACGGTGCCTTGACAAGGCTTAAACCAGGCGAAAAGATTGATAAATACCTTCATGGTGGTTATAGCACTATTTCTCTTGGCTATGCTGGCTTGTGGGAAACTGTGTTATATCTCAATGGCAAAAAATTAACCGAACCAGAAGGTAAAGAACTTGGCTTACAAATTATGCGTAAGTTGAACGAATACACCAAAAAGTGGAAGGAAGCCGAAAATATTGATTATTCACTTTATGGCACCCCACTTGAAAGCACAACCTACAAATTTGCAAAATGCTTACAACGTAGGTTTGGTATTATCCCTGGTGTTACTGATAAAAACTATATCACAAACAGTTACCATGTTCACGTTACTGAGCCTATTGATGCGTTCAGCAAACTTCAATTAGAAAGTGAATTCCAAGCACTCAGCCCAGGCGGTGCAATCAGTTATGTTGAAGTGCCTAATATGCAAAACAACATTGAAGCAGTTTTGCAAGTTATGAAATTTATATATGATAATATCATGTATGCAGAACTTAACACAAAATCTGACTATTGCCAAGTTTGTGGTTATGACGGCGAAATTCAAATTGAAGAAGATAAAGACGGCAAGTTGATTTGGGTTTGTCCAAATTGCGGAAATAAAGACCAAACAAAAATGAACGTCGCAAGACGCACTTGCGGATATATCGGCAGTCAATTCTGGAACCAAGGAAGAACACAAGAAATCCGTGACCGTGTGTTACACTTATAAAAAAATAAACTTATTTACATACAACAACTTTTAGTTAAATTAAAATTAACTAACTCTATTAAAAATTAAAATATTAATTAAAATAAAAATAATAAAAAATTATTAAAAATTAATTAAAAATACCTAAAAATAAGCGTTTTTAAGCAAAAAAATAAATATTTTATTAATTTGTTTTAAATTTTATTTAATTAATTATTAAAATAAATGTAGGATTATTTTACAACATTATGAATTATTCAAACATTAAATTTAATGACATTGCAAATGGGGAAGGTATAAGAACTTCCCTATTTGTGAGTGGTTGCACACACCATTGCAAAAACTGTTTCAATAAAGAAACATGGGATTTTAACTACGGCAAAATTTTTGATAAATCAGTTGAAGATAAAATTATTGCCAGCCTTAAACCAGACTTTATAAACGGACTCACACTGCTTGGTGGTGAACCAATGGAACCAGCAAATCAAAAAGGATTGTTGGAATTTGTTAAACGTGTTAAAGCAATTTATCCCAACAAAACCATTTGGTGTTATTCTGGTTACACTTGGGAACAACTTACAACGCCAAGTAGAGCATATTGCCCTTTTACAAAAGAATTGTTATCTTTTATTGACGTTTTGGTTGACGGTGAGTTTGTTGAAGAAAAAAAAGACATTACACTCCGATTTAAAGGGTCAAGTAATCAACGTATTATTGATGTTAAGAAAACTTTAAAAGAAAATAAAATTGTGCTTAGCCCATTTAACGAGAAAAGGACAAATTCAATTAAGCCTGTTACACAAACCGAACTGGCAGTTTAAGGAAAATATGGCAAAAGTTAAAATATTAAAAAAGTTACCAAAATCAAAAACAAAGATAAGCAAGCAAAAAGGCAAAGTTATTCCACACGACAAAGCAAGCACAAACAGTTTTGCCGATAACTACCTCCGTTTTTACGATGATATAAAAACAAACAGCAGACGAAACGATTGGTAAAACAATAGCATATAAAACAGCACAACCTCACATTTGGTTAACCCAGCAAACTTAATATTGCTTAAATTTATCAATAAAAAAATGAGCCACTTAAAAGTGCTCATTTTTTAATATATTCTAACGATCACTCGTTTGTTATTTGGTTTACTTTGATTTTTTAGCCTTGGTTTTATCAACAATTAATGCGACGCCCCAAAGCATTAAACATATAACCATTGTTGCACCAACACAAAGCAAAATGCAGTTACCAGAGTTTGCAATGTTATAATAAATCATAATCGGTTGTTGAAAATCATTTTCGTCAACTAACCATGTGTGATAATAAATTCCATTTTTTTCTGTTATTAAATCTGCGTCAGTATGTTCACGCCTATACTCTGTTTGATATGTGTAAGTTAATGTTGCTTTATTGTTTAAAACTATGGTTGGATATTTAGTTGCAAAACTTGATTTAATGTTGCTGTATAATGATGTATAGTCCGCATACATTGTTAAGCCGTAATAATAATATTTTGTGTATAAGAAATGCTTTTCAGTTTTATATGTTGGTGATTGGTTTGCTGACACATTATAATAATATCTATACACATCAGCATTTTTAAACCTTATGCCAAAAATATAACTGCCATCTTCTGTTAAATTGTTTTTAAGTGAAGAAATGCCATTTAGATAACTGTTTAATTTGACAACTTCTGCTGGTGTTGTTGCCAACAAAATATCTGCTTGAACACGCACATTAAAATCTGAACAAATATTACTGCTTGCCTGTGTGCCACAATCTACAATGTCATTTTTGATTTGCAAAATATTATCTGAAGAATAACCTTGAGAGATTAAATCTTGTTCATCAATTTTTATTGTTACAAGTTCGTCAATAGTTCCATCATCATTTACCACTGTTGTTAAATTGATATTTGAACATGCTGAAAAAAACATTGTTGATAAAACAATCAACAAGCAAACGAATATTGGAAGCAGTTTCTTTTTGCGCATTAAATATACCTTAACTTTATTTTATTCTTTATTTTAAGATTAAATACATTATACAAAAAATTTTGAAAAACACAAAGATATTATATGAGAATAAAATATTTATTTTTTACATTTAAGTTTTTACATAAACCCAAATAAAAAATTTAGCAACAAAAAAATAAATAAAACAAATAAATAAAAAAATAATTAAAAATATATTTAAAATACCTAAAAATAGCATTTTTTAATGGTTTTTTATATTTATTTTAAATTGATTTATTTTTTATTAAATAATTATTTATTATTTTTATTAAATCAAATTTTAAACATTAAATTCTATTTTAAAACTTATTAACCATAAAAGTAAACAACAAAAAGGTGGACTAAACTTCCACCTTTTTATTTATATTTAATTTATTATTCAAAGAACTTTTCAGCACTTTTTTTTAACACCAAATCAATTTTAACATTATCTGTTTGTTATAGGGGGCAAACAAGAAATGTTATTCAGTGTTATTAAATTAAGTCGTCTTCTGTTGAAGGTTCTTCTGTGGTTGTGGCAGGTGTTGGTTCAACAGTTATGTTTTCTGCGTCTATGTTTTCATCAACTGAATCTTCTGTTAATTCTTCTTCAGGTTCTTCAGGGGCACGGTCAACAATAGCAACACTTACAACTGAATCATTTGCACTGACTTTCATTAAACGAACGCCCAAACTTGTTCTGCCAACCAAATTGATTGAATCAGCATTTGTTCTTATCATAACGCCATCACCAGAGATTGCCAAAATATCGTTATCAGCAGTTACGTTTTTGAGTGCAACAACTTTACCAGTTTTTTCATTGAATACACCAGCCTTGATACCTTTACCACGTCTGCCTTGTAAACGGTAATCTTCAGGTCTGCTACGTTTTGCATAACCCTTTTCAGTCACAGTTAAAATGTCCATTTCAGGGGTAAGCACAATCATATCAACGATGTTTTCATCTTCACTTATCTTCATTGACCTTACGCCACGGCCAGTACGTCCCATATTACGAACGCTTGATTCGCTGAAACGCAAAGCCTTGCCATTATCCGCAACCATTAAAAGTTCTTGTTTAGGTTCAACAAGTTTAGCACTGACTAAACTATCACCTTCCATAAGTTTGATTGCAATTTTACCATTTTTACGCACTTGTGCAAATTCGCTTACCTTTGTCTTTTTAATGTAACCTTTTTTGGTTGCAATAAGAAGGTTTTTATTTTCATCGTAATCGAATTTTAAGATTGTATTAATCTTTTCGTCTGCTTCAAGTGGTAACAAATTGATAAGTGCACGGCCTTTGTTTTGACGGCCTGCTTCAGGTATCATATACGCTTTAAGCACATACACTTTACCCTTGTTGCTGAAGAACATAACATTATCATGGCTGTTAAGCACAAACATATCTGTTACAAAATCTTCTTCCTTGGTTTTGTGTGCATTTACGCCACGTCCGCCACGGTGTTGTGATTTATATTCACTAACTGGTAAACGTTTAACATAGCCTTGGCTTGTAAGAGATATAACAACATCATGTTTTTCAATTAAATCACCAATATCAATATCACTATAATCCATAATGATTTTGGTTTTACGTGGTGTTGGATATTTGTTTTTGATTTCAGTTAACTCATCACGAATAATTTGATTAATACGTGCTGGGTCAGCCAAAATTGCTTTAAGCTCAACAATAGTTTTTTCAAGTTCAGCACACTCTGCTTTAAGTTTTTCAACTTCCAAGCCTGTAAGCCTGCTTAACTTCATTTCCAAAATAGCGTTTGCTTGACGGTCTGTTAAACCAAAACGTTCTTGTAAACTGGTTGATGCACTAACTTTATCAGTGCTCTTTTTGATGATTGCAATAACTTCGTCAATATTGTTAACAGCAATAACCAAGCCTTCCAAAATATGTGCACGTTCTTCTGCTTTTTTAAGATCATATTTTGTTCTTCTTGTGATAACTTCACGTTGGAATTGGAGATAGTTAAACAACACTTCTTGCAAATTAAGCACTTTTGGTTTGTTGTCAACCAAAGCAAGCATAATGATGCCACTGCTTAATTGAAGTTGAGTTTGCTTATAAAGCATATTCAAAACAATTTGTGGTGCTGCATCTTTTTTAAGTTCGATAACAATACGCATACCGTCACGGCCAGATTCATCACGTAAATCACTGATGCCGTCAATGCGTTTATCTTTAACCAAATTAGCAATTTGTTGAATCAATCTTGCCTTGTTAACTTGATATGGAATTGCTGATACAACAATACGCCAACGTTTGCCACTATCGTAACTTTCAATATCCGCTTTTGCACGCATAACAACGCCACCACGACCAGTGCGGTAGGCTTCTTTAATTGCATTGTTTGCCAAAATTTCGCCACCAGTTGGGAAATCTGGTGCTGGGATAATTTCACACAATTCGTCAATAGTGATGCTTGGATTATCAATCATTGCGATAACTGCATCAATAACTTCATTAAGGTTGTGTGGTGGGATATTTGTTGCCATACCAACTGCAATACCATCACTACCATTAACCAACAAGTTTGGAAAACGGCTTGGCAAAACCCTTGGCTGTAAGGCTGTGCCATCAAAGTTAGGGTAAAAATCAACAGTTTCTTTATCAATATCACGCAACAATTCGCTTGCAACTTTGCTTAAACGTGCTTCGGTGTAACGATACGCAGCCGCACCATCACCGTCCACAGAACCAAAGTTTCCGTGACCATCAATAAGTGGTTCATTGATTGTGAAGTCTTGTGCTAAACGAACAAGTGCATCATAAACTGAACTGTCGCCGTGTGGGTGATATTTACCAAGCACATCACCAACGATTTTGGCACATTTACGGAAAGGTTTATCACATGTTAAACCAATCTCGTTCATTGAATACAAAATACGGCGGTGAACAGGTTTTAAACCATCACGTACATCAGGAATTGCACGTGAAACATTAACCGCCATTGCATATGCAATGAACGATTCCTTCATTTCATGTTCCACGTCAATATCAATGTATTTTGTGTTGTCAATCTTTTCAAATTTTTCAGACATATTCTTTTCCTTTTTGCTTACTAAATATCCAAATCTTTAACCAATGTTGCGTGTTGTTCAATAAAGTCACGTCTGCCGTCAACACGGTCACCCATGAGAAGGTCAAACACTTCATTGCATGCAACTTCGTCACTCATAACAACTTTTTTAAGCGTACGGGTTTGTGGGTTCATTGTTGTGTCCCAAAGTTGGTCGGTATCCATTTCACCAAGACCTTTGTAACGTTGAACTTCAAAGCCCTTATCGCCATTTGCCAAAGCGGCTTCTTTTTCTTCTTCACTAAAATAGTAGTTAATTTGTTTGCCACGTTGCACCCTGTAAAGTGGTGGTTGAGCAACATAAATGTGCCCTTCTTCAACCAACGGACGCATATATCTAAAGAAGAAAGTTAACATCAAAATTTCAATATGGCTACCGT
Source organism: uncultured Clostridia bacterium (assembly GCA_934777435.1). GTDB lineage: Bacteria > Bacillota > Clostridia > Christensenellales > UBA1242 > Onthoplasma. Next base: position 522,515 of record CAKVNK010000001.1, read on the forward strand.
CCACATCGGCATCGGTCATAATGATAATTTTATCGTAACGCAACTTTTTAGGGTCACAGTTTTCATAAATACCACAACCGAAAGCGGTTATCATTGATTTTATTTCTTCATTTTCAAGTGCACGAGTCAATCTTGTTTTTTCAACGTTCAAAATTTTACCACGCAATGGTAAAATTGCTTGATAGTGCCTATCACGACAGTTCTTTGCTGTACCGCCCGCAGAGTCACCTTCGACAATGAAGATTTCACACTCGCTGGCATTTTTGCTACTGCAATCTGCCAATTTACCAGGAAGGGTTGAAACTTCCAACGCTGATTTACGTCTTGTATCTTCACGTGCGTTGCGTGCAGCTTCCCTTGCACGTTGGCTTAACAAACATTTATTAATAAGTTCTTTGCTTTCTTTTGGGTGTTCTTCCAAATAATCTTTGAAAGTTTCTTCCATAGCCTTAGCAACAAATGTTCTTATTTCATCTGTGCCAAGTTTTGTTTTTGTTTGACCTTCAAATTGTGGTTCTTCTACTTTAACAGAAATAACTGCGATTATGCCTTCACGTGTGTCTTCACCTGAAAGTTTTTGCTTTTCTTTAAGCATTTTGTTTTCTATTGCATAGTCATTAATAATCTTCATCAAACTGTTTTTAAAGCCGTCAACGTGTTTACCGCCTTCTTCAGTGTTGATGTTGTTACAATAACTGTGGATATTTTCAGTGTAAGTATCGGTATATTGGAAACTAAATTCAATTTCAGTTGTTGCTGGTTGTGGTTGACCATTTTCATCTTTACGTTTATAGTGATAAATTTTATCAACATAAATAGGTTCTGGGAAAACGCATTGTTTGTTTTCAGTAAGGTCTGCAACAAACTCTTGTATACCGCCCATAAATTGATAAAGATTTTCTTGTTCCTTGCCTTCACGGTCGTCCTTAATGGAAATACGCAAACCTTTGTTAAGGAAAGCAATTTCACGCAAACGTGATTTAAGCAAGTCATAGTTAAATTCAGTTACTGGGAAAATTTCATAGTCTGGTTTAAATGTAACCTTCGTGCCAGTTTTTTCAACTGGAACATCGCCAACAACTGCAAGCCTATCAGTTGGAATACCACGGTGATATACTTGATGATAATGATGACCGTTTTGATAAATATCCAACAACAATGTTTCACTTAAAGCGTTAACAACTGAAAGACCAACACCGTGCAAACCGCCGGAAATTTTATATCCGCCACCGCCAAACTTACCACCTGCGTGCAATTTGGTTAAAACCAATTCTGCTGCAGAAATGCCTTCTTTTTGGTGAATACCAGTTGGAATACCACGGCCGTTATCGGTAACACTTACAGAGCCGTCAGCATTGATTTCAACATTGATTTCGTTACAATAACCAGCCAATGCTTCGTCAATCGAGTTATCAACAATTTCAGTTACCAAATGGTGAAGCCCACGTTCATCAGTTGAGCCAATGTACATACCAGGGCGTTTTCTAACAGGTTCAAGCCCTTCCAAAACTTGGATTGCTGAAGCACCATAGTCAGCGGTAACTTTTAATTCGTCTTGCATAAAATCTCCTTAATCTGCGTGTTTATTTACACAAAATAGCATATAACTAAATATTTGCCAAACATGGGCAAAATTAAGCCCATAAAGCCAAAATTTACATTATATAAATATAATGTAATTATACCAATAAAAAAGCAAAAAGGCAAGTAAAAAACCGCTAAATATAGCGGTTTTAAAATTAACTATTTGCAATATCATTCAATTCTGCAATTTCTTTATTTATATCAAGACGTTGATACAAATTTTCACCTTTAACAACTTTTGTGTTGTCAGTAATAAAGCCAAAATCTGCATATTCGTTGAATGAGGTTGGAACTTTCAAACCCCAATTTGCATAAACCAATTTTGGTTTATCTGTTAAGAAAGGCAAAAGCAATGTGTTTGCAATGATAATTGTTTCACTTATCAAGTTCATAACAGTGTTGATACGTTCAATATTGCCTTCTTTAAACAACACCCATGGTGCGGTTTCGTCAATATATTTATTTGTGCGTGAGAACATTTCAAAAATAGTGTTTAATGCTCCGCTTGGGTTAATATCTTCCATTTGTTCAAACACTTTGGCACGTTTGGAACGAATTTCTGCCACAAAGGCGTTATCGATTTCAGTTAACTTTCCTGCTTTGTTAAGTGTGCTGTTTAAATATTTACCAATCATACCGCATGTGCGAGAAACAAGGTTGCCATATTCATTTGCAAGGTTTGTGTTAAATGCGTTTAAGAATAAATCTTGACTATATGGACCGTCTTGCCCAAATTGAATTTCTTTGGTTAAGAATAAACGCACACTATCCAACCCATAACGTGCAACAAGCACACGTGGGTCAATAACTTCTTTTTTGCCTGTTTCTTTTGACTTGCTAAGTTTATCATTACCAAACAAAAGCCAACCATGGCCATAAATTTGTTTTGGAAGTGGAAGGTCAAGAGCCATTAAAATTGCTGGCCAAATTATTGCGTGGAAACGCACAATTTCTTTACCTACAACATGAACATCTGCTGGCCAAAATTTGTTGAAGTTGGTTTCATCTTCTTGCAAATAGCCCAACGCTGAAAGATAGTTTGGTAACGCATCAATCCAAACATAGATTGTGTGTTTTGGGTCAAATTCAACTGGAACGCCCCATTTTACACTTGTACGGCTTACGCACAAATCTTTAAGCCCTGGCTTGATAAAGTTGTTAATCATTTCATTAACACGTGATTGTGGACGCAAGAAGTTTGGGTTTGTTTTATACAAATTTAAAATCTTATCTTGATATTCGCTAAGGCGGAAGAAATATGCTTCTTCTTCCATTGGTTCAACTGGTCTGCCACAATCTGGGCATTTGCCGTCTACTAATTGTTCTTCTGTCCAAAAACTTTCACATGGTGTGCAATATAAACCCTTATAACTTGATTTGTAAATTTGTCCCTTTTCATAAAGGCGTGTAAAGATTTTTTGCACAGTTTTTACATGGTAATCATCTGTGGTGCGGATAAATTTATCGTATGAAATATCAAGCATTTTCCACAATGCTTTTGTATCGTCAATAATTTCGTTAAGATATTCCATTTCAGGTTTGCCACAAGCCAAAGCCTTTTTTTCAATCTTTTGACCGTGTTCATCAGTGCCTGTAAGGTAAAAAACATCTTTACCACACATACGGTTGAACCTTGCCAAACTGTCACATACAACAGTTGTGTAGCAGTTACCAAGCGTCAACTTGTTGCTTGGGTAATAAATAGGTGTTGTGATATAAAATGTGTTTTTCATGTTTTCTCCTTTTTTAGTTTTTGTTTTTTAGATAATTAAAAGCCACACATCTATTTAATTTTTTCAATCAAATAGCCCATATAGTGTTTGCTGTCAAATTCCAGTTTATATTTATCTAATTTTGTTTTTGGGTAATGTTCTGGATGAGGGTTACGGAATTTCTTTTTCTTTAAAATTTTAAAACCCTTTTCTTTTAAATATTGTTCAATGTATCTAAAATGCACGCAAGGGTCTTCCCAAATATCCACAAGCACAAAATAGCGACTGCGAATATCCATAATTTGGTGGAATAAGTTTTCAAAAGAATTGCCAAAGTTAGATGCTTCACCCAGCACAAGGTGTGCCAAACATAAATCATATTTTTTGCGTATGCAAGAAGTGCAAATGTCTGTTTCAATCACTTCTAAACGCTTGCTTCCAATGGCTGATTCAAGTGGATTTTTTTTGCGATTATCGCCCGGATAAATCACAGCGTCAACATGAGCGGTTGGAAAATATTTAAGCAAAATGCTTGCACTGATTTTTCCACTGCCGGAATCTATAATCTGCTTAATTTCCACATTTTTAAGTGATTTGATAAGTGTTTTTATGATTTTATCGTGAATTGTTTTTGTTGTGTTAACTAACTTTTCCACATTTACCCCTTTATTTGTGTGCAAAAATAAATTTGATTAATCTAAATTTAGCCACGTGCTATTCGGTTAACCATACCCATGTCCACTTTACCAGCATAATTCGCCTTAAAGTATTTCATAATGCCTGGGATTGATTTATCTTCTAAACCAGAAATAATGTTGCGAATTTCTGCTTCGTCCAACATTTTTGGCAAATATTTTTCAATGATTGCCTTTTGACGGTCAATATTTTCTGCTTCTACAGTGTTGTTTGCTTTTAAATAGTTTTCTTTTTCTTCTGTCAATTCTTTGATTGTTTTTTGTATGATTTGGATAGTATCAACATCTGAAAGTTCTTTACCATCTTTTTTAAGTTCGATACCAGCAAGCAAACATTTATTCATAACCACGCCGTAAATAGCACGTGCCAAAGCGTCATGGTCTTTCATTGCTTGTACATTATCTTTTTTAATTTGTTCTAAAATCATAAAAATTCTCCTTTTATTTTTGTTTATATAACAAAAGATTTAATTTTTTATTTCTATTATTCACCAAAGGCTGCGTCAATATCTTTATCTACAACTGCTGTCATAACGCTATCTTTTTGCACCTTGCTTGTGTTTTTTGTGTAAAGAATATCTTTGCCAGGTTCGTAGAATTGTGTGTACTCGCCTTTAAATTTGATAGGAATTTCACCACGCTCACCATTACGATGTTTTGCAATGATAAGTGTGTAGTCTTTTGCGTCATCGTTAGAATCTGACACTTCTTCTGCCTTAATATCTGAAATAAACATAACAATATCGGCATCTTGTTCAATAGAGCCTGATTCACGCAAGTCTGTCAACTGTGGTTTACGATTTTGTTTATCGCTATCACGGTTTAACTGTGAAAGCAAGATAATTGGCACATGCAATTCACGTGCTGCAAGTTTGATGCTACGTGTTAAATCAGCAACTTCTTGTTGACGGCTACCATCTTTACTTGCACGTTCACTTTTCATCAACTGCAAGTAGTCAATAATAATCATATCAAGCCCATGTTGTGCTTTCAACTTACGGCATTTTGATAAAATTTCATTTGGTGTGATATTTGTTGTATCGTCCACATAAATGTTTGTGTTTTCCAAAATCTTTTTTGTTTCAAAAATAGTGTTCCAAACATTGCTATCTTTTGTGCCGGTTTTAACATCGTTAAGTGGCACACGGCTGGTTGCACACAAAAACCTTTGTGCAACTTGAAGGGTGGACATTTCAAGGTCAAACATTGCAATAGATTTGCCGTGTTTAAGTGAGGCATTGATTGCAAAGTTAACTGCCAATGTTGTTTTACCGATACCAGGACGTGCGGCAATGATAATAAGTTCACCATCTTTAAAGCCGTTTGTCATGCGGTCAAGGGTTGGAAAGCCAACTTTAACACCCATATTTGCGTTAGGGTCAATGGCAAGTTTTTCCATAAGGTCAATAACTTCGGTTATGCCTTTTTTAACATGCACAAGTTCACTTGTACGTCTGGTTTGGGCAATATCAAAGATATTTTTTTCAGCCTTTTCAAGCACATCTTTTGCAGTTTTGCCGTCAAAAGCGTCATTGATGATTTGTTGGCTGGCTTCAATAACTTGTCGCAATGTGCCGTCATTTTTAACAATTTCAGCATAATGCTTAAAGTTTGCAGCACTTGGCACAAAGTTGGTAAGGTCTGTTATATAGCCCAAACCACCAACTTCTTCCAACTCACCTTTGTTTGTTAAAACTTTGCTTACGGTTATGTAGTCGATTGGCACATCTTTTGAATAGTTGTCCAACATGGCTTCATAAATCTTTTGGTGTGCGTTGGAATAAAAGTCGCTTGGTTTAACCATTGAAAACACTTCCATACAAGCGTCTTGTGACAAAAACAAGCAACCCAACAAACTTTGTTCTGCTTCCAAATCGTTTGGCAACATCCTTGCCCTTTTTTCGTTTGCCATAATTTCTCCCTTAAATTTAAATTTTTTATGTTTGTGAAAATCAGTTATCAACTTTTAAACATCTGTTTTGCTTGATTTACAAAAGGTGTTTAATAGGTTTTTATTGTTTGCTTAACTGATAAACTTTATCCAACAATATTGATAACCAAATTTTAAGCTCACAATTTTTATTTTACTGACTGCTGTTTACTTAAATATATCCTTTTTAAGCCCTAAATCAATTTGCGCTTGTTTGCGTTTGATACGGGCACGAGCAATAAGTTCTTCAACCAGCACAACCAAGCCCATAAACACAATAAAGATAAATATTTGCCAAAAGTTGCTTGTGATTATGTTGCGTGTTAAATATGCAAACACAATAAGCACAGGCACACAGCAAAGCAAAGTGATTGCAATGCGTTTGGCAACTTTCATGGCCTTGTTGTATGTTTCGTTACGCTGGTTAACTGGTCTCATTAATTATTCCTCCACAACTGGTTTTTTTGCTTTTGCACGCCATTGATGGTCAAGAATTCTCTTTCTAATACGCACGCTTAATGGTGTGATTTCCACAAGTTCATCATCAGCAATAAATTCAAGTGCTTCTTCCAATGTTAATGGTTTGATAGGTGTTAATTTAAGTGCATCATCACTGGCACTGCTACGTGTGTTGGTAAGTTGTTTCTTTTTGCAGACATTAACAACAATATCTTCACCTTTTGGGTTAGCACCAACAACTTGTCCCATATAAACTTTATCGCCTGGGCCAACAAGCAATCTGCCACGGCCTTGTGCATTGAACAAACCATAAGTGATTGCTTCACCAGTCCCATAACTGATAAGTGAGCCAAAGTTACGCCCTTCAATATCACCTTTATATGGTTGGTAACTATCAAACACAAAACTCATAACACCTTCACCACGGGTATCAGTAAGCATTTGAGATTTATAACCGAACAAACCACGGCTTGGAACCAAGAATTGCAAACGCATACGGCTACCAATAGGTGTCATACTGATAAGTTCACCTTTTTTAACGCCCATACTCATCATAATTGAGCCAACGCAATCTTCTGGCACATCAATAACAAGTTTATCAATAGGTTCACATTTAACACCATCTATATTTTTGAAAAGCACACGTGGACGGCTAACTTGGAATTCATAACCATCACGACGCATATTTTCGATAAGAATTGAAAGGTGCATTTCACCCCTACCACGAACCTTAAATTGGTCAGCAGTATCACCATCGCTAACTTGCAATGACAAGTCTTTAACGGCTTCTTTATATAAACGGTCTTTAAGGTGACGGCTGGTTACATATTTACCTTCCTTACCTGCAAATGGGCTATCGTTAACCATAAATGTCATTTCAACACTTGGTTCACTGATTTTAACAAATGGCAAAGCGTCCATTTCAGGTGTTTCACTGATTGTATCACCGATTGTAATATCTGGGATACCTGCAATGCAGACAATATCACCAGCAGTGCCAACTTCAATAGGGTCACGTTTTAAACCGTCAAAGTTGAAAATGTTAACTGCTTTACCTTGATATTTTTTGCTTTCGTCAAAATAGTTTTTAACATAAACTGTTTGATTGAGTTTAAGTGTGCCTGATTCAATTTTACCAACTGCCAATTTGCCCAAGAAATCGTTTTGCTCTGTGCTGGAAACAAGCATTTGGAAAGGTGCGGTTGTATCCATTTTAGGAGCGTCAATATAATTTACGATTGCTTCAAACAATGGTTTCATATCTGTGCCAGGTTTGCGATAGTCAGTTGTTGCAACACCAGTACGTGCACTTGCGTAAATAATTGGACACATAAGTTGTTCGTCTGTTGCATTAAGGTCAAGCATCAATTCAAGCACTTCGTCAGCAACCACATCAAGACGTGCATCTGGACGGTCAATTTTGTTGATAACAATAATAACTTTTAAATTGAGTTCAAGTGCCTTTTCAAGCACAAAACGTGTTTGTGGCATTGGCCCTTCAAAAGCGTCAACAACTAACAATACACCATCAACCATTTTTAAAACACGTTCAACTTCACCACCGAAGTCAGCGTGTCCAGGAGTGTCAACAATGTTGATTTTTGTGTTGCCATAAAAAGCGGAACAGTTTTTGCTTAAAATTGTGATTCCGCGTTCACGTTCCAAAGCGTTAGAGTCCATAACCCTGTCTTGCACTTCTTGGTTATCTCTAAATATGCCACCTTGTTTAAGTAATGCGTTAACCAAACTTGTTTTGCCGTGGTCAACGTGTGCAATAATTGCAATGTTTCTAATATCCATAAAATAATTTTTTCCTTTTGTTTTAAATTTAACAGATTGTATATCACCAATGGTTTAAATTGCCATAAATTTAAGCAATATATATTTTGTTATTATCTTTTAGAATACATAGTATATTAACACACGCACGCGTAAAAAGCAATATTTTAAACAAGAAACGCCAAAAAATATGTGGCTTTAAGCATATTGCACCTTGTTTATCGGCATCTCTAAAATGGTGTTTGCAAAAGTATAACATGGTTAAAAATAGGCAACAATCAATACAAAAACCGCTTTAAACCCCTTATTTTTAGGGGAATTGAGCCAAAAATTAGTTGTTTTGGTTTAAAATAGTTGCTTTTTGACCATATATTTGTTAGCATTTTTACAAGTAAGGGGAGATAGTCGACCTCTGAAAAAAGGAGAAAAATTATGAATACAGTTAGTGCAGGAGAATTTATTAAACAAGTTGCAGAAGCAACAGGTTACTCACAAGTTCAAGTTAAGGCAATCCTTAATGCGGCTGGTGAACAACTTAAAGCTAACCTTAAAGACGGCAAAGAATGTCATTTCATTGGTTACATGAACTTTGGCATCAAACAACGCAAAGCACAAACAAAACTTAACCCATTTACAAAAGAAAAGGTTAAAGTTTCTGCTTGCAAAGTGCCAACTGTTAAGTTGAGTGCATCCTTCAAACAATTGTTGAAGAAATAATTTTGAACCGTTAAAAAATATCGGCATCCGCCGATATTTTTTATTGCTGTTTATTTGTTATGATTGGCCACGTGGTTGTTAGCCTAAAAGTAGTTTTACCTTAAACATTTTTGCAAAATGCTTAACTCAATTTCCATAATTTAATCAACAACTATGTTCTTTCAATCGGTATTTCGCAAGCAGTACCGCTAAGGTCTACGGTGCCTTTAACATACATAGTTGAATCATTATATGATTTGTACCCTGTTGTTCTATTGATTGGCATTTTAAATATATCTTTTGCAGTTAAACTTGAAGACAAATTGCTCAATTTGGTGAGTGTAAAATAGTTGCCAGTCATGGTTATATTGTTGTATGGCATATATGATTTTACGCTAGCATCAAATGTATATTCAAAAGATGAATCGTTATTTGATTTTATCACCCTACTGCCTGAACATATTGGATTATACGCCAAACCTGAAAAGCCCAACCCTCCAACCGTGTCTGTTGTTATATTTGCTTGGCAATGATAAATTCTAACCGGTGCATAACCTGTAATAACATTGCCTGACGAAGCAAATTGTATGCAAGCAGTTGTTCCCAAAATTCCAGCCATACCATTAACACCAGTTTGATTTAAAAATGATAATTTGCCAGAATAAATGCACCTATTGATAAAGAAATCGCCATTATAATTAACTTTAACATAGTTGGTATTATAGTATTGTCCACCAATAATGCCGCCTATGCCAGTGTAACCGTTTGTCAAAATAACCTTGCCAATTGTAATATCTGCATTAACATAGCAATCTTCAATGCTTGTTCTAAACATTGATGCACCAATTAAACCACCAACCAAAAGTGATTTAGGATAAACGCCACTGTTTGACCCAATTTGAATTTGAGAATCTGAAATTTCGCACTCTTTGACTGTTAATCCACTGTAAGTTGAACACCCATGCTTAGTGCCGCCAACGCAGCCAACATAACCGACTAAAATGCCATAACCATAAGTCATTTTAGTATAACCAATTTCAGCAGCGGTTTGTATTGTGGCATCTGTTATTTTTAAGTTTTTTATTGTTGCACTACTGATAAACCCAAAAAAGCCTGTGCCAAAAAGATAATCTTTTGGTCTTGTTATTTTAAAGTTTTTTATTGTTTTGCCATCACCATCAAAAATTCCCCTAAAAGTGTGACCTTCGTCATACCCGATAGGCTGCCAATCTTCCCCACTAAGGTTAATATCCAAACCAAGTTGAATTGTTACGCCTGAATACGATTCCCCATTATTAACACTATCTCTGAAACTTTTTATTTGCCTTGCATAACTTACTGTTTGTGTTGAACCAGACGCCATATATTCCACTTTTGAACTTTTACGCAGATTAAAGCCTTTTGCATTGAAATAGTAATCACTTTCACCCAAAGTGTAGCCAAAAGTCACAGCGTTGTTTTTTACACTTACTATATCTTTAAATTCGCCAGATACATCATCAGCATTATCACAACTTATCTTTACTTTTCTTTTAATGTCATCTATTGAATCGTCTTTGCTTGATATACTTGATATAATTTTAAACTGAATACTGTTACCATTAACTTCAAGAGTTTGTGTTGGCGAATAAGTATCATTTAAGATAAGTCCAACAACCGATAATGTGATTGAGCACAAAAAACAAAGTGCCAAAATAACGCTCAACACTATTTTAGTTTTTGATTTTGTATAAACTTTCATGTAAATATGATAACACAAAATAAACTCAATTCAAACTGTTTTTGTTTAATATGAAAATTTACTTAGAACACAATATTAATAAAAATTAACTGTAAAATATCTTCAGATAGGCGGTAAAATTTAAAAATTAATACATTTTTATATCAAAAAATGCTGGTTTTAACCAGCACCTTTATTTTATTCTATCAAACTTTTTACTAAATATCCGTCTTTCTTTCAGCATATTCTGACCAATCGCTATTCAGCATATATGATGAGCCTGTAAAATAATTTTTGCTAACCACAAAATCCATATATGCTACTTTTGAAATGTAGTTATCGGGCGAGAACAAAACATTGCTTACACCAATAAAATAAGTTGGTCTATATGCTGGTTTCATCGTATATTGATTTACTGAAGTTTTACCAACAGGTATCAATCCTAAAACAATTTTAGATTCAGCAGTCATTGTATAGCAGAATCCACCATAAATAGGATAAATTAATTTAAAGAACTGATATATATCATACGCTGAATCTCCACCCTGATTTGAGCGATTAGAGAATTTACCCACATGGTCAGTTGCTTTGATGTTAAGTTCCCCCATGGCAAAATTTGACACATTTGCAACGCAATTTGTTATTGTAGTAAAAGTGCGCATGGACCCAACAATTCCACCCATTATCAGATTTTCAACTTCAACATTGCCTGAAGCAGCCAAACCAATACTACCATTAAATATAGATCTATCTATAACAACAGAACCATTTGACACTGTATCAGCATAAGTAGAACCAACAACACCGCCAACATGCATTTCTTTTGCTGACCCCATAAGTATTTTAGCCCTCGATTCACACGAACTGAGATATGTCGATTGTGTCACACAACCAGCAAGGCCACCAACAAAAGTACCCTTTGTTGAATAGACAGATGCATATGCCCCACAGTTATAAATTTTTGTATTTTGTGCTGCACCAATAAGGCCGCCAACACATATACAAGAATCCATATTAATTTTTGAATATTGGTCAACAGAACAATCTGATACAGAGCATCCATTGTAACTATTAGAAATTATAACTCCAACTAATGCTCCACAATATATGAAGTTTTTCACATTTATATTAACACTACACATTTTTATTTTGCTGAATTTGGCATCTTCTGCCACGCCAAATAACCCAGCACCACCCAAAGAAAACATCGCATTATCAGGAGTTACGGTTATCTTTAAATTAGATATCTTATAATTATTTCCAACAACAGTCCCCTTAAATTTATTAGACAAAGTTCCGATAGGTGTCCACTCTTGGTTTGCCAAGCTTATATCACTTTGAATATATATTCTTGAACCTTCATAAGTATCACCACCATTAACATTATCCCTTAATGCCTTTAATTGTGATGCATTGTATATATTTACAGTGCCAGTCGTGGTTGTGTATGTTGCTTTATTTTCATTATCCAATTTATCACCAATAGCGGAAAAATAGTATTTTTCACCCTTAAATTTATAGCCAAACATAACATTATTATCTGTTACTTTAACAACTTCATCCAACGAGCCAGTTTTAGATGCTGAAACAACCCTAATTTTTTTAGATAATTTATCCATAGTGTCATCTTCAAGGGTAACTTTTTCAGTTAATTGAAGTTTTATTACCGAATTACCAGTTCTTATAACAGCAATATCCTCACCAACATAATTAAACACCATTCCTAAACAAGTTAAAATAGATACTGCCAACATTAACAATGTAATAATTGAACATAAAAATATTTTGTGTCTAGATTTAATCATAACCCCTCGCAAAATCTAAATATTTGTGTGAATACAAACAGCAGATTATTAATATTATTCTAACAAAACAAAATTATTTTTACAAATAAAAATAATCTAAACATCACCACTTTTTACTATTTGTAAGCAAAAAGTATAGGAAATATTTATAGCTAAGTTAAGAAATTGATATAGGATATTATTAGATTGTTGATGTAAAAATAATTGAAAATTTTAAAGTTTTGTGTTAATGTTATATCATTGTTAAACAAATTTTGTTTTGCAAATTTAAAAGGTGATTTATGATTGAAATTAAAGTTAAATATTTTACAGATGTTGAACCTATCAGATTTATTGATAACAAAAGTGACTGGTACGATTTACGTGCTGCTGAAGATGTTGAATTAAAAAAAGGCGAATTTAAAATTATAAAACTTGGCGTTGGCATTAAATTACCAAAAGGATACGAAGCCTTAGTTGCCCCACGCAGTAGCACTTTTAAAAACTTTGGCGTTATTCAAGCTAACAGCCTTGGTATTATTGACGAAAGTTATTGTGGTGACAACGACCAATGGATGTTTCCGGCCCTTGCAGTAAGAGATACTGTGATTCACAAAAACGACCGCATTTGTCAATTTAGAATTTTGGCTCATCAACCAGAACATACGCTTATTACTGTCAACTCTTTTGGCAATACAGACCGTGGTGGTTTTGGTTCAACCGGCAAACAATAACAACACAATATGTAGTGTAAGTTAAATAAGTTAAGCATTATTTGTTGAACTTTTTTATTTTATATTTTCCACAGCAAAACCAAAAGTTCACCATCAAACATAAAAAAAACACCAATAAAAAAAACCAGCATAATTGCTGGTTTTTTGTTTAGCAAAGAAATGTTAATTATTTAACGTCGTAACTTAATTTAACGCTTGGGCCCATTGTTGTAGCCACAAATATTGATTTCAAGTAAACGCCTTTAGCAGCTGCTGGCTTTGCTTTAACAATAGCATCCATAACAGTTGTTAAGTTGTTGTACAATTTTTCAGCACCGAAACTTACTTTACCGATACGAACGTGAATAATGTTTTGTTTATCCAAACGATATTCAACTTTACCTGCTTTAACATCATTGATTGCCTTGGTTACGTCCATAGTAACTGTACCGCTTTTTGGGTTTGGCATTAAACCTTTAGGACCAAGGATACGAGCACAACGACCGATTGCACCCATCATGTCAGGTGTGGTGATGCAGACGTCAAAGTCTAACCAACCGCCCATGATTTTTGCAATTACGTCATCATCGCCAACGATATCAGCACCGGCTTTGCGTGCTTCTTCTGCTTTTTCACCACGAGTGATAACTAATACGCGAACAGTTTTACCTGTACCTTCTGGTAACACGCAAACGCCACGAACTTGTTGATCAGCGTTACGGCCATCAACACCAAGTTTAACGTGAAGTTCAACTGTTTCGTCAAATTTTGCCTTGCTTGTTGCAACGACTGCGTCCATTGCTTCTCTTGCTGAGTAAACTTTTGATTTATCAATAAGTTTAAGGGCTTCTTTATAATTCTTACTTGTTGCCATTATAACCCTCCACAACTACGCCCATGCTACGGCAAGAACCAGCAATCATGCTCATTGCTGCTTCAATGCTTGCTGCATTAAGGTCACTCATTTTTGTTTCTGCGATTTGTTTAAGTTGTTCGACTGTGATTTTACCAACTTTATTTTTAGGTGCTTTATCGCTACCTTTTTCAATACCAGCTGCCTTCATAATAAGGTCTGCTGCTGGTGGTTGTTTGAGCACAAATGTGAAACTTCTATCTTCGTAGATAGTGATAACACATGGCACTGTAAAGCCAACCATGCTTTGTGTTTTGTCGTTAAATTCTTTAACAAAACCTGCAATGTTGATACCGTGTGGACCAAGCACAGAACCTACTGGTGGTGCTGGTGTGGCTTTGGTTGCAGGAAGTTGAATATTAACAACTGCTTTAACTTTTTTTGCCATCTCTATTATTCTCCTTTTTAAATATGTGGCGTGGTTAATGAGTTCGACTTTATACTCTCCCACGAAAGTTTCTCTCTCTTTAAAGGCTGATTAGTTTCCTACTTTAAAATTTACTTGTTAAATTTATCAAGCGGATATATGTAACTTTAATTGCACGTTACAAACACCTTAATTAGTTATTGCTAACTCTAATTTGTGAAAATGAAAGTTCAACATCACTTTCACGGCCGAACATTTCAACGCTGGCAACCACTTTTTGATTTTCTTGGTCAACTGATTTAATAACGCCAACAAAACCTGCAAGTGAGCCTTCCAAAATTTCAACCATATCGCCAACTTTAACGTCCAAATCCATTTTAGCTTCATGCATTGTAGCACCATCAACACCCATACGACGAGCTTCGTCATCAGTGATGCAAATTGGTCTACCTTTTGGACCTACAAAGCCAGTGATGTATTGTGTACGAGTAACAGCATGCCAAATGTCATCACCGTAAATCATTTTAACCAAAATGTAACCAGGCATTGTCTTTTTAGGCACAAGCACTTTTTTGCCACGTTTTTCAACTAATTCGTCTTCCATAGGAATAACGATTTGGAAAATACGGTCATGCAAATCATATTTATCAATGGTTATCTCCAAATTTTGTTTTGCAATGTTTTCATAACCTGAGAACACGTGCAATACATACCATTTTGGTTCAATATCTTTGTTATTATCTACAATAGCCATACTTTACCCTCCTAAAACAAAAGACCAACAAGCCAAGAGCAAAGGCTATCAAGACCGAACAAAACAAGTGTGAACACAAGCACTACAACCAAAACTACGCTGGTTTGTTTAACAACGTCTTTAAATTTTGGCCATGTTAATTTTTTAAGTTCTGCACCAGTATCTTTCAAAGATTTTGTAAACTTATTTGGTTTTTTATCTTTGTTTTTCTTTTGCTTTGTTTTTTTCGCTTTTACTTCAACAACCTTGCCATTAGATTTGTTTTCAATTTCCTTTGTTTCAACTTGATTGTTATTTTTATCTGCCATAATATCTCCTATTTAGTTTCTTTATGTGCGGTTTCTTTTCTGCAAGTTGGGCAGAATTTTTTAAGTTCTAATCTGTCAGGGTCGTTAGCTTTATTTTTAGTTGTGTTGTAGTTGCGGTTTTTGCATTCTGTGCACTCTAAAATAATTTTTTCCCTTTTACTTTTTGCTTTCTTTGCCATAATTTCTCCTTTTATTGTTTAATGCGTTTGGTTGCTAAACGCATTTTTTAACTCATATTAGGTGAATTTTAAGTTTATTGCTTAAAAAAACACCTGCTTTGGTGTAACTTTATATTATCATAAACAAAAAACCTTGTCAACACAAAATGAAAAACTTTTTTGTTAAATTTATAATTTAAAGTAAATATTTAACGCCTATCGTATTCAATTTACATTTACAAATGACCTTTGCTTCCAATTTATAACATTAATCTAAAACATACACTCAAAAGGCTAAACTAAAAACACAACAAATTGTTTTTATTTTTAAATGGATTAATTTTACCAAAATCTGGTTAAAAGTTCTTTGTGGCAATACCGACAACAGCGTAAAAAAAATTTGGCAGACGCCAAACTTTTTTGTTTATAAATTAAAAACTGCTTATTTAAATTAAAAATTTAATTTTTCACACATTTTAAAACTAATAAGTGTTAAATAAAATTATTCTTCTTCCTTATCTTGTTCATCTGGTGTTGTGATTTCAATAACTTGGTCTTCGTTTTCGTCTTCGTCCAAATCTGTTTCTTCAGTCTTATTAGGTTTGTCAGATAAACTGCCATTGTTCAATTCTTTTGATGTGCGTTCTTTCTTCTGAATTTTTTGGTTACCCAAAATAACTTCAACAAAACCAATTCTAACATTTTTAATTTCGCAAATAAGGCGGAAAATTGTGTAACCCAAGAATACAAACGCTAAGCAAGCAATAACATTTTGATAAACATGCATTGCTGTATAAATATTGCTTTGACCATATGCTGATTCAGCAATCAAATATTGAACATTTGAACCACCAAATTCAAGTGCAAAGAAGATAACAATTTCAAGCACTAAAATCAATGCACCAAGCACAAAAATATCCATAAATCTTTTACGTGTTGATGGATCAACAATTACAATAACCATCATCGCTAATACAAGTGCAAACATTGCAGCAAATGTAACACCAACGCCACTGAAAAAGTTAAGCAAAGTATTCCATGCTAAGCAAAGTGCAAAAAGAACAAAGGTTAAAATATAAGAAATTTTTAAGTTTTTAGACATATTTATTCTCCTCTTTTTATTATAAATTAACTTTTTACAATTTGCAAATAAAATAAACTGATTTTCTTTTTTAAAAAAAATTTTTGGCTTATTTGTTGAATTTTTGTGCTATATACACAATATTTTGACATATTTTTGCCAAATTTTTTAATTTTTATGATAAACAAAAAGCAAAAGATTGTTCAAAAAAATTTACTATGAAACTATCTTTTAACAACCTTATAGCAAATTTTTTTTAAAAAAACAATTATTGTTTAGGAGGAAAAGTTGCAAGAAGATTTAGACCTAGCATTAAAACGAATTTCAGAACTTGAACGTAGGCTTGAAAAATATTATCAACTTTTACACATAGATAATGAGTTAGATTTTGTGTTAAACGGCACATATATTGCTCCAGTTGAAATTGAAAAAATTGTTGACGGAGCATATGAAATGGCGGGCTTAAATGAAACAGGTGAAACCGAAGGCATAACTGACACAGACACTACAACCGCCACAGACAAATCATCTGAAACAGTTGAAATTGAAAATTAAAAGGAGAAAATATGTCAACAGCAATCGATACCATAAAAACCGAATTAGTCAGTCAAAAATCAGAGATTGAAAAAAAAGGTGGGGTTGTAAATGTTCACAACATTAACCCCACGCCAACCGAAATAACCGCTGGAATAAAAACAATTCCAAGCCTTGGACCACACCAACCAACCGCCACCGCAACCGATGTGCTTAAAGGCAAAACTTTTTACGGCGTAAGCGGTGAATATTTAACTGGTAATTATGTTGCATTAGTGTCGCAAGAAGAATTTGATTTGGTGTTTAACAACTACTCTGAAAACACCACACATATTGATTATCATATTCCAGCAGGCACATTAAAGTTGCGTGACTATTTTTATGTTCACTCCTCAACCCACACAAACATTTATCTTAATGAAGAATTACAAGAGATTGGCGAATACAGTTTTTGGGAAAATGAAAACACATCAATTATGAACTTTGCCACATTGCAACATCTTAACAAAATTGGTAAATATAGTATGAAAGGTATTAAAGGTATTGATTTTAGCAATTTCCCAACCTGTTTAAAAGAACTAGGTCAATACTGTTTTGCTGATAGTCAATTCCCTGAAACCACAACAATAAAAGTGCCGGGGTCAGTTACAACTTTGGGCGACTTCTGTTTGATGGGCAACATTAACAGGCGTTCGGTTGTTGCTAATGTTGATTTATCCACTTGCGTAGCATTGTATTCAAAAGGTATGCTTATGTATCATTTAATGCCTAACCTGGACTATGTCACAGAATCAAACATACATCTACTTCCTATGAACTTTATGTTTGGCGGTGGCCCACGTAGCATAACAATCACTGAAAACGTAACAACTATTGGCAACAATATTATCGGCAATGCCAACAACGATAATGAAGCATATAACATATGTAACGAAGTTGTGTTTATGGCTGAAACTCCACCATCTTTCTCTGGTACACCTTTGGGGCCAACCGCAACCAGAGTTAACACAAGTGTTTATGTGCCAGACCAATCAGTGGAAGCATATAAAGCAAATTCTTCACTTTATCAAATCAGTTTAAACGGTTGTATTAAACCTATGTCACAAAGACCCTAAAATAGGGTCTTTTTTCATATCTATATGTCACTTTTATATGTCACTCGGTTTTGTTCTCAACAATAACAACCAACAATATAACAAAGATGCACTAACAAGACACCTACAACATACTAAAACTTTGCCCAAACAACAGACTCACCAATCCACAAGCTTATCAGCCAAACAAATTAATACCCAAAATTTGTTCAAGCGGTCTATCCTTTGTGCCATATACAACCACCGCATTTGTTGGCTTAAATTTGTCAAACCGTAACAGTTCGGTATTCACCAACAACCCATTAACATATTTTTCACGGTACGATTTAATTTCCATACCACGTGTGCCTTTTTTAAGCACAAATGATTGGTCTTTATAGATAACTCTATCCATATATTCACCGGCTGTATCTTGCTTTTCTTCCTGCTCTGGTTCGGTCACAGATACAATTTCATTAACTAATTTATATTTCACCTGCCCCAAATCTTCACCAAAAATGCGGATACGAATTCTGTTTTGATTAAAATTTGTAACAAGCACAATTTTGCCACCAGTGTTGTTTTCAAATTTCAAGTCACTACTGCCAAAATTCACCATTGCATCAAATCCATATTTAACATACGCCACTTGACGGCTGTGTTTGTTTGCTTCCACAATTTCAAGCCCAGATAAAAGTGCGGTGTTGTATAAAGTGCTTGAAACCTGACAAACTCCGCCACCCAAACCGTCAACAAACTCGTTATTAACAATAATTTTTGCTGAACGATAACCATTTTCTTCAGTGCGTCTACCTATGGTTTTGTTAAACGAAAACACTTCGCCAGCCTGAATTTCACGCATATTTAAAGTGTTGAGTGCGTTTTTAATGTTATGCTTGCGGTCAGCAGATGAACTTGCAATGTAGGTTGAAAAATCACCACGTAAATGTGTATACTTTGCCAAATTTTCAGCAAACACAGTTGGATTAAGCCTGTTTGTAGGCAAACTGAACACAAGTGGTAAATCGTTTAAATACGCCTTCACAATTTTGGAATACAACTCGGCTTTGTTTAATTCCAGCCCCAGTTTTTCCTTAGTGATATAAAACACTTTTTCACTGTTTGTGTTTGTTGAAATTGTTGCATTTTGTGGCTTGATATAGATATTTTTTGCAATTTTATCCACCATATTTTTAAGGTTTGGAAAAATATAGTTTACAGCAATTTGTTGGTCTATCCCAACACTTAACATATTTGACAAAAGCAACACCCTTTGTTGTTTTGTGCCAAATCGGTTGTATTGATTAAGTTTATAATCAATGCTGAAAATATCACTCTTTTTAATGTTAGATTTTAATGAATATATAAAAGATTTTTGTCCAAATTCAAATTCTATTTTTTCATTTTCACACATCATCTGTTTGTTTGATTGTTGCCAACCAACAGCACTGTTCAAACAATCTAATTTTAAGTTCTGCACATTTTTTAACTCGCCTATGGATAATTTATTTTGCCCAGTCTGTGTGCTAATCTTTTGCCCTTTGTTTTGATTTTGGTTTAAAATTGCACACGCTGAAAAGCCACACAAAAAAGTTTGTCTAACAGCAAAACATATTAGGCTAGATAGCAAAATAAAAATCACACATAGCACCACACAACAAAATTGCTTTTTCATATGCGTATTATGTGTAATTTTGTAATATTTATTGTTTTTTTAGCGTTTTATAGCCCTTTTTAAATATGGCCGAAAAATTGGTTATCAAATTTTGTGTTAATCACGCAAAACTAAAACTCAATTTTGTCACATCAAGACGTGCAATCAGCCCTTAATCTTCAACAGGTGGCAACTCGTCATTAGGGTCACCGTCATTGTTGCCTTCGTCATAGTCAATACCAACCACTTGGCTAACATCGCCCAACTTTTTGGCAATTTTACGTGAAGATTTTGTTGCAAGTTCAATGTTTGTGTTTGCTTCACTGATTTTGTTTTGAGTTTTAAGCAAAAGTGCCACAAACTTTTCAAATTCCTGCTTAAATGTGGATAAAACTTGCCACAATTCACTGCTACGTTTTTCAATATATAAGGTTTTAAAACCAAGTTGTAAACTGTTCAACAAAGCAGTTAAAGTTGTTGGCCCACATACAACAATTTTATATTGTGTTTGCAATGTTTCCATTAAATCGACATCACGCACAACTTCGGCATAAAGCCCTTCTATTGGTAAGAACATAACCGCAAAATCGGTTGTATCTGGCACAGAAATATATTTTTCTTTGATTGATTTTGCTTCTTCTTTTATGCGTTTAACAAGTTGTTTTTGTGCACGTTCAATGGCTTCTTTATCCATTGTGTCACTGGCTTCAACAAGGCGGTTATAATCTTCAAGTGGAAATTTACTGTCTATTGGCAACCATACTTCATTTTCGTCCTTACCAGGCATAACAACCACAAAGTCAACACGCTCTTTGCTGTTCTTTTTAATTTGAACTTGTGCCTTATATTGGCTTGGTGCAAGCATTTGTTCAAGCAACGAACTTAACATAACTTCGCCCCAGCCACCACGCACTTTTACATTTGAAAGCACTTTTTTAAGGTCACCAACACCAGTTGCCAAACTACGCATTTCGCCCAACCCCAAATTTACGCTTTCCAAACTCTGTTGAATTTTTGAAAAACTTTCGTTCAAACGTTGTGAAAGGCTGTTATTCAATTTTTCGTCCACAGTTTCACGCATTTTATCCAACTGCTTTTCATTTTGTTGACGCATATTGTTAAGTGCCAAATTGACGTCAAATGTCAATTTTTCAATGCGCTGTTCATTACGAGTGGTTAAATCGTCCACACGTTTTGAAATGCTTTCAAACTCTTGCTTTTGCAACACTGTTAAACCATTGATAGTGTTTTGTGTGGTAACTTCACTGTTTTTTAATTGTTGCATAATCATATTGTTAACAAGTTGGTTTTGTTCTTTTTGATTATCAAACAAAGCTTTCAACTTTTCAGTGTCAATTTCACTTGAAACATTGTCACCTTTTTTCTTATACATAACAACAAAAGTGATGAGTGTGATAAGCCACACCCCACCAAAAATTGCACCTAAAATAATATATATCATTTGTTCTTCCTTTCAATGTTCCTAATATGTAAGTTATAATATGTTATTATATCATATTGTTAGGTTAAAGCATAATAATTTTTAATGTTTAGTTTGCAACAAAACAAAAAAAGCACGCATTTGTGCCTTTTTTATGTTTTAATTATTCACTAAACTGTAGGACCTGCTGTGAATGCTGTTGATGTTTTGCTTGCATAAAACGTCTTCGTCGACATATCATACATTCCTGCAACACCCGCTGAATTTTTACAAGGTATCATCTTTCTAACAAGATCCGTGCCTGAATATAAAGTAAAATAATAAATTTTTCCTATAAAGTTTCGATTTTGACCGCTATCAGCAGTATTTGCTTGATTTATTGTTCCAAGCCACATTGGATATTTTTTCGTGCTTGCTGTGGTTGTTGCTGTTATTGAGACTTTTGCATCTGTACCATCAAAATATACTTTGCTTTGCATTATTTTCAAGGTGTGTAAACCTGTCGTTGGTTTTGAAATAGTGAATCTATTGCTACCCGTAGCGCCGCCAATCTGCAATCCATATTCATTGCTTGAAGACATATAAATACCATATGTGTCTGCCGATCCATATGATGAACGTGATCCAAACATCCATTTACCATATGCTGATGAATCATATTTCATATCAAGCCCTAAATTTTGAACTTCTGCTGGATATACTCCAGTGTCAAGATACGCTTCTCCAGCTGTTTCTATATACTCAACTCTTGTGTAGGCGGCTGGTAAAGCGTCTACAGGAATATAACCACTTAGCAATTGATTTGTTGCTTGCACTGCAGTTAAATGGCTTTGTTGAATTGCGCGTGCAACAACTTGCAATTTTGCAGTTTTGTTTTTGTATGAATTATCGTAAGTTTTATCAAATGTGAATAAAATGTTAAATTGAGATTGACCACCGATTGCGATTGCTGTGGCATCAGTTGTAAAAGTATTTTGTGCGTCACTGTAAGAAAGTTTTGTGCCTGTTGCTGTGTAGTACTGTGTTTGAACAATTTTGCTATCAACAGTAACATTGCACTCTAACACTGCATACATTGCTGCTGTGCCAGTGTTTTTAACATATCCGTGGTAACTAACTGTTGACCCCGGAACAATTTTTATATTAGAAGATGAACCAGTGCTTGATTCAACCAATTTAGTATCATCTGAAAAGCCAACTGAAATTATACCAGTTGTGGCACTGGCTTGCTTTTTTTCAGTGCTGGCAGTGAAGTAAGCGTATGCTCCGCCCATAGAAATAACAAGGGTAAGTGCAAAAACTATTACCCACATGAAAAACGACTTAAAATTTTGTTTAGAAATTTTTCTCAAACTGCCACCTAATTAAATATTAATATTTAAGTCGAATAATGTCAAATGAAAATTAAATATTTTTGTTTTGACTTAAATATATGAGCGTTAGCGAATATAATTAGTCGAAATATGTCAAACAAAAATGTGATTTTGTTGGAATTAATAATTATTAAAAAATTAGTTTTTAATTATTTTTTTATTTTTATTTGCAATTTGGTTTATGCTTTGTTTACTTTTGGGTTTGTTTTGGTTATAATAAAACTATGTTAAATATTATGGTTGCACCATCAGAATACAATAAAGGTGCTGAAAAAATTGCTAAAAAAATTGTGCATTATTTAAAAACTGAAAACAAAGAATATTCAGTGTTCTTTTTTGTAAACTTGGCAGATTTTAACCAAACAACAAAAGAACTGACTGAACAAATGGAAACAGAATTTGCCGTGATTGGTGATGACTATATTTTAGGCAACTTTTTAAACAATGTTAAAGATATTTCTAAAATCAAATTAGGCATTATTCCGCTTGGTGAAAATGACGATTTTGCAAGTTATTTAGAAATAAGTGATTTGCCTATTCAAGCCATAAAAACAATTTACGAAGGCAAGTTGGAAGCAGTTGACTATTTGATTATGAACAACACGGTTGTGCTTAACAATATTGTGATTGGGGCGAGTGTTGAACTTTATGAAATTTACAACACATACAAAATTAAAAACCTTATAACAAAAAAGGTTGCCAGCCTTAAATACGCAAACAAGTTTGAAGACTTTGAAGTTGTGATTGACAACAAAGTTGGCAAACCAAAACATGAAATGGTTTATGAACTTTCTATTGCCAACGGTGGGCTTTTAAATGGCAAACATTTGAATCCTCTTGCAAACGTAAAAGACGGCTTATTCAATTTAAGTTATTCAACCGGGCTTGAACCAGACAAGCGTAAATCTTATGTTTTGCAATTTGATAACGGAAGTCAAATTTATGACGAACACACAAAACAATTTTGGCAAAACATTGTAAACATAAAACGCCCAGAAGGTGAAATTAAAGTTATGGCTGACGGCAACATAACCACATGTGATGAACTTAATGTCAGTGTTGTTGAAGGTGGACTTAAGATTTACAAAATCACAAACTTTTCAAACTAAAACAAATTTGCTTAAAAATATGGTTTATTGTAAAACAAAATTTTAAATAACTAAATATCAAAAAATAATGGCAAAAAATTTAAAAAAATATTAAAAAATGCCAAAAAATTGTATTTTTAGTTATTTTTTTTATTATTCTAATTAATTTTTTACAATTTATTTTATATTTTTTAATTTGTTAATTTTATTTTATTTAATTTTTTATTTATCACCTTTTAAATTTTCACCTATTTACAAATTATTTTATTAGTAAATTGTTTTTTCAAATTAAACAAATTGTTTGTTAAAATATTTTTGATTTGTTATAATAATTATAACTTAAATTTTAGGGGGATTATTATGTTAGAAAAAATTGCTATGTGGGGTGGCGTTGCAGGTATTGTTGTTGCATTAGTTGCCATCATTATTATGTTTTTAACAAGGCAAAACATCTTGGATATTTTGGATAAAGATGTTATTTTGTTTGATAAAAACTTTGAACTTAAAAAGCAAGCCATTGAACGTGCTATGCTTATGATTGACGAGTTGGAAGAAAAAGGCAGTCAAACAAAAATGAATTTGGAATTTGCAGAAAACGCAAAAAGAACTTATAACGAACTGCTTTGTGTTGTAAGTGATGTGCGTGTTGCTGATGAATTTTATTCTCTTTCTGTTGACAAAACAGTTATGCCAACAAGTTCACAATATGCTCACTTTAAATTGGTGTGCAGGCATGATATTGGGCTTTCAAACAAAAAAGCAAAATTGTTAAAGCGTGTAAAAACCAACGATGTTGAAACTGATATGCCAGAAATGCCAGAAATGCCAACAAGCACATTTGGTGGATCATACGATACACCACGTGCAACAAATTATGCTCCAACACAACCGGTTAATCGTCCTGTTCAACAAGGCCAATCTATGCAATCTGCTAGGATTCAAGCACAACCACAACCACGCCCTATGCAACAAGCAAGGCCAATGCAACCAAATCCATCTATGGGTGCAAACCCTGTGCAACGTCCTATGCCACCAAGGCCTACTCAACCAAGGGACAACGCTTAAAAGATAAAAAATTAAAATAAAGAAAGAGATGCCAAATTTGTTGGCATCTCTTTTTGTTATTAAGTTGTGATTTTGGTTTTCTGTTAGCCTACTTGTAAAATTATTTATTGAATTTTATAGTATCACACATCTTATCAGATATAAATATTAACGATTAAATTTAACAAATTAGCCTAACTAAATCTATCACTTAAATATATTACTTTATTTCGTTTTCTTTTTAACCATAACCTTTTCAAGCAAGGCTTTAAGTTGGTTGATGTCGCCTGTTATGTTGGCTTTTCTTAAACAGACATATTCTGCACTGTTAAAAACCAAAATCAAACGTGTGTCATCTTCCAAATAACTGGTTAAACTTTTAAGTGAGTGGATATTTTTTGCTTGTTCTGTATCATCTTTAAGCAAAATCTCTGTGCATGTTGCGTTGTCAATTTTAACATAAAGATAATCCATTGTATCCAACTTTTGTGCATAGAACGATTTTTTTTGAGACCTGTTTAAACTTACTGGAATAAGCCAATACATAACCTGCAAAACTATCAAACATACAATAAGCACTATATCAAGCACAAATGATTTTTTATATACAATATCAACAATCATAAGCACTATCATTGCAACCAACAAAATTGGTATTAAGGCTGCAATGATTTTATCTTTTTTTCTTTTTTGAGAACGGAAAACATATTTTGCACTTATAAGGCTATCTTCCAACTCGTATTTATATTTACACTCGAACATAATTCTCCTAAATCTTTTCGTTTAAACTATATCTTTCTTTTTTGCGTTTACGCACAATTATAAACACAATTATAATAACTGCAAGCAAAAGCACTGCCAAAGATATAATCAAAATTAATTGCCATGGTTTTAACAACACCCTTTGTTGCACAAGTGCAAATGCGTAAGGTGCATAATTTGTTTGGCTTAAATCAACAATCAAACTGTCTTCTTCTGCTGTGTAGTCTAACTGAACAGAGCCATTATTTGTAAGCATTAAAGCGTTTGTAAGCCTTGCAACTGTTGGCAAAACAAGTGTTAAATTGTTGTTTAAACCTGTTGTGATATTGTTGGTTTCAAAACTGATTTTGTAGCCAACAACAAAATTGTGGTTACGGTTTAAATATCTTGAAATGTTTGGATACATTGCAACATATTCTGGTGTGTCAACACGCACAACTTCGATTTTAAGTTCAGCACCAATAGGAATTAAATTTGCCAACTCATGTTTTGTGCCGTTGATTATATCAATCAACCCCTTATCATTACGCACTTCAATTTTACCAAATCCTTCAATGTTTGTGCTTATGCTATAAGGATAAATATTTGCGGTTGTGCCATTAACTTTGATTGTGTAGT
This sequence comes from uncultured Clostridia bacterium, assembly GCA_934777435.1. Taxonomy (GTDB): domain Bacteria; phylum Bacillota; class Clostridia; order Christensenellales; family UBA1242; genus Onthoplasma. Next base: position 548,755 of record CAKVNK010000001.1, read on the forward strand.
TATCCGCATCCTCACCTTTTAACACACGGCTTGCATCAATAACTATGTTGATGTTGTAGCCTATTTTAACTTGTCCGTTTGCATCTTTTGCAAATTTAAGTGAAAGGTCTTCACTATTTGGTTCATCAACTGCATCACCGGCAAGCACGCCAAGCCATTGAATTTGAGCATCCAACTGATATTCAGCCTTATCTGTGCCATCAAACACTTTATCGTAAACCTTAACGCCGTCCAAAGTGATTTCTTTTGGATTGATTTTCATTGCATTTTCAAATAACAAATTGTCCGCTTTAAGTTTGAAATTAGTGTTTAAAATTTCAAGCCCTGTTAAGTGGATATTATGCAATTTGCCATTGATTGTTGCAATGCCAGAGTACACTTGTGTATCGTTATTTGTATAACTGATTTTTGCTTCAATTATTGCCAAATTCAAGCGCAAGTTATCGTTTGCTTCGGTGTAAGGATAGGTTCTGTTGCCGTCTGTGATATACACATAATTTAATAAATCTGTTGCATTAGCAAACATATATTTATTTTTGCCTTCATAAACCTTTTCATACACTTGCTTGCGTGAGAAAGTTTCAGTGTTCACTTTAAGTTCAATTTCTTTTGGAACAATGGTTAAGAAAACATCTTTAGCATAACTTAAATTTGAAAGCCATGCCCAGTCGCCCAAGCCTGCAAAACCTATTTTTACAAGGTATGTGCCAGCGTCAATCGGCGATGTGTTTTCTGTTGAATAACCTATTGTTACGCCATTTTGAATAATATTTTTGTGGTAGGATACCACGTCATATTGGTCAAGCATAGGTGCCATTTCAATGTTGAAAGTTGAATTTTGACCAACTGTTAATTTTTGTTCAATACCATTACCCTGTGCATCACAACTAAATGCGAAAGTAAAGCGGTTGTTTTCAGCATTGATTGTGATGATAGGTTCAACAACCAATTCAACATACAGGTTTGTTAAGAATCTATAATCAAACCCTTGCCCTGAAAGTGAAAGGTTTGTTATGCCATAACGGCTTAATTCGTCTGTTGTAAAGGCTTTAATTAAATCGCCTTGTGTGTAGGTTGTGTAACCAAAATCGTCTGTAACAGTGTTTAAGTTATAGATGTTAAGCCCAGTTATGCTGAAATATTGATTATAGTTTGCAGCGTATGGTGACACAAACATATATGACATATAAACTTTGCTTAAAAATTGGATTGAATCGTTGCCTGTAAGTGAAAGTTTTGTTGAACCATTTGAACTGCTACTATTTGAACCAAAACCATATCGGTTTTCGTCTACACCCATACTGAAAATGGTTTCACCAGTTTTGGACATATAGAAATCTTCCGCTTTAAGGTTGGTTGTTAAAATCATTTGTTTGTTAGTTACTTGATAAGTCAAGTGCAACACAAAGTTATCGTTTTGTGAGATACAGTTGTGTTCAAGCATTGATGCGATTGAAAATTCAACAACATACAAGCCATTGCCCTTGTCAATAGGTGTTAATTGACCTAACACAGCATCGCAAATAAACACTTGTCTTAACGCGATACCTGATGCAAGTGACACCTCGTTGCCATCAATCAAAACTGTTTTAAGTTGAATTGAAATTTTAACAACATTATCACTGATTGTTACTGATGGGGTTGCTTCAAGCACTGTTTCAATATTTGATTTGCTGATTTTGCTGAAACTTATGTTTGCATAATCATCTTTTGAAATTGACAAATCACCACGTTCCAAACTGCCTGAACCAACAAGGTTTGTTGCCAATTCAAAAGAAATGTCAATATAATCATAAACACAATAGAAAGTGATTGAGTATACGCCATTTGCATCTACTTCTGGCAAATAATTTGAAATATTAAATTCGTTATCATAATAAGTTGTGTTTGAATATGTGTAATACTCTTGTGTTTCATCATATTCAGTTGACACATTGCGTTTATATTCACTGCCTTGCATTATAAACAATGCTTTGCAGTCGTCTGCCCAAGTTGTTGCGTTGTAAATGTATGGTTTAAATGCAGAGAAATCAACTTGAACACGTTGCTTTTCGTAATAAGTGTTGGCTTCGTTATATTCTTCGGTGTTCAAAACATATTCACCATTAACCAACAAATAAAGTGTGGTTGAATCAAATGTTTCAGCATCATAAACATATGGTGCATAGACTGTTTTGTAATAATACATATTAGCAAAACGCCAACCATTGTTTCTATCTGCGTTCATTTGAATTGAAAGCCTATCAAATTTAGAAATCTTATCAAAAGTTTCGTCACTTAAAGGTGCCAAAATTGTGACTGTTGGTTGTTGAGAATTGCCAACTTTTTCAATTTTAATTGTATATGAATTGTAGTTAAGTTGATATTCAACATTTTGACTGCTTGTGATTTTTGCGACCATAAATTGTGAACGGTTTGAACTTAAACCAGGAAGTTTATTGTAAACCCAATCATATGGTGAAATGCCTTCTTCAAAATTTGCTTCGGCTGTGAGAATCACTTGTGTGCCATAAGGTATATTGAAGAATCTTCTTGCATCACTTTCGTCAACATAATAGATTTTTTCGCCGTCTGCTGTGCCTGTGATATTTGGGAACTGAACACGTTGGTCGAAAATGCCTTTGCTGTTAACCAAACCATATTTCACGTTGATTTCATATGAGTGAAGTTGATATATAAACAACATATTTAATGTAACAACATTTGATTGTGTGGTTGAATAGTTGATTATCAATTCGTTCAATTCTTCAACAGTGAAATTATAGGAGTAAATTGAATATGCATAACTATTATCGCACTCTGCTTGGTGATCATCATTGTTTTGATAGCGGTGCATACCAAGCAAGTTTTTGAAGTATACTTGGGCAACATAATACCCTTCTGGTGTTTCAAACTTTATGTGCAAATTTGAAACTGCAATTGTTAAACTTTCAATCAATGTTGGTGTTTCTTCCACTGAATTTGCATAATACAAATTAAGTTGATAATGTATTGCATTTGTAACAATTTCAATAGTATGCAATTCGGTTGTGCTTAAAGTTGTAAAACTAAACACATATTCTGTTGATTTAGTCAAATTGCCATTAAATTTATAACCCTTTAATTCATAACCAAACCTAAAATTGTTGCTAAGGTAAAGTTTGTATTGTTTTGAAGGGTTCAATTCTTGATTTGCCATTAAAGTTATGGCATCAAAATTGATTGTATTATTTTCAGAGTCTACCAAATAAGTTGTGCCTTGTGCCAAACTATCCGCAAGGTCAAGTGCACTTGAATCATCAATAGAAAGTGCCAAACGCAAGCCAGGCATTGAGTAAACAACAAACACTTCTGTATTATTTTCAAGCACTGTGTAAACCATAGCCTTTGAATTTGGTATATCGGTTGATGTTAATGGGAACACGGTTGAATTTCTTATAAAATTTGTAAACAGAAAATAAGGTGCATTGCCGTCATTATTCACACTTTTTGCTGTTGAAATAAGTTTTATTCTATCGTAAAGTTTAACGTTTGTTAAAATGATTTGTGCCTTATCTGTGCCAGATTCACCATAAATGATTGAATCTGTTGTGTTTGATTTGTTGTAAGTTACGCCATTATATTCAACACTAATGTCAGCCATTAAAGCGTTTTGACCAGTGCTGTCTGGTGCACCATTTAAAGTGTATGTAAAGGTGTAAATTGCAAACTCTTCAAAGTCAAACATATCAATATAGACTGTGTTTGCATTATCGTAGGTTGCCAAAAATTCTTGGGTTAATTCAATTTCAAAACTGTTGCCGTCAAAAGTTCTTGTGCTTGCGTCATAACCAAAGCCTAACAAGATAAAACCACGATTTACGTTTGCTGTTACTGTGATTACATCACCAAGTTTGATAGTTCTATCAAATGTTGCTTGTGCGGTTGCCCCAGACAAACCTTGCAAACTGCTTGAAATTGTGTTATCCGCACGCAACACACTCATATTTATAGCACTGATTGGATAAACAGTGTTTAAACCATCGTTAAGATTAATATTATTGATGTTGTTAAATCTTAAACTATATTCGGTTTCAACAAACAACATGTAAATTGTTTTGTTTGCTGGACGCAACTCGTCAATGCTGATTGTTGTGGTTGAGCCAACTATAATGCCGTCATTTATAACCAAATTTGTTGTGTTTTCTTCATTAACAAAGCCAACAAATGTGTAACCAACGTTAATTATGCTTGCTGTTTTGCTGATTGTTCCACTTGATTTGCCACGCTCTAAATATAAATCATTTTCAACGTTGAACGCACCAGTCAATGGTTTAATCAAATTTTTTGCTTGGTCTAACACTGCAAATTTAAAATCAACTTTATAAAGAATTGGTAAATAGTTTACAGTGATTTCAAAATTTTGATTAATTTCGCCACCAACTTTTAAGTTGTTACCATTAACTGTTGCTGAATCAAGACTAGTTGATAAACTATCAAATTGATAATAGTTATATCCCAAATGTTGTATAATTTTGTTTGCTGTAAGTTTAAAACCTTCAATCCCTGTTTGAACAGGGTTTTTAACAAAATAACTGTAATTATTGATTTTTGAAAAATAATTGTTGGTTGGAATACTCAACGCATCAAGAATATAACTATCACTATCCCCTGCTTCAACACCTGAAATTTGTGGAACTATTGTTGCAATGTAAAGATTGTGATAAGTTGGTGTTAACAATAAATTAAGGTTTTGATTGTTTGGTGAAGCAAAATTAAAATTGATTTGTTTTGTACGCAACAATGCGTCTTTATTCACTGTGTATGCACTGTCACCTTGATTTTTTAAATCTTCTTCAATTGTTGCACCTGACAAATCAGTGTAAGTTAATGTCACCGTTTGTAAATCTATGTTTATTCCAGTTGTTAAATCGTCTTGAGTGTTAACTGCAACTGACAATGCAATTTCTTCACCCAAACGGAAACGACCAACATTTACATCAACTTTTTGAGTTGTTTTGCCGTCATCAACTTTTGGTGAGCGAGCATTCTTTGTGTAAAATTCTGTTCCGTCTGCTGAATAGACATCACCAAAATAATAATATTTCCCTTCCTTTAAAAGGATTGCATCACTAAATTTGGTTGCATCTGCCAAACTTGTGCGTTCTTTATATAAAAATTCGGTTGTGCCTGAAACTGTAATTCTGTTGTAACTTGTCAAATCAGTTAAAGGCATAAAATTGGTTATTTCAACATTAGTGTAAATATAATCAAAAACTGGGTCAATGACAACGTTTTCAACAATTTGAGAAGTGGTGATTGTTGATTTTTCTGCTTTGCCGTCACCGTCTAAATCTTCAAAATTGATTGTATAATTAACATCAAAATTGCCAGACTCTGCTTGATATGTAACTGTAAAACTGTTGGTTCTGAAAACTGCCTGATTGTCAGCAACAACTGATTCCTCAATTATACGGGCAACTGGTGTACTTGAACCAACTTCACTGAACATAACACGCCAACCAACGACATAAAAGCCATCATGTGCTTGTGCTGAAATTGGTTCAATGTTTGTTTCGCCAAGCAGATACTCGTTGTAGCCAGATGCTATGCCTGCTTCAATGTTTGATTCATAAGGTGCGTTATCATCAATTAAAAAATATGCTTGCTTGCTGTTTTCCACAGACGCAGCGGACACTGCAACCATATTTTTAGGCAAGCAAACACATAGCGACAACACTGCCACCACTAAACTAAATAAAAACCCAAATGCTTTCTTTTTCATTACTCTCCAACACAACTATTGCCGGCCATTGCCCCGTCTGCCGCCGCTGTGATTATCTGTTTAAATTTTTTGCTTATTATATCCCCACAAGCATACAAATATTTTACACTTGTTTGCTTGTTTTCGTCAACTAAAACATAGCCAAATTTATCCTTTTTGATATTAATATCAACAAACGATAAATCTGGTTCATAACCAACCGCCACAAATAAACCAGCAATTTCAAGTTTTTTGGTTGTTTTGTTTTGATTTATCACCACTGTTTGCAACTGATTTTCACCTTGCAATTCTTTAACTGTTGTGTTTGTGATAATCTCCACATTTTTAAGTGATTTCACTTTTTCAAAATCTAATTTGTTTGCGGTAAAAACTTCTCTGCGGTGAATTAAATACACTTTTTTTGCAAGGCGTGAAAGATAAAGACAATCGCCAATAGCAGTGTTACCACCACCAATAACTGCAACTGTTTTATTTTTGAAAAATGCACCATCACAACTGGCACAATAACTTACACCACGTCCAATATAATTTTGTTCAGATTCAATGCCTAAATTTCTAACCTTTGCACCACACGCCAAAATAACTTTTTTTGCAGTGTAATTATTATGCTTTGTTTTAATTAAAAACCCAGTTTTGGTTTGGCTTAACTTTTGCACAGTTTCATATTCAATTTGCACACCGCAATTTGTTGCATCTTCTGCCATTTTTTGTCCTAAATCAAAACCAGAAATTTTGCCCATACCAGGATAGTTGGATATTTCAACAGCGATAGACGCTTGCCCACCAACACCCAACTTTTCAATACACAAAGTTTTAAGCCCGGCACGTGCAGTAAAAATACCAGCAGAAAGCCCTGCCGGACCAGCACCTATAATAATCACATCGTATTTCATACTTTTATTGTACCCAAATAATCAAAAATTTCCAAATAATTTTAAATATTTTTATATTTAAAGCAATCAAAAGTTATAAGCAAAATCTAAAAGTTAAACAATCAGTAAAAATTTAAAAACACAAGTTTTATCTTCTACAACCAACTCACCTACTCACCAAAACCTTTAACAAAAATCTTTGATTGATAAAACCAAAAAGCCAAGCAAAAGCAAAAAATTTTCTGTTGTTATTCATTACAAAAAATGAAAAAATTTAAACAAAAATCAACACTAAAACAATCGCAAAATTAATTGTAAAATTAATCACAAAATTGTTAAAAAATCATAAAAAAATATAACAATAAACTTATGAAAATCACGCTAAAAGTACCATAAAACCACACCTGTTATTGCCAGTTTTTAGCATAAAACACTTTTGCTTTTATATAAATTTAGTGCCACAAAAATGGTAAATTACAATAGATAAACACAACATATTGTACTGTAAGTTATTGCTTCGCCAAATGCCAATTAATTGCATAAAATATTGACATTTTTGTTGAATTATGTTAGAATAAAATAAGCAATTTGAATTGGTGTTTAACAAGTTGCTTTCAAGCCAAGAAAAGGCAAAAAAATTTAGATTTGCATATATATTAAAGGAGAAAATTATGGTTGACAAATCAAAGTGCATTTCCTGTGGTGCGTGCATTTCAATATGCCCTGTTAACGCAATCAAATTTGTTGATGGCAAGGCAGAAATTAACCCAAAGAAATGTATTAAATGTGGCAGTTGTGAACAATTTTGCCCAGTGTCCGCAATAAAAATCAATAGAGAAGAAGATAAAAAATAATTTTAATACGCTGAAAAGCAAAACAAAAAAGGCCTAAAATTTAGGTCTTTTTTTATGCTTGTTTTTTTAGCCTGTAACGCTTTTGGCAATTTAAAACTATACAACAAGAGAGTTAAATTGTTTACAAAATTGAGCAATAAAGGAACTGCTTGTATACTAAAAATCAAAACATTAACAATATAAATCTTAATTATTTAGTTAAATTTTGTTTGTATACATTGCATTTATTTTTAAGTTCTTCAGCCACTGCATTGTTTGATTGATTTGCAACACCCATAAGCCTTGCAATTTCCGCATACAAAGTTTCACCTGAAAGCAAAGTTGTTTGTGTTTTTGTTGTGTTGTTTGCCGAGTGTTTTTCAACTTTAAGGTTGTGGTCTGCCATTGCACAAATTTGTGGCAAGTGAGAAACGGCAATTATTTGTTTAACTTGTGCCAATCTTGCCATATATTCCGCAACCACCATTGCAATGTTGCCACTTAAACCGCTATCAATTTCATCAAACACAACTGTTTGAATATCGTCAACTTCACTAACAACAATTTTATACGCCAACATAACACGGCTCATTTCACCGCCAGACACAACTTTGTTAAGTTCTTTTGGCTCAAACCCCAAGTTTGAACTGAACATAAAGTCTACCCTATCCGCACCAGTTGAACTATAATCTTCTGGTATACGGTCAAATTTAATATCCAAACGTGCATTTGGCATACCAAGTGAGTGCAATTCGTCTTCCATTTTTTTGCACAAAACTTTGGCAGTTTTTTTACGTAAATCTGAAAGTTTTTCTTGTTCCAACAACAAACTATCCACAATTTTTGCACGTTGAGTTGTTAATTTTTCATATAATTCTGCACTATTTGTTAAATTGAAAAGTGAATCTTCTGTTTTTTGCAGATATTCTATCATATTTTCATAATTGCCACCGTATTTACGGAACAATGATTTAATATAATCTAACCTGCTATCAATATAATCAAAACGCTCTTGGTCAAAGATGTTGTTATCCTTAATTTCTTGCACGGTTTCGTTTATATCTTCCAACTCTAACGCAATGCTCTTTACCCTTTCAGCAAGGGAAAAATATTTTTCACCAAAGTCGTTTAAAGACGCAAGCAACTTTTCACCTTGATTTAATGAATCGATTGCTGTGTTTGCATAGCCGTTACGATTGCATACAGACAAAAACTCGCCCAAATTATCGTTGATTTTTTCAAACTGTTGCATTGCTTTCTTTTCTTCTGATAGTTCTTCAAATTCAGTTGGTTGAATTTTTGCTTGGTTGATTTCATTAATCTGATAAGTGTATAAATCAATCAGGTTTTGTTTTTCTTGTTCATTGCCACCAAGTGCTTTGATTTGTGAAGCTATGCTATGGATTTGTTCAATGTAAGCATTAATTTTTATCAAATGCTGGTCAGCAGTTTTGCTGAATAAATCAATAATTTTTAACTGATAATCATTATCCAAAATTGCCAAATGTTCACTTTGTCCATGCACATCAACCAATTTTAAACATATTTTTTTAACCACTGCCACTGGCACAAGTTCGCCATTAATTTTGCAAATGTTTTTACCATTGATGTCAAGTTCACGTGACAAAAACATTTCTTGTTCACACTCTATGCCAAGTTCGTCTTTAATATAATTTATATGTGAGGGTTTTAAATCAGTGAAAATGGCTTCCACTTTCATTTTGGTTTGACCAGTGCGGATAAGTGATTTATCACTACGGCCACCAAAAACAAAACTCAATGCATCAAGTATGATGCTTTTACCCGCACCAGTTTCACCACTGATAACATTGAGTTTTTTATCAAAATTTAGTGTTACATTGTCTGCCAATGCAACGTTTTGTATATTTAAAGTTTGTAACATAGGCAATATTTTTTGAATTATATGTTAACTTTAAATTTACAATTTATCACATTACATCAGTTTTGGGATAAATTATATTTTTAAAGTTTGTAACATAGGCTAATTTGTTTTGTTGTGATTATTGTGTTATTTATTTGAAAGTTTTTCACGCACCAAAGCGTTGATTTCGTCAGCCAATTCAGGGTGTGATGAAAGGTATGCTTTAACATTTTCTTTACCTTGACCAATCTTATCGCCATTATAACTGAACCAACTGCCAGATTTTTCAATAACATCTGTTTCAATAGCAGCATCAATCAAGCAACCAAGGATTGAGATACCTTCGCCATACATAATATCAAATTCAGCAGACTTAAATGGTGGAGCAACTTTGTTTTTAACAACTTTAACACGTGTGCGTGAACCAACCACATCTTGACCATTTTTGATTGTGTCAACTTTTCTAACGTCCAAACGAACAGAAGAATAAAATTTAAGTGCCTTACCACCTGGGGTTGTTTCAGGGTTGCCAAACATAACGCCAACTTTTTCACGAAGTTGGTTAATGAAAATAACCAAAGTTTTGCTTTTTGATGTTACGCCTGTAAGTTTGCGGAGTGCTTGACTCATAAGGCGGGCTTGCAAACCGATAAAACTATCACCCATTTCACCATCGATTTCTGCCTTTGGTGTGAGTGCTGCAACCGAGTCAATAACCACAATATCAACACCGCCACTACGAACAAGTTGTTCTGTGATTTCAAGGGCTTGTTCACCTGTGTCTGGTTGAGAAACATACATTGAACCGATATCAACGCCAAGTTTTGAAGCATAAATAGGGTCAAGTGCGTGTTCAGCATCAATAAATGCCGCTGTGCCACCCATACGTTGTGCTTCTGCAATCACGTGCAAAGCAACAGTGGTTTTACCACTACTTTCTGGACCATATATTTCAATAATTCTGCCCCTTGGCAAACCACCAACACCAAGTGCCATATCAAGTGGCAAACAACCGGTTGGGATAACTTCAATGCCGTCACCATAATTGGTTTCGTCCATTTTGATAATTGAGCCTTTACCATATTGTTTTTCAATTTGTGCAATGGCTGCTTCTAATGATTTTTTCCTATCGTCTGTCATAATATCTCCTTAAATTATTGATAATTCAAAATGCACTGTGATTACATTTTGCAATTTTCAAACATTAAATTATAAAACGTAAAATTAAATGATTATTTATTATTTTGTTCTTCATGGGTTCTTGCGTTAAGTTTTGTAACAGTGTCACTAATAATACCGATTAATGCACAAACAAATCCACCAACCACAATGATAATCCATGTTGGGTGCCAAATGTTTTTAACAACACCTATCAACAAATATACCAACGTGCAAACCAACATAAGTGTGCCACAAACAGCATCTAAAATGATTGCAAGTTTTGATTTTTCGGTTTTCATAAATCCTCCAAAATATAAAATAAGTATAATGCTAAAAAAACAATTTGTCAAACATTTGTTCGACAAATTTGTTGTTTATATTATTTATTTTCAGTTTTATTTTCTTTCTTTTCATCTTTAAAGCAAGCACGATTTTTAACTAAATAGTGAATACCAGACATAACTGTAAGCAATGTTGCAACACCGATTAAAACATAACTGATGATTGCAAACACTAAAATAACAGTTGCACTTGCAAAGCCACAAACATTGAGATATGCAACAAGCATACTCATTGGCAAAGCAACCATTTGAACAACAGTTTTAATCTTGCCCCACATATCAGCAGCCAGAACAATGCCTTTTGTTGCAGCAATTTGTCTGAGTGCACTAACAGTGTATTCACGTGCAATGATGATTGCAACAACAATCACACCCCAAGGTGCTGGAATTGTGCCGTCTGCCATAATAAGCAAGAAAGCAGTTGCAGTAAGCAATTTATCTGCAATAGGGTCTAAAAACTTGCCAAGATCGGTAACAAGGTTGTATTTACGTGCAATTTTGCCATCAAGCAAATCTGTTAAAGATGCTAAAATAAAAATCACAATAGCAACAATTTTGCCGATACCAAAAGGTATAAAATCAGCAAGATAAAAAAACATCATAAAAGGTATCAAAATGATACGCATAAGTGTAAGTTTATTTGGTAAATTCACAATAATTCTCCTTTTGTAAATCAATTCAATTTAATGTATTTTTAAAATTTAAACTTTAACTATTAACTAAATACAATTATTTTTGTGCTGGCTTTTTATAAAACTTAAATCGATTAAGTTTTTCAATGGCTTGATAATATAACTTGTGCATTTTCTTCCTGTTTACACCAACAACAAGCCTAATTTGACTTTTACGGTTTTTTGTCATTGTTGTTTTGCCAGGCATTGTATCAGTGTCAATATCAACATTGACAGCCACCGTTTTAAACAACTTTGGAAAACGCAAATTTAACATAGCACATGTATCGTTGGTTGCAATACGTCTATCTTGATAGCCAGGTTCCCAATAACCACTGTACATTTCAGCAATAAATCTGCCAACATCGTTGATTTTGCCAATTTCTTCAACTTCTTGTTCAGTAAAGTTGGCTAAATCACGCCCCATCCTTGAAGGCACAATTGTTACAGGTATACCACTTCTAAACACAATTTGCATTGCTTCTGGGTCACTTGACGCATTAAATGAAACATAGTGTGTCCACTTGCCTTGATGCTTCCAACCATATGGTGCACAACCTTCACAATAAATGTGATTGATTTTGTTAACAACATCTGGGTGGTTTTTAATTAAATATCCAAGGTTTGTGTGTGGGCCAAGTGCAACAATATTGATGTTGCCTTTGTGTTTGGTTATTAATTCATACATTGCATCAACAGCATACATATCAATAGGCTTTGTTTTTACTGTTTTTGGTGGTTTGTATCCGCCCATACCCTCTGATTGATGAATAAATTTTGCATCTTTGCTTTCCCTTAACATTGGCTTATCTGCACCCATAGCAACTGGAATATCCGTACGTTTAAATTTTTCAAGCAAATGCAAAACGTTGCGTGTTACCGATTTTAAATCAAGATTGCCAGATACGGTTGTTATTAAATCTATATTCAAAGCATCATCATATAAACTTAATGCAATAGCAACAGTGTCATCAACGCCGGGGTCTGTATCAACAATACAATGTATTTTTTCTGCCATATTATTCTCCGTTTGATTATTATACTAAAGTATATAGTATTTTACAAACGATTTTAACATAAATGCCAATTTTAACTAAAAACAATAAATTTGAGAGTATCAAATAATAAGGACTGACGATTATTTAAGTTCAATTCATGTCAAAAAACAAATAAAAAATTTTTGATTGTAAAACAAGTAAATTTAAGTTAAAAACTTGACAATAGGTTTATGTTGTGTTACACTCTACCTTGTAAATAAGTACTATTTACTATCTTAAATATGCGGATATGGCGGAATTGGCAGACGCGCAAGACTAAGGATCTTGTGAAGTAACATTCTTGCAGGTTCAAGTCCTGTTATCCGCACCATACAGGAATAATCCGAACCACTGTAAAAGTGAGTTCGGTTTTTTATATGAAAAAACTTATTGCTAAATTTAACAATTTTTCAACTAACAAAATTATAAAAAATATTTTTAAATTTTTTAATTTATTGTTTTTTTACATATCACCCATTTGTTTGAAATTAATGTTTTTTGATGATAATATATTTATGGCAATATTAATATATTTGTTTTAAAGAATATTTTTTTGAAAAACGAGTAAAAATAGATTGACTACATTTTTAATATTTTGTTAACATCATTTTAGAGATAAATTTAATCTCAAAAAAAGGAGAAAATATGAGTAAAATTATGCCTAAAAAAGTAGTAACATTGCTTCTGACACTACTTTTCATCGTTCCACTAATGTTTATAGCAACAGCATGTGGCGAAAAAGATCAAAAGGTAGCAAAGGTATCTACTTATGCTGAACTTGTTGAAGCGTTAGGTGGTGACAAACAAACCATAAGACTAGAAAAAGATATTATGGATTGTGACAAATCACTAGAAATCAATAGGACTGTTACAGTTGACCTTAATGGTAAAACCTTACAAGGCAATGGCTGTGACGGCGTATTTCTTGTTTCTGTAAATGGTGATTTAACCATTGAAGGAAAAGGTAATGTTATTGCAAAGGGTGGTCTTGATTCTAGTGGTGACGAATATGCAATGGCCATTTGGGCAAAGGGTGGAAAAGTTACAATTAATGGTGGTAAATTTTCACAAGATACCGTCAATGGCGATAGCCAATATGACATGATTTATGCTTCTGACTTTGCAGACAAACATGCAACAATTACAATACTATCAGGCGAATTTGAAAGTAATACACCAAAATGGACTTTAAATTTAAAAGATAGTTCAGTTGAATCAAAAATAATTGTTAAAGGTGGCGTATTTAAGGGTTACAATCCTGCAGAAGCTATGACTGAACCAACTAGCCCTGTTAGCTTTGTTGCAGAAGGATACGAATCAGTTCTTATTGAAGGAACAACAGACTACAAAGTTGTAAAAAAAGCATAACAAACAAAAAACCATTAGAAATCATCTAATGGTTTTTTTATGCCATTTTTTATTTTATATCTTTTTAAATAAATTTAAAAAAATCCATACTATCTATTATGAATTTATATGATAGGCAAAAAGCAGTTGATTATACCAATACTTGGTGGAACAGACGCAATCCACAGTTTTATGACTTTAACAATTTAGTATGATTGGGTTATTCACTCCTTTGAAGAAGATATACGAAAGTTTTACATAGAAGCACTTAAATTAGAACCACTGTTACTGATAGATGCTTTAATAAAACAAATTAAACTTTATAACAATAAAGTAGAAAGAAAGTATTTGGAATTGCTGAACTACTCGCATTAAGAAACGGGTTGTTTTTTATTAAGGTATAAATATATTTAAAATATGGGTGGCGGATATGTTGTTGACAAAGAATAGCAATTATTTATATCATAATTATATGAGAATAAATACTGCTGTGGTTTTAACAATAGCATTAATTGCTTATTTTGTGTTGCCTGTTTTTATTTTGATGATAAAGAACAAAAAGGCACAAAATATTTTGCTGTGGATTTTGTTTGGAATTTATGTTTGCGTGTTACTGGTGGGTGTTTGGGGCAAAATTGACGTGAACAAAGATTTTGTTTATGTAAATTTTGACTTTTCGCATGGCTGGGCAAATAAAAATATATCATTTAGTTTTAACAATTTAACCAAATTTGATGTTGCCGTCAATCTTGTTATGTTTATCCCTGTGGGGTTTATTGTGTGGCTTAAAACACAAAACAAAAAAGTATGGCATAGAATTTTGTTGTTAATTCTTATAGGACTATGTTGTGGGCTTTTTGTGGAAATTACACAATATATTTTACCAGTGCCAAGGTCTGTGCAATTATCTGATGTTGTGTTTAACGCTATCAGTGTAATGTTCGGTGGCTTGCTTTGTGCTTTCTATTTGCTTTTCTTGAAGCCTAATAAAAATTAATATTTATGCTGATTTCTTATTATGCTTTTATCAATGAAAAACAGATATTTGTATGAATTTATAAAACAGATTTTTAGCAATTTTATGCATATGTTTTTTATCAATTTTATGTTGAAACAACTTTAAATTAACAGCAAGATTTTAATAATTTTTAAATTAACAAAAAATAAAAGGAACTATACTTTTATGTAAAGTTCCTTTTTTCGTTTAACAATAAAACTTTTTATTAGAAAAAAATTACATTTTCTAGGACAAAATTTATAAATGATTTTTGCTAATCAAACTGAATTTAATAAGTTCAATTTTCTAACTTGTTTAACTATATATTATCTTATTGTTTATGCCTAACTATATTTGCGTTTTTGCTTTTCCAAATACATTGGAACATAAAAATCAACAACCTTTTTAACTTCACCATATGATACGTCAAAATCATGAAAGTCGTAGCCATTGTTAACTCTGCAATCCAAAGAAATTCCAGCGATTTTTAAAAGTTCCATATCTTCTTTAACTGATTTAAAGTCGTAAGAAAATTTACTGTAAATATCTTTTATGATTTTTTTGCAAGTTTGCAATGTGTCGTTATCTGCATTTGTTTCTGTCAATTCAAAATTATTACCCAAAGCCTTAACAAAGCAAACATAAGTCACATTTTTGTTGCCTGCTGCAATATGATCTAAAATATGGTCATCATCACTTTTTGCCATTTCAATTCTATCTGGCATATTCAAATCTGTGCTCAAATAAATGCGACAACGCCAACAGTTTAACACAGAACTTGAAACAACCCAAATTTCATTGTTCTCACCATAGATATCGTCTACCGATGCAATAAAATTATCAAACTCTGCCTTGTTTGTTATATTGATATGTTCAGAACGATAGCCTGTTGGTTTTACTTTAAGCACCAACAAATTTGGCTTAACATTAAAAAGTTTTGTCACATAGTCAATTAACTTATCCTTGTCTGATTTAGGGAAAATATAAAGACCGTTGTTTCTTATATCTTCTTCTGTCCTCAACCCCATAGCAACTGTGACAAGTGTTTTTTGATATCTTTCAGAAAGTGCCATATATAACTCCGTTTAATTTTTGTTAAATAATATTAACACAAATCACAAATGAAACCAAATATAATTGGCGGTTTAATTTCAATTAAAGGTTTTGTTCGTGCAAGGTCAAGGTGTTTTGCAACAACTCTGCAATTGTCATTGGTCCAACACCTCCTGGAACTGGTGTTATATATGATGTTTTGTCTTTAACATTTGCAAAATCAACATCACCAACTAAGCCTGTTGCAAGGCGATTTATACCAACATCAATAACCACCGCACCATCTTTAACCATATCTGCGGTTACATAATTAGGTTTGCCAATGGCAACAACCAAAATGTCGGCTTGACGTGTAATTTCTGCCAAGTTTTGAGTTTTAGAATGGCACACAGTTACCGTTGCATTGCGTTGTTCAAGCAAATTAGCAACAGATTTACCAACAAGCAAACTTCTGCCTATAACCACAGCACGTTTGCCTGCAATTTCCAAATTATAATGGTCAAGCAAATCAATAATGCCTGTGGCTGTGCACGGTGCAACAATGTGTTTGCCAGCAAAAAGTCTGCCAAGGTTTAAATCAGTTAATCCGTCAACATCCTTGCTTGGTGAGATTAAGTTTATAAGGGCATTTTCGTCCAAATGTTTTGGCAATGGCAGTTGCAACAAAATGCCAGAAATGTTTTTATCTGCATTTAATGATGAGATAACTTCTGCAACTTGCTCTTGTGTTGCGTTAGCAGGCAATTTTTTAACCACTGAATTTATGCCTACCATAGCACAAGCCTTTTCTTTATTCGCTACATAAACTTTGCTTGCTGGGTCGTCACCTACAAGTACGCATGCCAAGGTTGGAACTTGTTTGCCAGCCTTGATATAATTTTGTTCAATATTTTGTGCAATCATTTTTTTGATTAATGTTGCAACTTCTTTTCCATTTATTATTTCCATACTTTTATGTTAACCTTTGTTGATCTGTTTGTCAATGTTCAAATGGGATAAAAAATATATATAATTTTTATGCGTGATATAAGCCGAGTTTGTGGCTAAAATATCAACTGCTTTCAACTTGTTTTTAACCTGTTTTAAATCTTTATAATTTGTAATATCTTGTGGCAGTTTTTGTGGGGCTATGCCATAAAAATCAGTGCCAAAGCCAAAGCTTTTATATCCAAAATTTAAGCACAAATATTTGAATTGATTTGCAATGTCTTGTGAAGTTATTTTGTTGTTGGAAATAAAATCTTGATATATTGTCAGCCCTAAATATCCGCCACTATTTTTAATTGCTAAAATTTGTTTGTTGGTTAAATTACGTTTGTGTGGGTGTAAAGCATAAACATTTGCGTGTGAACAATAAATGGGTTTGTTAGTTATTTTTGTAAACTGCCAAAATGACTTTTTGTTTAGATGTGCAGTATCTACCAAAATGTTGTTTTCTTCCAAAACAAGCACCATCTCTTTACCAAGTTCTGTAAGCCCGCCACCGTCTTGTGCCCCGCCTGCAAACTGATTATTTTTGTTCCACGTTAGCGTAACTGAAACTGGTTTAAGTTTTATTAATCTTTTCAAATCTTCTTTACTTTGAACAAACCCTATATCTTCAATCGAAAGTAGAAATTGGCAAATTTGCTTGCCGTCAACATTGTATTGGCGGTTATATTCTTCCACTTCTTTTTTAAAGGCTTCAACATCAGCAATATTTAAGTTTTGTTCAGTGGTAAAAACCGCACAATTTAACACTTCCACGCCTTGCGAAACAAATTTCTCGACCAATTTTGCTCGTTTGGTTTTATCTTTTTCTGCCGTTAAAAAATCATTATGAGCATCTGCAATCATAATGATTTTTATGTTTATTAAATTTATTCGGTTAATGATTAATCTTCGTCATCGCCAAAAATTGCTTTATATTCGTCCATTGTGATAAGCACTTGACGTGGTTTGCTACCTTCTTGTGGACCAATGAAGCCAGCACGTTCCATTTGATCCATAATTCTGCCCGCACGGTTAAAGCCAACAGAATAACGGCGAGAAATCATGCTACCACTTGCTTGTTTGTTTTGGATAAATATTTTAAGGGCATCTTTAAGCACTGGGTCAAATTCCATTTCTTTTGGATTGACGCTATCTGCACCATTTGACCTTTCTGCTTGATGTGGGTTTTTGATTGTTTTGCCAGTATCTTCATCATAGACTGGTGTGTTGTGATCTTTAATATATTCCACAACAGCGGAGATTTCAGCATTTGAAACATAAGCACCCTGAATACGTTTTGGTTCTGGTTTATCAAGTGGTTTGAACAACATATCGCCTTTACCAAGCAATTTTTCAGCACCGCCACCGTCAAGCACGGTTTTACTATCCATATAGTTAGTAAGTGCAAATGCAATACGTGAAGGAAGGTTTGCTTTAACTGTACCTGTGATAACATCAACGGAAGGACGTTGAGTTGCAAGCACAAGGTGAATACCTGCTGCCCTTGCTTTGGCTGCAAGTTTTGCAATTCTATCTTCAATTTCACGTTTTGCTTCAAGCATAAGGTCTGCAAGTTCGTCCACAACAATAACGATGTATGGTATCTTTTCTTCCACTTTGTTTCTAACAATATCAAGTTTGTTAAATTCGCTGATATTTACAACACGATGTTTTGCAAACAATGCATAACGGCGTTCCATTTCTTTAATAGCCCAGTCAAGAGCATTGATTGTCATTTCCTTACCTGTGATAACTTCTGGTATCAAAAGGTGTGGCAAGCCATTATATTGTGTAAATTCAACTGTTTTAGGGTCAATCAAAATAAGACGTAAATCTTGTGGGCCAGCCTTATAACACATTGAAAGAATCATAGTGTTAAGGCAAACTGATTTACCACTGCCGGTGCTACCAGCAATAAGCACGTGTGGCATTTTGTCAAGGTTACAAAAGTTAATGTCACCATTAATATCTTTACCCAAAACAAATGATAATGGATTTGCACGTTGACGGAATTGTTCACTATCAATCAATTCACGCAAACTTACTGCACTTACTTGAGCGTTTGGCACTTCAATACCAACCGAATTTTTGCCCGGAATTGGTGCTTCCACACGGATTGAACCATTTGAAGCAAGTGTCATGGCAATATCGTCTGCCATTTGTGCAATCTTGTTAACAGATATACCACGTGGCATTGTAAGTTCATATCTTGTAACTGCTGGGCCAACTTGCACATTGTTAACTTTTGCTGGCACTTTAAAGTCTTCCAAAACTTGTTCAAGACGAACAATGTTGTCTTGCAATTCGTCATCACTGATATGATAGGTGTTTTCTAAATAATTTAACAATTCAACAGGTGGAGCAACATATGGTGGAATCTCTTGTTTTGGCTTGATTTGGTCAATTTTGATTTGTTCAGGTTCTTCAACCAAAGTCTTTTTAACCGCATTTGGTAAATGGAATTTTGAAATATCCACGCTTGGACGCACAACTTCTGTTTCCACTGTGCTACCAAGGTTATCTTTATGTGGATTATATGCAAATTCATCAACATAATCTTGTTTGCTTAAATCAACGTGTTCTTCTTCCACTTCTTGTTCAGTTGATTTTGTTTCTGGTTCAAATTGTTCGGATTCTCCAGCGTATTCTTCTTCCGTGCCATAACTTTCTTCTATGTGTGGCAACTCGTCTTCATCATAATGACTAGTGCTGTTAGTTGTGCTGTTTTGTTGATTATAATTGTTGCTATAATCTTGGCTGTAACTATTTTGATTTGCTGAATAGTTTGTGTTTTGACTTGCTGATTGATAACCATTTTGATTATCTGCATTTTGATTTGGTGCTGGTTCACGTGCTTGAAGTTCAGCATATTCGCTAGCATCAAAATCGTCATCTTCGTCCAAAATTAAATCGTCATACTCATCATCTTTATTTTCTGTTGAATAGTTATCTTCTTCGCTTTCATAATGATTTTGATTTGAGTAATTGTTTTGTTGAGTTTGAGAATAATTGAAATTATTTTGCCCATATTGAGTGTTAGATTGTGTGCTATCTTCACTTTCGTCCATAAGTGCGTCCATTATGTTTGGTGTGATTTCTTCCGCATTTGCAGATTTTGTTGGCTGTGTTTGTTCAGTGTTTACATTTGTATAATTGCTTGATTGATTGTTGTTTGCTGACTGACTGTTTACACTGCCATATTGTTCTGCTTGTGAAGTTTGATTTTGAGTTTTGCGTGGATTTGGGTTAAAGAAATCGTCATTGGTGCTTTCAGGCGGTATGATAGGGTCAATAGGTGTTAAAATATATTCACGTTTGTTGATTGGACGAGATTCTGGCTTGCGTTCATTGATATCCACATTTGGCATACTGCTTGAAATGATTGTTGTTTCACCCTTTTCAAGCCCCAAACGGCGTTTTGCAAGTTTTTTGGTTGTTTCTTCTTGGTCAACTGGTGGTTGTTCTGGCATATTGAATTCAAAATCTTCAATATTTTTAAAGTCAAATTTTGATGGTTTTTCCGCCACGCCATATTCTTTTTCACGGTTGAAATAGTCAATGATAAGTCCAACAAACACTGCCAAAGCAATAGCACTGAAAATATATGCACCAACAACGGTAAGCAATTTTGTGATTGGCCAACTGATTAAACTGAAAAGCAAACCACCGGCGGTTGTTTTTGCTTTGTAAGTAGCAGCCAAAAATGCACCATAACTGCTTGCATCAAGGCGTGAACATAAAATTAAGTGGAAAATAAACCAAACAATGCAAACCGATGTGACAAGATAGACTATGTAACGCTTTTTTGCCACAAATTGTTTTTTGCTGAGTTTGAGCGCACAAAAGAATGTCCCCACAATAGAAATAGGATAAATGCTAAGACCGATAACACCCAAAATAACATTTTTAACGAAGTTTGATGGCAACACACATGCAATAAAAAGGCATAAAAACACAATCAACCAAACAAGGCTGTGATTGATTTTTATTTTCTTTTTAGGCTTTTGTTCAACCGGTTTTTGCTTTTTTTCTGGCTTTTCTTTGATTTCTTTTTCCGGTTTTTTGTTAAATGAAGATTTATAAATTGCCATTTGCCACCCTTTTACTTTGTAAAAAGTATACAACAAATTAACAAAAAAGCAAAGAATTTTGTGCTCTCTTTGCTTTTCGACAAATTATCATATTTGTTTTTTTCTTTTATATTTTTCCCTTTCTACGCCAAGCAGGCACTGACTGTTGCTGGTTCAAAGCCGTTGTTAACAGCATAGGCAAGTATTTTGGTTAAAGCCGCCACCGTTTTGGGTGTTGGGTGCATTAGCACTAAATCGCCATTTGCCATATCTTTTGTTGCTCGCTTATATATAACATCTTCATTTTGGTCACGCCAATCGATTGTGTCACGTGTCCACATTATGGTTTTATAGCCTAAATTTTCGGCAGCATCCACCGTGGTTTTGTTGTATGCTCCGCTTGGTGGTGCAAAAAGCGTCATTTCTATCCCTATATTCTTGCTTATAACGTCATGGCAAGCCTTAATTTCCTGTGTGTTTGCATCAAAACTTAATTTATCTTGGTCTTTGTGATAAAAACCATGATTACCCAGTTCAAACCCACGTGAATAAATTTGTTTAACCACATCAATATTTTTAACCGCCCAACTGCCACCAACAAAAAATGTTGCTTTTACTTTGTAAGCGTCAAAAACATCTAACATATCCAACACACAATCTTCATTTTGATACACGTTTACCATAAAACTAACTTTGTTTTGATTGGTGTTGCCAGCATAATAAACCCTTACGTCAGCCTGCACATTTAAAGCACGTGCGTTGCTGTAAGATAATGTTGCAAGCGTTAAAAACATTGCAACAATCACACAATTTGCAATTATAATACTTTTTTTCATACTTAAATTTATTAATCAAGCCCTGCTTTTATGCTGTTAAATCAATTTAAGCATTGCAATTCACCCTAATTAAATTTAAAATTTGCGTTATTTGTTTGTTTTTCATCTTAAAATCATGTTTCAATTTATCCGCCGGCAAATCAAAATCACTTTCAATTATAATGTTTGAATGGTAAATCATAAGCCATAAAAACGCCTAAATTTAGCGTCTTTTTCAAAAACCCATATTGACAACTTGCCTTTTGTGTGTTAGATTATGTACCGCAGAGGTAAAAGTATGTTTAGAAAAAATAAAATAAGATACACAAGGCAAGAAATCAGCAAAATGAACGCTGATATGGTAACATCTCAGTTGTTGCGTGAAAGATACCTTGCAAAGAAAGCGGCTTATGAAGCATCAGAACAGGGTTTAAAGGATCGTGAAAGTAGAAAACAACAACAAGCAAAATTTGTTGTTCAAGAAGCACAACGTGAAGCAATGGTTAAAGAATTACAAAATTTAAGAAAATATTTGTTTGAACACATTTTGCGTGACTTGGACCTTGAAGATAAACCTCAACAAAACCTTGTTTTGGATATGGATAAGGTTGTGGAAGTTATGCGTAAATATGAGCCAAACCTTAAATTTTTGAAAGAAAGTTGTATTAAATATGAAAAAATGCAAGATAAAAAATATTCATATCAATTTATCCGACTTTACAAAGATTTAATTGCAATCAATCACGTGTTTATTGAATTTGCACCAGTTATGACATTTTACAATTCAACAGATATTGTGCAAGAAATCGGTTCAAAAATTTATGTTTCTTACAAAGAATCATTTATAAATAGAGGTTTCTTTGATGATGAAATTTTTGCAATGTCAAACAAAGAACGCTTCACTGGTTTAACAGACATTGCAACTATAACAGATTTTGACAAAGTTAAAAAAGAATTAAAAGCAAACCCAGCACTTTACCCTTATATCAACCCAAGCATTAAAGACACCATGATGAACAGTGAAGTCGCTTTAAAAGATATGTTACGTTGTGTGCCTGATATTGTGCATTTTATGACAGAAAAAGAATTGTTGTATGTGGGTGAAGTTTGTACCAACACTATGGGGCGTTTGATTATTAAGGCACCAGTTCTTATGACGAAATTACCTAAACACTTTTTCAGAATCAACAGCCCTAAATTCGTGTTTGCATCATACCCTAAAAAGCAAATTCATCTTGCAGTAAGCAGATATTATGACTTGCAACCTGAATTGAAGGAATATATGCAAAGTTATATTGATGCTCTTGATGAAAAAGCACAACCAATCGCAACTGCTTTAACAAAAGACAAAGCAGAAGATAATGCTGACAATAACACTGCTGTCAATTTATAATTTAAAACATCAATCTAAACATACTTTTAAAAGTTTTAACTTTACACAACAAACCTGAAACCCACTTACTTTACAAATTTATTTATTAAAAAACAATTATTGTTGTGTTATAACACTAACTAAAACAAAAAAAATGGCTTAGTCTTAAGCCATTTTTTACTGCTATTTTTTAATTTAAAGCCACAACCTTAAAGCACGCAAATGTTTTAAATTGGGCTTTATGATTAAACTAAATATCGTTTACTTATATACTAAACTGAAATAGACGCAAATTTAATTAACAATTAAAAACTTTTGCTCACACTAAATAATGTAAGATTAAAGTTTTTTAATAAGTTTCATATCAACACGGCCACGTTCATCAATTTTGATTGTTTTAACAAGTACACGGTCGCCAACGTTTACAACGTCTTCAACTTTATCAACATGGTCTTTGCTGAGTTTTGAAATGTGAACCATACCTTCTTTGCCTGGGGCAACTTCAACAAACGCACCAAAAGCAGTTGTGCGAACAACTGTGCCTTGGTATTCGCAGTTAAGTTCAAGGTCTGTTGCAATAGTTAAGATGATTTCTTTTGCACGTTGCATTTTTTCCATATCTGTTGCTGCAACGCAAACTTTACCATCGTCATCAATGTCAATTTTAACGCCAGTTTCTGCAATGATTTGGTTGATAACCTTACCACCTGAACCGATAACTTCACGGATTTTATCTGGGTCAATATTGAAAGATATAATTTTAGGAGCATATTTTGAAAGTTCTTTGCGTGGTTCTTTGATTGTTTTAAGCATAAGGCGCAAAATTTCCAAACGGCCAACACGTGCTTGTTCAAGTGCAGTTGTTAAAATGTTACGGTCGATACCGTGAATTTTAATATCCATTTGAATTGCTGTGATACCTTTGCTTGTACCTGTAACTTTGAAGTCCATATCGCCAAGGAAGTCTTCCAAACCTTGAATATCGGTTAAAACTGCAACCTTGTCGCTATCTTTATCTTTCATCAAGCCCATTGCGATACCTGCAACTGGGGCTTTAATAGGAACGCCTGCGTCCATAAGTGCCAAAGTGCTACCACATGTTGAAGCCATTGATGTTGAGCCGTTTGAACTTAAAACATCACTAACTGTGCGGATAGCATATGGGAATTCTTCTTCACTTGGAAGCACTGCCAACAATGCTCTTTCAGCCAAAGCACCATGACCGATTTCACGTCTGCCTGGTGAGCGCAAAGGTTTTGCTTCGCCTGTTGTGTAGCCTGGCATATTGTATTGGTGCATATAGCGTTTGTATTCTTCAGTGTCCAAACCTTCAAGTTCTTGTGCTTCACTTATCATACCTAATGTGCAAGTTGTAAGCACTTGTGTTTCGCCACGTGTGAACACGCCTGAACCATGAACACGTGGAAGCAAACCAACTTCACACCAAATTGGACGGATTTCTGTTAATTTTCTGCCATCTGGACGAATACCTTTATCAAGCACTTTACGGCGTACTTTTTCTTTTTTCAAAGCATACAAAGCGGCTGCAATGGCTTTTTGTTGGTCTGGGAAAATTTCTGCAAAATGTTCTTGAATTTCTGCGTCAATTTCTTCTTCAATAGCATCACGAACATGACGGTCAAATTCTTTTAACATTTCGTCATATTTCTTGTCAGCATATTCTCTAACTGCTGTGTTGATTTCATCTGGCACAACGTCATAATGAATATGTGAATTGATTTGTTTGCCTTCCTTACCGAACACTGATTTCATAATTTCTTCTTGGAAAGCAACTTGTTTTTTAATTTCTTCATGTGCAAACATGATAGCGTCAATCATAAGTGATTCACTAACTTCTTTTGCACCTGCTTCAACCATTAAAACGGCTTCTTTTGTGCCTGCAACTGTTAAGTCAATGCAACTTTCTTCAAGTTGTGCTGGTGTTGGGTTAACAATAAATTTACCGTCAATGCAACCAACTTTAACAGCCCCTGTTGGACCTTCAAATGGAATATCACTTACTGACAAAGCAATAGAACTGCCAAGCATTGCAAGTGGTTCTGGCATAATATCAGTGTCCACTGAAAGTGGAGTTGCAATGATTGTTACGTCATTATAAAAACCTTTTGGGAACAATGGGCGAAGTGGACGGTCAATCAAACGAGAACGCAAAATAGCAGCATCGCTTGCCCTGCCTTCACGTTTTTTCCAACCACCAGGGATTTTGCCTACACTATACATTTTTTCTTCATAATCCACACTGAGTGGGAAAAAGTCCATACCTGGACGTGGAGCCGCAGCCATTGTTGCGTTAACCATAACAACTGTATCGCCACATGTTACAATGCAGTGACCAGATGCTTGACCACAGTACTTGCCGAGGGTTACTTCAACAGTTCTGCCTCCAATTTCTGTTTTAAATTTTGATTCTTTCATTTCTTTCTCCTATAATAAACCGATTCAATTATAGCACAATAATCATAAAAGTAAAAATAATTTTTGCGTCAAACCAAAAAATCAAAGCATAAACATAAGATAATCGCTCTAACCAAATTGCATATATTTGCAAATTTTGCAAAGTTGTGTTAGCATATCACTATAAAAAATTCAGCCAAAACTTTTAAAAGGATAAATATGAAAAAGAAATATAATTTTATTTTCTTTATGGTTTGGGGCTTGCTGTTTGGCGGTATTCCACTTGTTGCAATCGTTGCCAGCGGTCAATTTCAACCTTGGATTTTGCTTTTTGTTGTGATTGGTGCATGTGCCTTTATTTATGGCATTGTTGCAATGGTAAAAGCAATTAAAGATAAAGCAGTGTTAAAGCACGGCAAGGACGGCGTTGGCACATTTATTTCAGCAGTTGGTTGTGGTTCAGTAAACAATGTGCCTATGTTTAAAATTGAATTTGAATACATTAACGATAATGGCGAAACTAAACACGAAACCACAAATGAACAATATTCTTACGATGAAGTGGAATTGTTTAAAGCTCTTGAAAAATTTGATATTAAATACACAGACTCTAACGCGGTTATAAAACCAAATCAAAAATTTGCTAACATTAAAAGACCAGTTTTAAACAACACAGAAACAAGCAAAGAATCTGCCCCAAAGCAAGTAGAACAACACATTTGTGAATATTGCGACACCACATATACTGGTGATAAATGCCCTAACTGCGGTGCATCTAAAAACAAATAACTTAAATGATTATTTGTTAATTAACCAAAAAATAAACATAAAATAAAAAACATAAATTTTAAAAATTTGAATATTCACAAAAATTTGTACCTAAACACAATTTGGGCAACAAACATAATTTCGGCACATTTAGGCAACATTTTGCAACAAAAAAAGAACACGTGACGTGTTCTTTTTTCAATTAACCACGGATACCAAGTTTAGACTTGATTGCACGTGCACGGTTGATGTCAACACTTGCAAGATAGTCTAACATTTTTTTACGTTGAGAAACCATTTGGTTCAAACCACGTGTTGAGTGTTTGTCTTGTTTGTTGACTTTAAGGTGTTCGGTTAAGTTGTTGATACGTGCTGTGAGTAATGCGATTTGCACTTCTGCTGAGCCAGTGTCTTTAGCATCTTTGCCGAATTCTTTAATAATTTCTTCCTTGTTAATCATATTCTCTCTCCTTTATAAAATTCGCCTATAACCACGCAGGCGTTGAGAGTACGCACCACTGCAGTTGTTAAGGTATGTTTAGATTATATCCAGTAAAAACAAAATTGTCAATAGTTTAAAAAAAGTTTGTGCACCATTATTGTTCCATTTTGTTGTGTCATTTAAAACCATTGCAAGCAATAGTCAAGATGATTAGTGTTGCCAAATTAAAAAGATGAGTGCTTTTTTGTGGAATTAAAACCATTAAATAATTAAATAAATTTAACTGAATTGCACACACTAACCACACGGGGAAGAAATGAGAAAAATTTTTTGGTTCTGTTTTATTTTGGTTTTAGCAGTGGTTGGCTGTTGTGTTTTTGTACCAGTTGGCAAACAGATTGCAGATTTACCAGACAATATGGTTGTAACCTATGACGATATTTTGCAAGCAAATGAAAACGACATATATTCACCAGCAATAAATTTAGATTTACCTAAAAACATAAATGTCAATAATAACAGTAATTTAACTGAAACCACAATGAAAGTTAAATTTTTAAACCTTTTTACAATTAAAAAGATAAAGGTACAACTGCTTACCGACACAAGCGTGTTTGTTGGCGGTGAGACTGTTGGCTTTAACCTATTTGGCGATGGTGTTATATGCGTTGGCAACAATGCAGTTGTTGGGCAAAATGGCATTGAACAGCCAGCAAATGACGCCAACATAAAAGACGGTGACGCTTTGGTGGAAATTGAAGGCATACACATAAAGAGTGTTGAAGATATAGACCGCATAATCAATCTTCCAAACCTTCAAGGCAAAACATTAAACATATGTTTAAACCGTAGCAACAAGCAAGTTAAAACAACAATCACGCCAGTATACGATTTGTTAACAAAAAAATATAAACTTGGGCTTTGGGTTCGCAACAATACAAGTGGTGTTGGCACGCTTACTTATGTTAAGCAAAATGACTACCGCTTTGGTGCAGTTGGTCACCCCATTTTTGACAGCAGTTTAGGTGAAAACTTTGTTGTAAATTCTGGCAACCTTTATAAATGCAAAGTACTTGGCATAAAGAAAGGTGAAAAAAACAGCCCAGGTGAAATACGTTCTTCTATCAATCTTGGTGAAGACGCCATAGGCTTGGCAGACACTAATTGTAAATATGGTGTTTATGGCAACATTTTAAACAAGTCCATAATTGACGTCAACCGCACTGCAAATTTAGGTGGCAGGCTTTCAGTAAAACTGGGTGACGCCAAAATCTGTTGCGATATTGACGGCAAAGGCATAAAAGAATATGATATAAAAATCATCAAAGCAAACAAGCAAAACACCGCCGATGATAAAAGCATTACAATAAAGGTGACCGACAAAGCCTTAATTGAAAAAACTGGCGGAATTATTCAAGGCATGAGCGGTAGCCCAATAATTCAAAATGGCAAAATTGTTGGTGCTGTAACACACGTGTTTTTAAACGACCCGACCCGTGGTTATGGTGTATATATGGACTGGATGATTAATAACTAACCCCAAATGTTGTATAAAAGCGTTTTAAATTGAATTGTTTTAATTTCCATTTTAGATAATTGAGATACAACATAAAAAGCACACAATTAAGTGTGCTTTTTATTTTTTTTATTTCAAAAAATTTCCTTTTGCTTGTTTGAATATAATTTAACTTTACAATCGTCTTTTTAATTGTTTTATACTCTTTAGTTTTCAATTTGCTGTTTTTTAAAAATAGATTTAGCCTATTTTTCTAATCAACAAATAGGTGTTGTTATATACAACATCTGAAGCGTTTGCGGTTGTAACAACTACAGTTGCTTCATCTGTTGGTGCGTAGAGATATACTCCTGACAAATCAGTTGTGCTGTTGGCAATGCCTGTGCGTCTGGTTGAGGTTTCAAGTGTGCCACCAAGGGTCAAAGCAATGGTTGGCACTGTGGTAGAACTACTTACTGCATTTGTGCCATATTCAATCAAATAACTGCCAGCAGTCAAAGTTACTGAATCTGATGTACCTGCAAGTGTAATATCTGTTTGGTTTGCTGGATATTCAGCAGTTAATGAGAAGGTTGGATTTGCATCTGTTACTTGTGTGTTGGTGTAAAAAGCAGTGGAAAGTGCAGTTTCTCCGCTAGGGCCTGTCGGACCTGTTGGTCCAGTAGGACCGGTTGGTCCTGTTTCGCCTGTTGCCCCAGTTTCACCTGTTGGTCCAGTAGGTCCAGTAGGTCCGATAGGTCCAGTTTCACCTGTTAAACCCGTAGCACCGATTGGGCCAGTTGGACCGGTAGGACCAGTTGGACCAGTTGCACCGGTAGGACCGATTGCACCTGTTAATCCCGTAGCACCGATTGGACCAGTTGGACCGGTAGGACCTGTCGCACCGGTTGCACCGGTTGCTCCAGTGGCGCCAGTTAAACCTCTTGGACCTTGAGGACCTGTTGGGCCGGTTATGCCTGTGTAAATAATTCTATTGATATTTGATGCCCCTTGTGTTGGTGGTTGTGGACGTGGTGAAAAGCAACAAGGGGTAAAATTACAAAAACTCATAATTTCTCCTTTTAAAAATTCGGCAAAAAACCAAATCTTTACTTCATAATATGTAAAAATTAAAAGTTTGTTATTCGTAACATATTTTCCGCACACATCAATAAAAAACTTGTTTTAAAAAAATATATTTTACGTTTATCCACAATAAATACACAACATTTCAACAAAAAATAAATTAGCAAAAGCAAAAGTTAAATTTTAAAAAATTTTAGCATAAAATATATATGCGGATTTTTGACAATCTTAAGGATAGTTTAATCAAAAAGAAAGCCTTATTTATTTGCTTAATAATTTTGGCGGTTGTGTGCATTGTGCTTGGCGTGTTTTCTGCAATCAGCATTGGTAATGGCATTTTTGATATTGATTTAAGCAATGTTGCATATATACGATTTCTGCGTGGCAAAATTGGTTTTGCAGCGTTTGTCTTTAACTGCTTTATGACCGTGACATTAATTTGGTTAGTTATGATATTGTGCTTTGCAAAACCTTACACCGCAGTGTTATCAATTATATTTTACCTTTATTTTGTTTATAGCCAAACCGTGATTTTTGTAAGCATCATTATGATTTATAGCTTCTTTAATGTGCTTATTATGATATTGCTATTGTTAATTTTGTTGTTAGTGGAATTTGCACTGTTGCTGATTGTTGCCATTGAATTATCTTGCCTGTGTAACACTCAAAATTATTTTGGATGTTGCTTTAACATTAATAAAAGCAGATTGCTTATTTATTCCCTTGTGTTGCTTGCAATTATTTTTGTGTTTTGTTTGGTTACCCTTTTGTTTAAATCTTTTGTTGTTTTGTTGGTTTATTAAAATTTAAAAGTTTTAGCAAGTTTAATTTTTATTGAACAATTCACTTCACTTTGCATTTTTAACATTGTTTGTCACAAAACAAAAATTATTAAATTGAATATAAAAAATTACCATTTACAAGATGTGTTATTGAAAAATTAATTTAAAAAATTTATTTAAAAATAATAAAAAAATATATTTATTTTAATTAAAAAATTAATTTTTTAACCTTTTAAATATATTTTTTCAACAATTTTATTTATTTTTAATTTTATTTATTTTAATTTAATTAATTTTATTTGGTTTAAAATAAATTTAATAATTTTTTTATTTAGTAAAATTTTATTTGAATTTTAAATTTTACAAAACAACATTTTTACTAAACAAAATTTAACACTTTATTATTTACTTTTTGTTTTGGAATTTGGCAACATCTTTTTTAAATACATACCTGTGAAACTGTTTTTGTTTTTTGCAATTTCTTCTGGTGTGCCAACTGCAACAATATTGCCACCATTGTCGCCACCTTCTGGCCCCATATCAATGATATAGTCAGCAGTTTTAACAACGTCCAAATTGTGTTCAATAACAACCACTGTGTTACCTTTGCCAACCAAACGCATCAAAATGTCTACCAACTTTTTAACATCATAAGAGTGCAAGCCAGTTGTAGGTTCATCCAAAATATAAACGGTGTTGCCAGTGTCACGTTTTGTAAGTTCACTTGCCAGTTTAAGCCTTTGTGCTTCACCGCCTGAAAGTGTTGTGCCATTTTGACCAAGTTTAACATAGCCCAAACCAACATCAACCAAAGTTTGTAAAATGCGTTTGATTTGTGGTATAGCGTCAAAGAATTCATATGCTTCGTCAATGGTCATTTCCAAAACATCATAAATATTTTTGCCTTTATATTTAACGTCCAACACTTCACGTGAATAGCGTTTACCACCACACACTTCACAAGGAACAAACACGTCAGCCATAAAATACATTTTAAGCCTTTTAACGCCGTCACCCATACATGCTTCACATCTGCCACCCGACACATTAAAACTGAACTTGCCTTGGTCAAAGCCCTTTTCTTTGGCGGTTGGTGTTGAAGCAAACAATTCACGTATTTTTGTAAACAAGCCAGAATAAGTTGCTGGGTTGCTACGTGGAGTTCTGCCTATTGGTGATTGATCTATTTGAATAACTTTATCAATGCCTTCGTCACCCAACATTGCTGTTAAATTATTTTCTTGTTCTCTTTTATTCAATTTGTTGAATAATGCAAGATAGAAAATATCGTTAACCAAAGTTGATTTACCACTGCCACTAACACCTGTGACGCAAGTTAAAACGCCACGTGGAATTGCAACGTCTAAATTATGAATGTTGTGTTCATTGCAACCCAACAAACGTATAAAGCCTTTGTCAGTCAATCGGCGTGAAGTTGGCACTTCAATTTTCATTTCACCAGACAAGAATTTGCCAGTGATACTTCTTGGGCAATCAATCAAATCGTTCACACTGCCAGTTGCCACGATTTCACCACCATGTACGCCTGCTTTTGGACCAATATCAACCAAATAGTCGGCTTGACGGATAGTGTCTTCATCGTGTTCAACAACAATCAATGTGTTGCCTAAATTACGCAAATTTTTAAGTGCGTCTATCAATTTATCGTTATCACGTTGGTGCAAACCTATGCTTGGTTCGTCCAAAATATACAACACACCACTTAATCCACTGCCAATTTGAGTTGCAAGCCTGATACGTTGTGATTCGCCACCTGAAAGTGTGCCTGCACGGCGTGATAATGTTAAATATGTTAAGCCAACATTAACCAAAAATGAAAGGCGATTGCTGATTTCATTTACAATGCTTTGTGCAATTTTTTGTTCATTTTCAGTTAACTTTAAGTTTGAAATAAAGCCATAAAGTTTGATAATTGACATATCGCACAAATCGGCAATAGATTTACCTTCAATTTTTATTGAAAGTGCACTTGGATTTAAGCGTCTGCCTTGGCACTCTGGGCAAGTGTCTTCACTCATCAATTTGTAAATTTCTTCTTTGATATATTCACTTTGACTTTCTTGAAATCTACGCATAAGGTCAGGCACAATACCCATAAATTTTATACCTGGTGTGCGTAAATATTGATTTAAGTTTTGTGCAACTTCATCTTGACTTGACGATGGGTCGCCATACATAAATATTCGTCTTGCTTCAAGCGGAATTTTATAGTAAGGCGTATCCAAACTGAAATCATGTTCATGTGCAAATTTTGCAAGTGCTTTTTTGGTTATACCCAAAGCGTCAATATTGAAGCCCATAATTGACAAAGCACCTTCGTTGATTGATAAGCGGTCGTTTTTAACAATAGCGTTTTCACCTATTTTTATAACATAACCCAACCCCGCACATTTTGGGCAAGCCCCCGCATGATTGTTAAAACTGAACAAACTTGGTTCAATATCAGGGATTGAAATGCCACAATCAACACAACTATATTTTACGCTATAAAGTTTGCTTGTGTCGTTTGTTTCCACCACAACCAAGCCGTCAGCCATTTGCAAACATTTATTGATAGATTCAGTTAACCTTGATGTTATACCTTCACGTTTAACTAACCTATCCACAACCACATACAAGTTGTGACGTTTATTTTTTTCTAAAACAATGCTATCATCAAGTGAATAGACTGTTCCGTCCACCATAACACGAGCAAAACCGTCTTTACGCAGACCTTCAAGCACTTTTTCTTGTGTGCCTTTTTGTGCACGAACAATAGGTGCCATTATAAGCATTTTTGCATTATCTTCTGCTTCCAACACTTTATCCACAATTTGATCCAAGGTCTGCACACTGATTGGTTTGCCACATTTTGGACAATATGGTTTGCCGATACGTGCAAAAAGCAAACGCAAATAATCGTAAATTTCAGTTATTGTGCCAACAGTAGAACGTGGATTATTGTTTGTGCTTTTTTGGTCAATAGAAATTGCAGGGCTAAGACCGTCAATGCTTTCAACATCTGGTTTATTCATCTGCCCTAAAAATTGACGTGCATAACTTGATAAACTTTCCATATATCGGCGTTGACCTTCTGCAAAAATTGTGTCAAACGCCAAAGTTGATTTACCACAACCACTCACACCACAAAAAACAACCAACTTATTTTTTGGTATGGTTAAATTTACATTTTTAAGGTTATTTTCTTTTGCACCTTTGATAACAATATTTTCTAACATGGTTTTCCTTTGTTTATTTTAACCAAAACAACAAATTGTACACTTTGCTTTGGTCATCTTTTATTGTATCATACAAATTTTAAAATTTCAAGTTTGTATAAAATATATTTATCTTTTTGGCTGTTTTTAAAAATACTATAAAGAAATTAATAATATAACTGTTTGAATAACATTTAACAAATGTTGTTATAAAATAAGTATGAATAGAATGATTTTTAACAAAATAACTGTTTTCAACTCCAACAGATAGAGGTTATTATCAATAAATCTAGCATAATTCAAAACGAAAAACATTTGGCACAAAAAAAAGAACAACATTTCTGTTGCTCTTTTTTTGTTTTTAACTTGCTAAACAGCCTTTGCTTATTCACTAT